>JAPLQE010000087.1 GCA_026399835.1 Burkholderiales bacterium | reverse complement strand
GGGGCGGCAGCCGATCGATGCCACCGATCCGCTGGAAGCGCACCGGCAGCGCCTGCAGGAGCGTGCGCAGCGCCGCCAGTGCGGCGGGGTCTTCGGTGTGGCTACGCGCTACGGCCTCGATCGCATGGTCCAAGGCTTGGACCTTCGTTTGCCGTTGACTGTTCGTCAGCGCAAACCACGCAGGCGGGGGAGATGCTCGGAAGACGGCGCCGTTGTCGTAGACCAGCAGCGGGGTCTCGGCGCTCAACACAACGCTGATGTCAGCTGCACTGAAGCCTAGGACCGTTTCTCTGAAAACAGGCGTTGCGGTGCGGGCTGCCGGTTCTGTGACGCGGCGGTCGGGGTGGGTATGGAGGTATTCGCCCGTATGCCAGCGCGTCGCCCCCTTCATGGGCATGCGCGACGGCAGATTGTTCGACAGGTAAAAAGGCCACGCGGAAGTGGGTGTGCCAATCGAACTCAGTCCTACGCCCCAAGTCCCGTCGGCGTCTTCACGCGGATAGATGTGCCAGCCAGTCTCCGCCACGAACACGCCGGGCGTCTCGCGGTCCATCTTGCTCAACACCTGCACGAGTGTACTGCGCGCGTGCTTCAGCGACTTGAACCGATGTTCCATCAACCTCTGCAGCATGTCGCGATGCTCGAACAGCCTCAGCATGACCTGTATCTGCTGGGGCAAGGGTGTCCAGGACGTGTCCCTGCCGCGCGCATCGCGAATGAGCCGGTGCTCTAACGCTCGAAGGTCGCTCTGGCGGTCCCAGAACGCTGCTGGCAGGGCGAAATCGCCACTGTCATTGCGGAAGCCACCGGGGCGCCAGCCCTCGGCGCTCGTCGGCGGCTGGCGAAGCCCTAACCATGGCACTACGATCCTGCCCTCGTGGAATGCAAGTCGGTAAGTGACCGTCATGTTCCGGCCACGGGCCGAGACCGTCACCTTTCCCGGAGTGCGGGTCACCGTCACCTCCGCAGTCATGTTGCGATCAAGGTGTCCGGGATGGATGGGTATCTGTAGCTGTAGCGCGAACCGATAGTCGGGGCTGTTGTCGAGCATCGACACAATCACGTTTCGATGGGGCTGAGCACCGGGGTCCTCGACAAGCGTCCGCAAGACAGCGGTTCCGAATGCTTGTTCGGTCTTTGTTGGCCGAGCTGCCTGGGCTCTAGGACGCGGTGCAGGCACGCTTCTCACATCGACGCTGGGACCAGTGCCCGGGCCCCGCCTGTTTGCGTCCGACTTTCCGCCCGACCCGTCTCCAGACCCGACGGCAAGCGCACGGGGCCGGAACTGCGGCTGGGGTGACGCGGGTTTGTCGGGGGCGCTCCGGGCCCGGTACACCCCGTCGGGCCCGATCTTCATCTCGACGAGCGGTCCGTTCGCGCCGCGACTCATGCTGCTCGATGGCCTCCCGACGGGCGGGGGCGTCATCGCCCGCAGCGCTGACCGGCTCCGGGCTGACCCCGCCGCCGCTCCTGCCGCTCCGTAGACCATCAGGCCGAGGAGTTGCACCAGCTCCCCTTTTGCAATTCGCCGGGTCTGCTCGTCATGCCCCGCCTTGAACGCCGCACTGGCAGCGGGCGGCATCCGCAAGCCGCCTTGGCGGCGGTTGGTGAACTCGTCGATCGGCACCAGGTTCATCGCCGCCCAGGCCCTTCCGCCCGCCGCATCGTTCGGCAACGTCACCCATGCATGAACCTCCGGCGGCCGGAACAGCCCAGCAGGCCCCGGCAGGGGCTTCATCGACCTCCTCACCGGCAGCCCCATGCGGGCTGCGATCACCTGCGCGTATCCAGAGGTGAAATCGGGGCTGACGTACGCGACGAATACACCGTTGGATCGGGCGGCGTCCCGATTGAGCTTCGGATCCTCGAGATCGAGCTGCAGCACGGCCCGCGCTGCGGCCCGGCCGCTGCCGGCCATACCGAGCCCCTGGCCGCCCTGCGGCAGGGCTGGCGCGGGGCAGGAGCGAGAGAGCGCACGCACTGGCATTCGAGGGGTCTTCGGACGCGGTCCGCACCGAGCGTCCATCCATAGGGCGGGACGATTCAACCGTGCGCGCCGCCGTCGCGCAAGCTAGGGGCGACCCCAGCTGCGAGGGGTGCGGCAGTTCGGCATCGCCTCAACGAGGCGCGAGCACAGAGGTCGTAAGCCGCCTGTTGCGCCAGCCACACTTCGGCAGCACCTCCGTGATCGCGCCCCATCCAGCGTTCGATGCGCAGGGCCATCGCGGGGCGGGTCGCGGTGCGTCCGTTGAGAACCTTGGGCGACGGGCGTCGTACGGTCCACGCCCGGCTGGGCCGATTCCTCGCCCATCCCTACAACGCCATCGACCCCCGCCCCGCCAGTCCCGCCCGCCACCGCACCACGTTCGGATGCCGCTCCGGATCCGGCTTGACCTTCACCACCCGCGCGAAGTCCACCGCCACCGCCGCGGTCACGTCAGCGATCGAGAACCGGTCGGTCGCGACGAACTCGCGCCCCGCGAGCCGTGCTTCCAGCACTTCGAGGAACCGCTCCACCCGCGCCCGCCCGCGTTGCGCGAGCTCGGGGATCTGCGCATAGTCCACCGGCCCCGGCAGCGCGCGGTTGGCCATCGCCGGCGAACCGTTGCGCAGGCCCTCGGCGATCGCCATCAGGCCTTCGAACTCGGAACGCCAGTGCCAGCCCGCGATCTCGGCCCGCTCGGCGGGCGTGCGGCCCATCAGCGGCGGCTCGGGATACGCGGCCTCGAGCCAGGCGGCGATCGACGCGTTGTCGGTCAGCGTCAGGCCGTCGTCGGTCACCAGCACCGGCACCGTGCACTGCGGGTTGACCTTCCTGAACGCCTCGCCCATCTGCTCCTTGTTCGCGAGGTCGACCTGCACGACCTCGTGCGGCACGCCCTTCTCGGCGAGCAGGATGCGCGCGCGGCGCGGCGACGGGGCGGTCTTGCAGTCGTAGAAGACGATGGTCATGGCGGGGGGCTCCGTCGAGGGGTGCGTTCAGATGATGCGGCTCGCGCGTCCCGCCCAGTAGCGGTCGCGCAGCAGTCGCTTGTAGAGCTTGCCGGTGGGGTGGCGCGGCAGCTCGGCCTCGAAGTCCACCGAGCGGGGGCACTTGATCGGCGAGAGCCGCTCTCGGCACCAGGCCATCAGCTCGCGCTCGAGCTCGGGTCCGGCGTCGGCCATGTCGCGCGGCGTGACCACCGCCTTGACCGCCTCGCCCATCTCCTCGTCGGGCACGCCGATCACCGCGACGTCGAGCACCTTTGGCTGGGTCACCAGCAGGTTCTCGGTCTCCTGCGGGTATACGTTGACCCCGCCGCTGATGATCATGTGCGCCTTGCGGTCGGTCAGGTGCAGGAAGCCGTCCGCGTCGACATAGCCGACGTCGCCGAGCGTGGTCCAGCCGCGCGCATTGCGCGAGCCGCAAGTCTTCTCGGGGTCGTTGTGGTACTCGAAGGGACGCCCGCCCGCGAAGTAGACGGTGCCGGGCTCGCCGGTCGGCATCTCCCGGCCGTCCTCGTCGCAGATCCTGAGCTCCCCGACCACCGCGCGCCCGACGGTGCCCTCATGCGCGAGCCACTCGTGCGAGTCGCACAGCGTCATGCCGTTGCCCTCGGTGCCCGCGTAGTACTCCCAGACGATGGGCCCCCACCAGTCGATCATCTGCCGCTTGACCGGGATCGGGCAGGGCGCGGCCGCGTGGATCGCGCAGCGCAGCGACGACACGTCGAAGCGCGCGCGGACCTCGGTCGGCAGCTTGAGCATCCGCACGAACATCGTCGGCACGAGCTGGGTGTGGGTGGCGTGGTGCGTCTCGACGAGCCGCAGGAACTCGGCGGCGTCGAAGTGCTCCATGATCACGCAGGTGCCGCCGAGCCGCAGCACGCCCATGTTGAAGCGCAGCGGGGCGGCGTGATAGAGCGGCGCGGGCGACAGGTAGACGGTGTCCTCGCCCACGCCGTAGCGGTTGCGCATCGTCTCCAGCAGCGGATACGACGCGTCGATGGCGCCGGCCTCGGGCGGCACGTACACCCCCTTGGGCCGGCCGGTGGTGCCCGACGAATAGAGCATGTCGCAGCCGGCGACCTCGTCGTCGATGCGCTGCGCGGGCTGGGCGGCGACCGCGTCCTCGTACGAGGTCCAGCCGGGCGCGGTGCCGTCGACCATCCAGCGCGCCACCAGCGCGCCCGCGCCCTCGGCCGCCTGTGTCGCCACCGCTGCGGTGGCCGCGGTGGCGACGATCGCGCGCGCGCCGCAGTCCTCGACGATGTAGCGTGCCTCGCCGACGGTCAGCCGCGTGCTGATCGCGGTGTAGACCAGCCCCGCGCGGTGCGCGCCCACGCACAGCTCGTAGAAGCGCGGATGGTTCTCGACCAGCAGCGCGACATGGTCGCCCGCCCGCAGGCCGCTGGCGCGCAGCAGCCGCGCGAAGCGGTTGCTGCGGGCTTCGAGCTCGCCATAGGTGACGACGGCACCGCTGCCGGCCATCACGATGGCCGGCTTGTCCGGCGTGCGCGCGGCGTGGATGGATGGATGCATGGGGCGGGCCTCCTGCGCGCGCGACGCCGGTGGGTCAGGGCTTGAACACGTAGCCCGGGCCGATCGCCGAGCGCGCCGGGATCGGCGGCAGGTCGGCGAACAGCTTCGGGTTGTCGGCCATCACCTTGAGGATGTGCTTGGGCTCGATGTGCTTGTTGACGTCGAAGGTCTGCTTGAGGATGCCCAGGCGCAGCAGTCGCTGCTGCGCGGCGTCGAGCGCCGCGTAGTTGTTCGCCGACAGGCGCCGGTCGGTCTGCTGGATGTTGAACTGCATCGCGGCCTCGGCGATCTCGGGCTTCAGACCCGGGATCCAGCGCGTGGCGACCTGCGCGGCCTGCTTCGGATTGGCGCGCATCCACTGGTCGGCCTCGGCCACCGCGGCGAGGAACTTCTCGATCGTCGCGCCGTTCTTCTCGACCCAGCCGCGCAGCGCGACGTTGTAGCCGACGTACGAGATCACGTCGCCGCCGCGGATCACCTCGACCGCACCGGGCACGTCCTTCATCGCGACGATGGGCCACGGGTCCCAGGCGGAGAATGCGTCGATGCCCTTCGCGAGCAGCGCGACGGTCATGTCGGGCGGCGGCGTGTTCACCAGCGTCACGTCGGCCGGCGTCAGCCCCCCCTTCTCGAGCAGCGCGAGCACGTACAGGTGGTTGATGGTGCCGAAGGAGGCGGCGATCTTCTTGCCGCGCAGGCTCTTCAGGTCGCCCTTGACGATGCCCGAGTCGCCGCGCGCGATCAGCGCCATCGTGGCATCCGAGCCCATCTTGGTGGCGTTGCCGCTGTAGTTGGCCAGCGCCACCAGGTCCATGCCGCGCAGCACCGCGCCGATCATCGGCACGCCGACCTGCACGATGTCGTTCTCGCCGGCCTGCAGCGCGTTGAGCGCATCGACGCCGGTCGCGTAGGGGCGCGCGATCGTCACGTCGAGTCCCTGCTTCTCGAAGAAGCCGCGCTCGAGCGCGATCGGCAGGCCGATCTGGTCGATGCCGGTCACCATGCCGGCCTTCAGCTTCACCATCGTCTGTGCGTGGGCGGCGGTGCCGGCCAGCAGTGCCGCGGCGAACATCAACGTTCTGAACAGCATCGTCGGTCTCCTGGGTGTGTCGGTGTGGGTGTGCGGAACGGGATCAGGGCTGCTTCAACGGCTCGACGCGGCTGACCCAGTAGGGGCGGGCCAGCCGCACGAGCTCGGTCCGCGGCACGCCGCGGACCTCGACGGTGGTGCCGTCGGTGCCCGAGACGCGACCGAAGCGCTGGAACACCAGCACGTGGAAGCGCTCGGGCGGAAAGGGCAGGGTGACCAGCACGGCGAGCTTCTCGCGGTCCGCGGGGAACTCGCCGACGACCTTGCCGGGCGCGGCCGCCGACAGCCAGCCCTCGTAGACCAGCCAGGCGGCGAGCAGCGCCAGGACGACGCGGCCCTGGGTCGAGCGCAGCACCATGCGCGCGATCGTGCCCAGCGGACCGGGCCGGGGCGCATCGGGCGCAGCCGCCGCAGACGGGACCGCGTCGCTCATGCCGAGCGCACCCGTGCCAGCACCTTGGCCGACAGCGACTTGAACGCATCGTCCTCGACCAGCGCGTCCCAGCGGCGCGGATGCGGCAGCGGCACCGGCACGTCGTCGAGCACGCGGCCCTGCGACAGCACGATCACGCGGTTGGCGAGGAACACCGCCTCGGGCACGTCGTGGGTGATGAACAGCACCGTGGTGCGCCGCTGCTGCCAGATCCGCGTGAGCTCCTCCTGCAGCATCAGGCGCGTCTGCGCGTCGACGCTGGCGAAGGGCTCGTCCATCAGCAGCACGTCCGGCTCGTTGGCCAGCGCGCGCACCACGCCCACGCGCTGCTGCATGCCGCCGGAGAGCTCGGCCGGGTAGCGGTCTGCGGCATGCGCGAGACCGGCGAGCGCCAGGTACTCGCGCGCGATGCGGTCGCGCTCGGCACGCGCCACGCCGCGCATCTTCGGACCGAAGCCGACGTTGTCGAGCACCGTCTTCCACGGGAACAGCGCGAACGACTGGAACACCACGCCGCGGTCGGGACCGGGCCCGTCGACCGGCGTGCCGTCGACCAGGATGCGCCCGCCGGTGTGCGGCAGGAAGCCGGCGATCATGTTGAGGATCGTGGTCTTGCCGCAGCCCGAGGGGCCGACGACCGACACGAACTCGCCCGGTTCCACGCGCAGCGACACGTCGCGGACCGCCGTGACCTGCGTGCCCTTGTACGGGTCGTAGTACGTCTTCTGCAGCCCTTCGAGCGTCAACGCCTTCATCGGTCCCTCGTCACCATGCCCCAGCGCTGCCCGGTCGCGCGCTCGATCGGCGCGAGGAGCCATGCATCGACCGCGTACCACAGCACGCCCAGCACCACCATGCCGAGCATGATCTCCACCACCGAGCCGGCACGGCGCGCATCGAACATCAGGAAGCCGATGCCGCTGGTGCCGACGATGATCTCGGCGGCGATCAGTGCGCGCCAGCCGTAGCCCAGGCCGTTGCGCAGGCCGGTCATGATGTTGGGCAGCGCCCCCGGCAGCAGCACCTCCCACACCACGCGCGCGGGCGACGCGCCGAGGCTGCGGGCGGCGCGCACCAGGTCGGTCGGCACCGAGCGGATGCCGAGCACGGTGTTCAGCACGACCGGGAACAGCACGGTGTAGACGATCACGAAGGTCATGGTCGTCAGGCCGAAGCCGAACCAGACCAGCAGGATCGGCAGCCACGCGATGTCGCCCACCGCCTGGAAGAAGAGCAGCACCGGCCACAGCGCGGCATGCGCGCGCCGGCTGGTGCCGATCAGCACGCCGAGCGGGATGGCCAGCGCGATGCCGACCGCCGCGCCCGCGGCGAGCCGGCCGACGCTGTCGGCCAGGTACTCCGGCAGGATGCCCTTGTAGACCAGCGCGACGAAGGTGCGCACGACCTCCCCGGGCCCGGGGAAGAACGCCTTGGGGAAGACCTCGAGCGCGGCGGTGAGCCACCAGGCGCCCAGCAGCGGCACGAAGGGCAGGATCGAGCGCAGCGCCGGCCAGGCGGTGACGGCGCGCACCCAGGCGCGCTGCACGCGCTGCCAGGCGGTCGGGCGCACCGGCACGGAGGGCAGGGCGGTGCTCATGCCCGCACCATGCCCCAGCGTTCGCTGGTGAGCCGCTCGAGCGGCGCCAGCAGCAGCCGGTCGAGCGCCAGCCACAGCAGGCCGATCACCACCATGCCGAGCACGATCACCTCGGTCTTGTAGAAGTCGCGGGCGGCGAACAGCATGTAGCCCAGCCCGACGTTGGTGGCGATCATCTCGGCGGCGATCAGGCCGCGCCATGCGAAGCCGAGTCCGGTGCGGATGCCGGTGACGATGTTGGGCAGCGCCCCCGGCAGCAGCACCTCGGTGAGCATCGCGAAGCGGCCGGCTCCGAGCGAGGCCGCGGCATTGCGCACCGGCATCGGGATGCTGGAGACCCCCAGCAGCGTGTTGTACGCCACGACGAAGAACACCGCGTTGAAGATCACGAAGGTGATCGCGCCGAAGCCGTAGCCGAACCAGAGCGTGGCGATCGGTATCCAGGCGATGCCGGCGAGCACCGAGAAGAAGCGCAGCAGCGGGCTGAAGAACGAGGCGACCGCGGGGCTCACCCCCATCGCCACGCCCAGCGGGATGCCCAGCAGCAGCGCGATCGCGGTGCCGAAGGCGACGCGGCCCAGGCTGGCCGCGATGTGCTGGATGAGCGTGCCGTCGGCGATCGCCTCGGCGCCGGCCTGGACCACCGCCCCGACGCCGGGGAACACCCGCGGGTCGACGTCGAAGGTCCGGACGGCGGCGGCCCACAGCACGAGCAGGGCGGCCAGCGGCAGCACGAAGGCCGCTGCCGCGCGCGCGCGACCGGCCAGGCCGCCCCGCGGCCCGCTCGTCGTCATGGGTGTCGTCTCCTGGATCTGCCGTCCGGCCGTCGTGGGCCGGACCCGTCTAGGGCCGATCCTAGCGTCCCGTGTCGCTGCAGCGCAACTTCGGCCCCTCCGGCCCGGGCGCGCCGCCGTCCCTGTCGGCGCAGGCGCCGTTGCGCGGTCGGATCGCTCCGGTGGTCGTGCGGGACGTGCCGGGGCGACCTCTGACAGCGCTACACTGCTGCGGCCGCACATCGACTTTGGCCGAGCATCTGCCGAGCGCTTCACGAGAGCCCGGTTCGACGGCCCCCGAGGACCATGGAAGAAATCCTGAAAGTATTCGACGACGATCTGCTGGCTGCCGTGCAGTCGGTGATCGACCTGATCGTCGGCCTGATCCGCTGACCGGCTGACCGGTCAGGGAGCGTCGCGCCCGCCCGCAGCAGGGCGGCGCACGGTGCCGTCTGCGCCCGCGCAGCGGGTCAGCGTGCCGCCGCGAGGCTGCCCGGCCGGGCGCCGTTCGCAGCGCCGGTCGGCGCGGGCAGCTGCCACCCACCTCCCAGCGCCTTCATCAGGTCCACGCTCGCCGCGAGCCGGGCCTGCCGGTTCTGGATCGACGCGAGCTCGGCGCCGTTGAGCGTGCGCTGGGCGTCCAGCACCTCCAGGTAGCCCGAGTACCCCGCGTCGTAGCGGATCTGGGTGATGCGCAGCGCCTCGCGCGCGGCACGCAGCCGGGCCTCGACGTCCGCCTCTGACTGGGCGGCGGCGCCGGCGTTGTTCAGCGCGTCGGCCACCTCGCGCCATGCCGTCTGCACGGTGCGCTCGTAGGCCGCCGCGGCCTGCTCGGCGCGGGCCTCGGCCTCGCGGGTCCGGGCCCGGTAGCGGCCGGCGTCGAAGACCGGCCAGAACACCGACGCGCCGAGCGAACCGACCCGGCCTGCACCGCTGATCACGTTGCCCAGGTCGGCGGCCTGCCCGCCGAGGAAGGCGGTCAGCGAGAAGGTCGGGTACTCCTGCGCCTTGGCCACGCCGATCAGGGCGCTGGCCGAGGCCAGGGTCTGCTCGGCCTGGCGCACGTCCGGACGGCGATCGACCAGGCTCGAGGGCAGCCCGGCGGGCGGCACCGGCACGAGCGGCAGCGCGGCGATCCCGGCACCCGGCGGCACGGCCGCGCCCGGCTGGCCGGTGAGCACGGCGAGCTGGTGCTCGACGATCGCCCGCTGGCGCTGCAGCTCGCGCAGCTGCACCCGCGCGTCGGCGAGCGCGCCGCTGGCCTGCGCCAGGTCCAGGTCCGAGGCGACGCCGCCGGCGGCCCGCCTGCGGACGAGGTCGAGCGAGCCTTCGCGGGCGGTGACGGTCGCGGCGAGCGAGGCGGCCTGCGCCTCGATCGAGCGCAGCGCGAAGTAGGACTGCGTGGTCGCGCCGGCCAGCGTGGTCGCCACCACGCCCTCGCCGTAGCGCGTGCCCAGGGCCTGCGCGCGGGCGGCCTCGTCGGCCCGGCGCAGCCGGCCCCAGAAATCGATCTCGAACGTGGTCGAGAGCACCAGCCGCTGCGTGCTCTGCACGATCGGCGCCGTCACCGGCAGCGGCACCGCGCCGACCTGCGTGGAGCGTGCGCGCGTCGACGAGCCCTGCAGGTCGATCTGCGGGAACATCGCCGCGCGGGCCTGCGCCAGCACCGCCTCGGTCTCCTCGACGCGGGCCGCGGCCAGGCGCACGTCGGCGTTGCGCACGAGCGATGCGTCGACCAGTGCGGTCAGCGTGGCGTCGCCGTAGAGCGTCCACCAGCGCGGCAACACGATCGCCTCGCCCGTGGCGGGCTCGCCGGGGAACGCGGCGGGGAGGGCGGTCGCGGGCCGGCGGTAGTCGGGGCCGACCGCGGTGCAGCCGGCGATCGCGAGCACCGTGCAGGCGAGCGCCAGTGCGAGGGTCGGGCGGGTTGTGCGGCCCAGCACGTGGGATGCGGCACTCACGTCACGTCCTCCTGCGAGGTGTGGCCGACCGGGCCGCCCCGGTCCTCGGGATGTTCGTGCACCGGGCGCGGACGGCGCGCGAGCAGCGAGTAGAACAGCGGCACGAAGATCGGCGCCACGAAGGTCGCGACGATCATCCCGCCGAACACGCCGGTGCCCATCGACTGGCGCGCGGCCGCGCCCGCGCCGGTGGCGATCACCAGCGGCACGACGCCGAGCACGAAGGCGAGCGAGGTCATCACGATCGGCCTGAACCGCAGGCGCGCCGCCTCGGCCGCCGCCTCGGCCGCGGTCTTGCCCTGCTGCATGCCCTGCATCGCGAACTCGGCGATCAGGATGGCGTTCTTGGCGGCCAGCCCGATCAGCACGATCAGTCCGATCTGGAAGTAGATGTCGTTGTTCATCTGCCGCAGCATCACCGCGCCGAGCGCGCCCGCGAGCGCGAACGGCACCGCGAGGATCACCGACAGCGGCACGCCCCAGCGCTCGTAGAGCGCCGACAGGATCAGGTAGACCATCACGATCGCGAAGCCGAACGCGAAGATCGACGCGCGGCCGGTGCGCTTCTCCTGGAAGGCCTGGCCGGTCCACTCGGCGGTGTATCCCGGGGGCAGCACCTCGCGCGCGATCTGCTCGACCGCGGCGATCGCCTCGCCCGACGAGAAGCCGGGCTTGGCGCCGCCGAGGATCTTCGCGGCGATGTAGCCGTTGTAGCGCTCGATCTGCTCGGGGCCGATGATGTTCTGCACCGTGATCAGCGTCTTGAGCGGGATCATCGCGCCGGTGGTGGCCGAGCGCACGTAGGCCGCGCCGAGGTCGTCGGGGTTGGACCGGTAGGGCGCATCGGCCTGGATGGTCACCCGGTAGGTGCGCCCCGAGCGGTTGAAGTCGTTCACGTACAGCGAGCCCATCTGGGCCTGCAGCGCGACGAACACCTCGGCCTGGCTCACGCCGAGCGCGAGCGCCTTCTCGCGGTCGACCTCGACCCGCAGCTGCGGCACGGTCGGCCGGAAGAAGGTGTTGTTGCCGGCCAGCACCGGATGCCTGTTGAGCGCCGCGATGAACTGCTGGGTGGTCTGCGCGAGCGCCTGCGGATCGGCGTTGATGCGGCTCTGCACGTAGACCTCGTAGCCGCCCGACTGCCCGAGCCCCTGGATGGCCGGCGGCACGAAGGCGAAGGCGATGCCGTCGCGCAGGCCGAAGCCCGCGCCGGAGACCTGCTGCGCGAGCTGCGGCGAGGTCTGCGTGCGGTCCTCCCAGCGCTTCATCGGCACGAAGATGGTCGCCGCGCTCGACTTGTTGCCGCCGCCGATGAGGTCGAAGCCGTTGATCGAGAAGAAGGCCTCGATCGCCGGGTTCGAGGCGACCATGGTGCGCAGCGTCTCGGTGGTGCGCCCGGTGCGCTCGAGCGTCGCGCCGTCGGGCAGCTGCACCGCGGCGATGATGTAGCCCTGGTCCTCGGGTGGCACGAAGCTGCCCGGCACGCGCAGCAGCAGGAACACCGTCGCGCCGACCATCGCGACGAACAGCAGCAATGCGATCACGCGGTGGCGCAGGCCCACGTGCACCGCGCCGAGGTAGCGGCGCGTGACCCAGCCGAAGCCGGCATCGAAGGCGCGGAACGCACGGCCGGCGATGCCGCGGCGGGGCTCGTTCGAGTGCGGCTTGAGCAGCATCGCGCACAGCGCGGGCGTGAGCGTGAGCGCCACCACGCCCGACAGCACCACCGCGATGGCCACGGTCACCGCGAACTGCCGGTACAGCTGGCCGGCGATGCCGCCGAGGAAGGCGACCGGGACGAACACCGCGCACAGCACCAGCACGATGCCGATCACCGCCCCCTGCACCTCGCGCATCGCCTCGATCGAGGCCTCCACCGGCGACATGTGTTCCTCGCGCATCAGCCGCTCGACGTTCTCGAGCACGACGATCGCGTCGTCGACCACGATGCCGATGGCCAGCACCATCGCGAACAGCGTGAGCGTGTTGATCGAGAACCCGAACAGCCACAGGCCCGCGAAGGTGCCGATCAGCGAGACCGGTACCGCGAGCATCGGGATCAGCGTCGCGCGCCAGGTCTGCAGGAAGACGAACACCACCAGCACGACGATGATCGCCGCCTCGAGGATGGTCTTGAGCACCTCGTTGATCGAGGCCGACACGAAGCGCGTGGTGTCGTAGGGGATCAGGTAGCCGACGTCCTCGGGGAAGCGATCGCGCTGCAGCTCGGCCATCCGCTTCTTGACCGCGGCGCCGGTGTCGAGCGCGTTGGCGCCCGACTGCAGGAATACGCCGAGCGCGACCGCCGGCTGTCCGTTCACGAAGCTGCTGGCGTCGTAGCTCTGCGCGCCGAGCTCGATGCGGGCCACGTCCTTCAGGCGCAGCACGCCGCTGGCGCCGCCCGAGCGCAGCACGATCTCGCCGAACTGCTCGGGCTCGACCAGCCGGCCCTGGGCGGTGACGGTGTAGGTGAGCTGCTGGCCGGGCAGCGCCGGCTCGGCGCCGATCTTGCCGGCGGCGAACTGCGCGTTCTGAGCGGCGATCGCCTGCGCGACGTCGGTGGTGGTGATGCCGAGCTGCGCCATGCGGTCCGGGCGCAGCCAGACCCGCATCGCGTAGTCGCGGGCGCTGAAGTTGATGACGTCGGCGACGCCCTTGATCCGCTTGATGTCGTCGAGGACGTTGAGCGTCGCGTAGTTCGACAGGAACAGCGTGTCCTTCGAGCCCTTCGGCGAGTTCAGCGCGATGACGACCAGGAAGTTCTGCGAGCGCTTGGCGACGATGACACCGTTGCGCCGCACCTCGTCGGGCAGCCGCGGCGTGGCGAGCTGCACGCGGTTGTTGACGTTGAAGGTCGCCTTATCGGTATCGGTGCCGACCTCGAAGGTCGCGGTGATGGTCACCGTGCCGTTGGAGGCCGACGACGAGTTGAAGTACAGCATGCCCTCGATGCCCGAGAGCTGCTCCTCGATCGGCGCGGCGACGGTGCGCGCGAGCGTCTCGGCCGAGGCGCCCGGATAGGTGGCGGTGATCGTCACCGTCGGCGGCGCGATCTCCGGGTACTGCGCCACCGGCAGGATCAGCGCCGAGACCAGGCCGGCGAGCACGATGACCACCGACAGCACGGTCGCGAAGACCGGCCGCTCGATGAAGAAGCGCGACAGCGGGACGCGCGTCACGAGCCGGCTCCGCCCGCCTTCGGCTCGGCCTTGGCCGGCGGGGCGCCTGCCGCCCCTGCGACCTGCGGTGCCACCGGCGCGCCCGGCCGCAGCTTCATCAGGTTGTCGACGATGACGCGGTCGCCCTCGGCCAGGCCTTCCTGGATCGCCCAGCCTGCGCCGCTCCAGGCACCGGCCTTCACCGGGCGCGGCGTGGCCGCGTTCTGCGGCCCCACGACCCACACGAAGCGGCCCTGGTCGTTGGTCATCACCGCGGCCTGCGGCACGACGACCGCATCCTGCTCGCCGATCTTCACCCGCGCCCGCACGAACTGCCCGGGCAGGACCGTGAGCTGCGGGTTCGCGAACGCGGCACGCATCTGCACGGCGCCGGTGCGCGCATCGACGCTGGTGCCCGAGAAATTGAGCGTGCCCTCGACCGGGTAGGCCCGGCCGTCGGGCAGCACCAGCGTGACCGACGCGCTGCCCGTCTGGCCGCGCAGCCGCTGCCACTCCGGCTCGGAGAACGAGAAGCGCACCCAGATCGGATCGGTCACCGCCAGCCTGACCAGCAGGCTGTCGGTGCTCGGATTGACCAGGCTGCCGACCGAGCGCTCGAGGCGCCCGGCGAGCCCGGCGATCGGCGCGTTCACGCGGGTGTACGACAGGTTCAGCTCGGCCTCGCGGATGCGGGCCTGCGCGACCTGCCGCGAGGCCTCGATGCGGGCGAGCGCCGAGCGCGCGTCGTCGGCCTCCTTCTGGCTGATCGCACGCTGCTCGGCGAGCGGTCCGGTGCGGGCGGCCTCGCGGCGCGCCTGCTCGAGGTTCGCGGTCTCCTGCGCGAGCGCCGCCCGCGCCTGCTCGAGCGCGATCTCGAAGGGCGCCGGGTCGATGCGGAACAGCGGCGCGCCGGCCTTGACCACCTCGCCCTCGCGAAAGAGCTGCTGCTGCAGCACGCCGGTCACGCGGGCGCGCACCTCGACCTCGCGCGAGCCCTCGGTCTGGCCGACCGCTTCGATGGTGATCGGCAGCTTGCGCGGCGTGGCGTCGACGACCGTCACCGGCATCGCGGGCGGCGGCCCGCCGGCGCCCGGCGCACCGCCCGGCCCCTTGGCTCCGGCCGCCCCGGCCGCGGGCGCACCGCCGGGGGCGCCCGCGCCCCGCTCGCCGCAGCCTGCGGTCCCCAGCGCCAGGACGGCGAGGGCGACGGCCGCGAGGCGCGTTGCCGGCCGGGTGCGGCGCGCGCGGGCGGCGGGCAGATCCGTCGGTCGGCCGGACGGCGCGGCGGCCGTCGTGCCGGAGGCTTCGACGGAGCGGGTCGACGGACCCGGATCAAGCTGGTGCATGGGACTGACCTGGAAGGGAGGCGGAGCAGGAACGCAGCGAGGCGGTCGGCGCTCGCTCGCGCGGGCCGGCCCGGGTGGGGCGGCCCGCGCGGCAAGCGCTCCGGGCGCGGCTCGTGAGGGGCTCGTGAAGGCCTCCGGCCGCAAAATCCATTCTAGCTGCACCGCCGCAAGCTCGCGCGGTGAAGCTGGGTGCCGGGCCGATTGCGGTACCCTTGCCGCAGGCCTGCCACGACGGGTCCGGATGGAGACATGTTCGACCGACATTTCCGACACTGGCCGCCGGGCACGCCCCGGACCCTCTCGATACCGGCCACCCCGCTGAGCTTCAACCTCCGTGTCAGCGCCGCGCGCTTCCCGGACAAGACGGCGCTCTTCTACTACGGCCGCTCGATCCCGTACGCGACGCTCGAGCACGAGGTCGAGCGGCTCGCCGGCTGGCTGCAGCGGGTCGCGGGCGTGCGGCGCGGCGACCGGGTCGTGCTCGATGTGCAGAACAGCCCGCAGTTCGTGATCGGCTACTACGCCATCCTGCGGGCCGACGCGGCGGTCGTGCCGGTGAACCCGATGCTGCGCACCGACGAGCTGCGCTACCTGTGCGAGGACAGCGGCGCGCGCGTCGCGATCCTCGGCCAGGAGCTGCTCGATGCCTGGCGCCCGCTGCTCGGTGCCGCGGTCGACCACGCGGTCGTCGGCGCCTACTCGGACTACCTGCCCGCGACGCCCGATGCCGCGCTCGCCGGCATCGTGCTGCCCGAAGCGGTCGTCGCTGCACGCCGCCCGATCGGTGCGGCCGACGCGGCCGCGGGCGCCGCCGCCTGGTCGGATGCGCTCGCCGCCGGCCACGCGCCCGCGCCGCAGCAGGCCGGCCCCGACGACCTCGCCGTGCTGCCCTACACCTCGGGCACCACCGGCCATCCGAAGGGCTGCATCCACACCCACCGCACGGTGATGAGCACCACGGTGATCGGCGCCGCCTGGTCGGGCGCCTCGCCCGATCTGGTGCAGCTCGCGGTGCTGCCGATGTTCCATGTGACCGGCATGCAGGGCGGCATGAACGCGCCGATCTTCCAGGGCGTGACCATCGTGCTGATGTCGCGCTGGGACCGCGAGGCCTGCGTGCGGCTGATCGAGCACTGCCGGATCACGAACATCACCGGCATCACGGCGATGATCGTCGACCTGCTGAACACGCCCGGGCTCGAGTCGCGCGACCTGTCCTCGCTGATGCGCATCGGCGGCGGCGGCGCCGCCATGCCCGACGCGGTCGCGCAGCGCCTCGAGCGGCTGATCGGCCTGCCGTTCATCGAGGGCTACGGCCTGACCGAGACGATCGCGCCGACGCACACCAATCCGATGCACCGCCCGAAGCGCCAGTGCGCGGGCATCCCGATCTTCAACACCGACGCGCGCGTGCTCGACGTCGAGACCGGCGCCGAATGCGGGCCGGGCGCGACCGGCGAGATCGTGGTCAGCGGCCCGCAGGTCTTCAGAGGCTACTGGAACAATCCCCACGCCGATGCGTCGGTGTTCCTCGAGCTCGACGGCAAGCGCTTCTTTCGCACCGGCGACCTCGGGCACTACGACGAGGACGGCTACTTCTTCATCACCGATCGGCTCAAGCGGATGATCAACGCGGCCGGCTTCAAGGTCTGGCCGGCAGAGGTCGAGGCGATGCTGTTCGCGCATCCCGACGTGTCCGAGGCCTGCGTGATCGCCAGCCGCGACGACAGGCGCGGCGAGACGGTGAAGGCGGTGATCGTGCCGCGCCCGCATGCGCGCGAGCGCGTCGCGACCGAGGGCGGCGCCGCCGCGTTCGCCGACGAGATCGTCGAGTGGTCGCGCGAGAAGATGGCGGCCTACAAGGTGCCGCGGCGCGTCGAGTTCGTGGAGTCGCTGCCGAAGACCGGCACCGGCAAGGTATTCTGGAGAACGCTGCAGGAGGCAGAGGACAAGAAATGGACCTGAACTATTCGACCGAGGAAGCGGCTTTCCGCGACGACGTGCGCGGCTGGCTCAAGGACAACCTGCCCGAGGACCTGCGCCGCAAGACGGCCGCCGGCGACCACCTCGACAAGGGCGACCTGCTGCGCTGGCACAAGATCCTGGCCCAGAAGGGCTGGGTCGCGCCGGCCTGGCCCGAGGAATGGGGCGGCCCGGGCTGGAACGTCACCCAGCGCTACATCTTCGAGGAGGAGTGCGGCCTGGCCGGCACGCCGCCGATCGTCGCCTTCGGTGTCACGATGTGCGCGCAGGTGCTGCTGAAGTTCGGCTCCCCCGAGCAGAAGCAGCGCCACCTGCCGGGCATCTACAACGGCGACGTGTTCTGGGTCCAGGGCTACTCCGAGCCGGGCTCGGGCTCCGACCTCGCGTCGCTCAAGACGCGCGCCGACCGCCGCGGCGACACCTACGTCGTCAACGGCCAGAAGATCTGGACCACGCTCGGCCAGTACGGCGACTGGATCTTCTGCCTGGTGCGCACCGACTTCGACTCGAAGATCCGCCAGGAGGGCATCAGCTTCCTGCTGATCGACATGAAGACGCCGGGCATCACCGTGCGCCCGCTGATCCTGATGGACGGCGGCCACGAGGTGAACGAGGTGTTCTTCGACAACGTCGAGGTCCCGGCCGAGAACCTGGTGCACGAGGAAGGCAAGGGCTGGACGGTGGCCAAGTACCTGCTCGGTCACGAGCGGCTCAACACCGGGCGCATCGGCGGCTCCAAGCGCGAGCTGGTGCGGCTCAAGGCCTTCGCCGCCGAGCAGACCGACGGCCACGGCCGCCGCCTGATCGACGATCCGCGCTTCCGTGACAAGCTCACGCGCGTCGAGGTCGAGCTGATGGCGCTCGAGATCACCAACCTGCGCTTCCTCGACGCCATGCGCGGCGGCAAGCCGCCGGGCGCCGACGTGTCGATGCTCAAGATCCGCGGCACCGAGATCCAGCAGGCGCTGACCGAGCTGATGATGCAGGCCGCGGGTCCCATGGCCGCGCCGTTCAAGCCGACCGGACCGCAGGCCGCGGGCGACTTCGACGATGCGCTCGCGCACCTCGCGCCGCGCTACGCCAACTACCGCAAGACCAGCATCTACGCCGGGTCCAACGAGATCCAGCGCAACATCATCGCCAAGGCGACCCTGGGGCTCTGACATGGACTTCGAACTCAGCGAAGAGCAGCGGCAACTGGCCGACTCGGTCGGGCGTTACCTCGCCGACCACTACGACTTCGAGAGCCGCAAGAAGATCATCCACTCCGACAGCGGCTCGAGCGACGCGGTGTGGAAGCAGCTGGCCGAGCTCGGCGTGCTGTCGATTCCCTTCTCCGAGGCCGCCGGCGGCTTCGGTGGCGGCGCCATCGACATGATGAGCGCGATGCAGTCCGTCGGGCAGGCTTTGGTCGTCGAGCCGGTGCTCGCCAGCGTGCTGGCCGGGCGCCTGATCGATCGCGCGGGCAGCGCCTCGCAGCGCTCGGAGATCCTGCCGCAGGTGGTCGACGGCAGCCTCCGGCTCGCCTTCGCGCACACCGAGGACGGCGGGCGCTACCGGCTCGACCATGTGTCCGCGACCGCGGCGAAGGCCGGCGACGGCTGGGTGCTGAACGGCCTGAAGCGCGTCGTGCTCGGCGCGCCGCAGGCCGACCTGATGGTGGTCTCGGCCCGCACCTCGGGCTCGCCCGATGATGCGCACGGCATCTCGCTGTTCATCGTCGCGGCCAATGCGAAGGGCGTGACGACCACGCCGTACCGGAACATCGACAACCAGCGCGCGGCCGACGTGAAGCTCGACGGCGTGCAGGTGCGGGCCGATGCGCGGGTCGGCGCCGAGGGCGGTGCGCTCGCGGTGATCGAGGAGGCGGTGGACTTCGCGACCGCGCTGCAGTGCGCCGAGGCGGTCGGGGCGATGCAGTTCGCCAACGACACGACGCTCGAGTACCTGAAGACGCGCAAGCAGTTCGGCGCGCCGATCGGCACCTTCCAGGTGCTGCAGCACCGGATGGTCGAGATGTTCGTCACCGTCGAGCAGGCCCGGTCGATGACCTACCTGGTGTGCTCGCGCGTGGACTCGGCCACCGACGCGACCGAGCGGGCGCGCATCGTGTCGGCGGCGAAGATCAAGATCGCCGACGCGTGCCGTCAGATCTCGCAGGAGTCGGTCCAGCTGCACGGCGGCATGGGCATGACCGAGGAGATGAAGGTGTCGCACACCTTTCGCCGCCTCACGATGATCGCCCAGCAGTTCGGTGACGCGGATCACCACCTGGACCGCTTCGCCACGCTCGACGACACCGGCCGCGCTGCGGGTGCGTAGGCGTTCGAAGCGGCGTGAGGCGACTGGGTTGCCGCCTAGAGCGCCTGCTTTGGAGCACATGGTGTTTTTGGCGCGGACCTGGACTGATCAATGTAACTCGACCAAAAAGGCCCGGACCCTATAGCCAACCTTCAGAGGGTTGATGCGCCTGCCATAGTCCCGCCGTGGTCGCGTTGCTTGTACATCGTCGAGGTGGCCGAAAGTTTTACGTTATAACAAGGTTAATACCTAAAGTCGCACTCCATCGTGACTGATTTCACTGGAAAGCCGAAGTGGTCGTCGCCGGTTAGCCGTTCTAGTCCGCGGCGAGTGTGTACGCGATGGGCGCTTGGCCATGAAGCAGGCGTATCCGGGCGAGCTGCAAACCGAAGGTCAGGGTTCACTGCGGCTCGTTCTGCGCTCGATCCGGCCGCCCTTCGCGCTAATTCCGTGACAAAAAGCATAGCTCCATCTTGTCACGATGATAACTTACGCATGGCGCAGGTGGCTGATTAAACTAACAAACCGCTGGCCGAAGCGGCAAATTCTTTGGAACAGCAGTTTCGTGGCTCGCACCCTTGCTGCGCTGACACGTTGCCAATGAACCGCCTTCGAAGGCAGATGAGTCATTGCTTGGAGTGCGGCCTCGAAAATTATGCTTAGTGAAGCGTAGGATAAGTTACATGCCCTTACCAGGAGTGTCTGGCGCAGTGGGGATTTTGGGTTTTAAATTGCCTGAAGGCAATGTGCGCCCGCGAAATATAGGCCACCAAACCGCCGTTCAGTTTTTTGAGGGATTGTTCTCTGAGCGCCACGTAAATCCAGGGGTGTTTCTGGGTGATTTGCATGGAGTAAACGAGATCCAGTATGCGCTGCAAAATGAAATCCTTCCGGCGCTTGCCAAGAACGGTACAAAAATCTTGTTTCTTGAAATGGTGAGGGCCGAAGATCAGAGGGTTCTGGAGCGGTTTCAGCGTGATGGTGATAGTAACAAACTAGGCCAATATTTCAAGGACAATGGTTGGGGCAACAAAGGCGGCTACCCAGATGATCGGAATGGGGCTTGGGTGGATAAGTTAGTTAATACGTGCGCTGTGGCCAGGAGGTTGGGCATTAATTTGTTTGGCATTGACGTCGGACACTCCGGGCGCACTAGACTGGAAACCGCAAACCTTGCTTGGCGTGATACTGTGTTGAATACTCTTGCCAAATACCCGAAGGGAGTCAGGTATGCTGTTTTCGGCGGGTGTGGGCATTCCGGCGATTATCCTCAGAACAAGGGTGTGGATAGGCTTTTGAATATACCTTCCGTTGACTTTGCTGCTCAACAGGAGGGTGGGTCAATTAATATAGGAGTTGGAAGGTTTGGAGTTGGAGATGGGCGGGGCTCCGACTACATTTACCGCATAAAGAGTGGTTCTTGATGGCGTCGCAAGCAGGTCGCCGGCCGGGAGGTCTTCGGCGAGCGGACACAGCGCCTGCTACAGCGCACCCGGGTTTCTGTCACTGTCCGCCAGCGATTCGTCTGTGTGAACATAGGATCCTTCGCGATGGACAACGCTGGCCACCGCGGCACCCGGCCGCACCCCCCAGCCGCCGGCCCGCCTCACCTTGAACCCCGCCTGCTCGAGCCGCGGCACCACCGTGTCCCGACGCTCGCCCTAGATCTCGATCACGCCGTCCTTCGCGGTGAACCCATGCCCTGTCGGGCCGAGCGGCATCACCGCGACGCAGCCGATCGCGCCGCGGCACCGGACGGGTGTCCGCGCTTCAGGCCACCTTGGGCAGCACTGTCGTGCGGTACGCGTGCGCGAGCACGCGCCCGGTCGCCGGGTCCTCGAGCCGCATGCGGAACGCGGTGGACGGGCGCACGCCGCCGATCGCGCCGAGCGTGCCGCAGGAGATCACCAGCCCCTCGGGGGCGGGCTTGCCGTCGAGGAACCGCGCGAGCAGGTCCGGGGCCGGCACCAGCGAGGCGAGCGTGCCGTCCTGGTAGGCGATCTCGCGGCCGTCCTCCTCGATCCACGACTGCAGGCGCAGCGTGTCGAGGCGCGCGAGCACCGCGTCCAGGGCCCAGGCCTCGTGCGCGAGCGGCTTGGCGCACATCTGCTTGGACAGCGCGACCGAGTAGGTCTCCGCGTCGCGATCGGTGTGGTCGGAGCCCACGGTGAGCCACAGGCGCCCCGCATACGACAGCAGCACCGGCTCGACCTCGCCCGAGCTGCCCGCGCCGACGCATTCGATGGTGTCGGACTGGGTGAGCGTGGCCGCGGCGACGCGATAGAAGAGCGGCACCGTCGAGGGCCGCGGCACGCCGATCGCGGCCAGCTCCTCGATGTGATGGTCGACCGCGGCGCGGTCGCGGCCGGCCCAGCCGGCGATGACCATGGCGGTCGGCTCGAAGGCGGCCTGCTTCGGGCCGTCGGTGTCGTGCAGCGTGAATCGGAGCATGGTCGCGGCTCGTGTGGAAGGTCGGTGGCGAGGATCGGGGTGCGCGGGCCCGGTGTCGAGCCCGCGTGTCAGAACGCGGCGAGCTCGGTGTTGAGCCGGTCGGTGACCAGCATGCAGCCGGGTGCATGGGTCACGCAGACCTCGGGCCGCGCCACGATGAGCGCGGCCTGCGGCGTCACGCCGCAGGCCCAGAACACCGGTACCTCGCCGGGCAGGATGTCGACCGCGTCGCCGTAGTCGGGCCGCGAGAGGTCGGCGATGCCGATGGCCGCGGGGTCGCCGAAGTGCACCGGCGCACCGTGCACCGACGGGAAGCGCGAGGTGACCTGCACCGCGCGGATCGCGTGCGCCGCGGTCATCGGCCGCATCGACACCACCAGCGGGCCCGAGAAGCGGCCGGCGGGCGAGGTCGGGATCGAGGTACGGTACATCGCGACGTTGCGGCCCTCGGCGACATGGCGCAGCGGGATGCCGTCGTCGAGCAGCGCCTGCTCGAACGAGAACGAGCAGCCGAGCACGAAGCCGACCCAGTCGTCGCGCCACAGCGCGCGCAGGTCGTCGACCTCGCCCTCGAGCACGCCCTCGCGCCACACGCGGTAGCGCGGCACGTCGGTGCGCAGGTCGACGTCCTCGCCGAGCTCGCGAGCGACGGGGTCGCCGGGCTCGGTGACCGCCAGCAGCGGGCAGGGCTTGGGATTGCGCTGGCAGAAGCGCATGAAGTCGCCGGCCAGCGCCTGCGGCAGCACCACCAGGTTGCCCTGCACGCGGCCGGGGGCGAGGCCCACCGTGTGCGCGTGGTGGCGGCCGGCGCGGATCGCGAGCCGCAGGGCCCGCGCATCGGTGCGCTCGAGGGCCGACAGGCCCGCGGACAGGTCGGCGGACAGGTCGGCTGCGAGCGGACGGTCAGGAGGTGCGTTCATGGTTTGTCTACAGGACGGACATCGATTGTTGACTGAACCGCGGCGTGGCACGACCATTGCACGGGTCGGACAGGCGTCGCCGTGGTCGGTTCAATGCACCACGTACGGCGATCACGCACACACATGGAGCACATCGGATGAAACGGATCGGACGGACCGCAGCAGCTTGGACGGCCATGGCGGCCGTCGCCACCGCCACATTCTGCGCCCCGGCGCTCGCGCAGGACAAC
This sequence comes from Burkholderiales bacterium, assembly GCA_026399835.1. Lineage (GTDB taxonomy): Bacteria > Pseudomonadota > Gammaproteobacteria > Burkholderiales > Burkholderiaceae_E > UBA4615. The sequence continues at coordinate 313 of JAPLQE010000087.1, read as the reverse complement.
ACGAAGCTGCGCGTGATGGGCATGCCGCTCGCCACCGGCAAGATCCAGAAGGACAAGGAGCAGCCCTTCTTCGAGAACTTCGCGAAGGTGACCGGCATCCCGATCGACATGGACTACAAGCCGCTCGACAGCACCGGCGTCAAGGAGTTCGAGCAGCTGCGCGTGATGAAGTCGTCGTCCCTGATTAATCGTTTCAGCCCACAGCGAGCGTGTATGGGGTGGGTACGTGGCGATGAGACAGGCGCATCCGGGCGAGTTTCGGACCGACAGACAGGCGTTGTTCGCCGCATACCGCTATCGCCGCCATGGCGCG
>JAPLQE010000005.1 GCA_026399835.1 Burkholderiales bacterium | reverse complement strand
GCCGCGCACGGCGTGCGCACCACCGGCAGCAGCGGCCGCTACGGCCAGGGCCTGGTGCAGCGCTGGGTGACGCACCTCGACGTCGACCGCGCCGACGTCGACCAGGCGCTCGCGATCGCCGCGCGCTTCTTCGAGCAGCGCCGGTGAGCTCGGCGGCGCAGTGCGCGCAGGGCCGCGCCGAACTGCTCGCCGCCTATGCCAGCCTCGCCGAGTCGATCGGCACGGTCCGCGAGATCGTCTCGCGGCTGCTCAAGCGCTTCGAGCACCGCGGCTGGATCGCGCTCGGCCGCGAGCGCGTGACGATCCTCGACGCGGCCCCGCTGCGCGCGCTCGCCGACGGCGGCGAGCCGCCGGCCGAGTGACGTTCAGTCGTTCGGGCCGTCGCGCCGGAGGATCGTCTCCTCGTTCCTGATCCGGCTGTACAGCGCACGCCCGAGCCGGCCCGCGGGCCGCATCTCGGTGCCCTGCAGCAGGTCGATGCGGTGGTTCACCCCCTTGACCGTGCCGAGATAGACGCGCTCGTCGACATGCACGTGCACGACCCGCGCCATCACCCAGGCGCTGCTGCCGAGCTCGACGATCGAATGCACGACGCACTCGTAGGCGACCGGCGCGCCGGCCACGCGCGGCGGCTTGACCGCCGTCGACGCCGCCTGCGGCAGCTTCGCGAAGTCGAACTCGCTCTCGCCCGGGGGGAGATTGGCCGAGGTCTCGACCATCGGCAGCATCATCGACTCAGGCACGACGTTGATCACCATCTCGCCGTTGGCGCGGACGTTGACCATCGTGTCCTTGTAGGTCGGCTGGCCGCGCGCGTCGCGGCCGGACTTCATCGCCGAGAAGCCCAGGATCGGCGGCTCCGACGAGCAGACGCTGAAGAAGCTGTAGGGCGCGAGGTTGCTGCGGCCGTCGGTGCCGATCGTCGACACCCAGGCGATCGGGCGCGGCATCACCGAGTCGCGCAGCAGCAGGTACATCTCGTTGGCGGTCAGCGCGCTGGGCTGCAGCTCGCGGGTCGGCGGGGGATGGTCCATGATGAGTTCCGGCAGGCGGGTTCGGGAGACCGGCGACGGTAGCAGAAGGCGCGCGGCGGCGCCCGCGGGCGGGCACGCGAATGGCCTGCCAGGGTCGTGTAACCGCGGTCACAGACCGGTCGGCACCGGATGCGCTCCAATGGGCGCTCCAACACACCAGCGAGGCAACCCACCATGAAAGCGAACGTCGGCGGCATCGACCGCATCCTGCGCATCGTCGCCGGCCTGATCCTGATCGCGCTCGCCGCGATCGGCACGGTCGGGCTGTGGGGCTACGTGGTCGGGGGCATCGTGCTCGCGACCGGCGTGTTCCGATTCTGCGGCGCCTACGCGCTGCTGGGCATGAACACCTGCCCGCTGCAGCGCTCGGGACGCCCGGGCTGACCCGGCCTCGGCGGCGGCCCGCCCCCGGGTCCGCCGTCGCGCAGGCCCTGCGGTCCGCTTGACCTCGATCAATCCGGCCCGCGGCGGTGCGTCGTACGATGGTTCCACACCCAGCCGAGGCACCCCATGGATCCGCTCGACACTGCCCGCATCCGCCAGACGATCGAACGCCGACTCGAAGCACTGCGCGGCGAGATCACCGACAAGCTCGGCGACGCCGCGATGGTCACCGAGGGCCTGGACCACAACGCGGACGCCGGTGACCTCTCGGTCGCCGACGACACCGTCACCGCCGACTTCGCCGACGCCCGCCGCGACATCGACGAGTACGAGGCCGGGCGCACCGCGCTCGCCCGCCTCGAGTCCGGCGACTACGGCACCTGCACCGACTGCGGGCAGGCCATCCCGCCTGCGCGGCTGCAGGCGCAGCCGTTCGCGGTCCGCTGCGTCGCCTGCCAGGAGCGCCGCGAGCGCGCCGCCGGCGTGCACCGAGCCACCCTGTAACCGAAGCGGGCCGTCCGAGCCCGCCCCCGCGTTCCGGTCGTCTCCTCCGGCGCGCCACACCTCCGCCCTCGATGCCTCACCCACAACACAGAGAGACCTCCCCCATGTCCCACGTCCATGCCGTCGTCTGGCTCGATCACCGAGACGCCCGCGTCGTCGACTTCTCCGTCGACGACACGCACACCGTCACCGTCCACCATTCGGGCGGCCACCGGAAGGTGCACCACCGCGCCGGCACCCCCGGCTCCGGCCACACGAACGACGACACGCACTACTTCGACGAGGTCGTGACCGCGATCGGCGACGCGCGGGAAGTGCTGGTCACCGGCCCGGGCACCGCGAAG
>JAPLQE010000064.1 GCA_026399835.1 Burkholderiales bacterium | reverse complement strand
GGTGCCGCTGGGCCGGCTGGCGCGGCCCGAGGAGGATGCGCTGTTCGCGGTGTTCCTCGCCTCGACCGAGGTGGAGTTCTTCGCCGGCGCCGCGATCCCGTTCGCGGGCGGCTGGGCGTGAGCGGCGCCGCGCCCGCGTCGATCTTCGTGTCGCACGGCGCGCCCTCGCTGCCGCTCGACGATGTGCCGGCGCGCGACTTCCTGCGCGGCCTCGGCGATCGGCTGCCGCGCCCACGTGCGATCGTCGCCATCTCGGCGCACACCATCGCGCAGGGCGTCGCCGTCGGCTCGGCGCCGCGGATGCACGCGGTCCACGACTTCGGCGGCTTCCCCGACGCCCTGTACGCGCTGCGCTACGACCCGCCGGGCGATCCGGCGCTCGCCACGCGCGTGGCCGGCCTGCTCGCCGATGCCGGCATCGAGCCGGTCGGCGAAGTGCCGATCGACGGGCTCGACCACGGCATCTGGGTGCCGCTGCTGCTGATGTACCCGCTGGCCGACATCCCCGTGGTCGTCGTCTCGCTCGACGCGCGCATGGATGCCGATCTCCACGTGGCCATCGGCCGCGCGCTCGCCGGGCTGCACGAGGACGGCGTGCTGGTGATGGGCTCGGGCTCGGTCACCCACAACCTGCGCGACGTCTTCTCGCGCGGGCCCGACGCGCCGGTCGCCCCGTATGCGCGGCGCTTCACCGACTGGGTGTCCGCCGCGGTGCGCGACGGCGGCGCGGACCTGCTGCAGGACTGGCCGATCGCGCCCGAGGCCGCGCGCGCGCATCCGACGCCCGAGCACTTCGTGCCGCTGCTGGTGGCCGCCGGCGCCGGCGGGCGCGGCACGGTTCTGCACGAGAGCTTCACGGCGGGCGTGCTGGGGATGCACGCGTATGCGTTCGAGCCGCTGGCTTAGGACGGCGTCTCGCGGTGTCTCGGCCGCCGATTCACCGCCGCGCGGTCTGACCCGCTCGTCCGGACCCGACCCCGGTATGGCGGAGCCGAGTCGTCCCGACGGCCTAAGTCTTTAGAGCCGCGTCGTTGACGGCGCTACGGGCGATCCGAGCTTTCTGGAGCCAGGGTCTCGCGGTAGCCCGAACTCGAGGCCCGCATCACCGAGCTCGCTGGCCATCTGAATGCTGCCCACCATCGATTCCTCGCACTGGTCGCCGAGTTCGACCGCCGCGAAGGCTGGGCCGACGGCGCGATGCGCTCGTGCGCTCGTGCGCACACTGGCTGGGCTGGAAGTGCGGCATCGAACTCGGCGCGGCGCGCGAGAAGGTGCGCACGGCCCGCTCGCTCGAGTCGCTGCCGCGGATCGCGCAGGCGATGTCGCGTGGCGAACTCAGCTATTCGAAGGTTCGCGCCCTGACTCGCGTCGCCACGCCTGAGACCGAAGAGACGCTGCTGATGGTCGCGCTGCATGGCACGTCCCATCACGTGGAGGCGGTGGTCCGGGGTTTCCGGCGTGCGCAGCAGGCGGTCGAGCTAGATCGGGAAGCCCGGCAACAGGCGAACCGCGGACTCACGTACCGCCAGGACGACGACGGCTCGCTGTGCCTCCAGGTGCGCCTGCCCGCGGAGGCGGGCGCGCTCGTCCTGCGGGCGCTGCAGCGCGCTCTCGACGAGGACTCCGCCGACCCGCGAGGCCATGCTCACGCGCAGTCCCGCCCGGACGTTCCAGCTGGAACGTCCGGCCGTGCGCCCGCCGCGGACCGGGCGGGCGGAGCTGCCGTTTGGCCGCTCGACACGTCCGACACGTCCGACACGCTGCCGCCGGACACGCCTTCGCAGTGTCGCGCCGACGCGCTCGCGCGGTTCGCCGAGAGCTGGCTCGCGTACGGCGACCGCGCCCTGTCCGGCGGGGAACGGCAGCAGATCGTCGTGCATGTGGATGCCCGCACCCTCGTGGCCGACCGGCCTGGCCGCAGCGAGCTCGACGACGGCCCGGTGCTGGCCGCCGAGACGGTGCGTCGGCTCGGCTGCGACGCGAGCCTGGTCACGATCGTCCAGGACGGCGCGGGCCGCGTGCTCGACGTGGGTCGGCGCACGCGCAGCATTCCGCCTGCGATCGCGCGGGCGCTGAGGTCGCGCGATCGGGGCTGCCGGTATCCGGGCTGCACACAGCAGCGCTTCGTCGACGGGCATCACATCGAGCACTGGGCGCACGGCGGTGCGACGCGGCTGTCCAATCTGGTGCTGCTGTGCCGCAGGCACCACCGGCAGGTCCACGAGGGAGGTACGCGGGCCCGCATGCTGGATGACGGCGCGCTGCGGTTCGTCGATGCATCGGGCCGATGCATCGACGACGCACCGCTCCTGTCGGGCGAGCCCGGCTGGATCGTCGAGCGGCATCGTCGCGATGGCCCGCACATCCAGGCAGGCACCGCGACCGGGCAGTGGCGCGGCGAGCGTCTCGACCTCGGCTGGACGGTCGCCGGCCTGTGCGCGCAGCAGGCTCGAACGCCTGCTCCACCTTGAGTCGGCACCCGCCTCAACCGATCACGTTCGCTTCCATCACGCGTCGTCCCTCGGCCAGTCGCGCGACCGACAGGTCCGACAGGTCCAGCGTGCGCCAGCCGCCGTGCAGCACACCTTCGGCCACGCCGCGTCCGGCGGCCGGTGCCTGCTGCATGCCGTGGCCGGAGAAGCCGGTGGCGGCATGCAGGTTCGCCAGGCCGGGCCACGGGCCCAGCAGCGCGTTGTGGTCCCACAGGTTCATCTCGTAGTACCCCGCCCAGGCGCGCTCGACGCGCAGCGCCTCGAAGGCCGGCACGCGGTGCGCGAACGCGGCCCACAGCGCCTCGTCGAACTCGCCGAGGTTCGGTTCGAGCGGCAGGTCGTCCTCGTCCGGGTCGGGCGTCGTGCCGCCGATGAACGCGCGGCCTTCCGGCCGGAACCAGAACCCGGTCGGATCGATCACCAGCGGGCAGTCGGGCAGCGGCTCGGGGCACGAGACCACGAACACCGTTCGGCGCCGTGCATGCACCGGCAGCGCGATGCCCGCATGCGCGGCCACCGGGCGCGACCAGGCGCCGGCGGCGAGCACCGCATGACCGCAGCGGACCAGGCTGCCGTCGGCCAGGCGCAGCGCGCCGACCCGGCGCGCCTCGCCCGCCCCGGCGAGCTCGAACCCCGCCACCTCGCCGCGCACCAGGCGCGCGCCCTGCGCGCGGGCGCGCCGCAGCATCGCGGTGTGCAGCGCCGGCCCGTCGAACCAGCCCTCGGCCCCGGCCCCGAGCGCGCCGAGCGCGAGGTCGCCGGTCGCCAGCCACGGAAAGCGTGCCGACAGCGCCGACGGATCGAGCAGTTCGATGGGGGCATCGTGGGCGCGCTGCACCGCGTTCTGCGCGCGCAGCGCGTCGGCCTGCGGCGGCGTCGCGAGATACAGGTAGCCGGGTGTCTGCAGGCCGAGCTCGGGGCGGTCGCCGTCGACCTCGAGCCGATCGGCGGCCTCGCGCAGGAACGCCAGGCCGAACTGCGACATCCGGATGTTCACCGGGCTGGAGAACTGCTGGCGGATCGAACTCGCGGAACGCTGCGAGGAGGCCTGCGCGAAGCCGGTGTCGCGCTCGACGATCGCCACCGACAGTCTCGGATCGAGCCGGGTCAGCCAGTAGGCGACCGAGGCGCCGGCGATGCCCGCGCCAACGATCGCGACGTCGACGGTGAGGTCGGTGCCGCTCATGCCCGGCCCGCCGCGTCCCGCCCCGCCGCGTCCCGCTCCGCCGCATCCCGCTCCGCGAGGGCCCGGTCGTAGACCAGCCGCGCCGAGACCGCGTCCTCGACCGCCTGCCCGAGGGCCTTGAAGATGACGGTTGTGCCGTGCGGCGGTGGCGGTACCGTGCCGGCCAGGATCTCGCCGATCTCGGCGCTCACCTTCGCACCCGAATCGATGACGTCGCCGGCCTCGTGCTCGGCCGAATGGCGGCTGTCGGCGATCAGCAGGTGCGCCATCGCCTCGTCGTCGAGCTCGCGCCAGCTCGGGCGGGGCGCGCCGACCGCGGCGACGAACGCTCCGGGCTTGAGCCACGCGCCGCGCAGCACCGGCTCGGTCGCGTTGGTGACCGTGCAGACGATGTCGGCGCCGCGGACCGCGGCCTCGGCGCTCGCGCAGGCCACCGCCCCGATCTCGGCCGCGCAGCGCGCGACGTTCGCCGGATCCCGGCTCCAGACGCGGATCTCGGAGATCGGCCGCACCGCGCGCAGCGCCGCCGCGTGGGTGCGTGCCAGCGCGCCGCTGCCCAGCATCGCCACCACCTTCGGCCCGGGCGACACGATCGCGTCGGCCGCGACCGCCGACACCGCCGCGGTGCGCAGCTCGGTGATCCAGGTGCCGTCCATGGTGGCCAGCGTGCGGCCGGTGGCCGGGTCCATCAGCACGATGGTGGCCAGCAGCGTCGGCAGGCCGCGCGCCGGGTTGCCCGGGATGAGCGTGATCAGCTTGGTGGCGAGCGCGTCGGCGGTCAGCGCGGGCTTGAGGAAGAAGAACCCGTGCTCGGCCGGGATGTCCATCACCGTGCGCAGCGGCTGCACCACCCGCCCGGCCGACAGGTCGGCCAGCGCGCGCCGCATCGCGGGCAGCAGGGCGTCCAGGCTGAGCAGCCGACGGACGTCGGCGTCGTCGAAGTGCAGGGCGGTCATGGCAGGGTCCTGGGTCGGCGGCGGATGGGTACGGCGATGCGCCGCGCAGCCTAGCGCACTTCGGGGGCGCGGAGCGCGGGCCGCTAGAATCCGCAGATGCCATCGACGACACGCGTGCCCGAGAGCCTCGGCGGGCTGGACCTCGAGCTCGCCGGGGTCGCCGTGCGGCTGCTGGCGCGCCGTGCGATCTGGTGGCCGGACGAGGCGACGCTGTTCGTCGCCGACGTGCACCTGGGCAAGGCCGAGACCTTCCGCGCGCTCGGCGTGCCGGTGCCCACCGGACCCACCGAGACCACGCTGCGCCGGCTCGGCGCCCTGGTCGACGACTGCGGCGCGCGCCGCCTGGTGGTGCTCGGCGATCTGCTCCACGCCCGTCCCGCGCAGGCCCCGGCGACGGTATCGGCGCTGCGCGCCTGGCGCGCCGAGCGTGCGGGGCTGCACTGCGTGCTGGTGCGCGGCAACCACGACGACCGCGCCGGCGACCCGCCGGCCGATCTCGGCATCGAGGTGGTGGACGCGCCCGCGCCGCTCGGACCGTTCGCGCTGTGCCACGAGCCGATCGACGATGCGCCCGACCCGGGCTTCGGCGGTGTCCGGGGTCCGGGCCAGGGCTACCGGCTCGCCGGCCACCTGCATCCGGCGGTGCGGCTGCACGGGCGCGGTGGCGACTCCGCGAGGCTGCCGTGCTTCAGCGTGGGGCCCGGGCAGACGGTGCTGCCCGCGTTCGGCGAGTTCACCGGCTCGGCGAGCGTCTCGCGCGCCGCGCCGCAGCGGCTGTTCGCGATCGCGGGCGACCGCGCGTTCGAGGTGCCGCGCGCTACTGGATCGCCAGGTCGACCTTTCCTTTCTGGGCCGGTTCGCCGCGCCGGCTCTTGAGCGTGATGTTCAGGCGCAGCTCGTTGGTGCTGTCGGCATTGCGCATCGCCTCCTCGTAGGCGATGTGGCCCGCGTCAAAGAGGTCGAAGAGCGCGTCGTCGAAGGTCATCATCCCGAGTTCGCGCGACTTGCTCATGATCGATTTGATCTCGTGGATCTCGCCCTCGCGGATCTTCTCGGCCAGCGGGCGCATCTCGCCGTTCGCCTTCATCGACGGCGGGAAGTCGGCCGAGATGAACAGGTCCGAGCCGCCGCCGCGCACCATCGCGCCGAGCAGCTTGTGCATGCAGTCGCGGGCCTGATCGATGCCGAACACTGCGGACATGGGCGTTCCGGTCGGGCACGCACGGGCCGCCCCCGGTCCGCCCCTCAGTACGCCGCGCCGGGCGCCGACGGCGCCGCGCCGCGGATCCGGTCGCAGGCGGCCTGCGCCGCCCCGCGCAGCAGCGCCGCGTCGTTGCCCGGCACCAGCATCCGGAAGCCCGCGGCCTGCATGTCGACGACCACGCCGTCGAAGCCCGCGTGTCCCAGCAGCTCCGCCGAGTAGCTGTTGCCGATCCCCGCCCAGCCGACCAGGGCCGTTCCGCCCGACTTCATCAGCGCCTTCACCGCGTTCCTGCGCATCGCATCTCCCCTCGTGTGTGCGGTCGATGATACCGGCCCGTCGTGCGCGCCCCGGCGACTAGAATCGCAGGGATCGGTACGGAGGCGGACGATGGCGGCAGGCGAGGGACACGGCGAGCGGATCCTGGTCGCGGGCGGCGGCATCGGCGGCCTGGCGGCGGCGCTCGCGCTCGCGCGTGCCGGCCGGCGGGTCGCGGTGCTCGAGCAGGCCGCCGAGATCGGCGAGATCGGTGCCGGCATCCAGCTCGGACCGAACGCGTTCAATGCGTTCGATGCGCTCGGCGTCGGCACGATCGCCCGCTCGCGCGCGGTCTACGTCGAGCGCATGGCGATGATGGACGCGGTCGACGGTGCCACGGTCGCATCGCTGCCGGTGGGCGAGGCGTTCCGTGCGCGCTTCGGCAACCCGTATGCGGTGATCCACCGCGCCGATGCGCACGGCTCGCTGCTCGACGGCGTGCGCGCGCGTGGCGACATCGAGCTGCTGACCTCCACGCGCATCGAGCGCGTCGAGCAGGCCGAGGGCCGCGTCGTGGTCGTCGACCAGCACGGCACGCGCCATGCGGGCGCGGCACTCGTCGCCTGCGACGGGGTGCGATCGGCGGTGCGCGCGCAGTACGTCGGCGACCCGGTGCGCGTCTCCGGCCACGTGGTCTACCGCGCGGTGGTCGAGGCCGCCGACTTCCCCGCCGACCTGCGCTGGAACGCGCCGGTGGTCTGGTCGGGCCCCGACTGCCACCTGGTCCACTACCCGCTGCGCGGCGGCGAGCAGTACAACGTCGTCGTCACCTTCCACAGTCGCGAGCGCGAGGAATGGGGCGTGCGCGAGGGCAGCCGCGACGAGGTCCGCTCGTACTTCGACGGCATCCTGGCGCAGCCGCGCCAGCTGATCGACCTGCCGAGGAACTGGAAGCGCTGGGCGACCGCGGATCGCGAGCCGATCGGCCGGTGGACCTACGGGCGCGCGACGCTGCTGGGCGATGCCGCGCATCCGATGCTGCAGTACATCGCGCAGGGCGCGTGCATGGCGCTCGAGGACGCGGTGACGCTCGGCGAGGCGGTGCGTGCGCATGGCGAGGACCTGGAGGCCGCCTTCTCGCGCTACGAGCGCTCGCGCATCGCGCGGACCGCGCGCGTGGTGCTGTCGGCCCGCGAGATGGGCCGGCTCTACCACGCCCGGGGCGTGAAGCGGCTGGTGCGCAACGACCTGTGGGCCGGCCGCGCGCCGGAGCGCTTCTACGACGCCCTCGAGTGGCTGTACGGCTGGCGCGCCGAGCGCTGCCTGGTGAGTGCGTGAAGCCGGACGAGGGGCCGTCGCGCGTGACCGACCTGCTGGTGCTCGGCGCGGGCGCGGCCGGCATGTTCGCCGCACTCCGCACGGCCGCGCTCGGGCGCGAGGTCGTGCTGGCCGACCCGCACTGGTCGACGCCGAACACGCTCGCGGTGAGCGGCGGACTGGTGCCCGCGGCCGGCTCGCGGCGCCAGCGCGCGGCGGGCGTGCTCGACACGCCGCAGCACTGGCTCGACGATCTGCGCGCGTTCGCCGGCGACTCGGTCAACGAGCGGATCGCGATGCCCGTCGCGCACGCGCTGCCCGATGCGCTCGACTTCCTCGAGACGGGCTGCGGCGTCGCGGTCCGCTTCCTGCCCGACGTGCCGGCGCCGGGCCACGGCGTCGCGCGCTTCCATGCGGCCACACCCGCGTCCGGCCGGGCGCTGCACGACGCGCTGCGCGCCGCGGTCCTGGCCGAGCCGCGGATCCGCGTCGTGCGTGACCGGCCCGCGGCGGGGGTGGCGCGCGACGCCGACGGCACCGTCACCGTCGACTGGGCGGCCGGACCCGACGGCACGCCGCTGCACATCCGTGCGGCCCGCACCCTGGTCGCCGGCGGCGGGTTCGGCGCGAACCCGGCGATGCTCGCCGAGTTCCTGCCCGCGATGGCCGGTGCCGTGCACGGCGGCCCGCCGACCAACGACGGCAGCACGATCGCGCTCGGCCGCGCCTGGGGCGGCGCGCTGGGCGGCATGGACGGCTACCAGGGGCAGGGCCACTCGAACCCCGACGGCCGCACGCGGCTGGGCATGTCGCTGCCCTCGCTGGGCGCGATCCTCGTCGATCGGACCGGCCGGCGCTTCGTGCGCGAGGACGTGGGCCCGTCGGAGCTCGCCGCGCACGTGCTCGCCTGTCCCGGCGGCGTGGCGCTCGAGGTGTTCGATGCGCGCCTGGAGGCCGCGCTCGGCGAGCACTCGGCCTATGCCGAGGCGCGCGCGGCCGGTCGGGTGCTGGCCGCCGACGACGTGGCGACGCTGGCCTCGTTCGCGGGCGTGCCGGCGGCGGCGCTGCGCGAGGCGCTCGACGACGCGGCGGCCGTCGCGCATGGCGTGCGTGCCGATCCGCTCGGGCGCGCGCGCGTCGCGCGGCCGCTCGAGCCGCCATACCGGGCGTCCTGGGTGACCGGCGCGCTCGCGCACACGCAGGGCGGGCTGGTCACCGATGGCGAGGGCCGCGTGCTGGATGCGGCCGAGCGCCCGCTGCCGGGCCTGTACGCCGCGGGTGGCGCCGCCGCCGGCCTCGCCGGCCGGGGCGGTGCGGGCTACCTGCCGGGCAACGGCCTGGCGCAGGCCTTCGGGCTCGCCTGGCGCGCGGCGGCCGCGATCGCGGCCGGCGACTGAGCGGCGGGGCGCCGGGCGGCGAGCCTCACTCGGCCTTCGCGCCCGAGGCCTCGACGGCGCTGCGGAACTTGCGCGACTCGGCCTGCAGGAAGGCCGCGGCGTCGGGGGGCGTCGAGCCGACCACCGTCGCGCCCTGCGCCTCGAGCTGCTCGCGCACCGCGGGCTCGAGCAGCGCGCGGCGCATCTCGGCCGAGGCCTTCGCCACGATCGGCGCGGGCGTGCCCGCGGGCGCCAGCAGCACGATCCACGCCGATGCGTCGAAGCCCGGCAGGAACTCCGAGACCGCCGGCACGTCGGGCAGCTGCGGCGAGCGCGCTGCCGAGGTGACCGCGAGCGCGCGCAGGGTGCCGCCGCGGACCTGGCCGAGCAGCGAGGGGATGCCCTCGACGCCGGTCTGCACCTCGCCGGCCGCCACCGCCTGCAGCACCGGCGCGCCGCCCCGGTAGGCGACATGCGTCATCTTCAGGCCGGCGGCGCCCTTGATCAGCTCCATCACCAGGTGGGAGGTCGTGCCCTGGCCGGACGAGCCGTGCGTGACCCGGTCGGGCTGCGCGCGCGCGGCGGCGATCAGCTCGGGGATCGAGCGGATCGGCGAGACCGGGTTCACGATCACCACCTGCGGGAACGACACCAGCTGGCCGACCGCGACGAAGTCGCGCACCGGGTCGTAGGGCAGCTTCGCGAACAGCCAGGGGTTGATCGCCATCGTGCCCGGCGAGCCGAGCAGCAGCGTGTAGCCGTCGGGGCGGGCGCGGGCCGCGGCCTCGGTGCCGATGTTGCCCGAGGCGCCGGTGCGGTTCTCGACGTTGAACGGCTGGCCGAGGTTCTGTGCCATGCGCTGCGCGAGCTGGCGCGCGACGACGTCGACCGCCGAGCCGGCGGCGAACGGATTGATCATCATCACCGGCCGCACGGGCCAGTCGGTGGCCTGGGCGCGGGCCGCGGGCAGGTGCGCCGCGAGTGCGGCCGCGGGCAGCGCGGCGCCGGCGCGCAGCACGGCGCGGCGGGTATCGTGCGGGTGATCAGCCATGTCGCATCCTCGTGACCGTCGCGTCGATCAGCGCGCGTGCGATGCTCAGGCTGGGCGGCATGTGCGGCAGCGCATCGAGCGGGAACCACTGCGCATCGGCGAGTTCGGCCGGATCGTGGCGCAGCTCGCCGCCGGCGTATTCGGCGGTGAAGGCGATCATCAGCGAGTTCGGGAAGGGCCAGCTCTGGCTGCCGAAGTAGCGCAGGTCGCGCACCTCGACGTTGGTCTCCTCCATCACCTCTCGGGCCACGCACTCCTCGATGGTCTCGCCGGCCTCCAGGAAGCCGGCCAGCGCGCTGTAGCGCCCCGGCGGGAAGTTCACGCCGCGCCCGAGCAGCAGCTCGTCGCCGCGCGTCACCAGCACCATCATCGCAGGCGAGATCCGCGGGTAGACGGTCAGGCCGCAGGACGGGCATCGCTTGGCGCGCTCGCCCGCGGCCTGCTCGGTCGGCGTGCCGCAGGCGCCGCAGAAGCGGTGGGTCCGATCCCACTCCAGCATCTGCACGCCGCGCATCGCGATCGACAGCGTCGCGTCGTCGAGCATGCCGAACCAGTTGCGCAGCCCGGCCGCACGCCAGCCGTCGGGCATCCGGTCGGCCGGGTGGTCGTCGGCCAGCGCGACCGCCAGGTGATCGACGCCCTCGTGCCGGCCGATCGGCTGCACGCGCGCCGCCTCGAAGCCGAACATCCGCAGCGTGCGCCAGCGCATCGGGCGCGGCTCGTCGAGCGGCTGGACGAGCGCATCGCGCGCGAACAGGTGGACGATGGCGTCGTCGTGCAGCACGACGTCGAGCGCCGGGCGGAACGTGTCGGGCGTGCGGATCATTCGGGGGCCTGGGGCGGTCGCGCGGTAAGGGGCCGATTCTCCCACGGACGTCCGTGCACCGCCCCGCGCCGGACCGTTCCGTTTCCGCCCGGATGCGGCGAGGCGAAGGCGGGCGCGCCGGCACGCCCGCCATCCTGTCCGTCCGTCGCCGGCACGGGCGGTAAGGTTCGCGCGCCGGCAGATACTGTGCCTTGACGAACTGTGCCCTGACCACGCCGAGCACTGTGCCCGCTCCGGGCGGCGGCCGCCTTCGACTCCGACCCTTCATGCGCGCACCTCTGATCAGCTTCACCTCATCCCTGCGCCTGGCGCCCGCCCTGGTGCTCGCCGCGGCGCTCGCCGGCCTCGCAGGCTGCGGCGGTGGCGGCAGCACCGCGCCCGCGCCCGCGCCCGCTCCGGCGCCCTCGCCGGCCCCGGGACCGGCGCCTGCTCCGGCGCCGGCCCCCGCGCCCGCCCCCGCGCCCGCGCCCGCTCCGGTCAACGGCAAGATCGTCGTCGGACCCGGCTGCGTCGAGTACTCGATCGTCGCGCCCGCCGTGCTCTCGGGCATCGATCCGCTGCTGGCGCAGCAGTGGCACCTGACGAACACCGGACAGAACGGCGGCGTGGTCGGCGAAGACCTGCGGGTGTCCGCCGCCTGGGCGATCACCAAGGGCGCGGGCGCGCGGATCGCGGTCATCGACGACGCGATCGAGGTCACCCATCCCGACCTCCGGCCCAACCTGGTCGAGGGCGGGAGCTACAGCTACCGGGCGACCAACTTCGGCAGTCCCTGGCCGCTGCCGTGCTCCACCGCCAGCGACGCCAACGGGCCAATCGAGGGCCACGGCACCGCGGTCGCCGGCCTGGCGGCGGCGCGCGACGGCAACGCGGTGGCGGGCGCGGGCGTGGCGCCCCGGGCGTCGCTGGTCGCGTACGACGCGCTCATCAGCGGCACCGACGTCGACATCGCCAATGCGCTCAATCGCGACGCGGCCGCGGTCGGCGTCTACCACAACAGCTGGGGCTCGCCGGACGACGGCGCGCTGCACGCGCCCGACGCGCTCTTCACGGCAGCACTGCGCCGGGGCATCGACACCGGCCGCGGCGGCAAGGGCTCGGTCTACGTCTTCTCCGCCGGCAACGGCGGCTGCTTCCTGCGGGCGGCTGGCGCCTGCCAGGTCGACAATTCGAACTACGACGGCTTCGTGAACCTGCTGGGGGTGATCGCGGTCTGCGCGGTCGACAAGGCCGGCACGGTGGCCACCTACTCGGAACCCGGTGCGAACCTCACGGTCTGCGCGCCCTCGTCGGGCACCGGCACGCCGAACGTGGTCACCACCTCGCTGCTCGGCGGCACGCGCACCGACTTCAGCGGCACCTCGGCGTCCGCGCCGATGGTCTCGGGCGTGGTCGCGCTGATGCTCGCGGTGAATCCGAACCTCACCTGGCGCGACGTGCGCCTGCTGCTCGCGAGCACGGCGCGCCGCACGAACCTCCTCGATTCGAGCTGGGAGCCCAGCGCGCTGCCGACCAAGCGCTCCGACAACCAGACCCGCGCGTTCAGCCACAAGTACGGCTACGGCATCGTCGACGCGGCCGAAGCCGTGCGGGCCGCGTCGACCTGGAACTCGGTTGGCGGCAGCAGCTCGCAGATCGCCTGCACGCTGTCCTCGACGGTCAACGCGGCGCTGCCCGACGCGACGGTGGCCGGAACCGGCACGGTGGTCGGCACGAACCTCACCTTCACCGGCTGCGGCATCAACAAGGTCGAGTTCGTCGAGGTCTCGCTGTCCTCGGACCACACCTACGCCGGCGACCTGAGGGTACGGCTCCTCGCCCCGGGCGGTACCGCCAGCGTGCTCGCGGACCAGCGGGCCTGCGGGGACGGGAGCTGCGGCAGCTACGCGGCCGGCCATGTCTTCGGCTCGGTCCGTCATCTCGATGACGCGGCCAACGGCGTCTGGCGCCTCGAGGTGAGCGACCTGGCGCCCCAGGACACCGGCACCTTCAACAGCTGGAGCATCACGATCCATGGCCGCTCGAACTGACCGGCGCGCACCCGTGCGTGCGCTCGCGGCCGCCATCGCCTGGACGGTGCTGGCGGGCAGCGCGGCGGCCCAGGGCGACGACCCGGCCGCCTCCACCTCGGCCAAGACCGCCTCGGCCAAGACCGCCTCGGGCGGCAAGCGCGCGGCGCCCTCCCACGTCTGGCACGACGGCGGCACGCGCCGTCCGCTGGTGCTCGAATCCGGATGGGGCGCCGACTTCTCGGGCGCGCTCTCGGGCAAGTCGGTCGCGCTCAGGCCCGCTTCGGGCGGCGCGCTGAAGGACGTCTCGCCGAGCCTGCAGTCACCGGTCTTCCGCGACGAGGGCGGGCGACTGCGCGCGCTGCCGGGCGGTGTGGTGGTGACGCTGCGCGACGGGCTGGACGAGCCGGCGGCACGCGCGTTCCTGGCGTCCCACGATGCCCGCGCGACCCGCCGTCTCGGCGAGCGCGCCTGGCTGGTCGAGTCGGCGGCGGGGCTGCCCTCGCTCGAGCTCGCGAACCGGCTGGCCGCGACCGGCGTGTTCGTCGCGGCTCAGCCGAACTGGTGGGTGGAGCGCACCCTCAAGTAGGGCGGGCGCTGCGTCCGCGCGGGCGGCTCAGTGGCTGCGGCGCGGCTCGGCGAGTTCGGCGATGCACAGGTTGCGGCGCATCCAGGTGGGCTGGTCGAGCTCGCGGGCGCGTTCTCGCGACAGCACCGGGCCCGGTGCGCTGAGTGCGGTGGCGCGGCCCCGACGGGCCCAGAAGGCGGTGCGCCATTCGATTCGCTTGATCATCGTCGACTCCGTATCGGGGGTTGCGTTTCACTGTACGCGCAACCAGTGGCACTGCGCAAGCATACAGTGGTCGGCGCGGCGTCCGCGCGACACCCGTCCCGGCGCTGGTATCGTCCTGCGGCCACCCGAGGAGACACCGACCATGGACTTCGACACGCTGCTCGCGCGCTTCTCGCAGGCCGCGCAGACCCACGACTGCGAAGGGCTCGCCGCGCTCTTCACGCCCGACGGCACCTACGACGACGCCTTCTTCGGCCCGCACACCGGCCGCGCCGACATCGCCGCGATGCACGAGCGCTTCCACGTCGGCGGCGAGGCGTTCTGCTGGGAGTTCACCGACCCGGCCCGCACCGGCGACACCGGCTACGCGAGCTACGTGTTCAGCTACCGCTCGCGCGAGCCCGAGAGCGTCGGCCGGCTGATCGTCTTCGAGGGCATGTCGCGGTTCCGGCTGCGCGACGGCCTGATCGCGCACTACGGCGAGGTCTTCGACCGCGGCGTCGCGTTCTCGCAGCTCGGCTACGCGACCGAGCGCACCGCGAAGCTGCTCGCGCGCTACGCGCGGGGGCTGCATGCGCAGCCGAAGGTCGAGCGCCACCTCGAGCGCCGGCGCGCGCTCGGGCTGCCGGCCTGATCGGGCGGCGCGCCCACCGGCCGCTGCATCGCCCGGCCCGCGCGCGCGAGCGGCTACACTGGCCCGCCGCGCCGGCTCCACGATGTTCCGCTACCTCCAGTCACGCATCCGCGGCACCGCGAGCCCCGGCCCGGGCACCCCGCCGGCCGCGCTCGGCGGCTTCTACCGGCACTTCACCGCGCAGACCCGCGGCTGGTATGCGGCGATGTTCGCCACCAGCCTCGCGGTCGCGCTGATCGACACGCTGATCCCGCTGTGCATCGGGCGGCTCGTCGGGATGATGGAGGCCACCGACCGCGCGGCGGCCGTCGCGCGCGAGATGCCGCTGCTGCTGGGCATGCTGTTCGCGGTGGGGGTGCTGCGCCCGCTGGCGCTGTTCGTCGACGTCGCGATCCGCCACAACGTGCTGGTGCCCGGCGCCACCACGCTGATCCGCTGGCAGAGCCACCGGCAGGTGATCCGCCAGGGCTGGGCGTTCTTCCAGAACGACTTCGCCGGACGGCTGGCCAACCGCGTGATGCAGACCGCACAGGCGCTGCGCGAGAGCGTGATGGCGGGCATCCGGGCGGTCTGGTACATCGGCATCTACGGGGTGTCGGCGCTGGTGCTGCTGGCCTGGGCCGACTGGCGCCTGGCGATGCCCATGCTCGGCTGGTTCGCGGGCTACCTGCTGTTCCTGCGGCATTTCGTGCCGCGGCTGCGCGAGCTCTCGCGCGCCAGCGCCGAGGTCCGCTCGCAGGTGATGGCGCGGGTCGTCGACGGCTACACCAACATCCTCACCGTCAAGCTGTTCTCCCGGATGGCCGACGAGGACGCCTGGGTCCGCGAGTCGGTCGACGCGCACCAGGACGCGGTCGCCGCGCACATGCAGGCGATCACGCAGTTCATGGTCGTGCTGTCGCTGCTCAACGCGGGGCTGCTCGCCGGCACCGGGACGATCGGCGTGTGGCTGTGGGCTCAGGGCACGGTCGGCGCGGGCACGGTGGCGACCGCGCTGCCGCTGGCCTGGCAGATCGCCAACGTGGCCGGCTGGGTCAGCTGGGAGGTGGCGTCCATCTTCGAGAACGTCGGCGTCGTCCAGGAGGGCATGGAGACCATCGCGGTCGCGCCCACCGGCGAGGACCGTCCGGGCGCACGCCCGCTCGAGGTCACCCGTGGCGAGATCCGCTTCGAGGCGGTGCGCTTCGGCTACGGCCGCACCGACGGCACCACGGTGCTCGACGGACTCGACCTGGTCGTGCGCCCGGGCGAGCGCGTCGGCGTGGTCGGCCGCTCGGGCGCCGGCAAGACGACGCTGGTCAACCTGCTGCTGCGCTTCTTCGAGCCCGAGGCCGGGCGGCTGACGATCGACGGGCAGGCGGTGCGCGAGGTCACGCAGGAGAGCCTGCGGGCGGCGATCGGCATGGTCACGCAGGACACTTCGCTGCTGCACCGCTCGATCGCCGACAACATCCGCTACGGTCGGCCCCGCGCGAGCGACGCCGAGGTCCGCGCCGCCGCGCACCGCGCGCAGGCCGAGGCCTTCATCGACGGGCTGCAGGACTGGAAGGGGCGACGCGGTTACGACGCGCACGTGGGCGAGCGGGGCGTGAAGCTGTCGGGCGGTCAGCGCCAGCGCATCGCGATCGCGCGGGTCCTGCTCAAGGACGCGCCGATCCTGGTGCTGGACGAGGCGACCTCGGCGCTGGACAGCGAGGTGGAGCAGGCGATCCAGGAGCAGCTCGCCGGGCTGATGGCGGGCAAGACGGTGATCGCGATCGCACACCGGCTGTCGACCATCGCGACGATGGACCGGCTGGTGGTGCTCGAGGGCGGACGGATCGTGGAGAGCGGCACGCATGCCGCGCTGCTGGCGGCCGATGGCCACTATGCGGCGCTCTGGCGCCGGCAGTCGGGCGGCTTCCTCGGCGAGGCCGGCGAGACGGGCGAGGACGGCGGGATGGGCGCGGCCGGCGAGACGGGCGCGGCCGGCACGCCGAGCGCCGCGTCGCGCTGAGCGGGCCCGACCGGGCGCCGCAGCCGGCGACTCAGAACAGGCCGGTGATGCGGCCGTCGTCGTCGACGTCGATCGCGTGCGCGGCCGGGACCTTCGGCAGCCCGGGCATGGTCATCACGTCGCCGCAGATCATCACCACGAAGCGCGCGCCCGCCGCCAGCCTGACCTCGCGCACCCGCACGACGTGGCCCGACGGCGCGCCACGCAGGGTCGGGTCGGTCGAGAACGAGTACTGCGTCTTCGCGACGCAGACCGGCCAGGTGCCGTAGCCGTCGGCCTGCAGCCGCTCGACCTGGGCACGCACCTTGGCGTCGGCCTCGATGCCCGAGGCGCCGTAGATGCGGGTGGCGATCGCCTCCATCTTCGACCACAGCGGCGCGTCGTCCTCGTAGGCGAAGCGCAGCGGCGCGGGGCCGGGTGCCGCGGCTGCCACGACCGCCCGGGCCAGCCCTTCCGCCCCCGCCGCGCCGTCGGCGTAGTGGCGGGCCACCTCCACCGGCACGCCCATCTCGCCGACGCGGCGCCTGAGCAGCGCGATCTCGGCCTCGGTGTCGTGCGCACGGTGGTTGATCGCCACCACGCAGGGCAGTCCGAAGGCGCGCAGGTTGTCGAGGTGGCGCACCAGGTTCGGCAGGCCGCGCTCGAGCGCGCCGAGGTCCTCGCGCTCGACGTCCCGGACCTCGACGCCGCCGTGGTACTTCAGCGCGCGCACGGTCGCGACCACCACCGCCGCCGCCGGCCGCAGGCCGGCCGCGCGACACTTGATGTCGACGAACTTCTCTGCGCCCAGGTCGGCGCCGAAGCCGGCTTCGGTCACCGCGTAGTCGCCGAGCTTCAGCGCCGAGCGGGTGGCGATCACCGAGTTGCAGCCGTGCGCGATGTTCGCGAACGGCCCGCCGTGCACCAGCGCCGGCGTGCCCTCGAGCGACTGCACCAGGGTCGGCTGCATCGCGTCGCGCAGCAGCGCCGCCATCGCGCCGACCGCGCCGAGCTCGCGCGCGCGAATCGGCGCACCGTCGCCGCGATGGCCGACGACGATCTCGGCCAGGCGCGCCTTGAGGTCGGCGATGCCGTCGGCCAGGCACAGGATCGCCATCACCTCCGAGGCCACGACGATGTCGAAGCCGGTCTCGCGCGGGATCCCGTTGGCCGTGCCGCCCAGCCCCACCACCACGTCGCGCAGCGCGCGGTCGTTCATGTCGACCACCCGCCGCCAGCCGATGCGCCGCACGTCGAAGCCCAGCGCATTGCCGTGGTGGATGTGATTGTCGATCAGCGCCGAGAGCAGGTTGTGCGCGAGCGCGA
The DNA here is from genome assembly GCA_026399835.1 of Burkholderiales bacterium. Lineage (GTDB taxonomy): Bacteria > Pseudomonadota > Gammaproteobacteria > Burkholderiales > Burkholderiaceae_E > UBA4615. Next base: position 93,299 of record JAPLQE010000064.1, on the reverse strand, counting down.
TCGCGCCGAAGTCGCCGGTGAAGTGCAGGTTGATGTCGTCCATCGGCGTGAGCATCGCGCGCCCGCCGCCGGTGGCGCCGCCCTTCATGCCGAACACCGGGCCGAGCGAGGGCTCGCGCAGCGCGATCACCGCCCGCTGCCCGATGCGGTTCAGCCCGTCGGCCAGTCCGATCGTGGTCGTCGTCTTGCCTTCGCCGGCCGGGGTCGGCGAGATCGCGGTGACCAGGATCAGGCGTCCGTCGGGTCGGGTGCGCAGCGCGTTGAGCAGCCGGGTCGACAGCTTCGCCTTCAGGTGCCCGTGCGGCGACAGGTCGGCCTCGTCGATGCCGAGACGGTCGCGGGCGAGCTCGACGATTCGGCGGGGGGCGGCGGGCGTGGCGGACATGGGCGGATTCACTCGGTGGCGGGCGCCCGCGAGCGTACCTGCGCCGGAGCGGGTTCGGCGAACCGACGGGGTGGAACGGGGGGTTTCCGCGTTCCGATGGCTGCATGTCGGCCCGATCGGCCTGCCGACGGTGGGCGGGGGCGGGGCGAAGGCGGGGCAGGGCGGGGCAGGGCGGGGCAGGGCGGGCGAGGGCCCGTCAGCCCGGAGTGGCGCTCGCGTCCGCCGGCGGCTCGGGCGGCGCGAACCGCGGCTGCACCCCGAGCAGCTGCTCGTCGGTCGTCGCCACGATCCAGCGGCGCGCGCCCTCGACGATGTGCGTGTTGTGGTCCTTGAACGGGCCCATGGCCGAGGCCGGTTGCCAGACGACGGGGGCCGCGCGGCTGGTGCGCTTGGACGGCGAGCCGACCAGCAGGCAGTAGGGCCCGAGCGGCAGCGACACGAAGGGCATCGGCGGGCGTCCGCGCACCCGCCAGTCGACGAAGGGCGCGTCGCTGGTGAGCAGCGGGCCGGGCAGCCCGTGCACCACCGCCCAGTCGTACATCGCGAGCTGCGCGCGCATCGGCACGTAGAGGCGCCGCACATCCTCGGCCACCGCCGCCGCGATCTCGTCGTCGAACATCGGCTCGAGCGCCCAGCGCGCCCGCGAGCGCAGCGCCTCGGCCTGGTAGGCGGCCCACAGCCCGAGGTCGACGCAGTCGTGGACCGCACGCGCCACCTCCGCCGGCGAGCCCGCGTCCTCGGCGCGACCGAGCTGCGCGGCCCGCAGGAAGCGGACGATGCCGGGCTCGTGCACGGCGGGCCAGGGGACGGCCTCAGGGGAGGCGGCGTCCGCGGTCAGCGGCACCCGGATCGGCGGCTCGTCGGCGAACTGCGCCTTGCGGCCCTCGTCGAAGCCGATCGCGCCGTCGGCGCAGCGCAGCCAGCGCAGCCCGATGCGGCCCCGCTCCCACAGCCAGTTGCCGAGCAGCGGACGCAGCGGGTGGTGGTGGTCGTGTTCGGTCATCGCGGGCTCCTGCAACCGAGTCTACGCGCCGTCGCGTCAGCCCGTGATGCCGATGTTCCAGGACACGACGCGCCTCAGCCCAGCAGGTCCCGCAGCGCCCGCGCCACCACCTTCGTCGCGCGCCGCAGGTCCTCGAGCACCAGGTGCTCGTCGGCCCGCTTGGCGTTCGACTCGAGGACCGTGCGCGGCCCCGCGCCGTACAGCGCGCAGGCCACGCCCGCCTCGCCGTAGAGCCGGGCGTCGGTGTACAGCGGCGTGCCCGAGGTCGGGATCGGCTCGCCGAACACCGCCTCGCCGTGGCGCTGCAGCGCCCGCACCAGCGGCTCGGCCGCGGGCATGGGCTCGAGGGCGCGCGCGAGCAGCAGCCGGCGGATCTCCACGCTCGTGCCCGGCACTGCGCGGACCGCCTCCTCGATCACGCGGCGCACGTCGGCCTCGACCTGCACCGGATCCTCCTCGGGGATCATCCGGCGATCGAGCCGCAGCACGACGCGCCCCGGCACGACGTTGGTGTTGGTGCCGCCCTCGATGCGCCCGACGTTCAGGTACGGATGGTCGATGCCCGGTACCGCCGAGCGGCGCGTGCGGTACACCGCGTTCTGCGCGTAGAGCGCGGCCAGGATCGCGGTCGCGCCCTGCAGCGCGTCCACGCCGGTATGCGGGATCGCGGCGTGCGCCATCTTCCCGTGCACGGTGACCTCGAGCTGCAGGCAGCCGTTGTGCGCGGTGATCACCTGGTAGGAGAAGCCCGCGGCCAGCAGGTAGTCCGGCTTCGTCGCCCCGGTGCGCAGCAGGAAGCCCGGCCCGAGCTCGCCGCCGAACTCCTCGTCGTAGGTGAAGTGCAGCTCGACCGCGCCCTTGAGCGGCGCGCCCAGCGCCTCGAGCGCGCGCAGCGCGAAGGTGTAGGTGGCGAAATCGCTCTTGCTGACCGCCGAGGCGCGCCCGTAGAGCCGGCCGTCGACCACCTCGCCGCCGTACGGGTCGCGGCTCCAGCCATCGCCCGGCGGCACCACGTCGCCGTGTGCGTTCAGCGCCACCGTCGGGCCCTCGCCGAAGCGCCGGCGCACGACGAGGTTCGTGATCGAGGCCATGCCCTGGGCGCGGACCTCGGCCTCGGGCACCGCGTGCTTCGCGGCGTCCAGCCCCATCTCGGCCAGCAGCGCCGCGGTGCGCTCGGCGTGCGGCGCGTTGTCGCCCGGGGGCGTGTCGGTGGGCACGCGCACCAGGGCCTGCAGGAAGCGCACCTCGTCGTCGAAGTGCGCGTCGATCCAGGCGTCGAGCCGGTCGTGATCGGTCATCGGGGTCAGGCCGGGGTGGCCGCGAGGTCCTCGAGCATCGCCATGAAGGCGCGCACCACCAGGTCGGCGTCGTCGTTGGTGATGGACTCGAGCGGGTTGTGGCTGATGCCCAGGTTCAGGCCGCGCATGAACAGCATCGCCTGCGGCATCACCCGGTGCAGCATCATCGCGTCGTGGCCGGCGCCGCTCGGCATCCGGTGCACCGGCAGCCCGAGCGAGGCCACCGCGCGCTCCCAGCGCGCCTGCCAGGCCGCATCGCTCGGCGCGGCCGGCGCGCGCATCGTCTCCTCCAGCCGGATCTCGACGCTGCGGCGCGCCCGGATCCGCTCGATCTCGGCCATCACGTCGGCGGCGCAGGCGTCGCGCACCGCATCGCGGGTCGCACGGATGTCGAGGCTGAAGCGGCAGCGACCGGGAACGACGTTGATCGAGCCCTGCGGCACCTCGAGCAGGCCGACGGTGCCGACGACCTCGGGCACGGCGGCGGCGCGCCGCTCGAGGTACAGGATGATCTCGGCGACCGCGGCGGCGGCATCGCGCCGGCTGCCCATCGGCGTGGTGCCGGCGTGCGCGGCCATGCCGACGGCCTCGCCGACGTAGCGCAGGCTGCCGTTGATCGAGGTCACCACGCCCAGCGGCAGGCCGGCCTCGGCGAGCACCGGCCCCTGCTCGATGTGCACCTCGACGAAGCCGAGGTAGCGCGCCGGGTCACGGACCAGTGCGGGGATGTCCTCGATCGCGAGCCCCGCGCCGCGCATCGCGTCGCGCATGGTGATGCCCGCGGCGTCCGCCTGGTCGAGCCAGGCGGGGTCGAAGCGCCCGACGAGCGCACCCGAGCCGAGGAAGGTCGCCTTGTAGCGCTGGCCCTCTTCCTCGGCGAAGCCGATCACCTCGATGCCGTAGGGCAGCCGGCGACCCGCGCGCGCGAGCTCGCGCACGCAGGCGATCGGCACCAGGATGCCGAGCCGCCCGTCGAAGCGCCCGCCATTGCGCACGGTGTCGTAGTGGCTGCCGGTCATCAGGCGCCTGGCCGCGGGGTCGGCGCCGTGATAGACGCCGACCACGTTGCCGACCGCGTCGTGGACGACCTCGTCGAAGCCCGCCTCGCGCATCCATGCGTCGAGCTGGCGCGCGCACGCCCGGTGCGCGTCGGTCAGGTAGGTCACGGTGAGCAGCCCGCGCTCGGCGAAGCCGGGGTCGGAATGCACCGCGAGCGCCTGCGCGTCGTCGAGGATGCGGTTGCCGAGCCCGGGCACGTGGCCGAGCTTGTCGTCCAGCCGGATCTCGACGACGCGGTGCACCTGGCGCAGGCACTCCTCGAGCTCGTGGTCGGCCGGGTTGGCGAGGCGCCGCTCGAACTCCGCGATGATCTGGCCGCGCGTGAGACCGGTGCCGCGCGGCCCGCGCACGGCCAGCATGAAGGGGAAGCCGAACTTGGCGTTCCAGGCGGTGTTGAGCCGCTGCAGCGCCGCGAACTCCTCGGGCGAGCAGGCGGTCAGGCCGGCGCGCGACTGCTCGTCGTTCGACTCGGCGGTCAGCGTGTTCGAGACCATCGCGCGCCCGGCGAGCTCGGGGTGCGAGCGCAGCAGCGCCAGCCGCTCGTCATGGCTCGCCTCGCGCAGCACCCGCACGAAGGCGAGCTTGAGCTGATCGAGGGTGGCGAACGGGCGCATGGGCGCTGCGCGCTCGACGACCCAGGGGGAGTGCTCGAAGGTGCCGTCGAGCAGCCGCGCGAACTCGGCGGGCGACGCGGCGTTGAGGGCGGCGAGGGTGAGGCTCAAGAGAGGGGCTCCGGCGGGGGGGCGATCGCGGGCGTCCCTGCGGGACACGGCGAAGCCGCCAGTGTAGGGCATCGCCTGCACGCGCCCGGCCGCGCCGGGCCGGCGATGCGCCGCGCCGCGGACCGCGCTCGAATCACCGTCCCGCGTTGACAAGTATCGCCGGTTCAACCACGATTGAAACTCCAAAGTGCTGCAAAGCGGCACCCATAACGACAGAGGAGACATCATGTTTCATACATTGAAACAGCTTCCGAAACTGCTCGCCGGCCTCGCCCTGGCCGGTGCAGCCGGTGTCGCGGGCGCCCAGAACACCATCAAGGTCGGCTGGCTGTCGTCGCTGACCGGCCCGCTGTCATCGGCCGCCATCGCCGAGAACCAGGGCGTGCAGCTCGCCGTCGAGGAGATCAACGCGGCCGGCGGCATCAACGGCCGCAAGATCGAGCTGCTCACCCGCGACACCGCGGGCGACCCGACCAAGGCGGTCAACTTCGCGCAGCAGCTGGCCTTCCAGGAGAAGGTGCACTTCGTGATCGGCCCGGTGAACTCGGGCGAGGGCCTCGGCGCCACGCCGATCCTGGCCAAGGCCGGCGTGCCGAACCTGGTGATCGGCGCGCTCGAGGAGCTGATCGACCCGATCCGCTACCCGCGCGCGTTCCGGGTGATCAACACCAACACGCAGTGGATCTCGACCGCGAACGACTACGCGCTCAAGAAGCTCAAGCGCACCAAGGTGGCGGTGATCGGCGACACCACCGGCTACGGCACCGCGAGCGCGCGCACCGCGAACACGCTGCTCGAGTCCGCCGGCATCAAGCCGGTCTACACGGTGCTGATCGACCCGAACAAGACCGACCTGACCGACGAGCTGCAGAAGGCGCGCGCGGCCGGGGCCGACGTGATCATGCCGTGGTCGGCGGCCACCGGCCTGCTCGGGCGGCTGTTGAATGCCCGTGGCGACATGGGCTGGGACGTGCCGGTCGTGGGCCACCCGGCGCTCATGGCCGCGCAGATCCGCAAGCTGCTGAACAAGCCCGAGTACTGGGCCAACACCTACGGCTCGGGCTACACCAGCACTTCGTTCGGCGACGACGGGAAGCTGCCGGCGCAGACCCAGCAGCTGGTCGACAAGGTGCGCGCCAAGCTCGCCCCCGGCGGCGGCGAGATCGACATCCTCTTCTGGTGGGTGGCGATGGGCTACGACTGCGTGAAGATCATCGAGCATGCGATCAAGACCGCGGGCTCCACCGATCCGGCCGCGATCCAGAAGGTCCTCGAGAACACGAAGAACTTCAAGGGCGTCTACGCGACCTACACCTGGGGCCCGACCAAGCACGACGGCTTCCCGGACAGCGGAATGGTGGCGAACGTGGCCAACACGTTCAAGGACGGCAGCTTCAAAGTGGCGCGCTGAAGCGCCGAGGCGGGTCTTCCCATGCTGTTCGTGATCGTCTCGGGGCTGGCCACCGGCGCGCTGTTCGCGGCGACGGCGCTGGTCTACAACGTGATGTTCTCCACCTCGAAGGTGCTGTCGGTCACCACCGGCCACATCCCGATGCTGGGGGGCGTCTTCGGCGCCTATGCGATCTCCGGGCTCGGGCTGCCGTGGTGGCTGGGGCTGTTCACCGGGGTGGCGGTCGGTGCGCTGTTCGGCTGGCTGACCGACGTGGTCGCGATCCGGCGGGTGCTCGCGCGCAGCGACGAGCACCTGTGGCTGCTGTCGACGCTGGCGGTCGCGACCATGATCCAGCAGGCGGTGGGGCTGTGGTGGGGCACCGAGCCCCGGCCCTTCCCGCGGCTGATCCCGCAGGACTTCACCGCCGGCCTGGCCGACCAGAAGTTCTGGCTGCCGGTCGCGCTCGCGGTGGTGATGGCGGTCGGGCTCGAGTTCTTCTACTCGCGCACGATGTACGGGAAGCTCTTCGTCGCGATGTCGGAGGATGCGTTCGCTGCGCGTGCGCGGGGCGTCTCGACCGACCGGATCCGCGTCGCGTCCTACGTGCTCGCCGGCGCGCTCGGCGGGCTCACCGGCTTCGCGGCCGGGCAGCTCACCTTCGCCTACTTCGCGCTCGGCATGACGCTCACGCTCAACGGCTTCATCGCGCTCGCGGTGGGCGGTCTGGGCTCGAACACCGGGGCGCTGATCGGCGGCTTCGCGCTCGGGCTGCTGAACGCCTTCGCCAGCTACTTCTTCGGCGGCGAGTACCAGCAGACGATCGCGGTCGGCCTGCTGATGGTGGTGCTGCTGGTGCGGCCCGAAGGGCTGCTCGGCTCGCGCAACGTGCGGCCGGTCTGAGGAGGCGCCCGATGGACACCAAGCGCACCGCCGTCTCCGCCGTCTTCGCCATCGCGGCGCTCACCCTGCCGATGTGGGCGGGCGACCAGTACCAGCTGCACCTGGCCACGCTGATCGCCGCCTACTGGGTGCTGATCGGCGGCCTGAACCTGGTGATCGGCTACAGCGGGCAGCTGTCGATCGGTCATGTCGGGCTGCTGTCGATCGGCGCCTACGCGTTCGCGATCCTCGCCGGCAAGGCCGGCGTGCATCCGGCGCTCGCGGTCGCCGGTGCCGGCGCGCTCTGCGGCTTCGCGGGCCTGCTGCTCGGGCTGCCGTCGCTGCGGCTGCCGGGCTTCTACTTCGCGATGGCCACCATGGCGGTGTCGCTCATCGTCGGCGAGTTCGTGCTCGCGCAGGGCGAGCTCACCGGCGGCGGCATCGGACTGGCGGTGCCGGGCTTTCCGGCGCCCTTCGACACGCCGGCCGGCTTCTACTACCTGGTGGCCGCCGCCGCCGCGGTCGTCACCTGGCTCACCTGGAACGTCGCGCGACGCATGCAGGGCCGCGGGCTGATCGCGATCCGCGACAGCGTGGTCACCGCACAGGCGGTGGGCGTGCCGGTGTTCCGCGCGAAGCTGGTCGCCTTCCTGTTCAGCGGCGTGGCCGCGGGCGTGGGCGGCGCGCTGTTCGCCTCGCTGCAGAGCTACATCACGCCGGACACCTTCCACTTCGAGCTCAGCATGTTCTTCTTCGTCTGCATCATCATCGGCGGGCGCGGCAGCATCCTGGGGCCCTTCCTCGGCGTGGTGGTGCTCACCGCGCTGCCGGAGCTGGTCTCGCCGCTGGCCAAGCTCGGCAACTTCTTCTATGGGCTGATGCTGCTGCTGGTCGTGCTGGTGGTGCCCGAGGGCATCGGCCGGCTGTTCGAGGTGCTGGCCGAACGCTTCCGGCCGCGCAAGCTCGAGAGCGTGCCGGTGCGGCCCGACCTGCCGCGCCTCGCCCGTGCGATCCGGGAGGGGCGATGAGCGGCCTCGCCACGTCCGCTGCGCCCGCCGGCGCGGCGGCAGCCGCGTGCAGCGACGCGCACGGCGGCGACCCGCTGCGCGCCGTCGACGTCACCAAGACCTTCGGCGGGCTGGTCGCGCTCGACCATGTGTCGATCGAGCTGCGGCCCGGCGAGGTGCACGGCCTCATCGGCCCGAACGGCAGCGGCAAGACGACGATGCTCAACATGCTGTCGGGCTACTACGAGCCGACCTCCGGCTCGGTGACGCTCGGCGCCGAGCGGCTGGAGGCGGCCTCGGTGCAGCGGCGCGCGACGCTCGGCATCGCGCGCACCTTCCAGAAGCCGCGCCTGCTGCCCACGCTCTCGGTGCTCGAGAACGCGATGCTCGGCGGCTGGGTCCACGCCCGCGCGGGCTTCCTCGACACCGCGCTCGGCCTGCCGCGCGCCGGCCGCGAGGATGCCGAGGTCCGCGAGCGCGCGACCGAGCTGCTGCACGGCATCGGCCTGGGCCACGCGATCGCACGTCGTGCCAACCTGCTCGAGCACGCCGAGCAGCGCTTCCTCGAGATCGCGCGGGGCCTGGCGATGCGTCCGCGCTTCATCATGCTCGACGAGCCGGCCGGCGGCCTGTCGAACGACGAGATCGATCACCTCGGCGACATCGTGCGCACGATGCGCGACGCGGGCATCGGCGTGCTGCTGGTCGAGCATCACACCGACTTCGTCTTCCGCGTCTGCGACCGGGTCACCGCGCTCGACGTCGGCAAGACCATCCGGCACGGCACTCCCGACGAGGTGCGCACCGACCCGGAGGTCATCCGTGTCTACCTGGGGGCCTGAGCGATGAGCACGACACCGACGCAGCGGCCGGAGAAGGTGCTGCTCGACGTGCGGGGCCTGCGGGTCGCGTACGGCAAGGCCGAGGTGGTGCGCGACGTCTCCTTCGACGTGCGTGCCGGCGAGTTCGTCGTGGTCCTGGGGCGCAACGGCGCCGGCAAGAGCACGATCCTGCACGCCGTCTCCGGGCTGATCCCCAAGCGCTCGGGCACGGTGAGCTTCGAGGGGCGCGACCTGAGCGCGGCCACGCCGCGCGAGACGGTGCAGGCCGGGATCATCCAGGTGCTCGAGGGCCACCGCGTGTTCCAGACGCTGTCGGTCGAGGACAACCTGCTGATCGGCACGTACGCCAAGGCGCCGCGCGGCGACCGCGGCAAGCTCGATCGCATCTACGCGCTGTTCCCCGAGCTCGCCGAGCGGCGCCAGCAGATGGCCTCGCGGCTGTCGGGCGGCCAGCAGCAGATCCTCGCGGTCGCGCAGGGCGTGATCGGCGAACCGCGGCTGCTGATGCTCGACGAGCCCTCCGGGGGGCTGGCGCCGATCGTCATCGACCGGATCCTCGGCGTCGCCGCGCAGCTCTGCGCGGACGGCCTCGCGATCCTGCTGGTGGAGCAGCTGGTGGAGAAGGCCCTGCGCCATGCGCACTGGGGCTACATCGTCGAGACCGGCCGCATCCCGGTCAGCGCGCCGGCCGAGGCGCTGCGCGACGGCGAGCTGGTGCGGCAGGTGTACCTGGGCGGCGACGCCCGTCACGAGGAGACGCGAGCATGAGCACCGACGCCACCCCCCCGCGCTGGGTGCGCCGCCCCGACGGCTCGAACTGGGGCGAGTTCGGCCCCGACGACCAGCTCGGCCGCCTGAACCTGCTGACCCCCGATAAGGTGCGCCAGGGCGTGGCCGAGGTCCGCGAGGGTCGTACCTTCTGCCTGTCGCTGCCGCTCGACCTGCCCGGGGGCAACGCGCTGAATCCGCGCCGCAACCCGCCGATCCTGCGGCCCACGATCCGCAACGGCCGGCCGAACATGGTCTACCGGCTCTCGGACGACAACCCGAACCACAGCGACGTCGTCTGCGACGACATCGTCGTGCTGACGCTTCAGTACTCGACGCAGTGGGACAGCTTCGCGCACGTCGGCTCGATGTTCGACGCCAACGGCGACGGCCTGCCCGAGCCGGTCTTCTACAACGGCTACCGCGGCGGCTTCCACATCTTCGGGCCGAGCGACGCGTCCGACGCGGGCCCGGGCCCGAAGACCACCTCCGGGGCGAAGGCGCTCGGCGTGGAGAACATGGCGGCGCACGGCCTGCAGGGGCGCGGCGTGCTGATCGACCTGCGCGCGCACTATGGCGACGCGCGGACGGCGGTGGGCTACGACCTGCTGATGCGTGCGATGGAGGCCGACCGCGTCGAGGTCGAGCGCGGCGACATGGTGCTGCTGCACACCGGCTTCGCGCAGCGCGTGCTGGAGATGGCCGGCAAGCCCGACCCCGAGGTGCTGCACGGCGCCTGCGCGGTGCTCGACGGCCGCGACCCGAAGCTGCTGCAGTGGATCACCGACAGCGGGCTGGCGATCCTCGCCGCGGACAACTACGCGGTCGAGGCGCACCCGGCCACCTCGCAGCCGGCCGACGCGTGCTGCGCCACGCTGCCGCTGCACGAGCACTGCCTCTTCAAGCTCGGCGTGCACCTGGGCGAGCTCTGGCACCTGACGCCGCTGGCCGAGTGGCTGCGCGCGAACGGCCGCAGCCGCTTCCTGCTCACCGCGCCGCCGCTGCGCCTGCCCGGCGCCGTCGGCTCGCCCGCGACCCCGATCGCCACCGTCTGACCCCACCGCAATGCCGAAAGCCTCCGACACGTCCTCGGTCCAGAAGGTCTGCCGGATCCTGCGCGCGCTGTCGGTGCCCGAGGCGCTGCGCCTGGCGGACATCGCCGCGGCCACCGGCCTGAACAAGGCGACGGTGCTGCGGCTGCTCGAGTCCCTCGCCGAGGAGGGCTTCGTCGAGCGCGACGAGGACAGCAAGCGCTACCGGCTGGGCGAGCACGCGACGCTGATGGGCCTGGCCTCGCAGGGGCGCGACGACCTGCGCGACCGCGCGCGGCCCTGGCTGATGCGGCTGGCGACGCTGTGCGGCGACACTGTGCTGCTGTCGGTGCGCAGCGGCGCCGAGGCGGTCTGCGTCGACCGCGAGTTCGGCGCGTACCCGATCCGTGCCAACTACCTCGAGGTCGGCAGCCGCCGCCCGCTCGGGGTCGGCGCCGGCAGCCTCGCGCTGCTCGCGTGGCTGCCCGAGGGCGAGGTCGAGGCGCTGCTCGCCGAGTCGATGCCGCGGATCGCCGAGCGCTATCCGCGCATCGACGAGGCGCTCCTGCGCGCGAAGGTCGCCGAGTCGCGCCGGCAGGGCTTCGCGGTGCTGCTCGACGTGGTGGTCGAGCGCATGGGCGGCGTGGCGATGCCGATCCTCGGCACCGACGGCCGACCGGTCGGCGCGCTCAGTATCGCCGCGCTCAACGAGCGGATCGTCGAGCGGCTCGACATGCTGGTCTCGGCGCTGCGCGAGGCGGCCGAGGCGCTGTCGCCCAACCCGGTCGCCCAGGCGGCGCAGCGACCGGTGCTCGCCCGCGCGCTCGGGCGCGACACGGCCCATGCCGCGGAGACGATGCGATGAGCTACCTGCTGGGCAGCGGCCTGACCCGCTTCGGCCGCCACGAGGGGCGCACCACGCTCGACCTGATGAGCGAGGCCGCGGCCGCGGCGCTCGCCGACGCGGGCCTGGAGCGCGGCGACGTCGACGGGCTGATCTGCGGCTACGCGACGACCATGCCGCACATCATGCTGGCCACCGTCTTCGCCGAGCACTTCGGCCTGAAGCCGACCTACGCGCACGCGGTGCAGGTGGGCGGCGCGACCGGCTTCGCGATGACCATGCTCGCCCACCTGCTGGTCGATTCGGGGGCCGCGCGCCGGGTGCTGGTGGTGGGCGGCGAGAACCGCATGACCGGACAGAGCCGCGACGCGTCGATCCAGGCGCTCGCGCAGTCGGGCCATCCGGTCTACGAGGTGCCGCTCGGGCCCACCATCCCCGCCTACTACGGGCTGGTGGCCTCGCGCTACATGCGCGAGCACGGCACCACCGAGGCCGACTTCGCCGAGCTCGCCGCGCTGATGCGCCGCAACGCGGTGCGGCACCCGGGCGCCCACTTCCGCGAGCCGATCACCGCCGCCGACGTGCTCGCCTCGCGCCCGATCGCCACGCCGCTCAAGATGCTGGATTGCTGCCCCGTCTCCGACGGCGGCTGCGCGGTGGTCATCGGCCGCGAACCGGGCGTGCTCGCACCGGTCGCGATCCGCGCCGCGACCCAGGTCCACACCTCGCAGCACGTCAGCGCCGCGCCCGACCTCACCACCTTTGGTGCCGGGCGCTCGAGCGCGCGTGCGCTCGAGGCCGCCGGACGCACGCTCGCCGACGTCGAATACGGCGCGATCTACGACAGCTTCACCGTCACGCTGGCGCTGCTGCTCGAGGAGATCGGCCTGGCGCCGCGCGGCGGCTCCGGGACGCTCGCGCGCGACGGGCACTTCGAGCTCGACGGCGCGCTGCCGCTGAACACCCACGGCGGGCTGCTGTCGTACGGGCACTGCGGCGTGGCCGGTGCGATGGCGCACCTCGCCGAGACCCACCTGCAGATGACCGGTCGCGCCGGCGAGCGCCAGGCGCGGCGTGCGGGCGTGGCGCTGCTGCACGGCGACGGCGGCGTGCTGTCCTCGCACGTCAGCCTGGTGATGGAGGCCGCATGAGCGACGCGCCGGTGTCGGTACCTCCCTCCGACTGGACCCGCGGCGAGCCGGGCGTGGCGCTGCAGCGCTGCGCGGGCTGCACCCATGTCTGGTACTTCCGCCGCGGCTTCTGCCCGGTGTGCGGGCGCGAGGCGCCCGAGACCTTCGCCGCGGGCGGGCGGGGCACGGTCCATGCCGCGACCGTGGTGCACCGCGCGCCCGACGACGCGTACCGCGCGCTCGCGCCCTACGGCCTGGTGCTGGTCGAGCTCGACGAGGGGCCGCGGATGATGGCGCACGCCCCGGCCGACCTCGCGATCGGCGAGCGCGTCGTGCTCGGCTTTCGCGAGATCGCCGGGCGGCCGCTTCCGTACTTCCAGCGCAGCGAGCCTCCGGGAGGCGCGAACCGATGAAGACCGATCCCCGCGACGCGCTGCGCGTCGCCCTCGCTCCCCGCTCGATCGCGGTGATCGGGGCCTCCGAGAATGCGAACAAGATCGGTGGCCGGCCGATCGCCTACCTGTCGCGCTTCGGGTTTCGCGGTGCGGTCTATCCGATCAACCCGGCGCGCGAGACGGTGCAGGGGCTGCAGGCCTTCGCCAGCCTGTCGGCGCTGCCCGCGGTGCCGGACGTCGCGGTGATCGCCGTGCCCGGGCAGCTCGCCGTCGACGCGGTCGCCGAGTGTGCCGCCGCGGGCGTGACGCTCGCGATCGTCATGGCCTCGGGCTTCGGCGAGACCGGCGACCCGGCGGCCAAGGCGCAGGAGCTGGCGATGGTGGCGAGCGCGCGCGCCGCGGGCATGCGGATGGTCGGGCCGAACTCTCAGGGCCTGGCCAACTTCGGCAACGGCGCGGTGCCCAACTTCTCGACGATGTTCGTCGACACGCCGGCGCTGGACGGCCCGGTCGGCATCATCAGCCAGTCGGGCGCGATGAGCGTGATCCCGTACGGCCTGCTGCGCGGGCGCGGCATCGGCGTGCGGCATGCGCATGCCACCGGCAACGACGCCGACATCACCGTCTGCGAGCTCGCGACCGCGGTCGTCGAGGATCCGGACCTGAAGCTGCTGCTGCTCTACCTCGAAGGCCTGCCCGACCCGCACAACCTGGCCGAGGCGGCGCGGATCGCGAGGCGCCGCAACCTGCCGATCGTGGCGCTCAAGTCGGGCCGCTCGCAGGCGGGCGCCGAGGCCGCACGCTCGCACACCGGCTCGCTCGCCACCGAGGACCGCGTGGTCGACGCCTTCCTCGAGGACCAGGGCATCTGGCGGGTGCGCACGATGGCCGAGATGGTCGACATGGCCGAGCTGTACCTGAAGGGCTGGACGCCGAAGGGCCGCCGGCTGGTCGCGATCAGCAACTCCGGCGCCGTCTGCGTGATGACCGCCGATGCCGCGACCGATGCCGACATGCCGCTCGCGCCGCTGTCGGACGCGACCCAGACCGAGCTGAGGACCATCCTCCCGGGCTTCGCCACCACCCGCAACCCGGTCGACATCACCGCCGCGCTGCTGTCGAACAGCAACCTGTTCGGCGCGATCCTGCCGGTGATCGCGAAGGACCCGGCGGCCGACGCGTTCTTCATCGGCGTGGCAGTGGCGGGCGCTGGCTACGACGTCGAGGCCTTCGCGCGCGACAGCGCGAGCTTCGCCGCCGAGACCGGCAAGCCGCTGGTGGCCGCCGCCTCGCAGGCGGCCGTCGCCGAGCGCTTCAAGGCGCATGGCGTGTCGGTCTACCCGACCGAGGGTCAGGCGATCCGGGCGCTCGGCCAGTACGTGTCGCACTCGGAGCGGCTGCGCGCCGCGCAGGCGGCCGACCCGCCGCCGCCGATCCGGCGCACGCCCCCCGCCGCGACGCGCATGCTCGACGAGGCCGCGAGTCTGGCAGTGCTCGCCGAACGCGGCGTGCCGGTGGTGGCGCACCGCGTGTGCGTGAGCGCGGCCTGCGCCCGCACCGCCTACGCGGCGCTCGGCGGCGGGCGGGTCGTCGTCAAGGGCTGCTCGTCGCGCATTGCGCACAAGTCCGAGCTCGGCATCGTCCGGGTCGGCGTCGAGTCGGCCGACGGCGTGGAGGCGGCGTACCGCGAGGTCGTCGCCGCCGCCGCCCGGGGCGGCGAGACGCTCGATGCGGTGATCGTCGCGTCGATGGCGCGTGGCCGGCGCGAGCTGATGATCGGGGCGCACCTGGATCCGACCTTCGGCCCGGTGCTGGTGGTGGGCGACGGCGGCAAGTACGTCGAGGCCATGCCCGATGCGGCCACCGTGCTCGCGCCGTTCACGCCCGAGCGCATCGAGCGCGCGCTGCGCCGGCTGCGCATCGCGCCGCTGCTCGACGGCGTGCGCGGCGAGCCGCCGATGGACGTCGAGGCCTTCTGCCGCGCGGCCGCCGCCGTCGGCACGCTGATCGCCGATCCGGCCGCCGGCATCGCCAGCCTCGACGTGAATCCCGTGATCGTCGGTGCGCGCGGCGAGGGCTGCGTCGCCGTCGACGCGCTCGTGTTTCGCGCGGTCGCCCTGTGACGCCGCCGCGCCGAGGAGAAGGCCCCATGCAGCCCCCGAGAAGAACCGCGCTCGCCGCATTCGCCGTGCTGGCCGCCGCCGCGCTCGCCGTCGCGGCCCCCGCCGCCCACGCCCAGGCGCAGCCCTGGCCGTCCAGGCCGGTGCGCATCGTCGTCCCGTACCCGCCGGGCGGACCGACCGACATCGTCGCCCGCCTGGTCGGCCAGCGGCTCTCCGAGCGGCTCAAGCAGCCGTTCGTGATCGAGAACCGCGCGGGCGCGGGCGGCAACCTTGGCGCCGAGGCGGCGGCGAAGTCGCCCGCCGACGGCTACACGCTGCTGCTCGGCACGACCGCGCACGCGATCAACCCCAGCCTCTTCAAGTCGCTGGGCTACGACATCCGCAAGGACTTCGTGCCGATCGCGCTGCTCACCAGCATCCCACTGGTGCTGGTGGTGCCGGCCGCCTCGCCCGTGACCACCGTCGCCGACGTCGTCGCGCTCGCAAAGTCCAAGGGCGGCGGCCTGCCGTACGCCTCGTCCGGCAACGGCCAGTCCACCCATCTCGCGGCCGAGCTGTTCGCCTCGATGGCCGGCGCGCCGATGACCCACGTGCCGTACAAGGGCAGCGCGCCCGCGCTCACCGACCTCGCCGGCGGCCAGGTCGCGCTGATGTTCGACACGATGCTCTCGGCGATGCCGCAGGTGAAGGCCGGGCGCCTGAAGGCGATCGCGGTGACCAGCGCGGTGCGTGCGCCCTCGGCACCCGAGCTGCCGACGGTGGCCGAGGCCGCCGGGCTGGCCGGCTACGAGGCGACCGCGTGGAACGCGCTGTTCGCGCCCGCCGGGACGCCGCCCGAAGTGAGCGCGGCACTGGCCGCCGCCGTCGCCGAGGTGCTCGCCGAGCCCGAGACGCGGCAGCGCTTCGCCGCCGACGGCGCGATCGCCGGCAGCGGCACGCCCGCGGCGCTCGGCGCCTTCCTCGGGCGCGAGATCGACAAGTGGCGCGGCGTGGTGCAGCGCGCGAACGTGAAGGTGGACTGACATGGGCAAGACGATCAGGGTCGGCTCCGGCTCGGCCTGGTGGGGCGACCGCGTGGAGCCGGCGCGGCTCAATGCGGAGCAGGGCGCGCTCGACTACCTGTGCTTCGAGACGATGGCCGAGGCGACGGTGTCGGCCGCGCAGGTGCGCGCGCGCCGCGATCCCTCGTTCCCCGGCTACGACACCTATCTGGACGAGCGCATGCGCGCGGTGCTGCCGGCCTGCATGCGGCAGGGCACGCGCATCGTCAGCAACCAGGGCTGGATCAACCCGGAGGGCGCGGCGCGGCGCATCGTCGAGCTGCTGCGCGAGATGGGGCACACCGGCGTGAAGGTGGCCGCGGTCAATGGCAGCCTGATCACCGACCGGGTGCTCGAGCTCACCGACCGCATCCTCGAGAACGGTCAGCCCACGTCGACGCTGGCGCCCACGCTGATCTCGGCCGAGGCCTACCTCGGCGCCGAGCCGATCGTCGAGGCGCTGCGTGCGGGCGCGCGGATCGTGGTCACCGGCCGTGTCGCCGATCCGTCGATCTTCATGGCGCCGCTGATGCACGAGTTCGGCTGGGATCCGATGGACCACGAGAAGCTCGGCATGGGCAACGGCATCGGCCACCTGCTGGAGTGCGGCGCGCAGGTCACCGGCGGCTATTTCCCCGATCCCGGCTTCAAGGACGTGCCCGAGCCGTGGAACCTCGCGTTCCCGATCGCCGAAGTGTCCGAGGACGGGAGCTGCGTGATCACCAAGGTCGCGGGCTCGGGCGGCGCTGTGACGCTGCAGACCGTCAAGGAGCAGATGCTCTACGAGGTCCACGACCCGGCGAACTACATCACCCCCGATGTCGTCGTCGACTTCACCACCGCGCGCCTCGAGCAGCTGTCGGCCGACCGCGTGCGGGTCTCCGGCATCTCGGGCAAGCCGCGCACGCCGACGCTCAAGGTGTCGATCGGCTGCACCGAGGGCTTCATCGGCGAGGACATGTTCTTCTACGCCGGGCCCGGCGCGCTGCGGCGCGCCCAGCTCGCCAAGCGGATCCTCGAGGAGCGCTTCCGCATCGTCGGCCTGCAGGCCGAGGACGTGCGCATCGACTTCCTCGGCCTCAACGCCATCCACGGCGCGGCCACGCCCGCGAACGCACCCGAGCCCTACGAGGTCGCGGTGCGCGTCGCAGCCCGCACGAAGACGCGCGAGGAGGCGGTCAAGGTCGGCCGCGAGGTCGACGGTATGGCCGTCTCCGGCATCGCGCACACCGGCAAGCGCGTGCCGCACCAGGACCGCACCCGCGAGGTGATCGGCGTGTGGTCCGCGCTGGTGCCGCGCGAGCAGGTCCCCGCATCCGTCGTCTACTTCGAGAGCTGAGACCATGAAGGTGATGCTGCAGCACGTCGCGCACGCCCGCTCGGGCGACAAGGGCGACACGTCGAACATCGCGGTCTTCGCGTACGCGCCCGAGCTCTATCCGCTGCTCGTCGAGCAGCTGAGCGTCGCGCGCTTCAAGGCCTTCTACGGCGGGGCGATCAAGGGCGAGGTCCTGCGCTACCCGGTCGAGGCGCTGCACGCGATCAACTTCGTGTGTCACGGGGCGCTCGGCGGCGGCGTCTCGCGCAGCCTGTGCCTCGACAACTATGGCAAGGCGCTGTCGGCGGCGGTCCTCGGCTTCGAGATCGAGGTGCCCGAGGCGCTGGTGCCGCTGCTCAAGAACCTGCCCGAGCCCGCCTGAAGCGGCGCCACGGCCCATCGATCTCGGAGACCTCCCCATGAGCCAGGCCCCCAGGCGCGCGCGCCACACCATGCTCGTCGCCGGCGCCGGCGGCGTCGTCGGCGCGGCCGCCGTCGAGCACTTCGCCGCACTGCCCGACTGGGAGGTGATCGCGGTGTCGCGCCGCCGCCCGCCCGAGCTGCCCGAGGGCGTGACCCACGTACCGCTCGACCTGACCGACGCCGCCGCCTGCGGTGCCGCCGGTGCGGCGCTGTCGCGCGTCACGCACCTGATGTTCGCCGCGCTCTACGAGAAGCCCGATCTGGTCGCCGGCTGGCGCGACCCCGAACAGATGGCGGTCAACCTCACGATGCTGCGCAACCTGCTCGACGCGCTCGAGGCGTCGGCGCCCGGGCTGCGCCACGTGTCGCTGATGCAGGGCACGAAGGCCTACGGCGGTCACGTCGAGCCGAGGCCTGTGCCCTGCAAGGAGCGCTGGCCGCGGCATCCGCACGAGAACTTCTACTGGCTGCAGGAGGACCTGCTGCGCGAGCGTCAACCGCGCGCCGCCTGGGTCTTCACCGTGCTGCGCCCGCAGATCGTCTTCGGCTACGCGGTGTCGAGCCCGATGAACATCGTCGCCGCGATCGGCGCCTATGCCGCGGTGATGCGCGAGCTCGGCCGCCCGCTCGCCTGGCCGGGGGGCGGGCGCTACATCAACGGCGGCAGCGACAGCCGGCTGATCGCGCAGGTCGCTGAGTGGGCCGCGACGCACGAGATCGCGGCCAACGAGACCTACAACGTCGTCAATGGCGACGCGCTGCTCTGGCAGGACTTCTGGGGCTCCGTCGCCGCCCACTTCGGCATGCAGATCGGCCCCGACGTGCCGATGAACCTCACGCGCGAGATGCCCGCGCACGCCGACACCTGGCGTCGGGTCGTCGAGCGACACGGGCTGCGCGACGTGAGCCTCGAGGGCCTGGTCGGCAGCTCCTGGCAGTTCACCGACCGCGCGTTCGCGCACGGTGCGGCGAACCCGCCGGACTCGGTGCTCAGCGGCATCAAGCTGCACCAGCACGGCTTCCACGGCGTGGTCGACACCGAGGACGGGCTGCTGCACTGGCTCGAGCGGATGCAGGCTCAGCGGCTGCTGCCGCGCTGAGCGGGGAGGCCGGCGCCCGAGCCGCGCCGAGCCTCGCTTGCTGCATCAGGCCATCTTCACCGCCGTGCCGCTCACGGTGACCATCATCATGCCGTTCGCCTCGCCGAGCACCTCGTAGTCGAAGTCGATGCCGACGATGCCGTCGGCGCCGAGCTCGATCGCCGCGGCCTTCATGTCCTCGATCGCGGCCTCGCGTGCGCCGGCGAGTGCGCGGTCGTAGCCGCCCGCCCGCCCGCCGACCACGTCGCGCACCAACGAGAACAGGTCGCGAAAGAGGTTGGCGCCGATGATGGCCTCGCCGTTGACCACGCCCAGCCACGCGCCGACCTGCGCGCCGCCGCCGCTCGGCACGACGGTGGCGAGGAGAATGTCGGATCGGATTTCGAGAACCAGCCCATCGGGACCTCCAGGGGGGCTCGGCGGACACGGTGCCCGCCGGCAGCCTGTCCATCGTACCGGGGGGCGTATCGGTCATTCGATGGCCCGGCCCGAAGCTTGGCAAGCCGGCGCTCGGTCCGTACCCTAAACGCCGACCGGCCGATCGTGGCCGATCCCTCGCGAAGGCACGGACCCCATGGTCGATCCGGACAGGCGCACCCTGCTCGCGGCGGCTGCCGCAGTCGCCCCGGCTGCGCTGCTGCCCTCTGCCGTGCAGGCCGAGCAGCGCATCGTGATGAACGACGCGAGCCGGCTGTCGCCCACACCGGTCTTTCGCCACTGGGTGGTGCCGCCCGACCCGGAGGCGCAGACGATCGCGGCGCTGCGCGACGCGCTGCAGGCGGCCGCGAAGCAGCGCCGTCCGGTCGTGGTCGGTGCGGCGCGCCACTCCATGGGTGGCCAGAGCCTGGCGCGCAACGGCCTGGGCCTCACCTTCGCCATCGACCGCTGCGAGGTCGACCGTGCGGCCGGCACGGCGCGCGTGCATGCCGGCACGCGCTGGTACCAGGTGATCGCGGCACTCGATGCGCAGGGCCTGTCGCCCGCGGTGATGCAGTCGAACAGCGACTTCTCGGTCGGGGCCACCTTCTCGGTGAACGCGCACGGCTGGCCCGCGCCCTACGGCCCGTTCGGCTCGACCGTGCGTGCGCTGCGGCTGATGCTCGCCGACGGCTCGGTCGCCACCGCGTCGCGGACGGAGAACCCCGAGCTCTTCGCGATGGCGATGGGCGGCTACGGGCTGGTCGGCATCCTGTTCGAGCTCGAGATAGCGGTGGTCGAGAACCGGATGATGCGACCCCGGTTCGAGCGGATGCCCGCGGGCGAGCTCGCGCGCCGCTTCACCGGTGCGCTGCGCGACGACCCGCAGGTGAAGATGATCTACGGTCGGCTCAACGTGACCCGCGACGAGCTCTTCACCGAGGCGCTGCTGGTCACCTGGCGGCCCGACGCCACGCCGCCCGGCGGGCTGCCGGCGGCCACGCGCCGCGGCGCGCTCACCGGCGTCTCGCGCGAGATCTACCGAGCGCAGATCGGCTCCGAGACCGGCAAGAAGGCGCGCTGGTTCGCCGAGACCGTCGCGGTGCCGAAGGCGGCGTCGGGCGCGTTCACGCGCAACTCGCTGATGAACGAGCCGGTCTCGAACCTTGAGGGCCGCGACCGGCGTCGCACCGACATCCTGCATGAGTACTTCGTCCATCCGGACCGCTTCGGCGACTTCCTCGCCGCCTGTCGCGAGCTGATCCCGAAGGCCCGCGCCGAGTTCCTCAACGTGACGCTGCGCTGGGTCGCAGCCGACGACCTGCCGGTGCTGTCGTACTCGGACACCGACCGGATCGCTGCGGTGATGTCGTTCTCGCAGGAGATCACGCCCGAGGGCGAGGCGGACATGATGACGCTGACCGAGGCGCTGATCGACCGCGTGGGCGCGATGGGGGGCGCGTTCTACCTGCCGTACCGGCTGCACGCGCGCCCCGACCAGGTCCGCGCGATCTATCCGCGCGCCGAGCGCTTCGCCGAGCGCAAGCGGCACTTCGATCCACAGGGCGTGTTCCGCCATGCCCTGTGGGACGCCTACCTCGCCGACTGACCCGACGACCCGGATCCGCCCATGACATTCCCCGTTCGCGGCGTCGCCGTCGGCTACGCCCTCGTGCTCGGCGCGGTCGCGCTGCTCAACCAGGTGCCGGGTATCGTCGACGGCGAGGGCCGTGTCTTCGGCATCTTCGCGCTCGACGTCTACGACGATCTGCTGCATGCGGCCTCGGCGCTCTGGGCCGCGGTCGCGGCCTTCGTCTCGCGGCGGGCGTCGGTCGCGTTCCTGCGGCTGTTCGGCACGCTGTACCTGCTCGACGGGCTGCTCGGGCTCGCCACCGGCTCGGGCTATCTCGACCTTGGCATCCTGCTGTACGGCATCCAGCCGCAGCCGGCGGTCTTCCGGATCCTCGCCAACCTGCCGCACCTCGCGCTCGGCGGGGTGGCGGCGTTCGTCGGCTGGCGCGCCGCGCCGGGCTCGGGTCCGGACGCGGGCCGGGGCGGGTAGCGCGGGCATGCGGTTCGCGCGGCTCGCCCGCATCGCCGTCCTGCTCGGCCTGGCGCTCGGGCTCGCGGCGGCGGCGCCGATCGCGTGGATCGAGACGCGCTGCGTAACCGTCCGCGCCGACGGCGGCCCCGCGTACGCGCCGATCCTGCCGCCGGCAGACCGTCGCGTGGAGGTCGACACGTACCTCACCTATCCCGAGTGGTCGATCGTGCACGCCTACGAGGACCTCGCCGCCGTGTCGCGAGCCCGGGGCGAGTCGGCCTTCGCCTACGCGTCGAGCGTCGCCGGCTACTGGCGCGGCCTGTGCGCGGTCGTGCGCACCGCATCCGCCCGTGGCGAGATCCCCTCGGACACCCGCACCATGCTGCATGTGATCGGCATCAGCTTCAGTGCCGAGATGGCGGTCAAGGGTGCGTGGGAGTCGACGCTCGGGGCGCTCGCCGAGGCCGTGCGAGGCGGTGCGCCGACGCCGGAGGACACCTTCTCGCACGCGGTCTCCGACGACTACGCCGCCTTCCTGCGTCAGGCGCCGTGGTACGCGTATCCGTTCGGGCCGACGCTCGCGCGCTTCTGGCGCGAGGTGCCGTGGCAGGGCGGGCATCCCGTGCGCAAGGTCGAGCGGCGCGTGGCGCTGAGCCTGGAGTACGGCGTGAAGGCGGTCTACGCGAAGGCGCTGGGCGCGCTCGCCGGGCTCTCGCCCGCGGCGTCGACGCTGCGCAGCGTGGTGCGCGGGCTCGACGCGGGCGACCTGGCCGTCGATGCGCGGATCGTCCTCGTCGAGCGACGCGCCGACGGCACCTCGGTGATCGAGACGCCGCGCTACCGTGCGTACACCGAGATCCTCGCGGGCCTGGCCGCGCGCGGGCGCGACCTGGTCGAGATCGCGGGCAACGACGAGGTGATGCTGACCGTGCTGGCGCCCGCCGGCGCGCAGCCGCCTGCGGGGGCCGTACCGCTGCTCGCGGTGCCGGTGCAGGCCCGGCACGGATCCGAGCGCGTCGCGCTGGCAGTGCGCGTCGATGCGCTGTGTGCGCTGCTGCGCGGGCTGCAGGGCGGTGTGGTCTCGCTCGAGCATGTCTACGACTACTGAGCCCGCAGCCGCGCGCACGGCGCTGCGGTTCGCCGCCGCGGCCGCGCTCGTGCTCGCCGCCTGGTTCGCGGGGCTGGGCGCGCTGGCGCGGTGGGCGGAGCCGACCCGCGAGGTGCTGGTGCTGGTCGAGCCCGCCGGTGTCGCGGCGCTGCTGTCCCGGGCACCGGTCCTCGCGATCGATGCGCCGGCGGGCTGGCTGCGGGTACGCGGCGAGTCGCCCGGTTTCGTCGCCGCGCTCTATGCCTCGGGCGCGCGGCTGGTGCTGCCGGCGGCCGGCGCGGGCTGTGGCACGCCGCCGCCCGGGGCGCCGCGTGGCGGCGCCTGAGCGCCGCGGGCTCCCGCGGCGCGTCCGCGGTCGCGGCCCGACAGCCGCCCGACCCGCCTCCGCGACCGCCGGTACGGCCGTGCACGGTTCCTCCACATTCGACGCCTAACGTCCGTCCTGTCGCCGCAGGTGCGGCGGCGTTCAACGGAGCCCCGAGGGGCCGCTCTCCCATGACGACGATCCGACATCCTGGTGTTCCGCGGCCGCTGGCCGCCTGCGGTGCGCTGTGCCTCGCGCTGGCCCTCGCGGCCTGCGGGGGCGGCGGCGACACGCCGACCCCGCCCGCCGCGACCGCCGCGACCGCCGCCGCAGCGGCCGCGACCCCTCCGACGGCCGCCGACGCGGACCCCACCGCCGCGAACGATCCGCCCGCCGACGTCGCGGCCGCGGCGCCTGATCCGCTCGCGACCACCACCACCGGCACCAAGGCGCTGTCGGTCACCGCGTCGGGCTGGCTCGACCTCGACCTGCTGCGGCTCGCGAACTATGCATCGCCCGTCCTGCCCGCCCACTACGACGGCCGCGTCCGCGCGATCGACAACGCCTCGCTCGCCGACCCGGTGTCGAACCGGGTCGCGACGCTCGGGCGCGTGCTGTTCAACGACAGGCGGCTGAGCGTGAACGACGCGGTGTCCTGCGCGTCCTGCCACCAGCAGGCAACCGGCTTCGACGACCCGGCGCGCTTCAGCGCGGGCTTCGCCGGCACGCAGTTCACCACCGCGCATGCGATGCGGCTGGGCAACCTGCGCTACTGGCGCCCGGGCACGATGTTCTGGGACCGTCGCGCCGCGAGCGTCGAGGCGCAGGCCACGCAGCCGATCCAGCATCCGGTCGAGATGGGCTTCGATCCTGCCGCCGGCGGCATGGCGGCGCTGATCGCGAAGATGGCGGCGCTGCCCTACTACCCCGAGCTCTTCGAGCTCGCGTTCGGCGACGCCACGATCACCGAGGCGCGCATCCAGCGCGCGCTCGCGCACTTCGAGCGTGCGATGGTCTCGGCCGGCAGCGCGTGGGACACGGCGTACGCGCTCAACTACGACCCGGCGCTCGCCGACCGCGGCCTGTCGCTGCCGGCCCGCGGCTTCAGCGCGCAGCAGGAGCGCGGCCGGGTGCTGTTCGTCATGGCGCCGCAGCAGGGCGGGCTCGGATGCGCCGGCTGCCACGTGCCGCCGACCTTCGCGCTCAACGCGAACTCGCGCAGCAACGGGCTCGATGCCGGGGAGACGGTGGTGTTCAAGTCGCCCTCGCTCAAGAACGTCGCGCTCGGCACCGCCTTCATGCACGACGGACGGTTCTCGAGCCTCGCGCAGGTCGTCGAGCACTACAGCTCCGGCGTGCAGGACGGCCCCGCGCTCGACAACCGGCTGCGCCAGCCCAACGGCGGCCCGCCGCGCCGGCTCAACCTGAGCGCCGCCGACAAGCAGGCGCTGGTGGCCTTCATGGGCACGCTGACCGACACCGCGTTCGCGGCCGATCCGAAGTTCGCGAGCCCGTTCCGCCGCTGAGGGGCGGTGGCGCGTCGCGCGGCCGCCTCGGGTGGCCGCGCGCGGCGCGCTCAGCGAAGCGTCAGTTCGCGCACGGCGCTGACCAGCTCGGCGCCGTCGCGCGTCAGCGTGTAGGTCGCCCGGTAGGTGCCGGGGGCCCAGCTCGCGGCCGGGTTGCGGCGTGCGATCTGCAGCAGCCCCGCCGCGCGCGCGGCCTCGGCGACGAACTCGTGGCGGCCCACCGCGCGACCCGCCGGGTCGAGCACCTGGATCAGCTCGCGGTCGCCGGCGCGCACGCCGACGCGGCGCACCCAGAACGACAGGTGCGTCGACTCGCGGGTGACCGGCGGCAGGTCGCCCGCCTGCAGCCCCGCGGCATCCAGGTCCTTCGCGGCGAAGCCGGCATCGAGCACGGCCGTGGCGACGTAGCCGAGCGCTGCCTGGGCGGCGGGCGACCAGCGCGTGTCGCCCGAGGTGCCGCAGCCGGCCGATGACGGGTCGGGACGGAATGGGTCGAGCGCACGGCCGTCCTTCGTCACCGCGAACCCCATCACCGGCGCGGTGCTCGTCCCCCACTTGAACGGGGTGAGGCGACCGAGGACGTCGCCGCGGCTCACGGCCGTGCCGACCGGGACCGGGGCGGTCCCGGTGTCGAAGCGGTAGACAGTGCGCCAGCCGCCGCCGTGCTCGAGCGTCAGCCCGCTGTCGCCGCGCCCGACCACGCGGCCGTCGGCCGCGGCGACGATCGCCAGATCACGGCGGTTCAGGTGCTCGCCCAGCAGCGCGAACCGGGTGTAGACGCTGCGCGGCGCCGCACGGTTGCCGCAGGCGAAGTCGCGCTGCTCGCCGTGGTCGAAGAAGTCGAGCGTCGCGCACTCCTCGCCGAGCACGCAGCGCACCGGGAGATCGAAGCTCGGGGCAGGGGCCGTCGAGGCCGCGACCGTCGGGCCGGGGGCGACCGGAGCGGGGACTGCGGCGATCGGCGCGGCGCCCGTCGCCGGCGGCGCCCCGGTCGCGAGCTCCCCGGCCTGCGTCGCGCATTCCACCAGCGCCGTGAACGCCCGGGCGGCCTGCACCACGTCCGCGGTGCGCGGGCGCCGTGCCGGCGGCTCGGCCATCACCGGCTCGATGCCGTGGGCGCGCAGGAAGGCCTGCGCGACGCCGGACTTGATCGCGAAGTTCACGTTCTGCGGCACGTCGCCGGTCATGCGCGCCACGCGCAGCGCGTTCAGCTTGGAGACGACCACGCCGACCACCGCGCCCGACTCGTCGAGCAGCGGCCCGCCCGAGTGACCCGGCTGGATCGGCGCCGAGATCTGCAGCCGCGTCGGATCGTCCTTCAGGCCCGCGGTTGCGCTGACGATGCCGGTCGAGACGTTCGCCTCGATCGCGAGCAGGCCGCGCAGCGGATAGCCGAGCGCGATCACATCGTCGCCGGCCCGGGCGCTCGGGCGGGCGAACGCGGCGACCGCGGGCGCGGGCGCCGCGCCTTCCAGCAGCGCGAGATCGGCCCGCGCATCGCGCACGGCGATCCGACCGCCGACGCGGCGGCCGTCGCCGTAGGTAAGCTCGATGCGGGCGCAGTCGGCTACGACGTGCGCGTTGGTCAGCAGCCGGCCGCCAGCGTCGACGACGAAGGCGGTGCCGCTGCGCTGCTTCGGCGGGGCCGTCGTGGTGGGGGCCGGCGCGGTGTCGGCAGCGGTCTGCGTGAGCGCGGGCGCAGGCGCTGCGCCGAGTCCGAGCGCGATCAGGCAGCCCGCCGCTCGGGCGATGCCGGCGCCGCACGGGGCGGCCGGCTCGAGCGAATCAACGGGCGAACCAACGGGCGAACCAACGGGCGAACCAACGGGCGTCGTGGCGGGTGGGACGGGCATCGGGGAGCGAGGAGGGGCGGTCGGGCGGCGGGCCCGCACGGCACGCGCTACAAGCTTCGATGCCCGGGGCCGGCTCCGGTCCGTCCGCCGGCGCGAGCGGAACCCCGCGCCGGACCAGCGGTGCCGCCGCGTGGCGCGATGCAGGACGCGTCCGAGGCGGCCCGGGCTCGCGTGGCCAGGACGGCCGTCCGCCCGCTACGACGTCTTCATGCCCAGCGGTTCGGCGGACTGCACGAAGGCCGCGTCGGCCCCGGCCCGCGTCGCGGCACCGGAGCAGTCCAGGATCTCGAGCCGGCCGTCGTGCCGTTCGACGAGTGCCGTCAGGCTCTCGACCCAGTCCCCGTCGTTGCAGTAGAGGACGCCGTCGATGGTCCGGATCTCGGCGTGGTGGATGTGGCCGCACACCACGCCGTTCGCGCCCCGTCGGCGGGCCTCGCGGGCGACCGCGGCCTCGAAGTCGCCCACGTAGCTGACCGCGCGCTTGACCTTGAGCTTCAGGTAGCGCGACAGGCTCCAGTAGGGCAGGCCCAGCCTCGCCCGGGCCACGTTGAACCACCGGTTGGCGCGCAGCGTGAACTCGTAGGCCGCGTCGCCCAGGTGCGCGAGCCAGCGGGCGCACTGCACGACGCCGTCGAACAGGTCTCCGTGGGTGACCCACAGCCGGCGTCCGTCAGCGGTCAGGTGGATGCAGTCGTCGACGACCTCGACCCCGCCGAAGCTGTGGCCGACGTAGCGCCGCGCGAACTCGTCGTGGTTGCCAGGCACGAACACCACCCGGGTGCCCTTGCGCGCCTTGCGCAGGATCTTCTGCACCACGTCGTTGTGCGACTGCGGCCAGTACCACGAGCGCTTGAGCTGCCAGCCGTCGACAATGTCGCCGACCAGGTAGAGCGTCTCGCACTCGACCTCGCGCAGGAATGCCAGCAGCGCGGCCGCCTGGCAGCCCGCCGTGCCCAGGTGCAGGTCGGAGATCCAGACCGTCCGCACCCGCAGCGTGGCCTCGGGGTCGAGCGGCTCCGCGAACGCGTTCATGCCGCGACCGCCGGCTCGGGCCGATCGCTCGCCCGTGTGCCGTGCACCGGCTTCAGCAGCCGGGCCAGCAGGTCGGCGACCTCGAACAGCGCCCGGTTCTCGATCCGTGCGACGCGGCTGCGCGCGGCGTCCAGCTCGCCGAGCAGCGACACGATCGCCGGACGCAGCGCCCGGGTCGACGCGACCACCCGCCCGACGTCCTGCTCCTGCACCCAGCGCGTGTTGTAGCGCTCCTGCGGCATCGTCGAGGCGTTGCGGAAGGTCACCACCGGCAGGCCGCAGTGCAGCGCCTCGCTGAGGCTCCCCGGCCCCGGCTTGCCGACGAAGAAGTCGGCGGCCCGCATGTGGCGAGGCACCTCGCCGGTGAACCCGACCGCCGCCAGCGGCGCCCTGCGGCGCAGGCCGCGCAGCGCATCGAGCAGGGCGTCGTTGTGGCCGCACAGGCACAGCAGCTGGACGTCGTCGAGCGCCTCGGCCACGCGGGTCATCTGTGCCGAGCCGTGCCCGCCGAACATCACCAGGCCGGTCGGGCGCGCTGGGTCGAGCCCCAGCGCGCGCAGCGTCGTCTCGCGATCGACCGGCGCGGGCAGGTGGAACTCGCGCCGCAGGATCATGCCGCTCACCGCATGCACCCGGTCCGCGCCGACACCGGCCTCCAGGGCCTGTTCGACCGCGCGCGGCGTACCGCACACCAGATGGCCGTGAGGCCCCGGATCGATCCAGAAGCGCGGCGGCACGTCTGCGAGGTCGGTCATGACCGTGACGAAGGGCACGCCGGGCAGGGCCTCGTGCAGCGACTCGTGGATCGCGCGGTTGAAGTTCGGCACCAGCGACACCACGAGGTCGGGCGCCGTGCGCGCCCAGTGGGCCCGCAAGGTCCGCACCAGCGCCGGGTGCCCGATCCGGATCATCGCCTGCAGCACGCGCAGCTCCGACCCCAGCCCGAAGGTCCAGCCGCGGGCGAGCCGTCGGTTGTACAGGTCCTCGGGCGCCATGCCCGAGACGCGCCGGAAGGCGTCCGTGGGGTCGAGCACGTGCATCAGCTGCACGAGGCGGACCCGGAAGGGTCGACGCTGGGCGGCGATCACGCCGCGCAGGGCCTGGGCCGCGGCGCGATGACCGCCGCCGGCGTCGAAGTAGACGAGATCGATGGTCTGCATGCGTCGAGGATGCTGCCGACGCCGCATGACACCGTCTTGACCGTGATGCTTCAGTTCGATGACGCGCCGTCATCGACGCGTCATCGGACGGTCACGTCCTCGCAACGCGCGCCGGTCAGGCTGGCGCCCGTCGATCCACGATGGAGCCTCCCGATGTCCGCGGTCCTCGATGCACCGATCCGTTCCACCGAGCTCGCCCGGGCGGGCCGCCTCGTCGCCCGTCTCGCCACGCGGCCCGACGAGATCGAAGCCGCCCAGCGGCTGCGCTGGCGGGTCTTCAGCGAGGAGTACGGCGCACGGCTGTCCGGCGGCACGCCGGGGGTCGACCGCGACCTCTTCGACCGGTTCTGCCGGCACCTGATCGTCGAGGACCAGACGAGCGGCGAGGTGGTGGGCACCTATCGGGTCATGCTGCCCGAGCAGGGACGCGAGGCCGGTGGCCTGTACGTCGAGAGCGAGTTCTTCACCGATCGTCTGCGCTCGATCCGGCACGAACTGGTGGAGCTCGGGCGCTCCTGCGTGCATCCGGACTACCGGACCGGCGCGACGATCATGCTGCTGTGGGCGGGCCTGGGCGCGCTCCTGGCCGGTCTGCCGTATCGCTACCTGATCGGATGCGCCAGCGTGCCGGCCGCCGACGGCGGCGGGTACGCCGCGACGCTGTGGCGCGAGCTGTGGGCCGAGCATGCCGCGCCCGAGGAGTTCCGCGTGTTCCCGAAGCGCAGGCTGTCCGTCGATGCGCTGGCGCTCGGCTGCGAGGTGGTGGTGCCGCCCCTGATCAAGGGCTACCTGCGCGCCGGCGGCCGGCTGATCGGCGAGCCGCATCACGACCTCGCGTTCGGCTGCGCGGACCTGCCGATGCTGCTCGCGCTCGACCGGATCGAGGCGCGCTACTCGCGCCGGTTCCTGCGCAGTGCCTGAGCGGCGCCCGGGCGGCGCGCCGGCTCATGCGGGCCAGGGCAGCGAGTAGGTCTTGAGGTTGGTGAAGCTCTTCATCGCCTCCTGCACGCCTTCCTTGTAGCCCAGGC
The DNA here is from genome assembly GCA_026399835.1 of Burkholderiales bacterium. Lineage (GTDB taxonomy): Bacteria > Pseudomonadota > Gammaproteobacteria > Burkholderiales > Burkholderiaceae_E > UBA4615. The sequence goes on along the minus strand of JAPLQE010000064.1, from coordinate 64,067 downwards.
CCGAGTCCTTGATGCCGCCGAAGGGCGTGAGCTCGAGCCGGTAGCCCGGCACCTCGCGCACGTTCACTGTGCCGACCTCGAGCTCGGCCACCAGTCGCGTGATCACGTCGAGCCGGTTGGTGCACACGCCCGAGGACAGGCCGAAGCGCGAGCCGTTGACGATCGCGATCGCCTCGTCGAGCGTGTCGAAGCGGATCACCGGAGAGACCGGTCCGAAGGTCTCCTCGACCACGACGGTCATGTCGGGTCTGACGTGGTCGACCACCGTGGGCGAGTAGGACGCGCCCGCGCGCAGGTTGCCCACCCGGAGCGTCGCGCCCGCGGCCACCGCCTCGTCGACCCGCTGCTCGAAGCAGCGCGCCGCGGCCTCGTCGATCACCGTGCCCATGCCGATCGTCTCGTCGCGCGGATCGCCCCAGGTCCAGGCGCGGGTGAGCGCGACCAGCCGCTCGACGAACGCATCGGCCACGCCGCGCTGCACGAGGATCCGCTTGACCGCCGTGCAGCGCTGGCCACTGTTGCGGTACGAGCCCGAGGCCGCGAGCGCCGCGGCCTCGTCGAGGTCGGCATCGTCCATCACGATCAGCGGATCGTTGCCGCCGAGCTCCAGCACCAGCCTGCGGTAACCGGCGCGTTCGGCGATCTGGCGCCCGATCGCCGCGCCGCCGGTGAAGGTCACCAGGTCCACCGCCGGATGGGTCAGCAGCTCGCCGGCGATCTCGGCCGGGTCGCCGGTCACCACCTGGAACATCGGCGGCGGCAGCCCGGCCTCGTAGAGGATGTCGGCGAGCCGCAGCGCCGACAGCGGCACCTTCTCCGACGGCTTGAGCAGCATCCGGTTGTTCGTCGCGATCGCGGGGGCGACCTTGTGCGCGACCTGGTTCATCGGATGGTTGAACGGCGTGATCGCGACGATCACGCCGAGCAGCGGGTCGCGCTGGGTGTAGACGCGGCGCTGCCGGCCGTGCGGCGTGATGTCGCAGGAGAAGATCTCGCCGTCGTCGCGCAGCGCCGCCTGCGCCGCGAACCGGAACACGTCGCGCACCCGTCCGATCTCGTAGCGCGAATCCTTCATGCACAGGCCCGATTCGAGCGTGATCAGCGCCGCGAGCTCGTCCTCGCGCGCGACCACCAGGGCGCCGGCGCGCTCGAGGATGCCCGCCCGCTCCGCACGCGACAGCGTCGGACGGTAGCGCCGCGCGGTCTCGAGCGCCTCGCGCACGTCGTCCACGCGGGCCTTCGGCACCGTGCCCGCGACCTCGCCCGTCCACGGGTCGAGGACCTCGATCGTGCGCCCGTCGCCCGCGACGCGGCGGCCGGCGATGCGGAGGGATTCCTGATGGAAGGGGAGACCGGACATGAACGGATCCTGGGAGGGGGCTGCGGCTGTCATCGGCGTGTCATCGGGCAGTCATGGCGCTGTCACCGGCCGCGTGAATCATCCGGCGCTGCGGTCACGGCCGCAGACCGGCGGCATGCCGCGGCGGACAGACGCTAGCCGCCGGCCATTTCAAACCGATGACACCGAGCGCCCAGCCATGAAGAACGCGGTCGAGATCCGGAACCTGAGCAAGTCCTTCGGGACGCGCAAGGCGCTCGACCAGGTGTCGCTCGCGATCGCCGAAGGCGAAATGGTCGCGCTGATCGGCGCCTCCGGTTCCGGCAAGTCGACGCTGCTGCGGCATGTCCCGGGCTTCGTCGCCGCCGACGACGGCGAGGTGATGGTCTGCGGGCGCACGATGCAGTCGGGCGGTCGCGTGTCGCGACGCATCCGGCACGAGCGCAGCCGCGTCGGCTTCGTGTTCCAGCAGTTCAACCTCGTCGGTCGCCTGCCGGTCGCCACGAACGTGCTGATCGGGCTGCTGCACCGGACCGCGTGGTGGCGCCGCGTGCTGATGCGGTTCTCGCTCGACGAGCGGATGCAGGCCCTGCGGGCGCTGCGCGCGGTCGGCATCGAGGAGACCGCCTGGCAGCGCGCCTCGACCCTGTCCGGCGGCCAGCAGCAGCGCGCGGCGATGGCGCGCTGCCTGGTGCAGAACGCCGAACTGGTGCTGGCTGACGAGCCGATCGCATCGCTCGACCCCGAGGCGTCCAGGAAGGTCATGGAACTGCTCGCGAAGATGAACCGCGAGCACGCCTGCACTGTGCTGGTCTCGCTGCACCAGGTGGAGTTCGCCATCCGCTACTGCCCGCGCACGATCGCGCTGAACGCCGGTCGCGTCGTGTTCGACGGGCCGTCGTCGGCCCTCACGCCGGCGCTGCTCGGCGAACTCTACGGCACCGAGGCGCGCGAGCTCTTCGGCTCGGCCTTCCCGGAGCGCGACGCGCACCGGGAGGACTCCCCCGTCCCCGTCGCCGCGCTCGCCGCGGCCTGACCGCCCCACACCCCAACCCCCTCCACGCAGGCAGGACACCACCATGCTCCGATTCCTCAGGACGGCGATCGCGACCGTCGCGCTCACGGCCGCCGCCGCGGCCGGCGCGCAAGAGCTCAAGGAACTCAACTTCGGCATCATCGCCACCGAGAAGGCCGGCGCGCTGCGCCAGATGTGGGAGCCCTTCCTCGACGACATGGCGAAGGCCACCGGGCTGAAGATCAACGGCTTCTACGCGACCGACTACGCCGGCATCATCGAGGCGCAGCGCTTCAACAAGGTCCAGATCGCCTGGTACGGCAACCGCTCGGCGATGGACGCGGTCGACCGCTCCGGCGGCGAGGTGTTCGCCCAGTTCGTCGACCTCGACGGCACCCCGGGCTACTACTCGTACCTGATCACGCACAAGGACTCGGGCATCACCTCGCTCGAGCAGGTACTCAAGAACGGCAAGCAGTACACCTTCGGCATCGGCGATCCGGCGTCGACCTCCGGCACGCTCGTGCCGACGTACTACGTGTTCACGCAGAACGGCCTCGACCCGCGCACGCACTTCAAGGTCACGCGCTCGTCGAACCACGAGGGCAACTTCCTCGCGGCGCTGAACCGGCAGGTCGACATCGCCACCAGCAACAGCGAGATGCTCGACAAGGTCAAGGAGAAGAACCCCGAGCGCGTCGAGCAGATCCGCATCCTGTGGACCTCGCCTCTGATCCCGCGCGATCCGCTGGTGTGGCGCAAGGACCTGCCGGAAGACGTCAAGAAGCGGGTGCGCGACTTCGTGCTCGGCTACGGCAAGGATGCCCGCGAGAAGGAGGTGCTGCGCAACATGTACAAGCTCGCGGGCTTCAAGCCCTCGACCGACGCGCAGCTGATCCCGATCCGCCAGCTCGAGCTCGCCAAGGACCGCAAGAAGTTCGAGGACGACGCGAACCTGTCCGAGGCGGACAAGAAGGCGCGCCTGGCCGACATCGACGCCAAGCTCGCCGTCCTGGCCCGTCAGGCGAAGCCGTAAGCGGCACGTCATGCAGCAGACCGTCTCGGCCTATGGCGATGCGAGCCTGTCGCCCCCGCGGACCCGCCTGAGCACCCAGCTCGCCTGGGGCCTGCTGCTGGCGGCCCTCGTCTGGGCGTGGCAGGGCGCCGACATGCGCCCGCTGGCGCTGTGGGCCGATTCGGCCAACATGGGTACCTTCGCGCGCGACTTCTACCCGCCGGACTTCCACGACTGGCGGATCTATTTGCACGAGATGGTGATCACCGTCCACATCGCCCTGTGGGGGACGGTGCTGGCGGTGGTCTGCGCGGTGCCGCTCGGGCTGATGTGCGCGTCCAACGTCGCCCCGGGCTGGCTCTACCAGCCGGTCCGGCGGCTGATGGACGCATGCCGCGCGATCAACGAGATGGTCTTCGCGATGCTGTTCATCGTCGCGGTCGGCCTGGGCCCGTTCGCGGGCGTGCTCGCGCTGTGGATCCACACCACCGGCGTGCTCGCCAAGCTGTTCGCCGAGGCGGTCGAGGCGATCGATCCGCGCCCGGTCGAGGGCGTGACCGCCACCGGCGCGGGCTGGTTCGACGAGATCCTGTACGGCGTGCTGCCGCAGGTGCTGCCGCTGTGGATCTCGTACTCGCTGTACCGCTTCGAGTCGAACGTCCGATCGGCCTCGGTCGTGGGCATGGTCGGCGCCGGCGGCATCGGCGTGATCCTGCACGAGGTGATCCGCGGATTCGAGTACGCGCAGACCTCGGCGGTGCTGCTCATCATCATCGCGTCGGTCACGCTGATCGACCTGGTGTCTGCACGGATCCGCCAGTGGGCGATCTGACGTTCCGGTCTGTTCGAGTCCCCTCCCGATGAAGCCAGGCATCCGTCTCAACGGCATCGACTACGCATGGCCCCGGCGGCCGGTCGTCGTGGTCTGCATCGACGGGGGCGACCCCGACTACTTCGAGCGCGGCCTGCGCGACGGCATCATGCCGAACGTCGCGCGCTTCGTGCGCGAGGGCTTCGCCACGGTCGCCGACGGCACGGTGCCGAGCTTCACCTGCCCGAACAACATGTCGCTGATCACCGGCGCGCCGCCCTCGGTCCACGGGATCTCGGGCAACTTCTACCTGGACGCCTCGAGCGGCGAGGCGGTGGTGATGACCGGCCCTGAACTGCTGCGCAGCCGCACGCTGCTGGCCGAGTTCGCCGACGCCGGTGCCCGCGTCGTGTCGATCACTGCGAAGGACAAGCTGCGCCGCCAGCTCGGCCGCGATCTCGATGTCTCGCGCGGCCATGTGAGCCTCTCCGCCGAGACCGCCTCGCGCTGCACGCTGGCCGATCACGGCATCGAGGACGTGCTGTCGCTGGTCGGCATGTCGCAGCCCGACATGTATTCGGCGGACCTGTCGCTGTTCGTGCTCGAGGCGGGCGTGAGGCTGCTCGAGCGCGACCGGCCGGACCTGAGCTTCCTGTCGCTGACCGACTACATCCAGCACAAGCACGCGCCGGGCACGCCCGAGTCGGACGACTTCCACCGTCGCATCGACGCCTGCTTCGGGCGGCTCGACGCGCTCGGCGCGGTCGTCGCGCTGACCGCCGACCACGGCATGAACGACAAGTCGCTGCCCGATGGCGCGCCGAACGTGGTGTTCCTGCAGGACGCGCTGGATGCGCGCTTCGGCGCCGGACGCACCCGCGTGATCTGCCCGATCACCGATGCGTTCGTGCGCCACCACGGCGCGCTCGGCGGCTTCGTGCGCATCTGGATCACCGACGCCGCGCTCGACGCGGCGTCGATCATCGACCACGTGGCCGGGCTGCCTGGCATCGCCGAGGCGCTGGACCGGGCCGCCGCCTGCAAGCGCTTCTCGCTGCCCCCCGACCGCGAGGGCGACGTCGCGGTGATCGCGGAGCGCGGCGCGGTCATCGGCGGCGCGTCGCGTGACCACGACCTGTCGGCGCTGCGCGGCGAGCGGCTGCGCAGCCATGGCGGCACCTCCGAGGCTCGGGTGCCCTTCATCCTGAACGTCCCGGTGAATGCGGCCTACCGGGCACAGGCCGAGGCCGGTATCGACAGCTGGCGGATCTTCGATTTCGCGCTGAACGGGGCGGCCTGAGGTGACCGGCGCGAGGCTTCCCGAGACCGGTCGGCTGGCGGTCTACGACACGCCCAACGGGCCCTTTCGCATCGCCCGCTATCCGCTGCGCGAGCCGCGGCACGACGAGGTGCTGGTGCGGATCCGCATGTCGACGATCTGCCGCTCCGACATCCATTCGTACCAGGGGCACCGGCCGTCGCCCTGTCCGGGGCTGCTCGGACACGAGATCGTCGGCGACGTCGTCGCGCTCGGTGCGGCCGTCACGCACGACATGCGCGACGACCCGCTCGCCGTCGGCGACCGCGTGACCTGGAGCGAGTACTTCGTGCCGGGCCGCAGCCACGCCCGCGACGTGCTCGACCTGCCGCAGAAGGCGCCGGGCGTCGACAAGTACGGCCACATGTCCTGCGAGGCGGCGCCGCATCATCACGGCGGCTTCGGCGAGTACTGCTACATCCGGCCGGACTCCTGGATCCTGAAGCTGCCCGCATCGATCAGCGATGCCGAGGCGACGCCGATCAACTGCGGCGTGGCGACGATGTGCGCGGTGATCGAGGCCGCCGGAGTCCGGCTGGGCCAGACCGTGATCGTCCAGGGCCTGGGGCTGCTCGGCCTGTACGGCGCGGCGCTCGCGAAGTCGCTGGGCGCCTCGCGGGTCATCGGCGTCGACGCGGTCCCTGCGCGCCGTGCGCTCGGGCTGCGCTTCGGCGCGGACCTCGCCCTGCACCCCGACGTCGCCGCCGCGCTGCCCGCCGATGCCGACGCGGTGATCGAGGTCTGCGGCGATGCGGCGGCGATCCCGACCGGTCTGGGCTGGCTGCGGGCGGGCGGGCGCTACCTGGTGGCCGGGATGGTGAACCCGGGCTCGATGGTGACGCTCGATGCGAACCTGCTGCTGCGCCGCTGCGTGACGCTCGTCGGCGTGCACAACTACCATCCTCGCCACCTGATCCAGGCCCTCGCCTTCGTCGTCGACAACCGGACGCGCTTTCCGTTCGGCGAGCTGGTCGAGGGCCGCTACCGGCTCGACGAGGTGGACCGCGCGATGGCGGATGCCGCCGGACGCCGCGTGCTGCGCGCGGCCATCGTGCCATGAGCGCCCTGGACACCCTCGGCGCCCCGCTGACGGTGCGCGGCGATCCGCTGCTGCTCACGCCCGGGCCGCTGACCACCTCGGCGGCCACCAAGGCCGCGATGCTGCACGACCGCGGCTCCTGGGATGCGGCGTTCAACGCGATCACCGCCGAGGTCTGCGCCGACCTGCTCGCGATCGTGCACGGCCAGGGCAGCCACGTCTGCGTGCCGATGCAGGGCAGCGGCACCTTCGCGGTCGAGGCCGCGCTCGGCACGCTGGTGCCCCGCGACGGCCGGGTCCTGGTGCCGAACAACGGCGCGTACTGCGAGCGGATGCTGAGGATCCTCGGGGTCCTGAGCCGTGAGTCGGTCGAGCTGCGCTTCGACGAGTCCGAGCCGGTCGACGCCGCACGCGTCGAGGCCGCGCTGCGGGCGGACCCCGCCATCACCCACGTCGCCTTCGTGCACTGCGAGACCGGCACCGGGATGCTCAACCCGCTGCAGGCGGTCGCCGAGGCGGTGGCGCGCCAGGGGCGGCGACTGGTCGTCGATGCGATGAGTTCGTTCGGCGTGCTGCCGATCGATGTGCGCGATGCGCCGATCGACGCCGTCGTCTCGGCGTCCGGCAAGTGCCTCGAGGGCGTGCCGGGCATGGGCTTCGTCATCGCGCGGCGCGAGACGCTCGAAGCCGCGGCCGGCGTCAGCCACTCGCTCGCGCTCGATCTGCACGACCAGTGGCGCTACCTGCAGCGCACCACGCAGTGGCGCTTCACGCCGCCGACACACGTCGTCGCCGCCCTCCGCGAGGCGCTGTCCCAGTACCGCGCCGAGGGCGGGCTCGCGGCCCGCCGCGCTCGCTATTCGGACAACTGCGCCGCGCTGGTCGCCGGCATGCGCGGGCTCGGCTTCGAGCCGTTCCTGCCGCCGGGGCTGCAGGCGCCGATCATCGTCACCTTCCGGGCACCGACCCATCCCGCGTGGCGCTTCGACGCGCTCTATGCCCGAATGCGCGATCGCGGCTTCATCCTGTACCCGGGCAAGCTCACCCTGGTCGACACCTTCCGCATCGGCTGCATCGGCGCGATCGGTCGGCTGGACATCGACGCGATGATCGGCGCGATGGCGGAGACGCTCGACGAGCTGGGCATCGCGCCCGGTGCCTGATTCCGTTCCGGAGGCCCGCTTGGACCCGATCGACCCGCCCGTGCTCCCCGTGCTCGATGCGCTGCACGAGGTCTACGAGCGGCGTGCCCGCGGCCGTTACGGCCTGTCGGACGTCAATCAGCTGGCCCATGCGGTACAGGCCGGCGCCCAAGCGCGGGCCCAGGGCCTGTCCGCTCCGCTGATCGTCGCCGCGCTCCTTCACGACGTCGGCCACATGGTGCACGCGCTCGGCGAGCACCCGGCCGCGCACGGCGTCGATGACCGCCACGAGGCCGTCGGCGCCGCCTGGCTCGCCCGCTGGTTCGGCCCGGCCGTCGTCGAGCCGGTACGGCTGCATGTCGCCGCCAAGCGCTGGCTGTGCGCCCTCGAGCCCGGGTACGCGGCGCGCCTCACCCGCGACTCGGTCGAGAGCCTGGCGCTGCAGGGCGGGCCGATGTCGGCCACCGAGCGCGCCGACTTCGAGCGCATGCCGTACTGGCGCGACGCAGTGACGCTGCGCCGGCTCGACGAGCTGGCCAAGGACCCCCAGGGCCCGATGCCGCCGTTCGCGGGGTTCCGCGACGAGATCGTCGAGGCGCTGCGGAGCGGCTGATCCGCCGTCCGTCCGCCCTCCCTGACTGTCGGGCGGCCCCGATTGGAACGCTCGCCCCCGGTCCGGGAGTCTTCCGCGGTGCGGACGTTCCCGCGTCCGCCGGCATTCACCACAATGAGCAGTTCGTTCTCGCAGGCCAACCCTCACGCACTGGCCTCGATCGTCGCGGCCAGCGAGGCCGGCGGCATCGAGGCGAGCGAGGACATCGTCGATGAGCGGGGCGTCAAGCTGTGGGCGCGCGGCAGCCCGGTCCTGGCCGGGCTCGTGGAGCGCCTGCTGCAGGGCGGCCCCTACCTGTCGGCACTGGCCGCCTCCGAGGCCCGGCGGCTGCTTCGCGTCGCCGGCAGCCTGCCGGTCGAGGCCTCGGTGTCCCTGCTGCTCACCGCGGCCAGGGGTCGCGGCACCGGGTTCTCGCACGCCTGCCTCGTGATGCTCGCGGCGGGCGCGCTCGCCGCCCGCTGCGGCTGCGACGAGGGCAGTCTGCAGCGCACGATGCTCGCCGCGCTGCTGCACGACATCGGCGAGCAGTACGTGAACCCGGCGTACCTGTCGAGCCGGCGCGAGCTGACGCTGGACGAGTGGCGCCACGTCAGCGCGCACCCGCGGGTCGGCGAGCTCTTCGTAAGCATGAACACCCGCTACCCGCAGCGCATCGCGGCGCTCGTCCTGGCCCACCACGAGCGGTTCGACGGCACCGGTTACCCGGGGCGCGCCAGCGCCAGCGCACTGCCCGACGGGTCGGGGTTCCTCATCGTCGCCGAAACGATGGCCGGCGTGCTCAACAACGATCCGGTATCAGCCCCTGCGCGAGCCGTCCTGGCGATGGGCCTGGTGTTCGGCGAGTACCCGATGGGCATCGTCAATCACGTGGTCCGGGTGCAGCGCTCCTTCCCGGTCGAAGGCGCCGCCGATCTCGATCGCGAGACCGCGCGCGAGCGTGTGGTCATCGTGCGCGAAGGCCTGCGACGGTCCCGCCAGGCCGCCCAGGCGCTGGAGGATCTGACCGAACACGAGGCCGAGCGCCGGTCGCTCGCGCGGCTGGCGCCGCTCCTGGGGCGGCTCGAGGCGGCGTTCGTGTCGACGGGCACAGCCCACTACTTCGACCTGGTCGAACAGTCCGCCGATGCCGATGCCGAGCTGGTGCTGCAGCTCGAGCTGGTGCCGCGCGAGGTGCGCTGGCGCATGCGCAGCCTGGCGCGCGACGTCGCCCAGGATCTCGTCCAGTTTCCGGTCGAGGCGCAGGCGCGGTTCGAGCCGTTGCTCGACGCCCTGCGGGGGGTGCCCGCGGGCGCTTCCTGAGCGGGCCGTCCCGACCGGGCCCCGGGCTCCAGCGCCCGCCGCGGCCGGATCGGCCAGCCGGCCCGCTCCCGCGGCCGAGGCCGAGGCGCGCGCGATCCGCTCGCCTCGCTTGACAGCCCCTGCCGCCCCCGCCACCGTTGCGGGCGCCGCCGGGCGGCCCCGTGCGGGACGGCCCGCCTCGGGCCCGCGGCGACGCATCCGGACAGAAGGGGAGACGATGAGGATCGCAGTGTTGGGCACCGGGATGATGGGCGGCCCGATGGCCCGTCGGCTGTGCGACGCCGGCCACGCGGTGCAGGTGTGGAACCGCACGCGCGCCAAGGCCGAGCCGCTGGCGGAGCAGGGCGCGACGGTGCACGACACGGCGCGCGGCGCGGTCGCCGGCGCGGAGATGGTGGTGTCGATGCTGGCGGACGGCCCGACCACCGAGGCGGTGCTCTTCGGTGCGGCCGACGGCGTGGCCGCCGCGATGGCGCCGGGCACGCTGCTCGTCGACATGGCCTCGATCCGTCCGGCCGAGGCGCGCGACCACGCCGCTCGGCTGCGCGCGCTCGGCATCGCCCACGTCGATGCGCCGGTGTCCGGCGGCACGATCGGCGCTCAGGCCGGCACGCTCGCGATCATGGCCGGCGGCGACGAGACCGAGGTGGCGCGTGCCCGCGCCGCGCTGCCCGCGCTCGGGCGCTGGACCCACGTCGGGCCCTCGGGCACCGGGCAGCTCGCCAAGCTGGCCAACCAGATGATCGTCGGCGTCACCATCGGCGCGGTCGCCGAGGCGCTGCTGCTGTGCGAGCGCGGCGGCGCCGACCCGGCGCGTGTCCGGCAGGCGCTCTCCGGCGGCTTCGCGGACAGCCGCATCCTGCAGGTCCACGGCGAGCGGATGGTCACCCGCGACTTCGCGCCCCGCGCCCGCATGACCGTGCAGCTCAAGGACATGCGCAACGCGCTCGCCGCCGCCGGCGAGCTCGGCTTCGACGCGCCGATCACCACCCAGTTCGAGTCCCTGTACGCCGACGCGGTCGCGCACGGGCTCGCCGACCTCGACCACTCGGGCCTCTTCGTCGAGCTGGCCCGCCGCAACGGCATCGAATGAGCACGAACATGACCGCTTCCCCCGATCTCCTGATCCGCCAGGCCCTCGTCTTCGACGGCACCGGCGCCGAGCCCGCCGTGCGCGACGTCCTGGTGCGCGGCGGCCTGATCGCCGCCGTCGGCACCGACCTGCCCGCGCATGGCGCCGAGCTCGTCGATGCCGCCGGCCTCGCGCTGATGCCCGGCATCATCGACAGCCACACCCACTTCGACGCCCAGGTCACCTGGGACGCGACCGTGCGCCCGTCGCCGGCGCTCGGCGTGACCACCGCTGTGATCGGCAACTGCGGCTTCACCATCGCCCCCTGCCGGCCGCAGGACCGCGACATCACGATGCGCAACCTCGTGCAGGTCGAGGGCATGTCGCTGGACGTCCTGCGCCAGGGCATCGACTGGAGCTTCGAGACCTTCCCGGAGTACCTCGACCTGCTGCGCCGCCGGGGCAGCGTGGTCAACCTCGCCGCCTACGTCGGCCACTCGTCGGTGCGCACCTGGGTGATGGGGGCGGACGCGACCGCGCGCGCCGCCACCGACGCCGAGATCGCCGCGATGGCGCAGGTGGTGCGCGAGGCGATGGCCGCGGGCGCGGTCGGCTTCGCGAGCAGCACCAGCCCCGCGCACAACGGCGAGGGCGGCACGCCGATGCCCTCTCGGCTGGCGAGCGACGCCGAGATGCACGCGCTGACGATGGCGATGGGCGAGGGCGGCCGCGGCGTCTACATGGTCACCAAGGGCGGCCAGATGCCGATGCCCTTCCTCGAGTCGCTGTCGGCCGACTCGGGCCGGCCGGTGATGGTCGCCGCGCTGCTGCACAACGGCACCAACCCGCAGGCGGTGTTCCGCGACCTCGATGCGATCACCGCCGCCAACGAGCGCGGCCGGCGGCTGGTCGGCCAGGTGTCCTGCTGCCCGCTGTCGATGGACTTCACGCTGGCCTCGCCGTATCCGGTCGAGGGGCTGGCCGCCTGGCGGCCGGCGCTGGGCGTCAGCGGCGAGGCGCTGAAGGCGGTGCTGGGCGACCCGGCGTTCCGCGCCGCGGTGCGCACCGAGATCGCCGCGCCCGCCACCTTCCGGCTCTTCAACGGCGAGTGGGGCAAGGTGCAGGTGACCGAGGTCGCCGACCCCGCGCACGCCGCGCTCGAGCAGCGCTCGATCGCCGAGATCGCCGGCGAGCAGGGCCGCGACCCGCTCGACGTGTTCCTCGACCTCGCGCTCGCCGAGGACCTGAAGACCGTGTTCACCGCGATGCTGCTCAACAGCGACGAGGCGGCGGTCGGCCGGATGCTCACCCATCCGCACAGCCTGGTCTCGCTGTCGGACGCGGGCGCGCACCTGACCTTCTTCAACGACGCCGGCTTCGGCCTGCACCTGATGGGCCACTGGGCGCGCGAGCTCGGCGTGATGGGACTGTCCGACGCGGTGCGTCGCCTGACCTCGCAGCCGGCGTCGATCTTCGGCATGACCGACCGCGGCACGATCCGCGAGGGTCTGGCCGCGGACCTGCTGCTCTTCGATCCGTCGACGGTCGGGCGCGGCCCGAAGCGCCGTGTGTTCGATCTGCCGGGCGGCGCGCCGCGGCTCGACACCGCCGCGCTCGGCGTGCACGGCGTATGGGTGAACGGACGGCGCGTGGCCGACGCCGGCGGGCTGCTGCCGGAGGCGCCGCGCGCCGGTCGCCTGCTGACCGAATTCGCGGCCTGAACCGGAGCGACACGACATGAAGCAACGCATCGGCATGATCGGCATCGGCCTGATGGGCCACGGCATCGCGTACAACCTCGCGAGCAAGGGGCATCCGCTCGCGGTGCTCGAGCACGCGGGCAACCAGCCGCTCGACGAGCTGCTCGCGCTCGGCGTGACGACGCGCACGACGGGCGCGGCGGTCGCTGCCGACAGCGAGGTGGTGATCCTGTGCGTGACCGGCAGCCCGCAGGTCGAGGCGGTGCTGACCGGCGCCGACGGCGTGCTCGCCGGGCTGCGCCCGGGCACGATCGTCGTCGACTGCTCGACCGCGATTCCCGAGTCCACGGTGAAGATGGCGCAGGCGGTGCAGGCGGCGGGCGGGCGCTTCGTCGACGCGCCGATGACGCGGCTGCCGAAGCAGGCCCGCGAGGGGCGGCTGAACCTGCTGGTGGGCGGCGAGGCAGCGCTGTTCGAGACGCTGCGCCCGATCCTCGCCTGCTTCGCCGAGAACATCACCCACGTCGGGCCGGTCGGCGCGGGCCACCGGATGAAGCTGCTGCACAACTACGTGTCGCTCGGCTCGATCGCGCTGATCGCCGAGGCGGCGGCGCTGTCCGAGGCCGCGGGCATCGCGCCCGGCGTGCTGGTCGACGTGCTGGCCAAGGGCGGCGGGGGCGGTGCGGCGCTCGAGCGCCTCACGCCCTACATGACGACGCGCGACGCGTCGAACCTGCAGTTCGTGATGTCGAACGCGCTCAAGGACTTGACGTACTACACCGAGATGGCCGGCAACGCGGGTGCCGAGCGCACGATCGCCGAGGCGGTGGCGGCGACCTTCCGCGAGGGCGTCGCGCGCGGCGGCGCGCAGGCGCTGGTGCCGGAGCTGGTGTCGCTGCTGGCCTCGAAGCGGCGCTGATCGCGGGGGCGGTCGCGGCCTGACGTCAATACCGCGGCAGGCCGCCGCCGCCCGCCGCCGCCAGCAGCGATTCGGCGCGCGCTTCGTCGATCTCGCCCAGGCGCTGCAGCTGCATGACGATCGCCCTCGGCGTGCGGCCGTGGCGCGCCACCAGTGCCGCGATCGGCTCGCGGCGCCGCCATCCCGCCACCAGCGCCTCGCGCTCGTCGCCCAGCCACGGGCCGCCGGCCCGCCAGCCGATGCGGCCGTCCGGGTCCGCCTGCGCCGCGGGGCGCGGCGCGGCGGGCGCGCGCCGTCCCGACAGCGCGGTGCCCGCCGCCGTCGCGCCCATGCGCACCGCGACCAGCGCGAGCAGCTCGCAGTCGATCATCGCGCCATGCAGGCTGCGCGCGCTGCGGTCGACGGCGAAGTGGTCGCACAGGTCGTCGAGCTTCTTTTTCGGCAGGTGGGCGAGGCCCCGGTTGGCGAGCGCGAGCGTGCAGACGATGCCGGCGACGTGGCCCTCGAGCCCGGGCTGCTCGATGCGGGCGAGCTCGGCGTCGAGCATGCGGCGGTCGAAGGGCGCGTTGTGCGCGTAGAGCCGCGCGCCCGAGACGAAGCCGGTGAACGCATCGGCCACGTCGGCGAAGCGCGGCTTGCCGCGCAGGAAGTCGTCCGACAGCCCGTGCACCGACAGCGCGCCCGCCTCGACCGGCGTGCCCTGCGGGTCGAGGTAGGTGTGGAAGCGGGCGATCGGCTCGCCGCTCGCCGGGTCGAACTCGACGGCGGCGAGCTCGATCACGCGGGCGCCCGAGAAGCCGGTGGTCTCGGTGTCGAAGGCGACGTGGCGCAGGGTGCGGGCGGAGGGGGGGGCGCTGCCGGGCATGCGCGATTAGAGCATGGGGCAGGGTCCGGTTTCCCGTCCGCCCGCTTTGCATCCCCGCCCGCATTCCGTAGGCTGCGCCGACCGGCAGCCCGCCGGGCGACGGAGACGCACCCCATGACGTGCAGCACGATGACCCGGGCCGAGGCCATCCGGGCGGTCACCGCGCCGGGCGAGCCGTACGAGCTGGTCGACGGCGTGGCCGGCGGACGCCGCACGAGGCTGTTCCGCAACGCGCCGCGCTCGCTGCGCGCGCTGTTCGAAGCGACCGCGACCGAGCGGCCCTTCCTCGTCCACGGCGACGAGCGTCTCACCTATGGCCAGGCCTGGACCGCGGCCTCGAGGATCGGCCACGTGCTGGTGCACGACTGCGGTGTGCGGCCCGGCGACCGCGTCGCGATCTCGATGCGCAACCACCTCGAGTGGATGCTCGCCTTCAACGCGATCCTCTCGATCGGCGCGATCGCGGTCGCGATGAACGCGCACTGGCAGGCCGAGGAGATGGCCTTCGGGCTGCGCGACTGCGCGGCGCGGGTGCTGCTCGCCGACACCGAGCGCCTGGAGCGGCTCGCGCGCTGCGGCCCGCTGCCCGGGCTGACGGTGCTCGCGGTCCGCGCCGCGGCGCTCGCTCCGGGCGTGCGCGCGCTGTCGGCGCTGACCGAAGCGGCGGGCGAGGTGCCGATGCCCGCGGCCGACATCGACCCGGACGACGCGGCCACGATCCTCTACACCTCGGGTTCCACCGGGCATCCGAAGGGCGTGGTCTCGACCCATCGCAACATCCTGTCGGCGCTGCTGTCCTGGGAGCTCGACCGCCTGGTCGGCGAGCGCGTGGCGGGCATCGAGGCCGGCGGCGATCCGTCGGTGCAGGGCACGCTGCTCGCGGTGCCGCTCTTCCACGTGACCGGCCTGGCCGCGTCCTACCTCGCCTCGTTCCGGCTGCAGCGACGGCTGGTCGCGATGCACCGCTGGGACCCGGAGGTGGCGGCCGCGCTGATCGAGCGCGAGCGCCTCACCTCGCTGGTGGGGCCTGCCGCGGTCACCGGCGACCTGTTGCGGATCGCGGCCGAGGGGCGCCACGACCTGGGCACGCTGCTGTCGCTCGGCGGGGGCGGCGCGCCGCGCGCGCCCGAGCAGGTGCGCCGCATCGACGCGACGCTCGCCAACGCGATGCCGATCACCGGCTGGGGCATGACCGAGACCTTCGCGATCGGCGCGGGCATCGGCGGCGAGGACTACCTGACGCGCCCCGAGAGCTCAGGGCGCAGCGCGCTGGTGCTCGACCTGCGGGTGGTCGACGAGCAGGGCGCGCCGCTGCCGGCGGGCGGACGCGGCGAGCTGCAGGTGCGCGGCGCTTCGCTGTTCCGCGGCTACTGGCGGCGCCCCGAGGTCGACGCCGAGGTGTTCGCCGACGGCGGCTGGTTCCGCACCGGCGACATGGCCTACCTCGACGACGAGGGCTTCGTGTTCATCGTCGACCGCATCAAGGACCTGATCATCCGCGGCGGCGAGAACATCGGCTGCGGCCAGGTCGAGGCGGCGCTGCTGCAGCATCCCGCGGTGCACGAGGCCGCGGTCTACGCCGTGCCGGACGAGCGGCTGGGCGAGGAGGTCGGCGCGACGGTGTACTGCGACGCCACGCTCGAGGTCGAGGCGCTGCGCGCCTTCCTGGCCGAGCGGCTGGCGGGCTTCGAAGTGCCGCGCTACATCGTGAAGTCGGCCGAGCCGCTGCCGCGCACGCCGTCCGGCAAGATCCTCAAGCGGCACATCCGCGACGCCGCGCTCGGACGCGGCGCCGGCTGATCGCCGCTCGGTGCGGCCCCCGCTGGGCCGCGCCGCGGGCGGATTGCGGGTACCGCGGGCCCGGCCCTGCGGGCGCGATACGATCCGACGATGGACCCGATCCCCGCCCTGCGCTTCGACAACACCTACGCCCGCGAGCTCGAGGGCTTCTCCGTGCCCTGGAAGCCGGCGCTCGCCCCGGAGCCGGCGCTGCTGTTCCTGAACCGTCCGCTCGCGCTCGAGCTCGGCCTCGATCCGGCCGCGCTCGACGGCGCGGCCGGTGCCGCGCTGTTCGCCGGCAACGCCGTGCCCGAAGGCGCCGAGCCGGTCGCGCAGGCCTATGCCGGCCACCAGTTCGGCGGCTTCTCGCCGCAGCTCGGCGACGGTCGCGCGCTGCTGCTCGGCGAGGTGCTCGATGTGCAGGGGCGCCGGCGCGACATCGCCTTCAAGGGATCGGGCCGCACGCCGTTCTCCCGCGGCGGCGACGGCCGCGCTGCGGTCGGCCCGATGCTGCGCGAGGTGCTGATCGGCGAGGCGATGCATGCGCTCGGCATCCCCACCACCCGCGCCCTCGCTGTGGCGGCCACCGGCGAGCCGGTCCTGCGCGAGGCGGGCATGCTGCCCGGCGCGGTGCTGACCCGCGTGGCCGCGAGCCACATCCGCGTCGGTACCTTCCAGTTCTTCGCCGCCCGCGGCGACGAGGCGCGGGTGCGCATGCTCGCCGACTACACCCTCGCGCGCCACGATCCCGGGCTCGTCGGCACGCCGGACCGCCATGCGGGCCTGCTGCGCGCGGTCGCGCGACGCCAGGCGCGGCTGATCGCGCAGTGGATGAACGTCGGCTTCATCCACGGCGTGATGAACACCGACAACATGACGCTCTCGGGCGAGACGATCGACTACGGACCGTGCGCGTTCGTCGAAGCCTACGACCCGGGTGCGGTGTTCAGCTCGATCGACAGCGGCGGGCGCTATGCGCTGTCGAACCAGCCGCTGATCGCGCGCTGGAACCTCGCGCGCCTGGCCGAGACGCTGCTGCCGCTGCTGGGCGACGCCGCCGAGGCCGCCATCGCTCAGGCCACCGAGGTGATCGACGCGTTCCCGGGCTGGTACGCGGCCGAACTGCTCGCGGGCCGGCGCGCGAAGCTCGGGCTGCTGCGGCCCGACCCGACCGACGAGGCGCTCGCGGCCGACTTCCTCGCGCTGCTGCACGCCGGAAACGTGGATTTCACCTCCGCATGGCGGCGCCTGGGCGAGGCCGCGGCGGGCGACGATGCGCCGCTGCGTGCGCTGTTCCCGGAGCCGCAGGCGCCCGGGGTGTGGCTCGCCCGCTGGCGGACGCGGTGCGCCGAGGAGGACGAGGCGGGGGCGACGGGTGCCGCAGGCGCGGGCGCCGCGACGGCCGGCCCGCAGGGCGCCGCGCGCGCGGCCCGCATGAACGCGGTGAATCCGCGCGTGATTCCGCGCAACCACCGCGTCGAGGATGCGCTCGAGGCGGCGTCCGATGACGGCCGGCTCGAGCCCTTCGAGCGGCTGCTCGACGCGGTCCGCCGGCCGTACGACGACGCGCCCGGGCTCGCGCCCTATGCCGAGCCCGCGCCGGCGGCGGTGACGGCCGGCTACAGGACCTACTGCGGGACCTGAGCGCGCATCACCGAGATCCGGTCGGCCTTGCCCTTGAAGCCGATGCCCGGCAGCGAGGGCAGCACGACATGGCCGTCCTGCACCCGCACACCGTCCGGAAAGCCGCCGTAGGGCTGGAAGAGGTCCGGATAGCTCTCGTTGCCGCCGAGCCCGAGGCCGGCGGCGATCGCGAGCGACATCTGGTGACCGCCGTGCGGCACGCAGCGCTTCGGCGACCAGCCGTGCTCGCGCAGCATGTCGAGCGTGCGCAGGTACGCCACCCGCCCCTAGCTGAGGGCGCAGTCGAACTGCAGCCAGTCGCGGTCGGGCCGCATGCCGCCGTAGCGGATCAGGTTACGGGCGGCCTGCATCGAAAACAGGTTCTCGCCGGTGGCGAGCGGCCCCGCGTAGACCTCGCCGAGCAGCGCCAGCACCGCCTCGATGCGCGCGCAGTCCTCGCCGAGCGTCGCGCCGCTGATCTTCATCTTCACCACCGAATAGCCGCGCTCGAGGTAGCGCGTCATCTCCTCGCGCAGCCCGTCGAGGCCCTTGCCCGGGTAGTAGTAGCCGCCGGCCGCATACACGAACACGCGCGGATCGGCCGTGCCGTCGCCGTAGCGCTCGGCGAGCAGCTGGTGCAGCGGTTGCCCGGCGATCTTCGCGACCGCGTCCCAGACCGCCATGTCGATCGTGCCGACTGCGACCGAGCGCTCGCCGTGGCCGCCGGGCTTCTCGTTCGTCATCATCCGCGCCCAGATCCGGTGGGGATCGAGGTTCGTGCCGGTGTCGTCGAGCAGGCTCGCCGGATCGGCCTCCATCAGCCGCGGCACGAAGCGCTCGCGGATCGGGTGGCCCTGGCCGTAGCGGCCGTTCGAGTTGAAGCCGTAGCCGACCACCGGACGTCCGTCGCGGACCACGTCGGTCACGACGGCCACGACGGCCACGACGGCCACGACGCTCAGCGTCATCTTCGAGAAGTCGATGTACGCGTTGCGGATGTCGGACTGGATGGGGCGGGTCGATTCGACGATGCGGACGATCTTCATGGCGAGGCGGGGCGGGCGGGGGCGTCGATGGTGCTGCACGCGGGCGCGCTGCCGCCCCCGCGACGTGCCGCCGTCGCCCGGCCGCGCCCGGCCTCGCCTGGTTCGGCTCCGCACCGCTCGGCTCAGCCCCGGTCGAGCACCCGCGCCAGCGCCCGGCTCAGCAGCGCCTGCGCCGCGGCCGCGTCCCCGAGCGCGCCGGCGTGCCGCCATGCGACGACGCCGTCGGGCCGCACCAGCAGCGCGCCCGCCTCGTCGATCTCGCGGACGCGGTGCCAGGCGTAGTACGCGTCCAGCGCCCCCGTCGCGCCGATCACGACGGTCCGCAGGCCCGGCTCGCCGAGCGCCTGCGCCGCGTCGACCCAGGCCCTGCCCGCGAGCCCGGTCACCAGCGTGAACAGGCCCCGCCCGACCACGTCGAGCGTCGAGATCCGGCGTCCGTCCGAGCCCACCAGCCAGACATGCGGCAGCTTCGCGCCGGGGCGGGTCGTCGCCTGCGCATGCAGCCCCGGATCACGCGCCCACACCTCGTCGCCGCCGTCCGCATCCGGGATCACCGCGCCGGATACGCAGCGCTGGTTGGTCTCGGTGCCGAGTGCGTTGAACTCGGTGTTCTTGAGCTGCAGCGCCTCGGCCAGCGCCGCACGCCGCGCGACGCCGTCCGGTCCCGGGTCGGCGAGCTTCGCCAGCCCCGCCTCGACCGGGTTCGGCGCGTCGAGGTCGCGGAACGCGCGGTTGAGCGGCGCGTAGTCGAGCCGCGACTGGTTGGCGCGCAGCACGACCTGCCGGCCGACCGGCGCCCGCTCGAGCGAATACGACGCCAGCAGCGCCGGACCCGCCCAGCCCTTCACCACGTAGGCGAGTTTCCAGGCGAGGTTGAAGGCATCCTGGATGCAGGTGTTCGAGCCGAGCCCGCTCGACGGCGGATGGCGGTGCACCGCATCGCCACCGCAGAACACGCGGCCCTTCGAATAGGTCGTCGCGTACTGCTGGTTCACGTACCAGACCATCCGCGACTCGATCTCGATCGGCACGCTGTCGTCGCCGATCAGGATGCGGATGCGGCGCACCAGTTCCTCCTCGGTGTACTGCGGCTCGCCCGCGTCCTTGTCGAAACCCCAGCCCGCGATCCACTGGTTCCAGGGCCGGATCGCACGCAGCAGGCCCTGGCCGATCTCGCCGAAGCTCGCGTCGGGCGTGACGATCCAGTACAGGATGCTCGGACGGTGCGCGACGTAGCGCGACAGGTCGGCCTTGAACAGCGTGTAGTGCGTGCCGGCGCGCGCCACGTGTCCCTCGAGCTCGAGGCCGATGTCCTCGACGATCTTCGAGCGCGCCCCGTCGGCACCCACGAGGTACTTCGCGCGCACCGCGTACTCGCGACCGGAGAGCCGGTCGCGCAGCGCCACCGTCACGCCGTCGGCGTCCTGTTCGTGCGACAGGTACTCGGTGTTCATCGCGATCGACGCGCCGCGCAAGGCCGCCTCGTGGACCAGCACCGGTTCCATGAAGGTCTGCGGGATGTCGAGCATGGGGCACGGGCTCTGCTGCAGGTAGTCGCCGACCCGTTCCTCGCCGGTGCCCCAGGTGCGCAGCCGCGCGATCTCCGGACCGGCGAAGCTCGTCGTCCACAGCGTCTCGCCCATCCATTCCCAGGGGGTGGCGTGCTTGCGGGCCTCGGCCTCCACGCCGAGGTCGCGCAGCACCTCCACCGCCCGGGTGTTGGTGATGTGCGCGCGGGGCGTGCTGGCGAGCCAGTTCCACTTCGACGCCAGGTGCACGCGCACGCCGCAGGTGGCGAGGGCGAGCGCGGCGGTCGCGCCGGTGGGGCCGGAGCCGACGATCAGGACGTCGGTCTCGAAGTCGATCGCTGCGGTCATGGTCGGGCTCCCGGGCTCACTTCACGGCGGCGGCGCAGACGGCGCGGCGGGTCGGGTTCATCGGGTCTCCTCGTCGGGGGCGTGGGGGATGCCGGTCACGTTCGGGCACGCAGCGGACGGATTCTCGGGGCTGCATCCGGCGGCGTACACTCGGTGCACCCAGTGCACCGACAGCAGGACAGAGGATGCGACGTGCCGTCGCGAGCGAGACCTCGCAGTACAAGGAAGTGCGCGGCCTCGTCCGGGGGCTGTCGGTGATCCGCGCGATGAACGGGCTCGCCGGCGGCATCGGCAGCGTGGTCGACGTGGCCCGCGTCACCGGCATCCATCGGACCACCGTCAAGCGACTGCTCGAGACGCTCAAGGCCGAGGGCCTGGTCGACCACCGCGACGGGGGCGGCACCTATGCGCTGACCTTCGAGGTCAGGCGGCTGGCCGAGGGCTACGTCGGCAGCGGCTGGATCGACGCGATCGCGGCGCCCGCGATGCGGGCCCACCTGCGGGCGCTGTCCTGGCCGAGCGATCTGGCCACGCCCGACGGCGTCGACATGGTGGTGCGCGAGTCCACGCACCGCCAGAGCATGCTGTCGCAGCACCGCGCGACGATCGGCGTCCGGATCCCGATGCTGGTGTCCTCGCTCGGCCGTGCGTGGCTGGCGCATTGCGCCGACGACGCGCGCGAGGCCACGCTCGCGATGCTGCGGGCGCGCGACGATGCCGATGGCGCGCTCGCGCGCGACGCGCGTCGCGTGAAGCGCCTGCTCGCCGAGACCCGCCGACGCGGCTACGCGCTGAACGCCGGCGAGTGGCTGAGCGAGTCCGACGTCACCGCGATCGCCTGCCCGATCTTCGACGGCCCGCATGCGATCGCGGCGGTGAACCTGGTGTTCGTGCGGGATGTCGTCGTGCTGCGCGAGATCCGCTCCAGGTACGTGCCGCTCCTGCGGGCGCTTGCCGGCCAGATCTCCGACGGGATCGCCTCCGGTCCGGCCGCCGGCTGAACGGCGGGCCGACACGCGCATCGCGAAGCCCGATCCCCGATCCCCGAGACCTGAAGGTGCACTGGGTGCACGCACTTGCCCAGCGGCCTGCGCGCGCCGATAGTCCGGAACCCAGGAGCGCGCGACCATGACCTTCACAGAAGCCTCGAGCAGCAGGTTCGTCGACGTCCGCGACGGCGACGACGGCTTTCGCATCCACTACAACGACTGCGGCAACGGCCCCGGCGTCGTCGTGATGCTGCACGGCTCCGGACCCGGCGCCAGCGGCTGGGCGAACTTCCATCGCAACGTCGAGCCGCTGGTCGACGCGGGCTGGCGGGTGCTGCTGATCGACTGCCCCGGCTGGAGCAAGAGCGACTCGGTGGTCTGCACCGGTTCGCGCTCCGACCTGAACGCGCGCATCACGAAGGGCGTGCTCGATGCGCTGGGCATCGGGCGCGCGCACCTGATCGGCAACTCGATGGGCGGGCACAGCGCCGTCGCGTTCGCGCTCGCCTGGCCCGAGCGCGTGGGCCGGCTGGTGCTGATGGGCGGCGGCACCGGCGGCCCGAGCCAGTTCATGCCGATGCCCACCGAGGGCATCAAGCTGATCCAGGCGCTGTACCGCGATCCGACGATCGAGAACCTCAAGCGGATGATGGCGGCGTTCGTGTTCGACACGAGCAGCCTCACCGAGGCGCTGTACCAGGCGCGGCTCGAGAACATGCTCGCGCGGCGCGACCACCTCGAGAACTTCGTGAAGAGCAGCGCCGCCAATCCGCGGCAGTTCCCCGACTACGGACACCGTCTGGGCGAGGTGCGGGCACGCACGCTGGTGATCTGGGGCCGCGACGACCGGTTCGTCCCCTTCGACATCGGGCTGCGGCTCGTGTGGGGCCTGCCCGACGCCGACCTGCACCTGTTCAGCCGCTGCGGCCACTGGGCGCAGTTGGAGCACGCCGAGAAGTTCAACCGGATGGTCGTCGAGTTCCTGGCGGCATAGCGGCACCGCGGCACCGCGGCAGGCGGCGGCCTGCTGCGCGGCCACCCTGTACGATCCGGTCCGAGACTCCGGATCCATCGCATGCAAGCCTCCGCCTCCCCCGTCCTGCGCGACCTCGTTCTGGTGGGCGGCGGCCACAGCCACGTCGGCGTGCTGCGCATGTTCGCGATGAAGCCGGAGCCTGGCCTGCGGCTCACGGTCATCTGCACCGACGTCGACACGCCGTACTCGGGCATGCTGCCCGGCTACGTCGCGGGCCATTACGCGTTCGACGAAGTCCACATCGACCTGGGCCGCCTGGCCGCCTTCGCGGGCGCGCGGATGATCCGCGGCACCGTGACCGGGATCGACCGCGGCGAGCGGCGCGTGATCCTGAGCGACCGGCCCGCGGTGCCCTACGACCTGGTGTCGATCAACACCGGGTCGACGCCGGACACGGGCGGCGTCCGGGGTGCCGAGGCGAACGTCGTGCCGGTCAAGCCGATCGGTCGATTCGACCAGCGCTGGCGGGCGCTGCTCGAGCGCGTGCGCGCGCTGCACACGCCGATGACCGTCGCCGTCGTGGGCGGTGGGGCCGGCGGCGTGGAACTGCTGCTCGCGATGCAGTACCGTCTGCACCGCGAACTCGAGGGACTCGGGCGCAGTCCCGGACTGTTGCGCTTCGTGCTGCTCACCGCCGGCCCGACGATCCTGCCCACCCACGCCGCGGGCGTGCGGCGGCGCTTCGAGGCCGTGCTGCGCGATCGTCAGGTCTCGGTGCAGGTGGATGCCGAGGTCGTGGAGGCCACGCCCGGACGGCTGCATCTGCGCGATGGCCGGAGCGTCGACGCCGACGAGGTGCTCTGGGTGACGCGCGCGGCCGGACCGGCCTGGCTCGCGGACACCGGTCTCGCGCTCGACGCGCAGGGCTTCATCGAAGTGGGGCCGACGCTGCAGAGCGTCACCGATCCGTCGGTCTTCGCTGCCGGGGACGTGGCCTCGTTCTCAGGGCGTCCGCTCGAGAAGGCCGGCGTGTTCGCGGTGCGGATGGCGAAGCCGCTCGCGCAGAACCTGCGCCGCGTGCTGCGCGGCGAGACGCCGCTGCCGTACCGCCCGCAGCGCAGCTGGCTCGCCCTGATCTCCACCGGCGACCGGTACGCCGTGGCCTCGCGCGGACGCATCGGCTTCGCCGGCGCCTGGGTCTGGCGCTGGAAGGACACGATCGACCGCCGCTTCATGCGCCGGTTCACCGAGTTCCCCGCGACGGCCGCGGGCGCTGCCGCGACGCGGGGCGCCGGCCACGCGCTGTCGCTCAGTCCGGAGGAGTCGCTGCAGGCCGTCTCCGCGATGGCGATGCGCTGCGGCGGCTGCGGCGCCAAGGTCGGCGCCACGGTGCTGTCGCGGGCGCTGTCCTCGCTGCGGCCGGTCGAGCGCGACGACGTGCTGGTCGGCCTGCACTCGCCCGACGATGCCGCCGTGGTGCGCATCCCGCCCGGCATGGCGGCCGTGCACACCGTGGACTTCTTCCGCGCCTTCATCGACGACCCGTACCTGTTCGGCAAGGTCGCGGCCAACCATGCGCTCGGCGACGTCTTCGCGATGGGCGCCGAGCCGCAGTCGGCTACCGCCATCGCCACCGTGCCGCCCGGCATCGAGAGCAAGGTCGAGGACCTGCTGCTGCAGATGATGACCGGTGCGGTGGAGGTGCTGAACGCGGCCGGCTGCGCGCTGGTCGGCGGCCACACCGGCGAGGGGCAGGAGCTCGCGCTCGGCTTCGCGATCAACGGCCTGATTCCGGATTCGCTGGACGGCGTGATGCGCAAGGGCGGCATGCGGCCCGGCGACGCGCTGATCCTCACCAAGCCGATCGGCACCGGCACGCTCTTCGCGGCGCACGCGCAGCATGCCGCCCGCGGCCGGTGGATCGATGCGGCGCTCGTCTCGATGGTCGTGTCGAACCAGGCCGGCGCGCGGATCCTGCGCGCGCACGGCGTCACCGCCTGCACCGACCTGACCGGCTTCGGCCTGCTCGGCCACCTGGTGGAGATGACGCGCCCCTCGGGGGTGGACGTGCAGTTGAGCCTCGGCGCGCTGCCGCTGCTCGACGGCGCCGCCGAATGCGTCGCGCTCGGCATCCTCAGCTCGCTGCAGCCGGCCAACGTGCGGCTGCGGCGCGCCGTGCGCAACGCCCAGGCCCATGTCGGCGATCCGCGCTACCCGCTGATCTTCGATCCGCAGACCGCGGGCGGCCTGCTGGCCAGCGTGCCCGCGGACCGCGCCGACGCGTGCGTGCTCGCGTTGCGCGAGGCGGGCTATCCGCGGACCGCGATCATCGGCCGGGTGCTGCCGATGGGCGACGCGCTCGAGCCGATCACGATCGTCGCGTGACCGGCGGCCTCAGCCGCCCGCGACCGCGTCCCCCCAGGGCTGGAAGACCTCGGTCGCGCCCTGGTTCGTCGCGCCGTCGCGCAGCACCGCCGACGGGAAGGCGAACTTCATCGGCAGCGTCTGCGGGGCCACCGGGACATAGTCGAACTGCGCCGCGAGCGTGGCCTGCACGTCCGCCGGGAGCCGCGCGTCGCCGATGAGGATCGCACCCTCGGAGGCGTCGATGCGCGGCGTGTCGAAGGCCGCCTGCAGGTCCATGCGGTAGTCGATCGCGAACGACAGCATCTGCGCGACCGCGGGCAGGATGCGCCGGCCGCCCGAGGCACCGACCGCGATCCGCCTCGACGGTCCGAGCTGCGCGATCGCCGGCGTGTAGTTCGCCAGGCAGCGGCGGCCGCCGGCGAGCGAGTTGGTCCGGCCGGGTTCCGGGTCGAACCACATGATCCCGTTGTTCATCAGGATGCCGGTGTCGGGGCCGACGAACTTCGAGCCGAAGATGCCGAGCAGCGTCTGCGTGACCGACACCATGTTGCCCTCGGCGTCGACCACGTTGAAGTGCGTGGTGCAGGTCGGCGGCAGGTGCTCGGCGCCGACCGCCCGCTTGCCGTCGGCGTCGCCCATGTCGCTCAGCCGCTGCCGGTAGGCCTGCTGCAGCGCCCGGCCATAGGCGGCGTAGGCCGCGGCGTCGGGCGCGCGCGAGCCCGGCGTCCAGTCCGACAGCAGCTTGAGCGTCTGGGCGAGCGTCGGGCCCGCGGTCAGCTCGGGCGTCGCATGCACGATCGCGTCCCGGTACGGGATGGCGAGCGAGGGCGTCACGCGCGCCCGGTAGGCGGTGAGGTCGGCGGTGCGCAGCGATCCGCCGGCCGCGGCGATCTCGCCGGCCAGCGCATTCGCGAGGTCGCCCTCGTAGAGACTGCGGGCACCGTGGTCCGCGATGTGCCGCAGCGTGGCGGCGTAGCGGGGCCGCGGCAGACGCTGCACGTCGCGCACGCCCCAGCCCACGCTCGGCGGCAGGCCGTCGCGCAGGAACTCGGCTGCCGCCGTCGGATACAGGCGAAGCTCGTCGGCGCCCGTGGCGATGTTGAGCGTGGTGTACCAGTCGACCAACAGCCCTTCGTCGGCCAATGCCGCGGCGGGCCGGACGAGGTCGCGCCACGGCTGCCTGCCGTACCGGCGGTGGGCCTCGCCCATGCCCGCGACGACGCCGGGCACGGCGATCGACGCCGGGCCGTGCAGGTTGCGGTCGCCCTCGACGCGGCGCCAGGGGAACAGGCCCGAGGCGGTGCCGTCGGCGGCGAGCGGATAGTCGCGCGGATCGAGCCCCGCCGGCGATTCGCCGCCGAAGGCGATCACCTCGTAGCGGTCCTCCTTCGCCCGGTAGAGCACCATCGTGCCGATGCCGCCGACGCCGCTCATCCAGGGCTCGAGCGTGCCGACGGCGAACGAGGTCGCGACCGCGGCGTCGATGCAGTCGCCGCCGCCGGCCAGCACCGCCGCACCGATCTCGGCCGCGACGCGGTGCTGGGCGCTGACCACGCCGTGTGGGCTGACGACGGCGGTCTTGGTGACCTGCCGGCTGCGGCCGAAGTTGTCGATCATCGAGGCTTCTCCTGCGCCGCCGGGGCGCGACGCCCGCAGGGTTCCACGAATCGCGGCCCGGCTCACGCGCGGCGGGCGATCCGCGGAACGGCGCGCGGGGCAGGGCGCTCCGACCCGCCAGGGCCCGGCGCGTGTGCGCCGCGCCGCCAGCCTGCTAAGCTCGCCGGCACACGCGATCGGCCCGCCTCTCGGCCGATCCCCCTGCCGTCGACTCCGCGCATGACCCTCTCTCTGACTCGCTCGATGCTCGGCGCCGTGGCGCAGGCTGCGAGCTACGACCTGCGATTCTTCCGCTCGCATCCGCGCTTCACTGCGGCGATGGCCGTCTTCCTGGTCATTCCGGCGCTCTATGCGGGCATCTACCTGTCGAGCCTCTGGGACTGGGCCTCGCGCACCCGCAACCTCACCGTGGTGCTGGTCAACCAGGATCGGGGCGCCGTGCACCTCGGGACGCGGATCCAAGTCGGACGCACGCTGGTCGAATCGCTGACCGAGGACCCCCGGTTCACCTACCAGAGGATGGCGGACACCGAGTCGGCGCTGGCCGCGGTCGACGAGGGCTCGGCCGCCTTCGCGGTGCTGATTCCGCGCGACTTCAGCCAGCGTGTGGTCGGTGCCGACGAGCTCGGTGCGGCCCGCTTCACCGTCCATGCGTCGGAGGGCAACAACTACTCCGGCGCGGGCTTCGCGCGGCGCTTCGCGCCGGAGATCGCGACACGCCTGAACCAGCGTCTCAACGAGCAGCGCTTCGATGCGGTGCTGAAGATGGTCAACGGCTCCGAGGGCGGGCTGGTGCAGCTGCGGCAGGCGATCGCGCAGCTGATCGACGGCTCGACGCAGGTGGCCGCGGGCACGCATCAGGCCAGGGCGGGCGGACAGCTGCTGGCCGACGGCACCGCGCGCGTCGCGCAGGGCAGCGGCCAGCTCGAGCAGGGCGTCAAGTCGCTGGAGACCGGCAGCCGCCAGCTGACCGAAGGCGTGCGGCAGGCCACCGAGGCGATCCGGGCGATGCGTGCCCGGATGCCGCCCGACGCCGAGCTCGCGCGGCTGCACGGCGGCGCGACCGAACTCGCCGACGGGCAGCGCGAGCTCGCGGCCGTGCTCGTGCGCCTCGAGGAGGGCGCTCGCCTGCTGCGCGACGGCGCCACCACCTTCGGCGAGGAGGCGGCGCTCGTGCCCTTCGCCGGCAAGGCGCTGGCGGACGGCTCGGCACGGCTGCGCGACGGCGTCGGGCAGCTGCGCGACGGGCTCGAGGTCGCGGCCCAGGGCGGCATGCGGCTCGAGGTGGGCGCGGGCACGCTCGCCGCGGGCGTCGGCACGCTCGTGCAGGGCACCACGGCGCTCGGCATCGCGCTCGCGCGGCTCGACGGCGCGCTGCCGCCGCAGCGCACGCTCGATGCGTTCTTGTCGGGTCAGGCCAGCGCCGCACAGGGCGCCGCCGAGCTCGCCGGCGCGAGCCTGCGCCTGCAGTCCGGCGGCAAGGAGCTGCGCGCCGGCCTCGAGCAACTCGACGCCGCCGCCGCCCAGGTGCGCGACGGCCTGCTGGCGCTGCGCGCGAGCCTGCCGCCGCCGACGAGCACGCCGAACGGCACGCCTGCGGGCCTGAGCTCGACGGTACGCGCGCAGCTCGAGTACAGCGCCCGGGTGCCCAACCAGGCGACCGCGATGGCGCCCAACTTCCTGCCGCTGGCGCTGTGGGTGGGGGCCACGCTGTGCGCGGTGCTCTTCGCCTACCAGAAGCTGCCCGCGCCGATGCTGGGGCAGCCGACCCTGGGCATCGTGCTCGGCAAGCTCGTGGTGCCGGCGGTGGTGGTGGCCGGGCAGGCGGCGCTGCTCGCTGGGCTGCTGCAGGTCGTGATGAAGATCGAGGTGGTCAGCACGCTGCGCTTCGTCGCGACGCTCGTGCTGACCGCGCTGACCTTCCTGGCGGTGCTGTTCATGCTGGTGCGCGTCTTCGGCAGCGCCGGCAAGCTGATCGCGGTGATCCTGCTGGTCACGCAGCTCGGCGCATCCGGCTCGACGCTGCCGATCGAGCTCGCCACGCCGTTCTTCCAGGCGCTGCATCCGTACCTGCCGATGTCCTGGTCGGTGCGCGCGATCCGGATCTCGATGTTCGGCGCCTACGCGGGCGCCTGGGTCCAGTCGATCGCGACGCTGGGCGCGATGCTGGTCGCCGCGGTGGCGGTGGCGACGGTTGCCGGGCGATGGAAGGTGGTCGAGTCGGACGCGTACCAGCCGCTGCTGGATTGAGCGGCGAGCGGATTGCGGCCGGGCTCAACGCTGAGCGCCGAAGTCGTCGGGCACGCCCTGTGAGGCAATGGCCTCGAGATGGGCCTCGATGTCGTCCCGCTCGCCGGTCACGTCGCGCAACACGATGCTGAACCACTGACGGGTAATGGCGTAGCGGTCCTTGAGGCCGGCATTGCCCACGTCCACGTCCTGCACCCCGGCGGCCTCGGCCAGCTGCTGCGCGACGACGGCGGTGTTGGCACCGTTCTTCTCGATGTCCAGCCAGATGTGTTCGCCCTCGCCGCAGGTGGCTGCAGCGGCCATTTGGTCGCGCTGAATGCTTCGTTGAGGCACTTCAGGGTGGCGCTGGCGCCGTTGGCGGTATCAGCGGTGGGCCACTGCGGCAAGGTGGTATGTCGAGCATCGCTCATGGTTGCCGGGTTTCTGAGCCCCTTCGTGACAAGCGTCACGCCCGGGCCGGCATCGCATCCCGGCGGACCATAGGGCTAACCCGAGCTAAGGTCCGCCCCAGCTTGCGCCCGCCGCCGCCGCGGTGGTTTCCTTGCTCCATTGCCGCAGTCGCGGCGTCAGGACCGATGAGGTGAACTATGGGTTGCCAATTTCCTGCCCGCGTAACGACTCGCGGCTGTTTTGTACCGCCACCTCTGCCGGCGGTGCCCCATCCCTGGAAGGCCACGAAGGCCACCGACGGCACGGTGACGCTCAAGCTCGACGGTCCCTATGAGCTTATTCTCGACGAGAGGAAATCGAGTGTCGTGATGAGAAACACCGCCACGGGCTGGTGGCAGGAAATTTGGGGCGACCCCCATCACAGGGGCCCGGACGGCCACCAGTTCGACACCTGGGGCACTTCGACGACGTTACTGGACGACGGTACCAAGATCACTGTCAACACGACGCCATGGAAAGGCAACACCGCCATGACCTTGGCGGAAAACATCGTGATCACAAAGGAAAACAAGTCCGCGGTGATCAACGGGCTGTCGCAGAATGACCTCGGCGATCTGGTCATCGAGACGGGAATGAATGGTCGAGCGCTCGACCGCAAGGTGTGGGATGGCCACCTCATCCTGCGTGAAGGCGTAGACCGCACAGACGGCAAGCAAGTCATCATCAACGAGCAGGGCAACCGTGCCGTCCAAGCTGATGGGAACCGCACGAAAGCGCCGCCGCCGCCGGAATCGCCGCCGATTTCATTCGCAGAGCAGAAGGCGCTGATGGATCGGACGGGCTCGGCAAGAAGGCACGGACGGTACGACAAATTTGGCCCTCCCCAGCGGGCTCTTCTGCAATCTACTTTGCAGGCTCTTATTCATAATTTTAGAGAGATCAACCTGGAGTTTAGAAGGCTTGGCGTTAGCCAGCTGAAGATTGAGCGCCGAGCGGATTGGTAGTCCGCCATGAACAACCCAAAGACCGATCATTGATGCGTGTTTCGAAGCGATAGGGGTGCGCTGGATTTGCAGGGATGAGAAGAAGGACGCTCGAATCCCTGCAAATTCGGCGAGGTTGGCGATGGGCCCGAAAGACACGAGCGAGCGCGTTTCGAACATGTCTCGCCAGCCGTTGGTCGAGCTGCTGGACCCGCGCCACGAGCTTGTCAGGCTGGCCGGCGTCATGGACTGGGGCCTGATCGATCAGTCGTTCTCGAAGCATTTCGCGAGCACGACCGGCCGTCCGGCGCTGTCGCCGAGGCTGGTAGCCGGACTGCTGTACCTGCAGCACGCCTACGACTGCTCCGACGAGGTCGCGGTCAACACCTGGGTCGAGACCCCGTATTGGCAGCACTACACCGGCGAGACGTACTTCCACACCGAGTCGCCGATTGCCCAAGGCGGTTGCACATCCGACCGACAGCCGACTGCTGGAGACTTCGCGCCAGCACCTGGTGTCGCTGGCCAAGGAAGAGGGCCTGACGCTGCGCCAGAACTACAACCGCGAGGTGCCGAGGCTGGCCGTGCAGATCGGGCGTTATGCGCATGCCAAGCAGTACCGTCGGATGAAGAAATCGCTGCGAACGCTGCGCTCGCGCGTGGGCCGGGTGATGCGCGATGTCGGTCGCCAACTCGAGCGGATCGAGCCGAGCCGGCAGGACCGGGCTCGCGAGATCCTGGGTCGCGCGAACCGGATCCTGACCCAGCAGACCAAGGACAAGTCGATACACTCTGCCCGCACCCCCGTAGTCCTCGATGAACCGGCCTCCGCTTTCATGAACACGAGTTGCTCGCGCCGCCGCCTGCTGACAAGGGGTACACGGCGCTTCTTTGCTGCGGCTGCCGCCGCGCTGGGCGGTTCTGTCGCCGGGTCGATGTCGGCCTGCGCGCCGGTGGCGCCCGCGCCGTCGGTGCCAAGCGTGCCGCCGCCGGCCCGGCCCGGTCTGCTGCGCGTGGGCGTCACCAGTTGCGCCGACCAGAACGAACCCCAACCGGTGTGGGATGCGGCGCTGGCCATGCGGCCCGACTTCTTCATCTTCGCCGGCGACAACGTCTATGCCAGCGACCCCCCGGCCACGCAGGCGCGTCT
The DNA here is from genome assembly GCA_026399835.1 of Burkholderiales bacterium. GTDB lineage: Bacteria > Pseudomonadota > Gammaproteobacteria > Burkholderiales > Burkholderiaceae_E > UBA4615. The sequence goes on along the minus strand of JAPLQE010000064.1, from coordinate 32,873 downwards.
GCGCGCCGCCTATGACGCGCTGGGCGCCAAGCCGGGCTTCCAGCGTCTGCGCCAGGCCGTGCCGCACCTGGCCGTATGGGACGACCACGACTACGGCCTGAACGACGGCGGCGCAGGCTGGGCACTGGCGCAGGTCGCCAAGGACGAGTTCCTGCGCTTCTGGCGCGTGTCCGAGACGGACCCGCGCCGTACGCGGGCAGGCGTGTTCCACGCGCAGATGGTTGCCGCCGGCGAGCAGCGTGTGCAGGTCATCGGGTTGGACACGCGATGGTTCCGCTCGCCGCTCAAGCCGACCGACCAGCGCGGCGCCAGCGGAAGAGAGCGCTACCTGCCCGACCCCGACCCGGCCAAGACGATGCTCGGCGCGGCTCAGTGGCGATGGCTGGAAGAACGTCTGGCCACGCCTGCCGATGCGCACATCATCGTCAGCAGCATCCAGTGCGTGACCGAAGGCCACGGCTGGGAACGCTGGGGCAACCTGCCGCTGGAGCGCGAACGGCTGTTCCGCACCATCCGCGCCAGCGGCGCACGCGGCGTCGTGGTGGTGTCGGGCGACCGCCACATCGGCGGCATCTACCGCCACGCCGGCCCCGAGCTGAACTATCCGCTGTGGGAGATGACCTCCAGCGGCGCCACCAGGATCTGGTCGACGGCGAACGAGCCCGGCCCCAACCGCATCGGCCCGCTGGTAACGGTCAACCACCATGGCATTGTCAGTGTCGACTTCGCCGCTGGCGAACTGAAGCTGTCGCTGCTCGACCTGGACAACCGGGTGCTGCAGGAACAGTCCATCGCGCTGGCGCAGCTGCGCGCCGGCTGACCCCACGCGATCTCGCGCCAGCTCGCCTGCTCGGCATCGGTGGTCAAGGCAGGGTGGTTCCTCGTCAACAGTGGCGAGGGTATGCGTTCCCGATGGCATGCGGGTGCGGCTACGCCGCGAGTCGGCTCCAGGTGACCAGCGGCTCGATGATCCAGGCCCACGTACCCGCAGCCATCGCAGCGGCATAGGCCACCGACATCAGCGCCATGCCGACGGCAGACACCACCGCCAAGCCGTCACGGAACGTCATGCCGACGCCCAGCACCACGATCGCCAGCGACGGGAGGACGTTGCCGAGAGGCAGAGGCAAGAAGATCACCACGCCCATCAGCGCCAACATGGGCGCCACCCAGGTGCGGCGCTGCAGCACCGTCAGACGGCACAGGCGTTCGCGCGACCAGCGTCCGGCCAGCCGATAGACATGAGCCAACAGCAGCAACACCCATCGAGCGGCGCGCGCAGAGATCTCCAGACGGGCCACGCGCGAGGGCAGGACCGCCCAGTCTTCGCCGCGCCACATGGCCAACGCCATCACCATCATCGTGACGCCAAGCACGTTGCCGACGCCCGGAATCGGCAGGGCGCAGGGCGCGGACACCAGCACCAGCAGCGAGCCCGGCAGCGCGGACCCGTGCGCCTGTGCCAGGGCGCCAAGGGTGATCGGCTGATCGCCCAGCTCGGCCGCGTGGTGCTCAAGACGCTGATGCAGACCGTGTGTCATCCTGACGAGCAGGGTCGCATGCGTTGTTGACAGGACTGCGTGTGATCAACGAGCAGTCCTCCCAAGAGGTCGGCCGGATGGACGCGATCGGCGAACGGCCGTTTTCCGAGTGGACCGGACACTCGACCTGAAACGTGCCGCCGACGCCGTCGGGTCGACTTGCGCCGGCGGCGATCAGTGCCAGCCACACCCAGTGACCGGGCGGAGGGATGCCCTCGCCGCACCGCACCAATAGACCCTGGCCTCTAATCCACCCTCCGCCCGTCCCGCCGCAGTTGACACCCTGCGCAATCCCGGAAATAGTACGACCGTTCTCAAAAGCACGACCGTTCGTATTTTTCCAACCGGGGTCCGATGCGCAAAGGTGAACAGACCCGTTCCGCGATCCTCGCCGCCGCCTGCGAGCTCGCCGCCCGCGACGGCCTCGAGGGCCTGACCATCGGCGCGCTGGCCGAGCGGATGGGCATGTCCAAGAGCGGCGTCTTCGCGCACTTCGGCTCGCGCGAGGACCTGCAGATCGCGGTGCTCAAGGCCTACGAGCTGCGCTTCGTCGAGGACGTGCTGCGGCCCGGCCTCGAGGCGCCGCGCGGCCTGGCGCGGCTGCGTGCGATCTTCGGCAACTGGCTGGACCGCACCGCGGTCGAGGCGGCCAGCGCCTGCATCTGGATCTCCGGCGCGACCGAGTACGACGACCGGCCGGGACCGGTCCGCGACGAGCTCGTCGGCATGGTCAAGTCGTGGCAGCGCGAGCTGGTCCGCGCGATCCGCCAGGCGGTGGACACCGGCGAGCTGCGCGCCGACACGGACCCGGGCGAGCTGGTCTTCGACCTGTACGGCGTCATCCTGGTGTTGCACCACGATGCGAGGCTGATGGAGAGCCCCGACGCCCCGGCGCGTGCCCGGCGCGCCTTCGACCGGCTGATCGCGTCCTATGCGGTGCCCGCCCCCCACCGTCGCCCGGCCCGGACCGTCCGCGCCGTGGCGTCCTGAACCTCCGAACCGAACCCAACCGTCTCGCCGAGACCATCCCAGGAGTCCAACGATGGCCCAGTACACGCCCCCGCTTCGCGACATGCAGTTCGTTCTCCACGAGGTCCACGGCGCGATCGACGCGCTGCGCGCGCTGCCCCCGCATGCCGAGATCACCCGCGAGCTCGCCGACCAGGTCCTCGAGGAGGGCGGCAAGTTCTGCGCCGAGGTGCTGTTCCCGATCAACCGCAGCGGTGACGAGGAAGGCTGCACCTACGCGGGCAACGGCGTGGTGAAGACGCCCAAGGGCTTCAAGGAGGCCTGGCAGCAGTTCAAGGACGGCGGCTGGCCGACGCTCACCTGCGCGCCGGAGTTCGGCGGCCAGGGATTGCCGGCGACGGTCGGCATGGCCTTCCAGGAGATGATGAACTCCGCCAACCAGGCCTGGTCGATGTACCCGGGCCTGACGCACGGCGCCTACGACTGCCTGAAGGAGCACGGCACCGACGTGCAGAAGGCGCTCTATCTGCCGCGCTTCGTGTCGGGCGAGTGGATGGGCACGATGTGCCTGACCGAGCCGCACTGCGGCACCGACCTCGGCATGCTGCGCAGCAAGGCCGAGCCGAACCCGGACGGCAGCTTCGCGATCACCGGCACCAAGATCTTCATCTCGTCGGGCGAGCACGACCTGGCGGCCAACATCGTGCACCTGGTGCTCGCGCGCCTGCCGGACGCACCGGTCGGCACGAAGGGCATCTCGCTGTTCATCGTGCCGAAAGTCGTGCCGAACGCGGACGGCTCGCTCGGCGCACGCAACGGCATCACCTGCGGGCGCATCGAGGAGAAGATGGGCATCCACGGCAATGCGACCTGCGAGATGAACCTGATCGGCGCGACCGGCTGGCTCGTGGGCGAGCCGAACAAGGGCCTGAACGCGATGTTCGTGATGATGAACGTGGCCCGCATCGGCGTGGGCATGCAGTCGCTCGGCCTGATGGAGGTCGCCTACCAGAACTCGCTGGCCTACGCGAAGGACCGCATCCAGTCGCGCTCGCTCACCGGCCCGAAGTCGCCGGAGAAGGCCGCCGACCCGATCATCGTGCACCCGGACGTGCGCCGCATGCTGCTCACGCAGAAGGCCTACACCGAGGGCGCGCGCTGCTTCGCCTACTGGCTCGCGCTGCAGGCGGACGTGGCCGACGGCCATCCGGATGCCGACGCACGCACTGCCTCGCACGACCTGCTGCAGCTGCTCACGCCGGTGGTCAAGGCCTTCATCACCGACAACGCCTTCCTCACCACCAACCTCGCGCTGCAGGTCTACGGCGGCCACGGCTACATCCGCGAGTGGGGCATGGAGCAGTACGTGCGCGATGCCCGGATCAACATGATCTACGAGGGCACGAACACCATCCAGTCGCTCGACCTGCTGGGCCGCAAGGTGCTGGGCGACAGCGGCGCGAAGCTCAAGGCCTTCGGCAAGCTGATCCAGGACTTCGTCGAGGAGGAGGGCACGAACGAGGACATGGCCGAGTTCGTCAACCCGCTGGCCGATCTCGGCGAGAAGACCACCAAGCTCACGATGGAGCTGGGCATGAAGGCGATGGGCAACGCGGACGAGGCGGGCGCCGCCGCGGTCGACTACCTGCGCGTGATCGGCCACCTGGTGATGTCGTACTTCTGGGCGCGGATGGCGAAGGTCGCGCTCGCGAAGGTCGAGGCCGAGGGTGATGCGGTCGAGCCGTTCTACCGCTCCAAGCTCGCGACCGCGCGCTTCTACTTCGCCAAGCTGCAGCCCGAGACCGCATCGCTGATGCGCAGCGCGCGCGCCGGTTCCAAGTCGCTGATGGACCTCGAGCCCGAGCTGTTCTGAACGCGGCCGACCCAGACACCCCAGACACAACGGAGACACCCCGATGCGCACGATCCTTCGCAGCGCCGCCTTCGGCGCCACCCTGGCCACCCTCGCGGCCGGCCTGTTCGCGCCGGCCGCGTCCGCCCAGTCGGCCGACTCGCCGGTCGGCCTCTGGAAGAGCATCGACGACGAGACGAAGCAGCCCAAGGCGCTGATCCGGATCGAGGAGCGCGCGGGTGCGCTGGTCGGGCGCATCGAGAAGATCCTGACCGACAAGGCCGACGCACTCTGCGAGAAGTGCACCGACGCCCGCAAGGACAAGCCGGTGCAGGGCATGACCATCCTCACCGGCCTGAAGAAGGACGGCGACGAGTGGGCCGGCGGCGAGATCCTCGACCCGAACAACGGCAAGCTCTACAAGGCGAAGGTCAAGCTCGCCGAGGCCGGCCGCAAGCTCGAGCTGCGCGGCTACATCGGCATCCCGACGCTGGGCCGCACCCAGACGTGGATCCGAGAGAACTGACCGCCCCGCTCCCATTCCAAGACATCCGGAGCCCCACCCCATGACCCCATTCATCGTCCGCAAGGTCGCCGTGCTCGGCGCCGGCGTGATGGGTGCGCAGATCGCCGCGCACCTCGTCAACGCGAAGGTCGACGTGATGCTGTACGACCTGCCGGCCAAGGACGGCGACAAGAGCGCGATCGCGAAGAAGGCGATCGAGGGCCTGAAGAAGCTCTCGCCCGCGCCGCTCGGCCACCCCGAGCTCGCCGCCTTCATCGTCCCCGCCAACTACGAGGACGACCTGGCCGCGCTCGGCGGCTGCGACCTGGTGATCGAGGCGATCGCCGAGCGCATGGACTGGAAGCACGACCTGTACCGCAAGGTGGCGCCGGCGCTTGGAGCCCATGCGATCTTCGCGTCGAACACCTCGGGCCTGTCGATCGGCGGACTCTCGGAAGGCTTCGACGCGGCGCTCAAGCAGCGCTTCTGCGGCGTGCACTTCTTCAACCCGCCGCGCTACATGCACCTGGTGGAGCTGATCGCGACGCCGTCGACCGACCCGCTCGTCCTCGACCAGCTCGAGACCTTCCTGGTCTCCACGCTCGGCAAGGGCGTGGTCCGCGCCAAGGACACGCCGAACTTCATCGCGAACCGGGTCGGCACCTACGGGATGCTGGCCACGATCGCCGAGGCGGCGGCCTTCGGGCTGTCGGTCGACGTCGTCGACGACCTGACCGGCGAGAAGCTCGGCCGCGCGAAGTCGGGCACGTTCCGCACCGCGGACGTGGTCGGTCTCGACACGCTGTCGCATGTGATCGGCACGCTGCAGTCCACGCTCAAGGGCGATGCCTTCGACGCGGTGTACGCGACGCCGCCGGTGCTCAAGGCGCTGGTGGAGCAGGGCGCGCTCGGCCAGAAGGCCGGCGCGGGCTTCTACCGCAAGGCCGGCAAGACGATCGAGCGCATCGACGCGGCCACGGGCGGCTATGTCGCCGCAGGCGGCAAGGCCGACGAGACGGTGGCGCGCATCCTGAAGAAGAAGGACCCGGCCGAGCGCATCAGGCTGCTGCGCGAGTCGAAGAACCCGCAGGCGCAGTTCGTCTGGGCGATCCTGCGCGACGCCTGGCACTACGCGGCGGTGAACCTCGCGTCGATCGCCGACAGCGCGCGCGACGTCGACTTCGCGATGCGCTGGGGCTTCGGCATGAAGGAAGGCCCGTTCGAGGCCTGGCAGGCCGCCGGCTGGACGCAGGTCGCGCAGTGGATCGCCGAGGACGTGGAGGCCGGCCGGACGCTCGCCAAGGTGGCGCTGCCGGCCTGGGTGCTCGACGGCCCGGTCGCCGCCCGCGGCGGCCCGCACCAGCCCGAGGGCTCGTGGTCGCCGCAGGCGTCGGCCTTCGTCGCGCCGCGCGAGCTGCCGGTCTACGACCGGCAGCTGTTCCGCCAGTCGGTGCGCGGCGCGAACGCGCCGGACGCGCATGGGGCGGGCAACACGGTGCACGAGGACGACTCGGTGCGGCTGTGGACGCTCGACGGCCGCGGGGTGGACGACGTGCTGGTCATGTCGATCAAGACCAAGGTCCATGCGATCGGACCGGGCGTGATCGAGGGGATGCTCAAGGGTCTCGACCTGGCCGAGCGGCAGTACAAGGGCCTGGTGGTCTGGTCGCCGGACGAGCCGTTCTCGTACGGCGCCGACGTGCAGGCGATGGTGCCGGCCTTCATGCAGGGCGGCCCGAAGGCGATCGCCGAACTGGTCAAGGGCCTGCAGGACGCGATGCTGCGGCTGCGCTACGCGCAGGTGCCGACGATCGCCGCGATCTCGGGCGTGGCGCTGGGCGGCGGCCTGGAGCTCGCGCTGTACTGCTCGCGCCGCGTCGTCGCGCTCGAGAGCTACATGGGCCTGCCGGAGATCGGCCTGGGGCTGCTGCCGGCCGGCGGCGGCCTGACCCACGGCGCGCGCTCGGCGGCCGAGGAGGCACGGTCCGCGCCCGATGCCTACCTGCTGCACTTCCTCACCAAGTACTTCACGGCCGCCGCCACCGCGCAGGTCTCGAAGTCGGCGATCGAGGCGCAGCAGATGGGCTACCTCAAGGAGACCGACCGGATCGTCTTCAACGGCAACGAGCTGCTCTACCAGGCGGTCCGCGAGGCCAAGGCCATGCACGACGCCGGCTGGCGCCCGCCGCGCAGGGCGAGCTTCCGGGTGATGGGCCGCGCAGGGCTGGCGACGGTCACCGCGCAGCTCGTCAACATGCGCGACGGCGGGTTCATCAGCCCGCACGACTACCACTGCGCGCGCACGATCGCCGAGGTGATCTGCGGCGGCGACATCGAGTCGGGCTCGATCGTCGACGAGGCGTGGGTGATGTCGCTCGAGCGCAAGGGGTTCACCGCGCTGCTGTCGCACCCGAAGACCCAGGAACGTCTGATGTCGATGGTCCAGACCGGCAAGCCGGTCCGGAACTGAGCGAGCAAGGAGAACGAAGATGAGCAAGCAGATTCAGGACGCCTACATCGTCGCCGCCGCGCGCACGCCGATCGGCAAGGCGCCCAAGGGCACCTTCCGCAACGTGCGCTCCGACGACCTGCTGGTGCGCGCGCTGCAGGCCGCGCTGGCGCAGGTGCCGTCGCTCGATCCGAAGGTCATCGAGGACGCGATCGTCGGCTGTTCCTTCCCCGAGGCCCAGCAGGGCGCCAACATGGCGCGGCTCGCCGTGCTGCTCGCCGGCCTGCCGAACACGGTGGGCGGCGTGACGGTGAACCGCTTCTGCGCCTCGGGCCTGACCGCGCTCGCGATGGCGGCCGACCGGATCCGCGTCGGCGAGGCCGAGGTGATGATCGCCGCCGGCGCCGAGTCGATGAGCATGATCCCGATGAGCGGCAACACGCCCTCGTTCAATCCCCATGCCTTCGAGCGCGACGAGAATCTCGGCATCGCCTACGGGATGGGCCTGACCGCCGAGCGTGTAGCCACGCAGTGGAAGGTCTCGCGCGTCGACCAGGACGCGTTCGCGCTCGAGTCGCACCGCCGCGCGCTCGCCGCACAGGCCGCGGGCGAGTTCGCCGACGAGATCTGCCCGGTCGACGTGGTCGAGCGCTTCCCCGAGCTCGCGAGCGGTCAGGTGACGGTGAAGGCCCGCACGGTCAGCCTCGACGAAGGCCCGCGCCCCGACACCTCGCTCGAAGGCCTCGGCAAGCTGCGTCCGGTGTTCGCGGCCAAGGGCAGCGTGACCGCCGGCAACAGCTCGCAGACCTCGGACGGCGCGGGCGCGCTGATCGTGGTGTCCGAGCGCATCCTCAAGCAGTTCGACCTCACGCCGCTCGCGCGCTTCGTGTCGTTCTCGGTCCGCGGCGTGCCGCCCGAGATCATGGGCATCGGGCCGAAGGAGGCGATCCCGGCGGCGCTGAAGTCGGCCGGCCTGTCGCAGGACGCGCTCGGCTGGATCGAGCTCAACGAGGCCTTCGCCGCGCAGGCGCTGGCGGTGGTCCGCGACCTCGGGCTCGACCCGGCGAAGGTCAACCCGATGGGCGGCGCGATCGCGCTCGGCCATCCGCTGGGCGCGACCGGCGCGATCCGCGCCGCCACCGTCGTGCATGCGCTGCGCCGCCACCAGCTGAAGTACGGGATGGTGACGATGTGCGTGGGCACCGGCATGGGCGCGGCCGGCATCCTAGAGCGCGTCTGACACCGGAGCGCGCGGCGCCGCGCGCACACGAGGCATCGAAGGAGACCCGATGGGTATCGAACTGAGCATCGACGGCGGCATCGCGACGATCGCGTTCGCCCGTCCCGACAAGAAGAACGCCATCACCGCGGCGATGTACGCGGCGATGGCCGACGGGCTCGCCGCCGCGGCGGCCGACCCGGCGGTGCGCGCGGTGCTGATCACCGGCAGCACCGAGTGCTTCACCGCCGGCAACGACCTGCAGGACTTCCTCGCCAACCCGCCTGCGGGCGGCGAGAGCCCGGTGTGGCGCTTCCTGCAGGGGCTGGCCGGTTTCGCCAAGCCGGTGGTGGCCGCGCCCTGCGGGCCGGCGGTCGGCGTGGGCACCACGCTGCTGCTGCACTGCGACCTCGTCTACGCCGGCGACAACGCCCGTTTCTCGGTGCCGTTCGCAGCACTCGGCCTGTGCCCGGAGGCCGCCTCGAGCCTGCTGATGCCCGCCGTCGCCGGCTGGCAGCGGGCGGCAGAGAAGCTGCTGCTCGGCGAGTCCTTCGGCGCCGACGAGGCCCGCGAGATGGGCATCGTCAACCGCGTGCTGCCGGGGGCCGAGGCGATCGGCTTCGCCCGCTCGCAGGCCGCCAAGCTCGCCTCGCTGCCGCCGGCCTCGCTGCGCGAGACCAAGCGGCTGATGAAGGGCGCGCTCGCCGAGGCGATCCCGAAGCGGATGGCCGAGGAGGGCGAGGTGTTCGGCCGGATGCTGCGGGCCCCCGAGGCGCGCGAGGCCTTCACCGCGTTCTTCGAGAAGCGCCGTCCGGACTTCTCGCGCTTCGACTGAAGACGCGATGCGCGGCGCGCTCGGCCTGGCCGCGGCACTGCCGCTCGCGCCGCTGCTCGTGTGGCAGGGCCGGCGCGTGCGGCGCGACACGCCGAAGCTGCCCGAGGCCGAGGGCGCGCGCGAGGGCCGGGTCGGTGCCGACCGCATCGGCCGGCCGCTGCGGCTGCTGATCGTCGGCGACTCCTCGGCCGCGGGCGTCGGCGCGACGATGCAGTCCGACGCGCTGTCCGGCAGGCTCACCGGCCTGCTCGGCGCATCGCTCGCGCGGCCGCTCGACTGGCGGCTGGTCGCCCGCACCGGCATCACGACACGCGAGGCGCTCGCGCTGCTCGAGGAGACCCCGGCCGATCCGTTCGACGTGGCGGTGGTCGCGCTCGGCGTCAACGACGTCACCGCGGTGCGCCTCGTGTCGCGCTGGCTCGACGACGTCGGGCGGCTGCACGCCCGGCTGCATGCGCGCCATCGCGTGCGCCGCGTGCTGTGGTCGGGCCTGCCGCCGATGCACCGCTTCCCGGCGCTGCCGCAGCCGCTGCGCGGCGTGCTGGGGCTGCACGCGCGTGCGCTCGACGCGGCGCTCGGCCGCTGGTGCGCTGCGCGTCCGGGCGGTGTGCGCCCGCTCGCCACCCATGTGCCGATGCCGCCGATGACTGATCCCGCGCTGGTGGCCAGCGACGGCTTCCATCCCGGCCCGGGCGCCTACCGGGTCTGGGCCGACGCGCTCGCGCCCCACGTGCTGGGACGGCACCGCTGAGCCGGCGCAGGCGGGTCCGGCACTTGCCTTGCTCCCGTGACGCGGGAACGTCCCCGCACACCGGAGCGCGACATGAACCGAGACAAGGTGGTGGGCAAGGCCAAGGATCTGGCGGGCAAGATCCAGCGCAGGGCGGGGCAGGCCATGGACGACCCGGTGATGGCCGCGAAGGGCGCGGCCAAGCAGGTCGAGGGCAAGGCGCAGAGGGTCGTCGGCGCCGTGAAGGACGCGGTCAAGCATGACCGCGACGAGGTCAAGCCGGCCGACGGAACCGGCCGCACCGGCCGCACCGGCCGCACCGGCCACTATGGCGCCCCCTGATCGGGTCGCGTCCTCCTGATCGGCCGGCACCGCGGCCGGATGAGCGAGGCGGCGCCTGCGGCGCGGGAGCCGCCTCTGCGAACCGACCGGCGTGCGGCGTGCCGGGATCCGCTTCGCCGCGGACGCGCGGTCCGGCGAATCGTGCGAGCATTCCGGCCATGGACACCTTCGTTCTCGAATCCCGAGAGGGTGGCGTCGCCACCCTGACCCTCAACGATCCCGACCGGCGCAACGCGCTGTCGAACCAGGCGCAATGGGATGCGGTCGTCGCCGCCGTCCAGCGCGTCGGGCGCGACCCCGAGGTCCGATGCGTGATCCTGACCGGCGCTGGCAGCGCGTTCTGCGCGGGCGGCAACGTCAAGGACATGAAGGACAAGACCGGGATCGCCGCGGGCTCGCCGTATGCCATCCGCGAAGGCTACCGCGCCGGCATCCAGCGCATTCCGCTCGCCCTCTACGAGCTCGACGTGCCGACCATCGCCGCGGTCAACGGCCCGGCGATCGGCGCCGGCTGCGACCTCGCCTGCATGTGCGACATCCGCATCGCGTCCGACCGCGCGAAGTTCGCCGAGAGCTTCGTGAAGCTCGGCATCATCCCCGGCGACGGCGGCGCCTGGCTGCTGCCGCGCGCGGTCGGCATGTCGAAGGCCGCCGAGATGGCCTTCACCGGCGACACCATCGATGCGGCCGACGCGCTGGCCTGCGGGCTGGTGTCGAAGGTCGTGCCCGGCGAGCGGCTGATGGACGAGGCGCGCGCGCTCGCCGCCCGCATCGCCGCGAACCCAGGCCCGGCGCTGCGGATGGCCAAGCGCCTGATGCGCGAGGGCCAGCACATGCGGCTCGACTCGCTGCTCGAGCTGTCGGCCGCGTTCCAGGCCCTGGCGCACCACACGCCCGAGCACGGGACCGCGATCGACGCGTTCCTGGCCTCGATGAGGAAGTGAGCGCCGCGCGGCGCCCCGTCAGGGCGTCGCGAACGGGTTCGCGTAGGCAGGGTTCGACAGGAAGGTCGGGTCGGTCAGCGTGCGCAGGAACGCGATCAGGTCGGCCTTGTCGGTCGGCGTGATCGTGGTCAGCGGCCCGGCGAGCGGGCTCTTCCACGGATTGGCCGCGCCGTCCCCGGCATTGACCCCCGTGGCCACGTCGCGCCCGCCGCGGATCTTGAGGTCGATCACCGTCGACAGCGAGGCGACCGAGCCGTCGTTCATGTAGGGCGACGTCACCTCGACGTTGCGCAGGCTCGGCGTGCGGAAGCGCCCCATGTCGGCGGCGACGCCCGTACGGTCGATCAGGCCGCGGTTGTTGCTCGGATACGCGCCCGAGTTGCCGATGCTGTACAGGCCGATGTTGAAGTGCCGAGTGCCCGCCGGCACGACGGCTGGGTTCGGCTCGGCGAAGGTGTTGCCGCCGTGGCAGGTGCCGCAGCCCGCGCGGCTCGAGAAGAACAGGTCGCGGCCCCGCTGCTCGGCATCGGTGAGCGTCAGCTCGCCGCGCACCGCGCGGTCGTAGCGGCTGTCGGTCGACACGATCGAGCGCTGGAAGGCGGCGATCGCGCGGATCAGGTTCGGCCAGGTCAGCGGATCGGCCTCGCCGGGGAACGAGGCCGCGAAGCGCGCGCGGTAGTCGGCCTCGGCGGCGAAGCGCGCGAGCACCACGGCGCGGTTGCCGTCGTCGACGCCCATCTCGACCGGTACCGAGCCGAACAGCGGCGTGAGCATCTGCTGCTCGAGCGTCGTCGCCGTCGGATCGGACCAGGTCAGCAGGTCGAACCAGGCGACGTTGGCCAGGGGCTGGGAATTGCGGACCAGCCGCTGCCCGGTCGAGCCGAACGGCGTCACGCGCGAGTCGCCGAAGCCGGAGATCCGCTGATGGCAGGTCGAGCAGGAGAACTGCTGGTTGCCGGACAGGCGCACGTCGAAGAACAGGTGCCGGCCGAGCTCGACCTTGGCGAGCGACATCGGGTTGTCGGCGGGCACGGGAGGCTCGGCCCAGCCCGCCGGCAGCGTCCACTTGAAGTCCGAGACGATCGGGGCCGGAGTCGGAGTCGGAGCCGGAGCCGGAGTCGGAGCCGGAGCCGGAGCCGGAGCGGGTGAGGGCGCCGGGGCCGGCGCGGGCGCCGGAGTCGCTGCGGGTTCGCCGCCGCCCCCGCCGCAGCCGGCCAGGCCGATCAGCGCGGCCGCGAGCAGCGCCGCCGCGGACCGCGTGCGGCGTCGGGCGAGGGGGGCGATCGGTCGGGGGGGGCTCACTGCGGGAGTGTCGACGGCCGGTGCGGGTGCTGACGAGGAACTGCTTCTCATCGGACAGTGTCGCAGACGGGTCGCGGCCTCAGGTCTGTGCGTCGACCGCGCGCTTGTGCCCCTCGCGGTCGATCGCGACGTAGGTCAGCGTGGCGTCGGTCACCTTGACTACGAACGGGTCGGCTGGGTTGCGGGCCGCGATCACCTCGACATGCACGGTGATCGAGGTGCGGCCGATCGACTCGATGCGCGTGAAGAAGCTGAGCACGTCGCCCACCGACACCGGCTGCTTGAACTGGAAGGCGTTCACCGCCACGGTGGCGACCCGGCCGCGGGCGCGCCGCGCGGCCGCGATGCCGCCGGCGATGTCGACCTGGGCCATCACCCAGCCGCCGAAGACGTCGCCGTTGCCGTTGAGGTCGGCCGGCATCGGCACGACGCGCAGCGTCAGGTCGTGCTCGGCGGGGGCGATCGGCTCGTTGTGCATCGGGGGCTCGGGTCGGAGGGGTGGGGACGACCTTGGAGTAACCTGTCGGCCCGGCAACCGACCCTACCGCAAAGGCCGCGCTGCGCCAAGCCGCCGCGGCCGCGGCCGCGGCGTCGATCGCCTCTCCTGCCCTGCCGATGCGACCGTCCTCCTCCACCGCCCCGCCTCCCGCCGCGCCGCGCGCCCGAGACCGCTCCGACTGGCAGACCCTCGCCAGCCTGCTGCCCTACCTGTGGGACTACCGATGGCGGGTCGCGCTCGCCATCACCTTCCTGGTCGGCGCCAAGGTGGCCACCGTCGGCGTGCCGGTGCTGCTCAAGCAGATCGTCGACCGGCTCGCGCCGGTGGCGGGCCAGCAGACCGCGCTGCTGGTGGCCGTCCCGCTCGGGCTGCTGGTCGCCTACGGTTCGCTGCGCCTGCTGTCGACCGCGTTCACCGAGCTGCGCGAGTTCGTGTTCGCGAAGGTCACGCAGAGCGCGGTGCGCACCATCGCGCTCAAGGTGTTCCGCCACCTGCACGCGCTGTCGCTGCGCTTCCACCTCGAGCGCCAGACCGGCGGCCTGACCCGCGACATCGAGCGCGGCACCCGCGGCATCTCCAGCCTGGTCTCCTACACGCTCTACTCGATCCTGCCGACGCTGGTCGAGATCTCGCTGGTGCTCGGCTACCTGGTGCTGAACTACGACGTCTGGTTCGCCGGCATCACCGGCGTGGCGCTCACCTGCTACATCGTCTACACCGTCGCGGTCACCGAGTGGCGCACCGAGTTCCGCCGCTCGATGAACGAGCTCGACTCCAAGGCCAACGTCCGCGCGATCGACTCGATCCTCAACTACGAGACGGTGAAGTACTTCGGCAACGAGGACTTCGAGGCGCGCCGCTACGACGAGAGCATGCAGCGCTGGGAGCGCGCGGCCGTGCGCAGCCAGACCTCGCTGTCGGTGCTCAACGTCGGGCAGGCCGCGATCATCGCGGTCGCGGTCACCCTGATGGTGTGGCGCGCGACGGTCGGCGTCGTCGAGGGCCGCATGACCATCGGCGACCTGGTGCTGGTCAACGCGTTCATGATCCAGCTCTACATGCCGCTGAACTTCCTCGGCGTGCTGTACCGCGAGATCAAGCAGAGCCTGGCCGACATGGAGCGGCTGTTCTCGCTGCTCGACGCCAACCGCGAGGTCGACGACTCGCCCGGCGCCGGCACGCTCGAGCTCGGGCGCGCGCCCGAGCTGCGCTTCGAGAACGTGTCCTTCGCCTACGACCCGAACCGCGTGATCCTGCACGACGTCAGCTTCACCGTGCCCGCCGGCACGACCACCGCGGTGGTCGGCGCGAGCGGCGCGGGCAAGTCGACGCTGGCGCGACTGCTGTTCCGCTTCTACGACGTCACCGGCGGCTCGATCAGCCTCGACGGGCGCGACCTGCGCGCGGTCACGCAGTCGAGCCTGCGCGCGGCGATCGGCATCGTGCCGCAGGACACCGTGCTCTTCAACGACAGCCTGCGCTACAACGTCGCCTACGGCCGCCCCGGCGCGCCGGACGCCGAGATCGAGGCGGCCGCGGCCGCCGCGCAGCTCTCGACGTTCATCGCGGCCCTGCCGGCGGGCTGGGAGACCTCGGTCGGCGAGCGTGGCCTGAAGCTCTCCGGCGGCGAGAAGCAGCGCGTGGCGATCGCGCGGATGCTGCTGAAGAACCCGCCGGTCCTGGTGCTCGACGAGGCCACTTCGGCGCTCGACTCGCGCAACGAGGCGGCGATCCAGGACGCGCTGCGGACGGTCGCCGCGCACCGCACGACGCTGGTGATCGCGCACCGGCTGTCGACCATCGTCGACGCCGACCAGATCCTGGTGCTCGATGCCGGGCGGATCGTCGAGCGCGGCCGCCACGACGAGCTGCTCGCGCGCGGCGGGCGCTACGCGCAGCTCTGGTCGATGCAGGCCCGCGAGGAGACCGATCCGCCGCAGGGCGAGGCGCTGCCGGCCTGAGCCCGGCCCGCTCGCGGTGCAGCGCGCACGTCGCCGTGCGCGCTGCCCGCCCCGCGGCGGGTCAGAGCTCGACCTCGAGCTCCTCGATGTCCTCGGGCTCGGCCAGCGCCGCGGCGGCCCACTCCGTCATCTCGGGCATCGCGACGATCCGGTCGCGGTAGTCCGCCGCCACCTTCGGCAGCGACACGTCGTAGGTCACGAAGCGCGTGGCTACCGGCGCGTACATCGCGTCGGCGATCGTCGGGCGCTCGCCGAACAGTCAGGGGCCGCCGTGGCGCTCGTGGCAGTCGGTCCAGATCGAGATCACGCGGTCGATGTCGGCCTGCGCGCGCGACCAGACCTTGAAGCTCGGAAAGCGCGCCTTGATGTTCATCGGCAGCGCCGATCGCAGCGACACGAACCCGGAGTGCATCTCGCCGCAGATCGAGCGGCAGTGCGCCCGGACGGCGCGTCGACGGGCGCCTCGTGCAAGCGTCGTACGTGGCGACGCCGCGCACGCTGACGCTGATGGCCGGGCCGATCGACGTGCGGGTCAACCCCACCGAGGTGAACCGCCGGGCCAGCGGCAAGCCGATCGCCTGGTTCGAGCGCAACATGATCTCGACGGTACCGCTGCGCTGGCCCGGCGCGATGCGCCGCGTCTACCCGGGCTTCGTCCAGATCTCGGCGTTCATGTCGATGACGGCCAACCGGCACCGCAAGGCCTTCGAGGACCTGTACAGGCACCTGGTCGACGGCGATGCCGCATCGGCCGAGACCATCAAGGTCTTCTACGAGGTCGCGCAGGACCTCTGCGGCCGGATCCGCCCCGACATGCGCCAGCACCACGTGCAGGTCGGCGTCGGGCACTACGGCGTGTTCAACGGCAAGCGCTGGGAGAACGCGATCTACCCGGTGGTGCGCGAGTTCGTGTTCGCGCACGGCTGAGCAGGCGGACCGGGAACGGGCAGGCCAGGACGACGTCCCGCCGGAAGCCGGGTACGCTCACGGACAGATCGACGGGCCGCGCCATCCGGGCGGCCCGCGCGACGAACCGGCAGCGCCCCAGGAGACGCCCCATGGATTTCGCCCCCACCGACGAGCAGCTCGAGATCGAGCGCGCCGTGCAGTCGATCTGCAAGCGCTTCGACGACGACTACTGGCGCACCAAGGACCGAGACGGCGGCTTCCCGCACGACTTCCACGCGGCCTTCGCCGAGGCCGGCTGGCTCGGCATCGCGATGCCCGCGGAGTACGGCGGCGCGGGGCTCGGCATCACCGAGGCGGCGATCCTGATGCGCACGATCTCGGCCTCGGGCGCCGGGATGTCGGGCGCCTCGGCGATCCACATGAACATCTTCGGCCTGCATCCGGTGGTCATCAACGGCACGCCCGAGCAGAAGGCGCGCTGGCTGCCGCCGCTGATCGCGGGACGCTCGAAGGCCTGCTTCGGCGTGACCGAGCCGAACACCGGACTGAACACGCTGCGCCTGAAGACGCGCGCGGTCCGCCGGGGCGATCGCTACGTCGTCGACGGACAGAAGGTCTGGATCTCCACCGCGCAGGTGGCCGACAAGATCCTGCTGCTCGCGCGCACCGCCGACCCCGACCCCGCGGCGCCCTCGCGCGGCCTGAGCCTCTTCTACACCGACCTCGATCGCACGAAGGTCGAGGTCCGCGAGATCGACAAGCACGGCCGCAAGGCGGTGGACTCGAATCAGCTGTTCATCGATGGCCTGGAGATCCCGGTCGAGGACCGGATCGGCGAGGAGGGCCGCGGCTTCGAATACATCCTGCACGGCATGAATCCGGAGCGCGTGCTGATCGCCGCCGAGGCGGTCGGGCTCGGCCGTGTCGCGCTGCAGCGCGCGGCGCGCTACGCGACCGAGCGCATCGTGTTCGACCGGCCGATCGGCAAGAACCAGGGCGTCCAGCATCCGATGGCCGAGCGCTGGATCGAGCTCGAGGCGGCGGACCTGCTGACCATGCGTGCGGCCTGGCTGTACGACCAGGGCAAGCCCTGCGGCGCCGAAGCGAACGCGGCGAAGTACTTCGCCGGCGAGGCGGGCTTCAAGGCCTGCGAGACCGCGGTGCTCACCCACGGCGGCATGGGCTACTCGCGGGAGTACCACGTCGAGCGCTACCTGCGCGAGGCGATGCTGACCCGCATCGCGCCGATCTCGCCGCAGCTCATCCTGAGCTTCATCGCCGAGAAGGTGCTCGGCCAGCCGAAGTCGTACTGAGGTCGTGCGGCGCGCGCCGGTGCCGCGCGCAGCGCCCTCGGTCCGCCTTCAGCCCGCCTGCAGCCAGTCGCGCAGCGCCTGCATGAAGCGCTGCACGTCGCGCGCCGGGTTGCCCAGCGAGGCCGCCGAGTTGTGCGGCGACAGCCACACGCCGGGCAGCGTCCACAGCGGCGAGTCGACGGGCAGCGGCTCGTGCTCGAACACGTCGAGGTACGCGCCCGCGAGCCGGCCGGCGCGCAGCGCGTCGACGAGGGCCGCCTCCTGCAGCACCGGCCCGCGCCCGACGTTGATCAGCCGCGCATGCGCGGGCAGGCGCGCCAGGCGCGCGGCGTCGACGAGGCCGTGGGTGAGCGGGGTGAGCGGGCAGCACAGGATCAGCCAGTCGCAGCGCGGCAGCAGCGCATCCAGGTCCGCATAGACGCGCGTCTCGTCGACGCCCTCGCAGGCCTCGTCGCGCTGGCGCACACCGATGGTGTGCAGCCCGACCGCGCGCAGCAGCCGCGCGATCTCCAGCCCGATCGGCCCGAGGCCGACGATCACCGCGGTCTGTCCGCCGAGGTCGGCGGGCGAGGCCGCGCCGTAGCGCGGCGCCCAGTCGCCCCGGCGCTGCGCGTCGAGCCAGCCGGGAAAGCCGCGCGCATGCGCGAGCACCGCCGCCACCGCGGTCTGCGCGATCGGCACGGCGGTCACGCCCGTCGAGGTGGTGAGCCGCACGCCGCGTTCATGCGCACGGCGGTACATCGGCAGGTCGGTGCCTGCGGACATCACATGCAGCCATGAGAGTCGCGGCGCGGCGTCGGTCCGCTCGAAGAAGCGCAGCGTGGCGGGGCTCGGCGTCGTGGGGCCCCCGCCGGTGAACAGGTCGCGCGAATACCAGGCGCCGGTCACCGCCACCAGTCTCGCCGGATCGGCGTCGACCGCGGACAGCGGCAGGCGCTGCAGCCCCCGCGCGCAGTCGGCGGCGATGGCGTCGATCGCAGCGCCGTTCGCACGGTCCATCTCGTCGGACAGCAGCAGGCAGGGCGGGTCCATGGGGCCGGAGTACAGTGCCGCACCGGCGCGCGGACCGGTCGGGTGCGGCCGTGTCCTGCCCGGGCCGCGGCGGCCCGGGCGCGTGGACTCAGCGGTCCAGGATCTGGCTCAGGAACTGCTTGCTGCGCTCGTTCTGCGGGTTGCTGAAGAACGCATCGGGCGTGTTCTGCTCGACGATCTCGCCGCGGTCCATGAAGATCACCCGGTCGGCCACCGCCCGCGCGAACCCCATCTCGTGGGTCACGCACAGCATGGTCATGCCTTCGCGCGCCAGGTCGATCATCGTGTCGAGCACCTCCTTGACCATCTCGGGGTCGAGCGCGGAGGTGGGCTCGTCGAACAGCATGATCGACGGATTCATGCACAGCGCCCGCGCGATCGCGACGCGCTGCTGCTGGCCGCCCGAGAGCTGCCCGGGGTACTTCGGCGCCTGCTCCTTGATGCGCACCCGCTCGAGGTACTTCATCGCGGTCGCCTCGGCCTGCGCCTTGCTCTGCTTCTTCACCCACATCGGCGCGAGCGTGCAGTTGTCGAGCACGGACAAGTGCGGGAACAGGTTGAAGTGCTGGAACACCATGCCGACGTCGGAGCGGATGGTGTCGATGTTCTTGATGTCGTCGGTCAGCTCGATGCCGTTGACGACGATGCTGCCCTTCTGATGCTGCTCGAGCCGGTTGATGCAGCGGATCAGCGTCGACTTGCCCGATCCCGACGGCCCGCAGATGACGATCTTCTCGCCGCGGGCGACCATCAGGTCGATGTTCTTCAGCACATGGAACTCGCCGTACCACTTGTTCAGGCCGGCGATGCGGATCGCGGGCTTGCCGTCCGCGGAGGCGGCGGGGGTGGCGGCGGACTGGGCGACGGCGCTCATCGGTCGATCCTCGTGTCGGGGTGGGTCAGCGGTGGCCGCGGGCCAGGTCGCGCTCGAGCCACTGGCTGTACTTCGACATCGCGAAGCAGAAGATCCAGTAGATGACGATCGAGAACAGGAACGCCTCGATGAAGTACTTCTTCCAGGCGAAGTCGGTCTCGACGGACTTCTTCACCGCGTAGGCGAAGTCGTAGATCGCGATGATCACCACGAGCGAGGTGTCCTTGAACACCGAGATGAAGCTGTTGACGATCGGCGGGATCGAGATCTTCAGGCCCTGCGGCAGGATCACCAGCAGCATCATCTTCCAGTAGGGCAGCCCGAGCGCCTCGGCGGCCTCGTACTGGCCCTTCGGCACGGCCTGCAGGCCGCCGCGCACCGCTTCCGCCAGGTAGGCCGCGATGAACAGGATGATGGCCACCTGCGCGCGCAGCATCTGGTCGATGCGCACGCCCTCGGGCAGGAACAGCGCGAACATCACGCTCGCCATGAACAGCACGGTGATCAGCGGCACGCCGCGCACGACCTCGATGTAGATCACCGAGAACGAGCGGATGATCGGCAGCTTGCTGCGGCGACCGAGCGCCAGCAGCACGCCGAGCGGGAACGCGAACGCGATGCCGAAGATCGCGAGGATCAGCGTGACCGGCAGTCCGCCCCACTGCTCGGTGCGCACCGCCGTGAGGCCGAGTCCGCCGCCCATCAGCCAGAAGGTCGCCGCAATGCCGGCGGCCCAGATCGCGGCGAGGCTCGGCCGCCAGAACAGCTTGATGCTCGAGACCACGAGCAGCCCGCACAGGATCAAGATGGCGATGGCGGGCCGCCACTGCTGGTCGAACGGGTAGACCCCGAACATCATGAAGCGGAACTTCTCCCAGACGACCGCCCAGCAGGCGCCCTGGCCGCGCACCGCGTCGCAGGCGGCCAGCGGCTGCTTGCCCCAGACCGCGCTGAAGACCAGCCAGTTCAGCGCCGGCGGCACGATGTAGGCGAGCACCGCCAGCGTCAGCAGCGTGACGATGGTGTTCGAGGTGCTTGAGAAGAGATTGTCGCGGGCCCAGCCGATCGGACCGCCGCCCCCGCCGGAGGGCGGACGCTCGGCCGCCGCGGGCAGGGCCGCATCGGGAAGGGTGGACACGGTGCTGTTCGCCATGGCGGTCTCCTAGCGCTCCACGAGCCGCACGCGGTCGTTGTACCAGTTCATGAAGAGCGAGATCGACAGGCTGATCGACAGATACACCGCCATCAGGATGGCGATCGCCTCGATCGCCTGGCCGGTCTGGTTCATGGTGGTGTTCGCCACCGCGACCAGGTCCGGGTAGCCGATCGCGACCGCGAGCGACGAGTTCTTCGCCAGGTTCAGGTACTGGCTGGTCATCGGCGGGATGATCACGCGCAGCGCCTGCGGCAGCGTGATCAGGCGCAGGCGCTGGCCGGGGGTCAGGCCGAGGGCCATCGCGGCCTCGCCCTGGCCCCGGTCGACCGCCAGGATGCCGGCGCGGACGACCTCCGCGATGAACGCCGCGGTGTAGGTCGACAGGCCCAGCAGCAGGGCCGCGAATTCGGGCGAGATCACGCGGCCGCCCTGGTAGTCGAAGCCCGAGAGCGCCGGCACGTCGAACGTCGTCGGCGCCCCGAACCCCGCCCAGGCGAGCAACGGCAGCCCGAGCACCAGCCCGAGCGACGGCCAGCCGACCGGCAGCTGGCGCCCGGTGGCGATCTGCGTGCGCCGGGCATGGCCGCGCCAGAGCCAGGCGAGCACGATGCCTGCGAGGAAGGCCCAGCCGGCCGCCGACCAGCCGACATGCTCGGCCGGCCAGGTGAAGCGGAAGCCGCGCTGGCTCACGAACAGCCAGCCGCCGACCTCGATCGATTCCTTCACCGGCGGCAGCAGTTCGGTGAAGATGCCGTACCAGACGAAGAGCTGCAGCAGCAGCGGCACGTTGCGCATCACCTCGACGTAGGCCGAGGCGAGCTTGGCGAGCAGCCAGTTCGACGACAGCCGTGCGATGCCGATGAGGGTGCCGATGATCGTGGCGAAGAAGATGCCGAGCGCCGCCACGACGAGCGTGTTGGCCAGGCCCACGAGGAAGGCGCGCAGGTACGAGTCCGAGGCCTCGTATGCGATGTGCTTCTCCGCGATCTCGAAGCCCGCCTCGCGCGACAGGAATGCGAAGCCGACCTGGATCTGCCGGGTCTCGAGATTGTGGAGCGTGTTGGAGACCAGATACCAGCCGAGGCCGATCACGCCTGCGAGGAGCAGGGCCTGGTAGAGGATGTTGCGGACGCGTTCGCTGCGAAACATGGTCTGCCCTGGGAGTCGTTCCACGAGGTCCGCGACGCTGACGCGCCGCGGACTCGGATGCTCAGACTCGAACGATTACCGAACGGGCGGCGCGTACATCAGACCATCGTCTTTCCACAGCGCGTTCTGCCCGCGCTCGATGCCCAGCGGGCCGATGTTGCGGAGGTACATCTCGCCGTAGTTGCCGACCGACTTCACCGCGCGGAGCAGCCAGTCGCTGTCGAGGCCCAGGCCCTTGCCCACGTCACCCGAGGTCCCGACCAGACGCTGGATCGGCGGCTCCTTGCTCTCGGCCTTGAGCTTGTCGATGTTCGCTGCGGTGATGCCGTACTCCTCGGCTTCGATCAGGCCGAACAGCGTCCAGCGCACGATCGTGAAGAACTCCCAGTCGCCGCGGCGGATCATCGGGCCGAGCGGCTCCTTCGAGATCGCGTCGGGCAGCACGACGTAGTCGTCCTTGTTCGGGGCCTTCAGGCGCGTTGCGGCGAGGCCCGAGATGTCGGTCGTGTAGACGTCGCAGCGGCCGGCGAAGAACGCCTGCTCGATCTGGTTCAGCTCGGCGATGACGACCGGCTTGAAGGTCATCTTCTTCGTGCGGAAGTAGTCGCTCAGGTTCAGCTCGGTGGTGGTGCCCGGCTGCACGCAGACCGTCGCGCCGTTGAGCTGCGCGGCGCGCTTGATGTTCGCCGACTTCTTCACCATGAAGCCCTGGCCGTCGTAGAACAGCGTGCCGGCGAACACCGAGCCCAGCGTCGCGTCGCGCGACGAGGTCCAGGTGGTGTTGCGCGACAGCATGTCGACCTCGCCGGACTGCAGCGCGGTGAAGCGGTTCTGCGCGTTCGTCGGGACGAACTGCACCTTGTTCGGATCGCCGAGGATGACGGCCGCGACGGCCTTGCAGAAGTCGGCGTCGAGGCCGGTCCACTTGCCCTGCGAATCCGGCGCGGAGAATCCGAGCAGGCCGGTGTTCACGCCGCAGCGCAGCATGCCTTTCGACTTGATCGCGTCGAGCGTCGGGCCGGCGGATGCGGTCAGGGGGGCCATCGCGGGCACCGCGATCGCAGCGGCGATCGCGAGTTGTTTGAGCCAGGGAGTCTTGGTCATCGGGGTTCCACTGTGGGGTTCGTGGTCATGCGCCGCGGCCGACGGACGGTCGTCTCAGGCAGCGTGGCGTCGGAGTCTACGCGCATGGGAATGGCATATACAAGGGAATGCCGGTGGCCTCCCCGGGCTTGTCTGCCGGGCAGCGTGGCGGCGCCCCGACACCCGCCCCGATGCGGCGCACGATGCCCGCGCGGCCGCCCTGCGCAGGGCGCGGCGCACCCCTTCAGTGCAGGGCCGGACAAGTGGTCGGCCCGCCGGCGCCTGCGGTATCCGCCCGACCCGCAGACGGCTGCGGACGCCCTGCGACGGTGCGGCATGCGAGGGGTCGGGCGGGCTCGCCGTCGGCGATCCGGAAAGGATCGTTGCGACGCCGCTATTCCCGTGACCGCGCGCGGATATCGGTGCAAGGATGCATCACCGTCGATTCGCCTCTCAATCGGACTCCGTCATGTCGCGTGATCAATCACCGCCCGTCGCCGGAGCCTCCCGGGGCTTCTTCGCGTTCCACGGCCCGATGGCGCCGGGGGTGCGGGTGATGCGCACGCTGACGATGCCGGTGAAGGCCACGCTCGTGTTCTCCGCGTTCCTCGTGCCGCTGCTCATGCTGGCCTGGTTCTACTGGGCGAACGCCGGCTCGCAGATCGAGTTCGCCGAGCAGGAGCGGCGCGGCGTCGAGTGGCTCAGCGCGTGGACGCCCGCGCTCGCCGCCGCGCACGAGCACCGTTCGCTGACCGTGCGCGCCGCAGCAGGCGATGGCGGTGCGGCGCCCGGGGCCGAGGCCGCTGCCGGCAGGTGGAAGGCGGCGTTGGACAAGCTCGACGAGGTCGACCATAGGCTGGGTGGCGCGCTCGCCACCGGCCCGAGGATGAGGGACCTGCGCCGCACGATGCAGGCCGCGGTCGTGGCCGGTACCAGGAGCGGCACGGCTGCGCATGACGGGGCGATCGCCGCGCTCCTCGCCGCAGGCGCTGCCGTCGGCGACTCGTCGAACCTGGTGCTCGACCCGGACCTCGACGCGTTCTACCTGATGCAGACCTCGGTGATCGAGGGGCCCGGCCTCGTCGATGCGCTGGCCCGCTCGCGCGACGCGGGCCTGGTGCTGTCGGGGGCGGCTGCCGACGCGAAGGCGTCGCCGCTGCGCGCGCTCGCCGCGACGGCGAGCGTGGCCCGCGTGGGCGCCGACCGTCAGAAGACGGGCCTGGGTCGCGCCACCGCGAGCAATGCCGATCTCGCCGACCCGCTCGGGGCGACGGCCCGGCTGGCGCTCGTCGGTGCGGCGCTGGACGCGGTCGACGCGATGGTGACGCACGGGACGGCGCCCAAGGCCGACGCCTGGTGGGCGACGGCGAGCGAGGGCCTGCAGGCCTCGTACGCGCTCAATGCCGCATCGATGAAGCTGCTCGACGGGCTGCTGATCGCCCGCATCGATCGCCTGTCGACGGACCGGCTGCAGAAGCTCGGCTTCTCGCTCGCCTGCGTGAGCGTGGCGGTCTACCTGCTGATGGCGATGTACACGGTGCTGCAGGGCGGGCTGCGGACGCTGTCCGACCACATCGTGCGGCTGGCGGCCGGCGACTTCAGCGCGCGGCCGTACCCCTGGGGGCAGGACGAGGTGGCGACCGCGCTCAACACGCTGCGCGAATCGCTGCAGTCGATGAGCGGGGCGATGCGCGCGGTCTACGAGCGGGCCGAACGGGTGTCGGGCTCCGCCCAGGAGATCTCCAGCGGCAACGCCGAGCTGTCGACCCGCACCGAGCACAGCGCGGCGTCGATCGAGCAGGTGGCCAACAACATGGACGAGGTGGCGCGGCAGGTCGGCGAGAACGTCGATGCGCTCGGCGAGGCCGACACCGCGATGACGCAGCTGCTCGCGGCGGTCCGCGACAGCGAGGGCACCGTCGGCGGGCTGGTCGGCCGCATGACGGCGCTGCACGCGCAGAGCCGCCAGATCGTCGAGATCGTCGGCCTGATCGACGGGATCGCGTTCCAGACCAACATCCTGGCGCTGAACGCGGCGGTCGAGGCCGCGCGCGCCGGCGAGCAGGGGCGCGGCTTCGCGGTCGTGGCTGCCGAGGTGCGCACCCTCGCGCAGCGCAGCGCCGAGGCGGCCCGCGAGATCAAGGGCATCGTGACCCGCTCGACGGCCGAGATCGAGGCCGGTTCGCAGCTCGCCTCGCAGGCGGGCGAGCGCGTGGCGGGCACGGTCGGCACCGCCGGGTCGGTGGCGGACATCATGCACCGTGTGCTCGACGGCTCGCGCGACCAGCGCGTGCGGGTCGGCGAGGTGCATGCGATGCTCAACACGCTGAGCTCCGACACGCAGAGCAATGCCGCGCTGGTCGAGGAGGTCGCGGCCGCCACCGCATCGCTGGACACCAGCGGGCGCGAGCTGCACGCGCTGGTCGCGCGATTCAAGCTCGGGGATCGAACCTGACCGGACGCGCGGCGCGCCCCGGGTGCGCCGTGCGTTCCGAGGGCGCGCCTGCGGTGACCGGGGGCGCAGCGGCACGCTGGTAACATCGTCCGCATGAGCGAAGATCCCCGCACGACGGGCCCCGGAGACGCCGCCCCACCCCGCCCCGCGGCCAGCCTGGTGCTGCTGCGGGACGCCCGAGACCGCATCGAGGTCCTGCTGCTCGAGCGCTCCGTCGATGACACGGTGCTGGCCGGCGCGCATGTGTTCCCGGGCGGCAAGCTCGATCGCGAGGACTCGGACGACGACGTGATCGCGCGCCTCGACGCCGATCCGGCCGCGCTGCACGCGATGCTCGGCGAGCCCGAGCTCGACGTGCGCCAGGCCGCGGCCCTGCACGTCGCGGCCCTGCGCGAGGCCTTCGAGGAGACCGGCGTGCTGATGGCGCGCGGCGCCGATGCCGCGATGGTGGCGCGGGCCCGCGCGCTGCACCGCGAGGGCCACGGCTGGGGCGAGCTGATGGATGCGCTCGACCTGCGCCTCGACGCCTCGCTGATGCGTCCCTGGTCGCGCTGGGTCACGCCGAAGGTGCCGACGATGATGCGCAAGCGCTTCGACACCCGGTTCTTCATCGCGCGGCTGCCCGAGGGGCAGGTGCCCGAGCCCGACCCGCGCGAGGCGGTCGCCGCGCGCTGGATGGGGGCCCGGGACGCGCTCGAGCGCTACTGGTCCGGCGAGATCGACATGGCCGCGCCGCAGATCATGACGCTCGCGCACCTGTCGCGCTTCGCCGACGTGGATGCCGCGATGCACGACGCCTCCGGGCGGCGTCCGCCGGTGATCCGCCCGGAGCCGATCGAGACGGCGACCGGCCGGATCATCTGCTATCCGGGCGATCCGGCGCATCCGGTGACCGAGCGCGCGATGCCCGGCCCCACGCGCCTGCTCTTCGAGAAGAACCGTTTCCGCCCGGAGACCGGGTTCGAGGCCTGGTTCGACTGACCCCGACGGCGCCGCACGCGCCGCCCGCCCCGCAGCCCCCGTTCCGCACGCCCCGACAGGACGCCCCCATGACCATCCCCCATCGAATCGCCGTCATCCCCGGCGACGGCATCGGCAAGGAAGTGATGCCCGAAGGGCTTCGCGTGCTCGATGCGGCCGCCCGCAAGTTCGGCATCCCGTTGCAGCTCGACCACTTCGACTTCGCCAGCTGCGACTACTACGCCCGGCACGGCAAGATGATGCCGGACGACTGGAAGGACCGGATCGGCGGCCACGACGCGATCTTCTACGGCGCGGTCGGCTGGCCCGACACGGTGCCCGACCACATCTCGCTCTGGGGCTCGCTGCTGCTGTTCCGCCGCGAGTTCGACCAGTACGTGAACCTGCGGCCGGTGCGGCTGATGCCGGGCATCCCGTGCCCGCTCGCGAACCGCAAGCCGGGCGACATCGACTTCTACGTGGTCCGCGAGAACACCGAGGGCGAGTACAGCTCGCTCGGCGGACGCGCGTTCCCGGGGACCGACCGCGAGGTGGTGATCCAGGAATCGATCTTCACCCGGCACGGCACCGACCGGATCATCAAGTACGCGTTCGAGCTCGCCCGCAAGCGCAAGAAGCAGCTGACCTCGGCGACCAAGTCGAACGGCATCTTCATCTCGATGCCCTACTGGGACGAGCGCGTCGAGGCGGTCTCGAAGCTGTACGCCGACGTCGCCGTCAAGAAGTTCCACATCGACATCCTGACCGCGCACTTCGTGCGCAACCCGCACTGGTTCGACGTGGTGGTCGCCAGCAACCTGTTCGGCGACATCCTGTCCGACCTCGGCCCTGCCTGCACCGGCACCATCGCGATCGCGCCGAGCGCCAACATCAATCCCGAGCGCACGTTCCCGTCGCTGTTCGAGCCGGTCCACGGTTCGGCCCCTGACATCTACGGCCAGGGCATCGCGAACCCGATCGGCCAGATCTGGTCGGGCGCGATGATGCTCGACCACCTCGGCCATCCCGAGGCCCACGACGCGATCGTGCGGGCGATCGAGACCGTCACCGCCCACGGCCCGCGCACGCCCGACATGGGCGGCACCGCGACCACCACCGACGTCGGCCGGGCGATCGCCGACGCGCTGGGGGGCTGAGGCGGGGCCGGGGCCGGGTCGGGCGATGCGGCTCGGGCGCGCCCGGCCACGGTCGCGTGCAGCCGGCCGCTCGTCCGGGGCCGGTGGCCATCTCCCCACCGGACGTTCCCCAACTGCTTGTCCGCGACCCGGACTGCGATAGAGTCGCGCCCGCACCCAAGACCTCGTCGGCCGACCGGACCCCACCCCGGCACCGACCCCATCGGAGTGGAGACGACATGAACCCTTCCAAGCTCATCGGCGGCATCGCGCTCGCCCTGGCCGCCACCGCGGCCCACGCCCAGTACCCCACCAAGCCGGTCACCATCGTCGTGCCGTTCGCGGCCGGCGGCCCGACCGACACCGTCGCCCGCTCGATCGGCCAGGCGATGGAGAAGTCGCTCGGCACCAACGTGATCGTCGAGAACAAGCCGGGCGCCGGCGGCACGATCGGCGTCGCCGACGTGGCCCGCGCGCCCGCCGACGGCTACCGCATCCTGATCCACCACATCGGGATGGCGACCGCCCCGTCGCTGTACCGCAAGCTGCCCTTCGATCCGCTCAAGGACCTGGAGTACGTGGGCCTGATCAACGACGTGCCGATGACGCTGCTGGTGCGCAACACGCTGCCGGTCAACAGCGTGAAGGAACTGATCGCCTACACGAAGACGAACAAGGACAAGATGACGCTGGCCAACGCCGGCATCGGCGCGGCCTCGCACCTGTGCGGGCTGCTGTTCCAGCAGGCCATCGAGACCGACCTGACGACCGTCCCGTACAAGGGCACGGCGCCCGCGATCACCGACCTGATCGGCGGCCAGGTCGACATCCTCTGCGACCAGACGACCAACACCACCGAGCAGATCAAGGGCGGCAAGGTCAAGGCGCTCGCGCTGACCGCGCCCAAGCGGCTCGAGTCGCTCAAGGACCTGCCGACCTCGGCCGAGGCCGGCCTGCCGGGCTTCGAGCTGTCGATCTGGCACGGCATGTACGCGCCGAAGGGCACGCCCAAGCCGGTGATGGACAAGCTGGTGGTGGCGCTGCAGACGGCGCTCAAGGACCCGGCGCTGAACAAGCGCTTCTCGGACCTCGGCGCGACCACCGTCACCGCCGACAAGCAGACCCCCGACGCGCTCGCCAAGCACCTGAAGGCCGAGATCGACAAGTGGTCCCCGATCATCAAGAAGGCCGGGGTGTACGCGGACTGACCGCACTCCTGGACGCGGGCATGGCGCACGTTCTGCGCTAGAGTCCGCGTCCATGGATCCCAGACGCCTGCTCGTCGAGAGCTTCGAGGCCGCCGTCGCGGCGGCCGATCCCCTGCGCGTCGTCGCAGCCCACCTGCCCGTACCGCCCGACCCGGTCCGCGGCCGCACGCTGGTCGTCGGCGCCGGCAAGGCGGCCGCCTCGATGGCCCGCGCCGTCGAGCTCGCCTGGCCGGCCGACGCGCCGCTCGACGGCCTGGTCGTCACCCGCTACGCCCACGGCATGCCGACCGATCGGCTGCGGGTGATCGAGGCCGGCCACCCGGTGCCGGACGAGGCGGGCGAAGGCGCCGCCGCCGAGATCCTCGAGCGGGCCGCCGCCCTCGGGCCGGACGACCTGCTGCTCGCCCTCGTCTCCGGGGGCGGCTCGAGCCTGCTGTCGCTGCCGGTCGAGGGCGTGCCGATGGCGACGCGCGCGCGCGTTCGTGCACTGCTGGTGTCCGACGTGGCCGGCGACGACGTCTCCGCGATCGCCTCCGGCCCCTGCGCCCCCGACCCGAGCACCCATGCCGATGCGATCGGCGTGCTGGCGCGCTGGGGCGTGAGCCCGCCGGCCAGCGTGGCCGCGCACCTGGCGCGCGGTGCGCGCGGCGAGATCGACGACACGCCGAAGCCGGGCGACCCGCTGTTCGGGCGGGTCGACAACCGCATCATCGCCACCGCGCACGGCAGCCTGGAGGCCGGCGCACGCGTCTTCGAGCAGGCCGGCATCCGCGCGGTCATCCTCGGCGACACCGTGACCGGCGAGGCCCGTGACGTGGCGCAGGTGATGGCCGCGCTGGTGCGCGAGATCCGCCTGCACGGCGGGCCGTTCGCCGCGCCGGTCGCCCTGATCTCGGGCGGCGAGTGCACGGTCACGCTGCGCGGGCAGGGGCGGGGCGGACGGTGCTCGGAGTTCCTGCTGGCGCTGCACCACGAGCTCGGGGACCTGCCGGGCGTGTCGGCGATCGCCGCCGACACCGATGGCATCGACGGCGTCGAGTCGAACGCCGGCGCGCTGCGGCTCGCCGACAGCGCCGCGCGGGCGGCCGCGCTCGGGCTCGATGCCCGCCGCTGCCTCGACGACAACGACGGCTGGGGCTTCTTCTCCCGGCTCGACGATCTGGTCGTGACCGGGCCGACCCGCACCAACGTCAACGACTTTCGCGCGATCCTCGTCGCCTGACGGTGAGCAGGCCCGCCCCGCACCTGGTCGCCTGCGTCGCCTCGCACGGCTGGGGCCATCTGTCGCAGACGATCCCGATGGTGTCGGCGCTGCGCGCGCGGCTGCCCGGGCTGCGCACGACGGTGCGCACCGCGCTGCCCGCGCCGCTGGTCCGGGCCCGCTTCGAGGCCGTCGGCCTGCCGGCGCCGGACGTCTCGGCCGACGACACCGACTTCGGCTTCGTGATGCACGACGCGCTGCGGGTCGACGACGAGGCGAGCCTGGCCCGGTACCGCGCGATGCTCGCCGCCCGAGACACGCGGCTGGACCGCGAGCGCGACGCGCTGCGGGCGCTGCGCGCCGACCTGGTGCTCGCCAACATCGGCTGGCTGCCGATCGCCGCGGCGTCCTCGCTCGGGCTGCCCGCGTTCGGCGCCTGTTCGCTGAACTGGGCCGACGTGCTGCGGGCGCGGCACCCGGGGCGCGCCGACGTCGCCGCGGTCACCGACTGGATGCACGAGGCCTACTCGCGGGCCGACGCGCTGTTCGCCCTCGAGCCCGGGATGCCCTTCGAGCGCTTCGCCAACCGCGTGCCGGTGCCGCCGATCGCGCGCCGCGGCGCCGAACGGCGCGATGCCCTGCGCGAGGCGCTCGGCGTGCCACCCGCGACCCGCGTGATGCAGGTCGCGTTCGGCGGCATGCCGCTTGCGCTCGACGCCGCCGCATGGCGGCTGCCGCCGGGCTGGATCGCGGTCGTGCTGACGGCGGACGCGGCCGACGGGCCGTCGGCGCGGCGCGGCGATGCGCTCGGCTGGCCCTACCACGACCTGCTCGCGTCCTGCGACCTGCTGGTCGCCAAGCCCGGCTACGGCACTTTCGCCGAAGCGGGGTTCGCCGGGCGCGACACGCTGGCCGTGCCGCGCGACGACTGGCCCGAGGCGCCGTACCTGAACGACTGGCTGGGACGCCATGCCCGGCTCGCGCCGATCGGCATGGAGGCGGTGCGGGCAGGCCGGTTCGAGGCCGCGCTCGAGAGGCTGCAGGCCGGCCCGGCGCGAACGCCCGCGCACGGCGACGGCGCGGCGGTGATCGCCGATGCGATCGCGGCGCGCCTGGGCGCGGGCGTGCCCGACGGCGCCCTCAGTCGGCCTTGAACAGGTGGGCGAAGGGGCGGCTGACCTCGAAGCGCTCGGGTCGCGAGCGCAGGTGCACCACGAGCTTGCCCGACAGCGTGCGCGTCGTCCGCGCGATCTCCCGGGTGCGCACCACCGTGCCGCGGTGGATCTGCCAGAACTCGTCGGCCGGCAGCCGCTCGAGCACCTCCTTGAGCGGCATGCGGATCAGCGCCTCGTCGTCGCGGGTCAGCACGCGCAGGTACTTGTCGGCGGCCTCGAAGACGACGACCTCCTCGATCGGGATCAGCCGTACCTCCTCGCGCAGCGAGGCGCGCAGCCAGCGCAGCGGTGCTGCGGCACCCGTCCCGGCCGCCCCGGCGCCGGCTGCGAGCTCGACGAGGCGGCGCAGCACTTCAGGGTCGATCGCGGGGGTGGAGGCGGCGCCTCCGGCCGGCTCGGCCTCGCGCTCGGCGAGTCGCGCACGCAGCCGCTCGACCGTGCGCGCGAGCCGCGTCGGCTCCAGGGGCTTGAGCAGGTAGTCGACCGCGTCGCGCTCGAAGGCATCGAGCGCATGCGCGTCGTAGGCGGTGACGAACACCCACAGCGGCGCCTGCGGCGAGGCCGCCGCCGCCTGCGCGACCTGCAGGCCGTTTCGGCCGGGCATGCGGATGTCGAGGAAGGCGACGTCCGGACGCTCGCGCTCGATGGCCTGGAGCGCGGCGTCGCCGTCGGCGCAGGCGGCGACCACCTGCAGGGTCGGCCAGGCGTGCGCGAGCGCGGCGACCAGCGCTTCGCGCAGCAGCGGCTCGTCGTCGGCGACGACCGCGCGGGGCGCGGCGCTCATGCCGCAGGCGCCGGGCGGTCCGGCAGCGTCAGCCGCGCCACCGTGCCGTGCGGCGCGTTCTCGCGCAGCGCCAGTCGCGCGCCCGGTCCGTAGATGGCCCGCAGCCGGTCGGCGAGGTTGGCCAGACCGGTGCCAGAGGCCTCCTGCGCCGCTGCCGGCGCCGCGGCGCGTCCCGAGGCCTCGGCCAGCCCGCCCCCGGTGTCCGCCACCTCGACGACCAGCGTGCCGTCGGCCTCGCGGCGCGCCCGGACCTCGATCGACCCGCCCGAGGCCTGCGGCTCGATGCCGTGCTTGACGGCGTTCTCGACCAGCGGCTGGACGAGCATCGGCGGCACCTCGGCCGCGCGCAGCGCGTCGGGCACGTCGAAGCGCCACTGCAGGCGGTCCCCGAGCCGGCGCTTCATGATGCCCAGCAGCGACGCGGTGACGTCGAGCTCCTCGCCCAGCGTCGTCGAATCGGCGCGCGCATGGCGCAGCGTCGCCCGCAGATGGCGTGCCAGATCGTCGATCAGCGCGCGCGCGGCCGCCGGGTCCCGGTCGATCAGGGCCGAGACGTTGGCCAGCGTGTTGAACAGGAAATGCGGCTCGACCTGCGCGCGCAGCGCCTGCAGGCTGGCCTGCGCCGCGGTCCGCTCGGCGGCGACCGCGCGCCAGCCTTCCGATTCGGCCCGGGTGCGTGCATGGCGCAGGCGCTCGCGGCCGTAGAAGATCAGGGTGCCGAGGGTGCCGACCGTCAGCGACAGCAGCACGGTGCGCACCGACATCACGCCGTGCCCGGCCATGACCGGGGTGGTCTCGCCGAAGAGCGCACGGGTCGCGAGCTCCGCGAGCTGGATGCCGATCAGCGCGCCGACGACGATCGCCGCGCCGAACAGCGGCACCGCGACCTTGAGGTCGCCTTCGCTGCGTTCCACGCGCGGCACGGCCGCCCAGCACAGCGCCGCGATGGTCAGCCCGATCGCCTGGGACTGGACGAAGCTCGGCCACCAGAGGTGGCCCTCGGCCTTGTTGGCAAAGAGCATCGCCGCGATCGCGGTGTTCAGCGCGACCGTGGCGAGCAGGATCAGGACGATGCGTCGGGTCATCGCGAGGGGGGCTCCGGCCCCGATTATGGCCCGCATGCCGTCCGGCCCGCCGGCGGCGCTCATCCGGCGACCGCGACCAGCCACGCGCCGAGCGTGCGGCCGGGCACGAGGGTGAACAGGCCGGCGATCACCAGGCCGGCGAACGCGCCGACCATCGCATGCCGGTGCGCGGTCACCGCGCCCCGCCGGATCGCGGCGATCGCGC
>JAPLQE010000068.1 GCA_026399835.1 Burkholderiales bacterium | reverse complement strand
AGCCGTAGCCCGGGCCGGGCAGGTAGGTCGGTCCGCGCAGGGTGCCGAGGTGGTCGGACGCCACGAACTCCATCGTCTTGCGCGAGACGATCCGCACGCCGTCGAGCTCGCCGCCGTTGAGCAGCATCTGCGTGAAGCGCATGTAGTCGTCGGCGGTCGACACCATGCCGCCGCCGCCGGACAGCAGCGTCGGAGGCTTTCGAACGTCGAGCAGCTCGACCTTCGCCTTGGAGTCCGGATCGGCCGGGAAGGCCTCGGCGAGCCGCGACTGCTTCTCCGGCGGCACCCAGAACGCAGTGTCGTTCATCTTCAGCGGCACGAGAATGCGCTGCGACAGGAAGGCGTCGAGCTTCATCCCCGAGGCGCGCTCGACGACCAGGCCGAGCACGTCGGTCGAGATGCTGTACTCCCAGGTGCCGCCCGGCGCGAACGACAGCGGCAGCGTGCCCAGGCGGCGCGCCAGCTCGGTCAGGTCGAAGGGCAGCTGCTCGGAGCCCGGGACCACCCGGGCCTTGACGTACTCGTCCTTGACGGCCGAGCGGCCGAACACGCCGTAGGTCAGGCCCGAGGTGTGTCGCAGCAGGTCCTGCACCGTCATCTCGCGCGGCGCGGCCACGCGTTCGGCGATGGTCGGCTTGCCGTCGGCGCCGGGTTTCTCGACCGCGACCTGCATGCCCTTCATCTCGGGGATCCAGCGCGACACCGGGTCGCCGAGTCGCAGGCGGCCGTCCTCGACGAGCTGCATCGTCGCGATCGAGACGATCGGCTTCGTCATCGAGTAGATGCGGAAGATGGTGTCGCGCGCCATCGGCTTGCCGCTGGCCGGGTCCTGCACGCCGACGGCGTTCGCGTACTGCAGGCGGCCGTCGCGTGCGACCAGCAGCACGGCGCCCGGCAGTCGGCCGCTCTTCGAGTCGGCCTCGACCCGCTTCATGAACGCATCGAGGTGGGCGCTCGAGACCGAGCGGGCCGGCGCCTGCGCGTCGGGCATCGACGCGCAGGCGCCGGCGAGCAGCGCTGCCGACAGCGCGGCGACGGCGACTCGCCGCGAAGGCCGGCGCGGGGCGGGGGCGACGCCCTGGGGCATGGGGGAACTGGGGAACATCGGGATCCGTCTCCTGGTTTCGGTGTCGCGCCGGCGTGCCCGACGCGCACCCCGGCGACGGACGGGGCACGGCGGCGGGGTCGCCGGCTGCGTCGCCAGTCTATGCCTGCGGTGGGTGCCTGCGGTGCACGCGGCGTTCGCGATCCGGAACGGCCGGGCCCGGGCATGCGGCTTGCAGGACGCCTCGGCAGCACGCCTCGGCAGGCGATCGGCCGCCGATCCCGGCCCCGGCCCCGGCCCCGGCCGCTTTCCGCCCGGAGACAGGCATGCCCGTCCGAAGTCCGCGGCACCCCGCGGCGCGCCGCGCGCTCGCGGCCTCGATGCTGGTCACCGGCCTCGCCGGCTGCGCCGGCTGCGTGGGCCTCATCGACCGACTGCCGCCGCGGCCGGTGCCCGGTCCGGCGCAGACCCCGCCCGCGGTCATCGGTGCCCGCGGCCCGCTGTCGGAGCGCGACGCACGAGGCGTCGTCGCCGCGCTGCAGGCGCGGGGCCATACCGAGCTGGTCGCACGCTGGCTCGCCGCGATGCAGTCGACACAGGTCGCGCCCCTGGTCGTCGGCAACGCGACGCGGCTGCTGGTCGACGGCCCCGAGACGCATCGCGCGATGTTCGAGGCGATTGCCGGCGCGCGCCGCCACGTCCACCTCGAGACCTACATCCTCGAGGACGACGAGACCGGCCGCCGGCTCGCCGAGCTGCTGCTCGAGCGCCGGCGCCAGGGTGTGCGGGTCAGCGTGCTGTACGACGCGATCGG
This sequence comes from Burkholderiales bacterium, assembly GCA_026399835.1. Taxonomy (GTDB): domain Bacteria; phylum Pseudomonadota; class Gammaproteobacteria; order Burkholderiales; family Burkholderiaceae_E; genus UBA4615. Next base: position 38,559 of record JAPLQE010000068.1, on the reverse strand, counting down.
TGCGATCGGCACGCCCGAGGCCTACTTCGACCGGCTGCGCGAGGGCGGCATCGAGGTCTGCGCGTTCAACCCGGTCAATCCGCGCGCCGGCCGGCCGGTCGCGCTCAATCACCGTGACCATCGCAAGATCCTCGTCGTGGACGGGCGCGTGGCCTACGCCGGCGGCGTCAACATCAGCGACGTCTACTCGAGCGGCTCGGCCTCGGCGCGCCGGCGCACGGACCGGGGCGGCGGATGGCGCGACACGCACATCGAGATCCGCGGCCCGGCGGTCGCCGAGCTGCAGACGCTGTTCGTCGACAGCTGGGCGCGCCAGGACTGTCCGGGACGGCCCGACGAGGACGCCGAGGCCGTGCCGGCGCCGTCGGCTCAGGGCGACCGGGTGCTGCGCGTGGTCGCGAGCACGCCGGCCGATGCACGCAACGCGATCCGCGACGAGCTGCTGGTCGCGATGGCCGCGGCCCAACGCAGCATCCACGTGACGATGGCCTATTTCGTGCCCGATCCGGAGACCCTCGAGACGCTCGAGGCCGCGGCGCGGCGCGGCGTCGACGTCACCCTCGTGCTGCCCGGGATCTCGGACTTCTGGGCGGTGCATGCCGCCGGTCGCTCCAAGTACGAGCGACTGCTGGCCGCCGGCGTGCGGATCCTCGAGCGGCGCGACGCGCTGCTGCATGCGAAGACCGCGGTCGTCGACGGCGTGTGGTCGACGGTCGGCTCGGCGAACATGGACTGGCGCAGCTTCCTGCACAACGACGAGGTGAACGTCGTCGTCGTCGGGGAGGGCTTCGCGGGCGAGCTGGAGCGGCTGTTCGCCGACGACGTCGCGCAGTCGGAGCCGGTGGACGCCGCCACCTGGAGGCGGCGCGGGATCGCGCAGCGCGCCCGGGAAGCGCTGGCCGGGATGCTCGAGTACTGGCTCTAGGTCCGCCCCGGAGCGGACGCGAGTCGAGCCCGCGTATACTCTGCAACTCGTTTGCATCTGGCTTCCCGGGGACCGCCCTGACCCTCGCCTCGATCATCGCCGCGACGCTGCTGTCGGGGCTGGCCTCCGTGCTGTTCGCCGCCTGGCTCTCCTTCGGGGCACTGTCCTCGCTGGTGCCGCGGATGGTGAGCCTGTCGGCCGGCATCCTGCTGGGCACCGCGATCCTGCACCTGCTGCCCGAGGCCTTCGAGTCGCAGGCGGACCTGCACGCGCTGAGCTGGACGCTGCTGGCCGGCCTCGTGGGCTTCTTCCTGCTCGAGAAGTCGGCGGTGCTGCGCCACAGCCACCATCACGAAGGCGACGGTCACGGCCACCACCATGGCCACGACCATGCCGAGGCCGGCCCGGGCGGGCTGCTGATCCTGGTCGGCGACTCGATCCACAACCTCGCCGACGGGTTCCTGATCGCCGCCGCGTTCCTCGCCGACGAGCGCCTGGGCTGGCTGACCGCCGCCGCGATCGCCGCGCACGAGATCCCCCAGGAGATCGGCGACTTCATCGTGCTGCTGAACGCCGGCTACACGCGGCGCCGCGCGCTCGCCTACAACGCGCTCTCCGGCCTCGCCTCGGTGATCGGCGGCGTGATCGGCTGGGCGTCGCTGCAGACCTCGCGCGACGTGCTGCCGTTCGTGCTCGTGCTGGCCGCCAGCAGCTTCATCTACATCGCGCTCGCCGACCTCGTGCCCGACATGCAGCGCCAGCGCCGGCGCGGCGAGTCGGCGCTGCAGGTCCTCATGCTGTTCGCCGGCATCGCCGCGATCGCCGGCGTGACCTCCCTCGTGCACGCGCACTGACGCCCACCGTGGCGCACGCTCGGCCGGGCTGGGGTGCGACGCTGGCCGCCGTGCTGACGGCGGCGATCGTGGTGTCGCTCAACGTCGGCAAGCTGCCGCCCGCGCTGCCCGCACTGCGCGCGGAGTTCGGGCTCGACCTGGTCGCCGCCAGCCTGCTGGTGTCGTTCTTCCAGCTCGCAGGGATGCTGCTCGGTCTGTTCGGCGGCATGCTCGCAGACCGGTTCGGACCGCGCCGCGTCATGCGGGTGGGCCTCGTGGTCGCGGCCGCGGGCTCGATGCTCGGCGCGCTCGCGCCCTCGATGACGGTGCTGCTCGCGAGCCGTGCCGTCGAGAGCGCCGGCTTCATCCTGGCGGTGCTGCCCGGCCCGGCGCTGCTCGCGCGTGGCGTGCCGCTGGCGCGGCTGCGGGGCGTGATGGGCGCCTGGAGCGCCTACATGCCGGTCGGCATGGCGCTGGCCTTGGCGCTGTCGCCGCTGGCCTACGAGTCGGTCGGCTGGCGCGCGGTGTGGTGGGCCGTCGCGCTCGCCTCGCTCGCGATGGCGGTGCTGCTCGGGCACGTCGTGGCGCCCGATCCCGCGGGCCGCGCGCCGCACGGCGCGCTGTCGCTGGTGCGGGACACGCTGCGTTCGCCGCGGCCCTGGGTGCTGGCGGTCGCCTTCGGCTGCTACGCGTCTCAGTGGATGGGCGTCTTCAGCTTTCTGCCCACCCTGTACACCGAGGCGGCGGTGCCGCTCGCGCTCGCCGGTACGCTCACCGCGATCGGCGTGGCGGTCAACGTGATCGGCAACCTGTCGTCCGGCGTGCTGCTCCAGCGCGGGGTGCCGCGCCCGGCGCTGATCGCCGTGGCCGCGCTGTCGATGATCGTCGGCGCGTGGCTGTGCTTCGGCTCGGACGCGCCGTTCGCGGTCCGCTATGCGGGCGTGCTGCTGTTCTCCGCGGTCGGCGGGCTGATCCCGGGGACGCTGTTCGCGAGCACGCCGGCCTATGCGCCGCACCCGCGCGCGGTCGCCACCACCACCGGCCTGATGCAGCAGGGCTCCACCCTCGGGCAGTTCGTCTCGCCGCCGCTGATCGCCGCCGTGCATGCGGCGAGTGGCGGCTGGCAGCACACCTGGTGGGCGACCGGCGCGCTCGCCCTCGGCGACCTGGCGATGGCCTGGCTGGTGCTGCGCTTCGATCGGGCCGACCGGCGCGCGCGCGCGCCGGCCCCGCGCGGCTGAATGTGCGTCAGGGCTCGGCGCCGGTCCTCACGGGCCGCGCCGGATCGGTGATCCACTCGCTCCACGAGCCGGCATAGAGCGCCGCGCCGGGCAGTCCGGCATGGGTCATCGCGAGCAGGTTCATGCACGCCGAGACGCCCGAGCCGCAGCTGTTGACGACTGCCTGCGGTGCTCGCCCGCCGAGCAGCGCGTCGAACTCGGCGCGCAGCACCGGCGCCGGCTTGAAGCGGCCGTCCTCGCGCACGTTCAACACCCACGGCCGGTTGAGCGAGCCCGGGATGTGCCCGGCCACCGGATCGATCGGCTCGACCTCGCCGCGATAGCGCTCGGGCGGACGGGCGTCGAACACCCGGCGCGACGCGTCGGCGGCGGCGCGGCCGGTCTCCTCGGCGTCCACCATCGTGGCCAGCGGCGCGCGCAGCACGAGCGTGCCCGGGGCCCGTGCCGGCGTCGCGTCGGCGGTGAGCGGGTAGCCGGCCTTTCGCCAGGCGCCGAGCCCGCCGTCGAGCACCGCGACCGCGTCATGGCCGATCCACTTCGCCATCCACCACAGCCGGCCGGCCATGCCGTTGCCGCCGTCGTGCACGACGAGCTGCGTGCCATCCGACAGGCCCGCCGCGGCGAGCCGCTCGCGCACCTGCTCGCGCGAGGGCATCGGGTGGCGCCCGGTGCGCGGGCCCTTGGGCAGGGCCAGGTCGCGGTCCATGCTGACGAGGATCGCGCCGGGGATGTGCCCCTCGTCGTGCTGGCGTCGGCCGGCGGCCGGATCGGTGAGGTCGTGGCGGCAGTCGACGACCAGGCAGCGGTCGATGTGCTCGGCCAGTTCGTCGGCACTGATCAGCGTGGTCCAGGTCATCGCGGCGGCTTCGGAAGGGAGGGCGGGGCTGTCATTCTGCCCTGATGCTGGTCTCCTTCACCAACCGGGTCCACTTCGCGGTCTCGGCGCGCATCAATGCACCGGGCCGAACCCGTAGAGCTCGGCCGGATCGTCGACGAGGATGCGCAGGCGGTCGGCCTCGCGCGGCGCCCACTCGAGCAGCACGTCGAGCTGGTCGGCATCGTCGGGCAGCGCGTCGGGGCGGGCCGACGGATGCGGCCAGTTCGAGGCCCAGAGCATGCGCTCGGGGGCTTCGCGGACCAGCGCGGCAGCGAGCGCGCCGACGTCCTCGTAGCGCGGGCCGCCGCTGCGCGAGGTCTCGTAGGCCGCCGACAGCTTCACCCAGCAGTTGCCGCGCGCGACGAGCCGCAGCAGCGTGCGGAAGGCCTCGTGCCCGGGCGCGACCGGCTCAAGGAACTTGCCGACGTGGTCGATGACGTACGGGCCCTTCAGGCGCGTCAGGCTGGCCTCCCACTGCGGCAGCCCGCGGCCGTCGAGCTGCACGATCGGATGCCAGCCGAGCGGCGCCACGCGCGCCGCGGTCTCGTGCAGCGCGGCGAGCTTCGTGAAGCCGCCGGGCAGGTCCATCACGCGCACCCCGCGCGGGCCCGCTCCGGCCCGAGCTCGGCCGCCGCGTCGAGCGTGCAGCGGTTGTCGTCGCCGTAGGCGTTCGGCTGCACCACCACGACCCGGCCGATGCCGAGCGCGGCCATCAGCGCGCGGTACTCGACGGGCCTCGCGTCCCCGGGCGGCGGCAGGCCGTCCGGATGGCGCGGGTAGTGCGCCGAATAGAAGTGCATGTGCGTGTCGCAGCTGCCCGCTGGCGCGGCCAGCCGCGGCACGCGCGAGGGCAGCGGGGGCGGGCTCAACCGACCAGCTCCACCCGCCAGCGTGCGATCGCCTCGACGTCGATCTCCACGCCCAGCCCCGGTCCGTCGGGGATGCGCACCACGCCCTGCTCGTGCTCGAGCGGCGCGGCGAGCACGGCCTGCCGGAACGGATGCTCGCTGCGGTCGAACTCGAGCACCGGCTCGGTCGGGTCGTGGCGCGGCGGCGAGGGCGGCAGCACCGCGTGCAGCTGCAGCGCGGCCGCCAGCCCGATGCCCGTGCCCCAGACGTGCGGCACGAGGCGCACGCCGAAGGCGGTGGCCATGTCGGCGATCTTCTTCGCCTCCGAGAGCCCGCCGCAGGCGCAGATGTCGGGCTGCACGATGTCCATCGCGCGCCGCGTCAGCACCTCGCGAAAGCCCCAGCGGGTGAACTCGGTCTCGCCGCCCGCCACCGGGATCGGCTGGCCGCGGCGCACCTCGACGTAGCTGTCGAGGTCGTCGGGCACCACCGGCTCCTCGAACCAGCCGATGTCCTGGTCGGCCACCGCGCGGCCGAGCCGGATCGCGTCGATCGCGTCATAGCCGTGGTTCGCGTCGAGCATGAGGCCCACGCGCGGCCCGACCGCCTCGCGCACCGCGCGGATCAGCGCGACGTCCTGGTCCACGCCGAAGCCGATCTTGAGCTTGGCCGCCCGGAAGCCCTCGGCCGCGTAGCCCGCGACCTCGTCCACCAGGTACTGCAGCGTCTCGCGCGTCAGCGCATCCGAATCGCCGCCGCCGAAGCGGGCCGCGGTGCGCCGCGCCTCGAGCGTGCGCCAGCCGTCGCCGCGCCGGTAGGTGCCGGTCGCGTAGGCGGCGACGCGGTCGCGGAAGCGCCCGCCCATCAGCCGCCAGACCGGTTCGCCCCAGTGGCGCCCGCGCAGGTCCCAGAGCGCCACGTCCACGCCCGACAGTGCGGTGAGCGCCAGGCCCTTCATGCCCTGGTCGCGCAGGCCGTTGTACATCGCGAGCCAGTGGCGGTCGACCGCGAGCGCGTCCTGCCCGACCAGCATCCGCGCATACGCCGGGATCAGCGCCGCGTTGAGCCGGGCCGGCCCGATGCACTCGCCCCAGCCCGACAGGCCGTCCTCGGTGGTGACCTCGACGACGCACGAGCCGCGCGTCGAGGTCTCGGTGAACGACCAGGCGAAGGGCTCGGACAGCGGCGCTTCGAGCACGTGCGCGCGGATGCGGGCGATACGGGGCATGGGGTCTCCTCCTCGGGCTTCGTCTGGGTCGTCGTCGGCCCTCGCCGACCGGGGCTCAGGCGACGCCGCCGCGGCCCGATGCGGCGGGCTCGGGATGATCGAATGCCTGCGAGCAGTAGCTGCCGCCCTGGAAACGGTCTCCGATCGGATCGGGCCGTTCCTCGCGACCGAGGACCGTCGCCGCATGATCCTCGGCGCGTCCGGTCGGACGGTAGCCCAGCTCGTGGGCGCGTCGATTGTCCCACCAGGCCCGCGTGTTGTCCGACATGCCGTAGACGATTTCGTAACGCAGCGCCGGATGCTCGATGCCGATGCGCACCAGCTGCATCAGGTCCGAGGGCGTGATCCAGATCGACAGGCGGCGCCGGTCGATCGGCGCGTCGGCCACGTTGCCGATCCGAAGGTTCAGCACCCGCAGGCCGTGCTTGTCCGCGTACAGCGCGCCCAGCGCCTCGCCGAACGCCTTCGACACGCCATAGCGGGTGTCGGGCCGCGGCGGCACCGCATGGTCGATCGGGCGGTCGCGGCGGTAGAAGCCGACCGCGTGGTTCGACGACGCGAAGACGATGCGCTGGACCCCGGCCCGCAGGGCAGCCTCGTACAGGGCGTGCAGCCCGACGATGTTCGCCTGCAGGATCGTCTCCCACGGCCCCTCGACCGAGAAGCCGCCGAGGTGGACGATCGCGTCGATGTCCCTGACGATGTCGGCCACCTGGGCGGGGTCGGCCAGGTCGGCGCGCAGGAAGTTCTCGCCGGGCGAGAGCGGCGTGCGGGGCTCGGTGATGTCCGACAGCCTCAGCGTGCCGTACGCCTGCAGCAGCAGCGGCCGCAGCCGCGTGCCGACGTCGCCGGACGCGCCGGTCAGGAGCACGCGAGGGCGTGCGGCGGGGAGGGGGGCGGTCATGGCGGACTCCGGGTCGTGGCCGGGCTCGCGCCTTCGGCCGATGCTAGGGGGGCGACGGGCGCACCGCGCGACGCGATCCAGGTCGCCCACGCGCCGCTCGCCGCGATCACCGCGAGCCCGACGCCCTCGCGGGCGGTCAGCGTGTCGTCGAACAGGAAGGCGCCGATCACCGCCGCGAAGCCGATGTTCGTGTACTGCATGTTCGCCGCCAGCAGGGTCGCCGGGCCCGCGAACGCGCGCGTCATGCAGATCTGCCCGATCAGCGCGAAGCCGGCGACCGCGACCAGCACCGGCACGCCGGCCCAGCCCGCGGGCGAGAAGCCGCCGCTGGCCGCGATGCCGGCGAGCCCGACCGCGGTCGACACCACCGAGAACCAGAACACCACCCGCCATGGCGGCTCGCCGGCCGCGCCCAGCGTGCGCATCTCGAAGTAGACGAAGGTCGCCAGCAGCCCCGAGCCCAGGCCCGCCGCGAAACCGCCCAGCGTCGCGCCGTCGAGCGTCGGGCGCAGCGCCAGCAGCACGCCGACGAAGCCGCAGCCCGCCGCCGCGTAGAGCAGGCGGCGTCGCGCGTCGGGCGGCGCGCCGCTGCGCCGCGCCACCCAGGCGATCGCCAGCGCCGCGAACAGCGGCGAGGTGTTGCCCAGCGTGGCGGCCGTCGGCAGCGGCAGCGCGGCCAGCGCCGCGAACCACAGCACCATCGACGAGGCGCCGGCCGCCGAGCGGCGCAGGTGCATCGGCCACAGCGGCGTGGCGAGCCGGCGCCGGGTGGAGAGTGCCCAGGCACCGACCGCGATCGCGCCGAGCGCATTGCGCCAGAAGACCAGCTCGAACAGCCCGTAGCGTGCGTAGCCGAGCTTGATCGCCGCGCTCATCGCCGCGAAGGCCAGCGCCGAGGCGACCGCCCAGGCGGCCTGGGCGGCGGCGCTCACGCCGCCGCCCGGGGCCGGATCCGTGCCGGCATCACGCGTTCAGTCGAGCGCCAGCCGGGCCCGCAGGAACTCGTGGAAGTGCTGCATGCCGTCCTCCATCGGGCTCTGGTAGGGCCCGACCTGGTTCTCGCCCCGCTCGAGCAGGATGCGCCGACCCGCATCCATCCGGATCGCGATCTCGTCGTCCTCGACGCAGGTCTCCATGTACGCCGCGCGCTCGGCCTCGACGAACTCGCGCTCGAACAGCACGATCTCCTCGGGATAGTAGAACTCGACGATGTTGGTCGTGTGCCCCGGGCCCCGGGGGACCAGGTGCGAGACGACCAGCACGTGCGGGTACCACTCGACCATCACGTTCGGGTAGTAGGTCAGCCAGATCGCGCCGTGCTTGGGCGGGACGCCGCCGCGGAACTTCAGCACCTCGTCATGCCAGCGGCGGTAGACCTCGCTGCCCGGCTTGACCAGGCCGCGGTGCACGCCCACGGTCTGCACCGACCACCAGTCGCCGAACTCCCAGCTGAGATCGCCGCACTCGACGAACTTGCCCAGGCCCGGGTGGAACGGCTCGACGTGGTAGTCCTCCAGGTAGACCTCGATGAAGGTCTTCCAGTTGTACGCGCACTCGTGCACCTCGACGTGGTCGAGCATGTAGCCGGAGAAGTCCAGCTCGCTGCCGGCGCCCATCCTGGCGAGGTCCGCCGCGACGTCGCGCCCGCCCGAGAACAGCAGCCCCTTCCAGTTCTGCATCGGGCTGCGGCCGAGGTTCAGGCAGGGCTGCTCCTCGAAGTGCGGCGCGCCGAGCAGCGTGCCCTGCAGGTCGTAGGTCCAGCGGTGCAGCGGGCAGACGATCTGGCCGGTGTTGCCGCGGCCGTTCAGCATCACCGCCTGCCGGTGGCGACAGACGTTCGACAGGAGCTCGAGGCCCTGTTCCCCCCGCACGAGCAGCCGGCCCTCCTTCTCGGCCGGGAGTGCGAAGTAGTCGCCCGTGTTCGGCACCATCAGCTCGTGGCCGATGTAGCCGGGGCCTTTCCTGAACAGTAGCTCGATCTCGCGCTGGTACAGCGCCTGATCGAAATACGCCGAAACCGGAAGCTGGGCTGCAGAGCGCTGCAGATGATCCCGACGCCCGATGTCCGACATGGTCCGACCTCCTGGTCCGTCTGCGTTTGTGGAAGGATCACCCCCGAAGGCGGTGTCAAAAAAGCCCGCAAGGATACCCTGTCCGCCGCCCCGGGGGTCGCAAGCCCGGGAAAGCGGCCCGGCCCGGCGTCCGACGCGCCGTCCGGACGGGCGGGCGCACCAGCGTGGCGCGGGCGGGGCGCCGGCGGCGGGCGGGTCCTCGGAGCTGGCGTAACATCGGGGTTTGCCCGTGCCGGCGAACCGTCCTGCCCTGCGAATCCCCGCAGGGTGGCCGGCCCCGATCACCCCGGCAGCGGCCCACCCCCGATCACCGAACGCTCCCTACCCCGACACGATGGCGACCTCCCGGACTGCTGCCGCCGATGCGCCCGCCTCCTTCGAGGCCGCGCTCGGCGAGCTCGAATCGCTGGTGCAGAAGATGGAGGCCGGGACGCTGACGCTCGAGCAGTCGCTCGACGCGTACCGGCGTGGCGCCCGGCTGGTCGGCTTCTGCCGCGACAGCCTCGCGAACGTCCAGCAGCAGGTCAAGGTCCTCGAGGGCGATCTGCTCAAGCCGTTCGAGCCCGACGCGCGCGCCGACGCATGAGCGCCCCGTCGCCGTTCCCGGCCTGGTCGGCCGACGTGCAGGCCCGGACCGAGCGTGCGCTCGACGACCTGCTGCCCTCCCCGGCGGGGGGGGGCGCCCTGTCGCGCCTGCACGAGGCGATGCGCTACGCGGTGCTCGAGGGCGGCAAGCGGGTGCGCCCGCTGCTCGCACACGCTGCGGGCGAGCTCACCGGAGCCGCGCCCGCAGCGCTCGCGCGCGCCGGCTGTGCGGTCGAGCTCGTCCACGCCTATTCGCTGGTCCACGACGACATGCCGTGCATGGACAACGACGTCCTGCGTCGCGGAAAGCCCACGGTGCACGTCGCCTACGGCGAGGCCCTTGCGATGCTGGTCGGCGACGCGCTGCAGGCACTGGCGTTCCGGGCGGTGGCCGAGGCTGGCGCCCTGGGCGTGCCGGCAGCCTCGGTGGTGCGGATGTGCGGCGAGCTCGCCGACGCCGCCGGCTCGATCGGGATGGCGGGCGGTCAGGCGATCGACCTGGAGGCGGTGGGCGCGGCGCCCGGGCGCGAGGCGCTCGAGGACATGCACCGGCGCAAGACCGGGGCGATGCTGCGTGCCTCGGTGCGGCTCGGCGCCTGGTGCGGCGAGCCGCTCGATGCGGCCGGCGCGGCCGCGCTGGACGCCTACTGCGACGCCGTCGGCCTGGCCTTCCAGGTCGTGGACGACGTGCTCGACGTCGAGGCCGACAGCGCCACGCTCGGCAAGACCGCCGGCAAGGACGCCGCCAACGACAAGCCGACCTACGTGTCGCTGATGGGCCTGGACGGCGCACGCCGGCTGGCCGCCGAGCTGCGCACCCAGGCGCATGACGCGCTCGCGGGATTCGGCATGCGCGCAGGCCGACTCGGGGCCCTGGCCGACCTGATCGTGGCTCGCCGCTCTTGACGGAACGCGACCGTAAGCGAAGCATGACACCCGAATCCGAGGGCCCGCTGGACATGAACACCGATTTCTCCCTGCTCGAGCGCATCGACGACCCCGCCACGCTGCGCCAGCTCGAGCGCGCGAAGCTGCCGGCGGTGGCCGACCAGCTCCGTTCGTTCCTGCTCGAGTCGGTCTCGAAGACGGGGGGACACCTGTCGTCGAACCTCGGGACGGTCGAGCTCGCCATCGCGCTGCACTACGTGTTCCACACCCCGTACGACCGGCTGGTCTGGGACGTGGGCCACCAGTCGTATCCGCACAAGATCCTGACCGGCCGACGCACCGGCATGACGAAGCTGCGCCAGCACGGCGGCGTCTCGGGCTTTCCGCGCCGCAGCGAGAGCGAGTACGACACCTTCGGCACCGCGCACTCGTCGACCTCGATCTCGGCGGCCCTCGGCATGGCCTGCGCATCGCGCAACAAGGGCGAGAACAGGGGCCCGGCCCGGCGCCGCCACGTCGCCGTGATCGGCGACGGCGCGATGACCGCGGGCATGGCCTTCGAGGCGATGAACAACGCCGGCGTCACGCCCGACATCGACCTGCTCGTCGTGCTCAACGACAACGACATGTCGATCTCCCCGCCGGTGGGCGCGCTCAACAAGTACCTCGCGCGGGTCCTGTCGGGCCGCCAGGTGTCGACGGTGCGCGACATGGCGCGCAGCGTGCTGTCGAAGGTGCCGCCGGTCTACGAGCTGGCCCGCCGCCTCGAGGGGCACGCCAAGGGCATGGTCGTGCCGGCGACGATGTTCGAGGAGTTCGGCTTCACCTATTTCGGGCCGATCGACGGCCACGACCTCGATGCGCTGGTGCCGACGCTGCAGAACCTGCGCGAGATGCACGGCCCGGTGTTCCTGCACGTGATCACCCGCAAGGGGCAGGGCTACAAGCTCGCCGAGGCCGATCCCATCCTCTATCACGGCCCCGGCAAGTTCGATCCCGCCGAAGGCATCAAGAAGTCGACCGCCGCGAGCAAGCCGACCTACACCCAGGTGTTCGGCGACTGGCTGTGCGACATGGCTGCCCTCGACGATCGGCTGGTCGGCATCACGCCGGCCATGCGCGAGGGCTCGGGCATGGTGGAGTTCGAGCGCCGCTTCCCGACCCGCTACTTCGACGTCGGCATCGCAGAGCAGCACGCGGTCACCTTCGCCGCCGGCATGGCCTGCGAGGGCGCCAAGCCGGTGGTCGCGATCTATTCGACCTTCCTGCAGCGCGGCTACGACCAGCTGATCCACGACGTGGCCTTGCAGAACCTGCCGGTGGTGTTCGCGCTCGACCGAGCCGGCCTGGTCGGCGCCGACGGCGCCACGCACGCCGGCGCCTACGACCACGCCTACCTGCGCTGCATCCCCAACATGGTGGTGCTCGCGCCGTCCGACGAGAACGAATGTCGGCAGATGCTCTACACCGCGTACCGGCACGACGGCCCGAGCGCGGTGCGCTATCCGCGCGGCTCGGGCACCGGCGTCGAGGTGCGCAAGGACCTGACCGAGCTGCCGTTCGGCCGTGCCGAGCTGCGCCGCAAGGGCAAGCGCATCGCCTTCCTGGCGTTCGGCTCGATGGTCCATCCGGCGCTCGCTGCGGCCGAGGCCCTCGACGCGTCGCTCGCCAACATGCGCTGGGTCAAGCCGATCGACGCCGCGATGATCGAGGAGCTCGCCCGGACCCATGACGCGTTCGTCACGGTCGAGGAGCATGCGGTCGCCGGCGGCGCCGGCAGCGCCTGCCTCGAGGCCATGGCCGCGCTCGGCATCGCGCGCCCGGTGCTGCAGCTCGGGCTGCCCGACATCTTCGTCGACCACGGCGACCCGGGGCTGCTGCTGCGCCTCGAGGGGCTGGACGCCGCCGGCATCGAGCGCTCGGTGAGGGCCCGGTTCAGCGAGCTGCTGGCAGCCGAGGGGTCGCCCCGGCTGGTGGCTAGTCGCTGAGTAAGGTTTTCGGCGGCTGCGCTACAGTAGGGCATGTCGCTCCAGGAGTATCGATGAATTCCCGCGATCCCAGCGTCGCGTTGCCCGGCGTGGTCGATCGGGTCATGCCCGATGTCCAGGGCAGCGCAGACCACCGTCGCCAGCCGATCGAACGCGTCGGCGTGCGCGGCCTGCGTTACCCGATGCTGTGGCAGGGCGGCGCCGAGCCGCTGCCCACCGTCTCGAGCTGGGCGATGTTCGTGTCGCTGCCGGCCGAGCAGAAGGGCACGCACATGTCCCGGTTCGTGGCGCTGCTCGAGCGGCGCGGCCGCTCGCTGTCGCTCGACGCGCTGGTGCCGCTGCACGCCGAGATGCTGGAGCTGCTGGCCGCCGACACCGGCCGCATCGAGGTGTCGTTCCCCCTGTTCATCTCGAAGATCGCCCCGGTCTCGGCGGTGTCCTCGATGCTCGACTACGACGTCTCGCTGACGGTCGACGGCACTGTCGCGGCGCCCCGGGTGGACGTGAAGATCGTCGTCCCGGTCACCAGCCTGTGCCCGTGCTCGAAGGAGATCTCCGAGTACGGTGCGCACAACCAGCGCTCGCATGTGACGGTCGAGGCTCGGATGGCGGCGGGCTCGAGCCTCGACATCCCCGCGCTGATCGCCCGCATCGAGCAGCAGGCCTCCTGCGAACTCTACGGGCTGCTCAAGCGTGTCGACGAGAAGCACGTGACCGAGCGGGCCTACGACAACCCGAAGTTCGTCGAGGACTTGGTGCGGGACGTCGCGGCCACGGTCCGGCAGGTGGCGGGCGTCGAGTCCTTCGTCGTCGAAGGCGAGAACTTCGAGTCGATCCACAACCACTCGGCGTACGCGCGCATCGTCTCCTGACCGGACGGCGCCGCCCGGCGCCGCAGTTCGTGGACGGCCGTCGTCGGAGCGCGCGTCAGCCCGGGCGGCCCGGACCGTGCGGCATCCAGCCCATCCTCAGGATCAGGTCGGCGGTGGCCTGGGCGCCGTCCCGGGTCCAGCCGCCCGCTTCGATCGAGCTCAGCGCCTCGATCGGGGTCATCACGACGATCTCGGCATGCTCGCCGTCGGCCGGCACCGGCACGAAGTGCGTCGGCAGCTCGAGGTCGTGCAGCACGACGCGTTCGCGGTGCGTGGTCGCGAGCCCGTCATCCACGCTCGGGTAGCAGAGCTCCAGCGTGCCGGCCGGGCGGGCGCGTCGGGCCATCGAGGCCGGGATGCCGGCTTCCTCGGCACATTCGCGCTCCAGCGTCGAGGCGGCGTCGTCGAAGCCCGAGATGCCACCGGCCACCAGCGCATCGAGCCGGTTGGGGTCGACCGGCTTGCCCGGGGCGCGCCGCGCGACCCATAGCAGCGGGCCGGCCACGGTGAGCGTGTACGCGCAGGCCTGCACCGAGTGCAGCACGAGCCCGAGCGGCCGCAGGAAGGCGCGCTCGATCGCGGCGAGCGGACGGCTGTCGGCCGGATCTCGGATCACCATGCGCTCGTCGCGCCAGCCGTGCACCGGGCGGCGTGCATGCGCCTGCGCCGCCCAGTCGGCGAGCGCTGCCGAGCGGCCCGCGAAGGACTCGATCGGCGCGTCGAGCGCGAGCACGCCGTCGCGCAGCACGAACGGGGAGGGTGGCTCGAGCGCGCGGGCGAGCCAGTCTTCGCACACGCCGCCGACCGCGACGCCGTCGACGCGCAGCGGCACGCGGCCCTCCGGCAGCTCGGGCGCCGACACGGGCGCGCCGCCTTCAGTCGCGGAAGTTGCCGCAGGCCAGCGGCAGGTCGGTGAAGTCGCGCCGGATCAGCGCGATCGCGGTCTGCAGGTCGTCGCGCTTGGCGCCGGTCACCCGGACCGCGTCGCCTTGGATCGAGGCCTGGACCTTGAGCTTGGCATCCTTGAGCGCCCGCACGATCTTCTTGCCGGTCTCGCTCGGCACGCCGTGGCGGATCGTGATGGTCTGCTTCATCTTGTCGCCGCCGATCCGCTCGGAGGTGCCGTAGTCTAGGAAGCGGACGTCGACGTTGCGCTTGGCGAGCTTGGCGAGCAGCACGTCGCGCACCTGGCCGAGCTTGAAGTCGTCGTCGGCGAAGGCGGTCAGTGCCTTGTCGGCCAGCTCGAAGCGCGCATCGGACCCCTTGAAGTCGAAGCGGTTGGTGATTTCCTTGTTCGCCTGGTCGACCGCGTTGCGGATCTCGACCTGGTTGGCCTCGAGGGTCACGTCGAAGGACGGCATCGGTTCAGCCTCCGGTTCAGGTCAGCCATTTCTCGAAGAAGCTCGCCCGGCCCATCGCCGGGTCGAGCTCGTAGGCGGCGAAGCCGACGTCGCGGTACAGCGCGATCGCGCCGGTGTTGCCCTCGAGCGCCTCGAGGGTGAGCTTGCAGCAGCCGCGCGCCCGGGCTTCGGCCTCGACGGCGGCGAGCAGCCGTCGGCCGATCCCGCGTCCGCGGTGCGAGGCGGTCACCGTGATGTCGTGGATGTTGAGCAGGGGCCGGGCCTTGAAGGTGGAGACGCCTTCGAAGGCATTGACCAGCCCGACCGGGTGTTCGCCGTGCCAGGCCAGCCAGCCGGCGTAGTGGGCGCGGGCAGCCAGGACCCCCGGCAGCCGGGCCTTCGCGTCCTCGGCCAGCGGCGTGCCGCCGCCGGTCGGGTCCGTCGCGTACTCGTCGAGCAGTGCGAGCAGCGCCGCCGCGTGCCGGGCATCGAGCGGGTCCAGCCGTTCGATGCGCAGCCCGGGTACGGGGCGGTGTGTGCTCATCCCGGTCCGCTCAGGCCGTCGGCTTCTTCGCCGGGGTCTTCTTCGCCGCCGCCGGCTTGACCGGCTTGGCGTCGGCCTTCGAGGGCTTGGCGGCCTTCTCGGCCTTCGCAGGCTTCTCGGCCTTCACCGCCTTCACCGCCTTCACCGCCTTCACCGCCTTCGCCGCCTTCGCCGCCTTCGCCGGCTTGGCCGCCGCCGCACGTGCCGCGGCCTTCACCCCGGCGATCCGCATCCGCAGTGCGTTCAGCTTGATGAAGCCGCCGGCGTCGGCCTGGTTGTAGGCGCCGCCGTCGTCGTCGAAGGTCGCGATCTTCGTGTCGAAGAGCGAGTACGCCGACGAGCGGCTGGTGACGATGACATTGCCCTTGAAGAGCTTGAGCACCACGCGGCCGTTGACGCTCTGCTGGGTGTGATCGATCAGCACCTGCAGGGTCTGGCGCTCCGGGCTCCACCAGTAGCCGTTGTAGACCAGGCTCGCGTAGCGCGGCATCAGGTCGTCCTTCAGGTGCGCCACCTCGCGGTCGAGCGTCAGGGACTCGATCGCGCGGTGCGCGCGCAGCAGGATCGTGCCGCCGGGGGTCTCGTAGCAGCCGCGCGACTTCATGCCGACGTAGCGGTTCTCGACCAGGTCGAGGCGGCCCACGCCGTGCTTGCCGCCCAGGCGGTTGAGCTCGGTCAGCAGCACCGCGGGCGTCATGCGCACGCCGTTGATCGCGACCGGGTCGCCGCGTTCGAAGTCGATCTCGACCAGTTCGGGCTTGCCCGGCGCCTTCTCGGGCGACACCGTCAGGCGCCACATGTCCTCGCCGGGCGCGCGGCTCGGATCCTCGAGGATGCCGCCCTCGAACGAGATGTGCAGCAGGTTGGCGTCCATCGAGTAAGGCGCCTCGCCCTTGCGCTTCTTGTAGTCGACCGGGATGCCGTGCTGGTCGGCGTAGGCGAGGAGCTTGTCGCGCGACAGCAGGTCCCACTCGCGCCACGGTGCGATGACCTTGACGTCGGGCATCAGCGCATAGGCGCCGAGCTCGAAGCGGACCTGGTCGTTGCCCTTGCCGGTGGCGCCGTGCGAGATGGCATCCGCCCTCTCGCGGCGCGCGATCTCGACCAGGCGCTTGGCGATCAGCGGCCGCGCGATCGAGGTGCCGAGCAGGTACTCGCCCTCGTAGAGCGCGTTGGCGCGGAACATCGGGAACACGAAGTCGCGCACGAACTCCTCGCGCAGGTCCTCGATGTAGATCTTCTTCACGCCGAACATCTCGGCCTTGCGGCGCGCCGGCTCGAGCTCCTCGCCCTGGCCGATGTCGGCGGTGAAGGTGATCACCTCGCATCCGTAGGTGTCCTGCAGCCATTTGAGGATCACCGAGGTATCGAGGCCGCCGGAGTAGGCGAGCACGACTTTCTTGACTTGGGACATGGGCCTGCGAGTGGGGTGGGGTGAAGGGATGGGCGAAGCGCCCAATCCGGCATTTTGCCAGTTTCGGCGCCCGAGCCGGCACACACCGCGTGCGACAATCGCCGGATGCCTGCTTCCGCACCGCTTCCGGCCTCCCGGGCCGATCTGCAGCGGCGCCTTCCGCCGATCATCGCCGGCCTGTCGATCCTCGGCCCGTTCGCGATCGACACCTACCTGCCGGCCTTCGGCTCGATCGCCCGCGACCTCGACGCGACACCGCTGCAGGTCCAGCAGACCCTGACCGCCTTCATCGTCCCGTTCGCACTGATGGCGCTGTGGCACGGCGCGCTGTCGGATGCGCTCGGCCGGCGCCGGGTCGTGCTGGTCGGGCTGGTGGCCTTCGCCGTCGCCTCGCTCGGTGCAGCCACGGCCGGCTCGATCGAGGCGCTCTGGGGCTGGCGTGCGCTGCAGGGAGCGGTCGCGGGGGTCGGCATGACGGTCGGGCGGGCGGTGGTCCGCGACGTGGCCGACGGCCCGCAGGCGCAGCGGATGCTCTCGCAGGCGACGATGTTCTTCGCGCTCGCGCCGGCGGTGGCGCCGATCGCCGGCGGGTGGATCGACGCGATCGCCGGCTGGCGCTCGGTGTTCGGCTTCCTGGCGGCGGTGGCGCTCGCCATGACCGTCTTCTGCTGGCGCTACCTGCCCGAGACGCTGCCGCCCGCGCAGCGCGTGAGCATGCGGCCCGGGCCGATGGCGCGGGCCTATGCGGCACTCGCGACCCATCCGCCGTTCCTGCGGCTGGCGGCGGTGCTGGCGCTGAACTTCGCGGGCTTCTTCGTCTACGTGCTGGCGGCGCCGGCCTTCCTGCCGGGTGTGCTGGGCCTCGCGCCCACCGCATTCGCCTGGCTGTTCGTGCCCGCGGTGGCCGGCACCATGTGCGGTGCCTTCCTGTCCTCCCGGCTCGCCGGCCGGCTCTCGCCGGTCCGCACGATCGTCGCCGGCTACGCGCTGATGACGCTGTCGGTGCTGGGCAACGTGGCGCAGGCTGTCCTGATGGATCCGCCGCGCGTGCCCTGGGCGACGCTGCCGCTCTTTCCCTACAACGTGGGCATGGGCCTGGCCATGGCCCCGCTGCAGGTGATGCTGCTCGACACCTTTCCCGCGCGCCGCGGCATGGCCGCCTCGGGCATGGCGTTCACGCTGTCCGCCGGCAATGCGCTGGTGGCCGGCGTCGTCTCGCCGCTGCTGTGGCACTCGGCCGGCACGATGGCGGGCGGCGCGCTCGCCTGCGTCGCCGGCGCGATGGCCCTGTTCGCCTGGCATGTCCGTTCACCGACCTTCCGACCCCTCTCGACCCCGCCATGAGCCCCACCTCCCGTCCCGTTCAACGTCCCGTCTCCCCGGGCCCGCGCACCGGCGGCCGCCTGATCGTCGACCAGCTGCTCGTGCACGGCGCCAACCGCGCGTTCTGCGTGCCCGGCGAGAGCTTCCTCGCGGTGCTCGACGCGATGCACGATGTGCGCGACCGGCTGCCGCTGGTGGTCTGCCGCCAGGAGGGCGGTGCGGCGAACATGGCCGAGGCCTGGGGCAAGCTGACCGGCGTCCCCGGCATCTGCTTCGCCACCCGCGGCCCGGGCGCCACCAACGCATCCATCGGCGTGCACACCGCGTTCCAGGACTCCACGCCGATGATCCTGTTCATCGGCCAGGTCGGCACCGACTTCGTCGAGCGCGAGGCCTTCCAGGAGGTCGACTACCGGCGCATGTTCGGGCAGATGGCGAAGTGGGTGGCCTCGATCGACCGCGCCGACCGGATCCCGGAGTTCATCCAGCACGCCTTCCACATCGCGACCTCGGGGCGGCCCGGGCCGGTCGTGCTGGCGCTGCCCGAGGACGTGCTGGTGCAGCTCGCCGACGTGCCCGACGCGCTGCCGTACCGGCGCGTTCAGCCCTCGCCGTCGGTGGCCCAGACCGCGCGCCTGGCCGAGCTGCTGGCCTCGGCCGAGCGCCCGCTGCTGTTGGTCGGCGGCTCGACCTGGGACGATGCCTCGCGCGAGTCGGTGCGCGCGTTCGCCCACCGCTTCGGCCTCCCGGTGGCCTGCGCCTGGCGCTTCCAGGATGCCTTCGACAACGGCGACGCGCAGTACGTCGGCGAGGTCGGCATCGGCGTGAATCCGAAGCTCGGCGCCCGCGTGCGCGAGGCCGACCTGCTGATCGCGGTCGGCGTGCGGCTCGGCGAGATGACCACCAACGGCTACACGCTGGTCGAGTCGCCGACGCCGGCGCAATGCCTGGTGCACGTGTTCCCGGGAGCGGACGAGCTCGGCCGGGTGTTCTCCGCCGAGCTGCCGATCGCCGCCGGCAACCGCGAGTTCGCGGCGACGCTCGACGCGCTCTCGCCGCCAGCGGGGCTGGCCGCGCGCTGGGCGGGCTGGCTCGACGGTGCGGTGCGCGACTACGCCGCCTGGCGCGTGCCGCGCGCGCAGCCCGGCAGGCTCAGCTATCCCGAGTGCGTGCTGCACCTCGAGCGCGTGCTGCCGCATGACGCGATCCTCACCAACGGCGCCGGCAACTTCGCCACGCCGGTGCACCGCTTCCACAGGCACCGCCTCCACAAGACGCAGCTCGCCCCGACCTCCGGCGCGATGGGCTATGCCGTGCCGGCCGCGGTGGCCGCCTCGCTCGCGCACCCCGACCGGGTGGTGATCGCCTTCACCGGCGACGGCGACTTCATGATGACCGGCCAGGAGCTGGCGACCGCCGTGCAGTACGGCGCGACGCCGATCGTCGTGCTGGTCAACAACGGCATGTTCGGCACCATCCGCATGCACCAGGAGCGCGAGTATCCGGCGCGCGTCTACGGCACGGCGCTGCGCAATCCCGACTTCGTGAAGCTCGCCGAGGCCTACGGCTGCCACGGCGAGCGCGTGACCGAGACCGGGCAGTTCGCGGCGGCCTTCGAGCGGGCCCGCTCGGCGGGCGTGCCGGCGCTGATCGAGCTGGTCATCGATCCGCAGGCGATCACCGCGGGGCAGACGATCGACGAGCTGCGCGCCCAGGCGCTGGCGCGACAGAAGGGCTGACGCCGGGCGCGCCCACGCCCCCTCGCGCCCCCTCAGGGCGCGAGGCTGCAGTCGAGCACCGCCGCGCCGGTGACCGCGCCCTCGCGCAGCAGCCCGAGCGCCCGGTTCGCGTCGGCCAGCGCGAAGGGCCGCGTCTCGCAGACGAACGGGATGCGGGCGGCCTGTGCCATGAAGCCGCTCGCATCGGCGCGGGTCAGGTTGGCGATCGACCGGATGACGCGCTCCTCCCAGAGCCGGCGGTACGGGAAGGACGGGATGTCCGACATGTGGATGCCGGCGCACACCACCGTGCCGCCGGGCATCACGTCGGCGAGCGCCTTGGGCACCAGCGCGCCGACCGGCGCGAACAGCAGCGCCGCATCGAGCGGCTGCGGCGCGGGCTGCGTCGAGTCGCCGGCCCAGCGTGCCCCCAGCCGCATCGCGAGCGACTGCGCGTCGATGTCGCCGGGCCGCGTGAAGGCGAAGACCTCGCGCCCCTCGGCGATCGCGGCCTGCGCCATCAGGTGTCCGGCGGCGCCGAAGCCGTAGATCCCGATGCGACGCGCATCGTCTCCGGCTGCGCGCAGCGCGCGAAAGCCGATCAGTCCCGCGCACAGCAGCGGCGCGACCCGGACGTCGTCATAGGACTCGGGCAGCGCCACGCAGAAGCGCGCATCGACCCGGGCGTGTGTCGCATAGCCGCCGTGCGCGTGCAGGCCATTGAAGCGGGCGTCGCGGCACAGGTTCTCGCGGCCGCTGTCGCACCAGCGGCAGTGCAGGCAGGTGCTGCGCAGCCACGCCGCCCCCACCCGCTCGCCGAGCCGGAAGGCGTGCGCCCGTGCGCCGCGTGCCAGCACCGTCCCGACGATCTCGTGGCCCGGCACGATCGGCAGCACCGGCGGCGACAGGTCGCCGTCGAAGATGTGCAGATCGCTGCGGCAGACGCCGCAGGTGCTGACCCGCAGCAGCAGTTCGTCGGGGCCGGGCGGCACCATCGGCATCGTCAGCGGGCGCAGCAGCGCGTCGCCGTCGAAGGCCATCGCCCGGAAGGTGTCGGGGATCTCGATCGGGTCGGTGTCCAGGGGCACGATCATCTCCGGGGAGGGCAAGCGCGGCTCGCGTCGCGCGGGGCGTCACCGGGACCGCCGTCAGGCGGCCCGTCGCATCAGCATCACCACGGCGCCGATCGCGACCGCCATGGCCGCGAAGCCCGCCGCGCATTCGCGCCCGAGCGCCGCGGTCCCGGCGAGCCGCGCGATGCCGGCCTTGAAGCACAGGTTCGCGACCACGGCGATCGCGATGGCCGTGGTCGCCGTATCGGTGCCGATGTCGCCGATGCCGTGCAGGCGCGTGACCGCCAGCGTGATCGCGTCCACGTCGGTCAGCCCGGAGACGGCCGCGACGGCGAACAGCGCCCCGTCGCCCAGGCGCTGCGCACCGACGGCGGCCAGCAGCGACACGACGCCATAGGCCAGCCCGAAGCCGAGCGCGACCCGCAGGTCGGTGGGGTTGCGCACCTCGGGCAGCGGTACCGCGTCCTCGCGCCGCGCGCGCGGCACGAGCCGCGCGGCCACCGGCAGGCTCGCCGCGATCGCCGCGCCGGCGACGGCGGCAACGCCCGGCAGCAGGCGCGGCTGCGAGATGGCCGTCAGCAGCGTGAGCCTCAGCAGCATCGTCAGGTTCGACAGCAGCACCATCGTGGCGGCCAACGCCGGCCCGCCGCCGGCCTTCGCATGCCGGGCGAACACCAGCGTCGTCGCCGTCGACGAGACCAGCCCGCCCGCCACCGCCGCGAGCGCGGCGCCATGACGGCGGCCCGCGAAGCGCAGCAGCAGCCAGCCGGCCAGCCCGACGCCGGCCACCAGCACCACCATCAGCCAGATCTCCCGCGGGTTGAGCGATCCCTGCGGACCGAACGCGCGGTCGGGCAGCAGCGGCAGCGCGATGAAGGTCAGCGCGCCGAACTGCAGGATGGGGACCAGGTCGTCGCGACCCAGGCGACCGGCGACGCCGTGCAGTTCGCCCTTGAAGACGAGCAGGGCGGCGACGACGATCGCGACCGGAACGGCGAGCCGCTGCTCGCCCAGTCCGCACAGCAGCCCCAGTGCGCCGGTGACCGCCATCGCGACCATCGAGGTGGTGGGCGCCTCGCCCTGCCGCGCGTGGTCGTGCCAGTAGGCGGCGACCGCGATCACGGCGATGATCGACAGGCCCACCGGCACCAGCAGCGGCTGCTCCAGGCGTCGCGACAGGTCGGCCGCGAGGGCGCCCAGCAGTGCGACCAGCCCGAAGGTGCGGATCCCTCGCGAATCGCCCTTGCGCTCGCGGTCGATCCCGATCAGCAGGCCGATCGCGACCGCCGTGCCCAGGCCCAGCCCGGCGGCGAGCAGCGTCTCGTCCATCCGACCCCGCCGCCCGGCTGCGCGTCGCGGCTCAGTGCGCGAACAGCACCGGTACCGTCATCGACTCGAGGATGGTGCGGGTCGCGCCGCCCATCACGAACTCGTAGGCGCGCGAGTGGCCGTAGCCGCCCATCACCAGCAGGTCGGCCTGGAAGTCGTCGGTCCGCGACAGCATCTGGTTGCCGATGTCGACGTCCTTGGAGGTCGAGCCCGAGACGTTGGCCTTGACGCCGTGGCGCGCGAGGAAGGTCGCGATGTCGGCACCGGGCACGTCGCCATGGCCGCCGCGGCCGGCACGGGCGTTGAAGGTGGTGACCTGCACCTCCTGCGCCTGGCGCAGCAGCGGCATCGAGGAACTCACCGCGCGCGCGGCCTCGCGGCTCGCGTTCCAGGCCACCATCGGCCGGCGGCCGATCGTCGCGAACTCGCCGGTGTACGGGACGACCAGCACCGGCCGGCCCGAGCCCATGATCACGCGGCCGATGAAGTCGGGCGTGACGTCGTTGGCCGCGTCGTCGTCGTACTGGCCGACGACGATCAGGTCGGCGTAGCGGCCGTGCTCGTTGATGACGCTGGCCGGGTCGCCGGTCTCGCTGCGCCACTCGACGGCCCGCCCGAGCGTGGGCGCGATCCGGTCGAAGGCGGCGCGCGCCTCTGCATCCTTGCGCTCCTGGAAGCGCAGCAGTTCCTGCGCGACGAAGGCGCCGCCGTCGGCGACGAACGGCTCGCTGTAGAGCGGCGACATGATGCTGTAGAGCGCGACGAGGTGCGCGTCGTGCGCGTCGGCCAGGCGGGCTGCGGCCTGCAGACGCCGGCCGGCGCGCTCGGTCGAGTCGAAGTGGGCGAGGATGGTCTTGTAGCCGAAGCTCATGTCCGCTCCTGATGGTCTCGGTGAGGAGCGCGCCGCATCGGGGCGGGCGTCCATGGGTCACAGCGTACGACGGCTCGGGCCGATCGAGTTGACCTGCGTCAATGGACCCGAGGCGGACCCCGGGGCGGACCCGGGGAGCCGGTCGCGCGATGATGATCCGGCCGCGCCGGCCGAGCCGGCAATCCCCGCCGGCCGGAGCGGCTACCATGTCGGTCCCGTACGGAGCCGACATGAACGCGCTCGACCGACTCAAGACCCTGACCACCGTGGTCGCCGACACCGGCGACTTCAACACGATGAAGGCGTACGCCCCGCGCGACGCCACGACCAACCCGACGCTGATCCTCAAGGCGGTCGGCAAGCCCGAGTACCGGGTGCTGCTCGACGAGACGGTCGCGCAGCACCGCGGCGAGCCGCTCGAGGCCCTGGTCGACCGGCTGCTGGTGCGCTTCGGCCGCGAGATCCTCGCGATCGTCCCGGGGCGCGTGTCCACCGAGGTCGACGCGCGCCTGTCCTTCGACGCCGAGGCGACCATGGCGCGGGCGCGGCGCATCATCGCGCTCTACGAGGCGGCCGGCATCGGGCGCGAGCGCATCCTGGTCAAGATCGCCTCGACCTGGGAAGGCATCCTGGCCGCCGAGCGGCTCGAGCGCGACGGCATCCACTGCAACCTGACGCTGCTGTTCGGCTTCCCGCAGGCCGTTGCCTGCGCCGATGCCGGCATCACGCTGATATCGCCGTTCGTGGGCCGGATCTACGACTGGTACAGGAAGCGCGACGGCACGGACTTCGACGGCGAGTCGGACCCCGGCGTCGCCTCGGTGCGCCGCATCCATGCCTACTTCAAGAAGTTCGGCTATCCGACCGAGGTGATGGGCGCGAGCTTTCGCAACGTCGGCCAGATCCTGGCGCTCGCCGGCTGCGACCTGCTGACCATCAGCCCCGAGCTGCTCGAGCAGCTGCGCGCCTCGGACGCCGAGGTGCCGCGCCGGCTCGATCCGGCCGCCGCTGCGAAGGCCGCGATCGAGCGCGTGCACTTCGACGAGAAGCAGTTCCGCTTCGAGCTGAACGAGGACGCGATGGCGAGCGACAAGCTGGCCGAGGGCATCCGGGCATTCGTCGCCGATGCCCGCAAGCTCGACGGCCTGATCGCGGCGGCGGGCGCCGCCTGATCCGGCGGGCCGGCGCGGCGGCGCCGCACGGACGGCGGGCCCGGCGCCTCAGCCGCGCCCGGTGCTGCCGAAGCCGCCCGCGCCGCGCTCGCTCGCGGTGAAGTCCGCGACCACGCGAAAGCGCGCGCGAGCCACCGGCACGATCACCATCTGCGCGATCCGGTCCATCGGCTGCACGGTGAAGGTGCCGGCCTCGCCCGACTCGACCGGATTGCGGTTCCAGCACGAGACCATCAGCGGGCCCTGGTAGTCCGAGTCGATCAGGCCCACCAGGTTGCCGAGCACGATGCCGTGCTTGTGGCCGAGCCCCGAGCGCGGCAGCAGCACCGCCGCGTAGCCGGGGTCGGCGAGGTGGACCGCCAGGCCGGTGGGGATCAGGACCGTCTGGCCCGGCGCGATCCGCAGCGGCGCGTCGATGCAGGCACGCAGGTCGAGGCCGGCGCTGCCGTCGGTGGCATACGCGGGGAGCGCATCGCGCATCCGCGCGTCGAGCACTTTCAGGTCGATGTCGATCATGGGGCGTCCGGTGGGCGCTGCCTGCGCGAGCGGTTGCGCAGCACGAGGAAGGCGACGACGGCGCCGACGACCAGCAGGCCGGTCGCGTCGCCGAGGTCGTGCGCCGCCGTCGACAGGATCGACAGCAGGATCCACAGCGCGGCCAGGCCGAAGAGCACGACCACGATCCGGTCCTTGAGCGGGCGGCGCGACCAGGCGGCCACCGCGCCGGCCACCGCGGCCGAAGGGTCGGGCGTGCCGCCGGGCGATGCGGTGCGCGACGGCACGGCGCGGGTGCGGCCCTCCGCCATGCCGGGGGGGCCGTAGGGGGCCGCCGTGCGGGCGACGGCCGGCGCGGTGTCGTGATGCGCGGGCGCGCCCCCGTGACCGAAGCCCGTGGTGTCGGGGTACCCGGATGCGCCTGCGCCGACGGTGGCGGGACCCTCGTCGGTGGCAGGTGGCCCGCCGCCGAAGCGCGGATCCTGCGGGCGTGCCCCCATCGCGGTGGCGGCCGACGGCGAGCCGGTGAAGCGGCCGGCGCGGGCGGCGCGCGAGTCGGCGTCCTCCAGTCCGAGCGTCTCGTCGACCCGCATCCGGTGCGCCGAGGGCGCGCTCGCCGCTTCGAGCAGCCGCGCGAAGTCGCCGTCGCGCGGCGCGCCGCCCAGCTCGCGGGCGCCCGCGCGCCCCGGCTCGGGCAGGGCCATCAGCAGCGCGCCTGCGGCAGCCGGCGCGCGATCTCGCCGACCAGTGCGGCGGCGAGCCGGGTCTTGCTCGCGCGCGGCAGTCTCGTCGTGCCCAGCGCGTCGATCAGCAGCAGCTCGTTGTCGTCGCGTCCGAAGGTCGCCTGGCCGATGTTCCCGACCAGCAGCGGCACGCCCTTGCGCAGGCGCTTGTCCTGGGCGTTCGCTTCCAGGTCCTCGGTCTCGGCGGCGAAGCCCACGCAGTAGGGGCCGCCAGGCATCGCGGCGACGCCGGCCAGGATGTCCGGGTTCTGCGCGAACTCGAGTGCCGGTGCCCCGCCGCCTTCGGTCTTCTTCAGCTTGCTCGCCGAGGCGTTCGCGACCCGCCAGTCGGCCACCGCGGCGACCGCGACGAACAGGTCCTGCCCGTCGAGCTCGGCCTGCACCGCCGCGAGCATCTCGCGTGCGCTGCGAACGTCGACGCGGCGTACGCCCTGCGGCGCTTCGAGGGCGGTCGGCCCCGACACCAGCACCACCTCGGCGCCCGCGTGCCGGCAGGCCCGCGCGATCGCGTAGCCCATCTTCCCGGACGACAGGTTGGTGATGCCGCGCACCGGGTCGATCGGCTCGAAGGTCGGTCCGGCGGTCACCAGCACGCGGCGCCCGGCGAGCAGCTTCGGCGCGAAGAAGGCGATCGTCTCCTCGACGAGCTGCTGCGCCTCGAGCATGCGGCCGTCGCCGGTCTCGCCGCAGGCCTGCTCGCCGGCGCCCGGCCCGAGCACCGCGACGCCGTCGGTGCGCAGCGTCGCGACGTTGCGCTGCGTGGCCGCGGCCGACCACATCTGCCGGTTCATCGCGGGCGCCACCAGCAGCGGGCAGTCGCGCGCCAGCACCAGCGTCGACAGCAGGTCGTCGGCCAGCCCGTGCGCGACGCGGGCCATGAAGTCGGCGGTGGCGGGCGCGACCAGGATCGCGTCCGCGCCGCGCGACAGGTCGATGTGCGGCATGCCGTTGTCGATGCGGCCGTCCCAGGCGTCGGTGTAGACCGGCCGGCCGGTCAGCGCCTGGAAGGTCGCGGTGCCGATGAACTTCGTGGCCGCGTCGGTCATCGCGACCTGCACGGTCGCGCCGCGCCGCTGCAGCTCGCGGGCCAGCTCGCAGGCCTTGAAGGCGGCCACGCCGCCGGTCACGCCGAGCAGCAGGTGTCGGCCGGCGAGCTCGCCGTCGGCGGGCAGGGAGGCGGACGATGAGACGGACGAGGAAGCGGTGGCGTCGGTCATTCAGCGACTCTTGCGGACCCGCAGCAGTTCGTCAAGGACCAGCAGGACGGCGCCGACGGTGATCGCCGAGTCGGCGACGTTGAAGGCGGGGAAGTACCAGCGGTCGTTCCAGTGGGCGAGCAGGAAGTCCAGCACCTGGCCGTGGACGAAGCGGTCGATCACGTTGCCGATCGCGCCGCCCAGGATCAGCGACAGCGCGCCCGCGAACAGCCGCTGCGTCGAGTGGCCGATCAGCAGCCACAGGATGAAGGCCGACGCGCCGATGCCGATCGCGATGAAGAACCAGCGCTGCCAGCCGTCGGCGGCCGCCAGGAAGCTGAAGGCCGCGCCCGGGTTCCAGACCAGCGTGAAGTCGAAGAAGCCGGGGATCACCGTGACCCGCTCACCGTTCCTGAAGCGCGAGAACACCCACGCCTTGGTGATCTGGTCGAGGATGAGCACCAGCGTGGCGAGCGCCAGCCAGGTGCGCAGGGTCGGCTTGGCGGAGCGGCGGACCACCGTGCGCGCCTCAGGCCGCGTGGCGCGGCTCGGCCGCACCGGAGAGCGTGCCGGTGCAGCGCCCGCAGAGCTCGGGCTGCGCCGGGTCGTGGCCGACGTCGGCGCGCCAGTGCCAGCAGCGGCCGCACTTCGCGTGCGTGCTCGGCGTGACCGCGATGCGGCCGGTCGCCGAGTCCTCGGCGCCGACCTCGCCGTCCTCGGCCTCGCGCAGCCGCGCCGCCGAGGTGATCAGCACGAAGCGCAGGTCGTCGCCGAGGCTGGCGAGGTCCTCGAACAGCATGCCGTCGGCCGCCACGTCGACCTCGGCCTGCAGCGACGAGCCGATGGCGCCGGTCGAGCGCACCCCCTCGATCGCGCGCATCACCTCGCCGCGCCAGGTGCGCAGCCGCGCCCACTTGGCGAGCAGCGCCTCGGCGTCGGCCACCTCGGGGTAGACATGCCAGGTCTGCGTGAAGACCGTCTCGCCCTGCTCGGCCCAGGCCTTCGCATCGAGCAGCGGCCAGACCTCCTCGGCGGTGAACGACAGGATCGGCGCCATCGAGCGCACGATCGACTGCGTGACGTGCCACAGCGCGGTCTGGGCCGAGCGGCGCGCCAGCGACTTCGGCGCGGTGGTGTAGAGCCGGTCCTTGAGCACGTCGACGAAGAACGCGCCGAGGTCCTCCGAGCAGAAGGTCTGCAGGCCCGAGACGATCGGGTGGAACTCGAAGCGGCCGTAGGCGGCGACCACGTCGGCCTGCCACTGCGCGCCGCGCGCCAGCATCCAGCGGTCGATCTCGAGCAGCTCGGCGACCGGGACCGCGTCGGCGACCGGATCGAAGTCGGCGAGGTTCGCGAGCAGGAAGCGCAGCGTGTTGCGGATCCGGCGGTAGGCCTCGACGACGCGCTTGAGGATCTCGTCGGACAGCGACAGCTCGCCGGAATAGTCGGTGGAGGCCACCCACAGCCGCAGCACCTCGGCGCCCAGCGTGTCGGACACCTTCTGCGGCACCACCACGTTGCCGAGCGACTTGCTCATCTTGCGGCCGTCGCCGTCGACGACGAAGCCGTGCGTGAGCAGCGCCTTGTACGGCGCGACGCCGTTGATCATGCAGGAGGTGAGCAGCGACGAATGGAACCAGCCGCGGTGCTGGTCGCTGCCCTCGAGGTACAGGTCGGCCGGGAAGGTGGACTGCGCGGCATGCGAGCCGCGCAGCACCGTCTCGTGGGTCGTGCCCGAGTCGAACCAGACGTCGAGCGTGTCGCGGTTCTTCTCGTAGGCGTCGGCCTCGTCGCCGAGCAGCTCGCGCGGATCGAGCGTCTGCCAGGCCTCGATGCCGCCGCGCTCGATGCGCTGCGCGACCTGCTCGAGCAGCTCCGGCGTGCGCGGATGCAGTGCGCCGGTCTCGCGGTGCACGAAGAACGCCATCGGCACGCCCCACTGCCGCTGGCGCGACAGCGTCCAGTCGGGCCGGTTCGCGATCATCGCGTGCAGCCGGGCCTGACCCCAGCCGGGATAGAAGTCGGTTGCGTCGATCGCGGCCAGCGCACGCTCGCGCAGCGTCGTGCCGTGCTTCGGTGTCACGTCCATGCCGGCGAACCACTGGCTGGTTGCGCGGTAGATGATCGGCGTCTTGTGGCGCCAGCAGTGCATGTAGCTGTGCGGGTACTTCGCGACCTTCAGCAGCGTGCCGGCGGCGCGCATCGTCTCGACGATCTTCGGGTTCGCGTCCCAGATCTTCTCGCCGCCGAACAGCGCCAGCGTGCTCGCGTAGCGGCCGTCGCCGGTCACCGGGTTGAGGATGTCCGCATCCTTCAGGCCGTAGTGCTTGCAGGACAGGAAGTCCTCGATGCCGTAGGCGGGCGAGGAGTGGACGATGCCGGTGCCCGCGTCGAGCGTGACGTACTCGCCGAGGTAGACGGGCGCCACCCGGTCGTAGAACGGGTGGCGGAACTCGAGCAGCTCGAGCGCTCGGCCGGTCGCGGTCGCGAGCACGGTGCCCGCGGGCAGCCCCCACGATGCGAGGCAGGCCTCGATGCGCTCCTTGGCGATCAGCAGCGTCACCGGCGCGCCGTCGCGCTCGGTCGCCACCAGCGCGTACTCGAAGTCCGGATGCAGGTTGAGCGCCTGGTTCGCGGGCAGCGTCCAGGGCGTGGTCGTCCAGATCACCGCGAAGCCGGCGCCCGCCGGCAGCGAGGGCAGGCCGAAGGCCGCCGCGAGCTTCGCCCGGTCGGTGAAGGCGAAGCCGACGTCGACCGCGAGGTCGGTGCGGTCCTGGTACTCGACCTCGGCCTCGGCGAGCGCCGAGCCGCAGTCGAAGCACCAGTTCACCGGCTTGAGGCCGCGGAAGACGAAGCCCGCCTCCATGATCTTGCCGAGCGCACGCAGCTCGTCGGCCTCGTTGCGAGGCGCCATGGTGAGGTACGGGTCCTCCCACTCGCCGAGCACCCCGAGCCGGATGAAGTCCTTCTTCTGGCGCGCGATCTGCTCGGTCGCGTAGGCGCGCGACTTCGACTGCACCTCGGCCGGGGGCAGGGTCTTGCCGAACTGCTTCTCGATCTGGATCTCGATCGGCATGCCGTGGCAGTCCCAGCCAGGGACGTAGCGCGCGTCGTAGCCGGCCATGTTCCGGCACTTCACGATCATGTCCTTGAGGACCTTGTTGACCGCGTGACCGATGTGGATGTCGCCGTTGGCGTAGGGCGGGCCGTCGTGCAGCACGAACAGCGGGCGCCCCTTGCTGGCCGCGCGGATCCGCTTGTAGACGCCTTTCTCATGCCACTCGGCGACCCACTTCGGTTCCCGCTTGGCGAGGTCGCCTCGCATCGGGAACGGCGTGTCGGGCATGTTGAGCGTCGCCCGGTGGTCGGTCTTGGTGGGGTCTTGCGGCTTGGCCATCGGGGCGGTCTCGGTGAGGCAGGCCGCTCAGCGCGCCGCGGGGGCGGCGAGGGCGGCGAGGGAGGCGAGGGAGGCGAAATGGGTCCGGGCGTCGTCGGCGTCGCGGCGGATCTGGGCGACCAGCGCGTCCAGGCCGTCGTAGTGGGCCTCGTCGC
Organism: Burkholderiales bacterium; assembly: GCA_026399835.1. Taxonomy (GTDB): domain Bacteria; phylum Pseudomonadota; class Gammaproteobacteria; order Burkholderiales; family Burkholderiaceae_E; genus UBA4615. The sequence continues at coordinate 8,527 of JAPLQE010000068.1, read as the reverse complement.
GCAGCTTGCGCAGGAACTCGATGCGGACCAGGCGGCCGTAGGCGTCGCCCGTCCAGTCGAGGACGTGGGTCTCGAGCAGCGGTGCGCCGTCGGTCTCGACGGCCGGGCGCGTGCCCAGGCTCGCGACGCCGGCGAGCGGTGCATCGGCCAGGCCGTGCACGCGCACGACGAAGATGCCGCCGAGCGCCGGGCGCCCGTGCGGGATGCGCAGGTTCAGCGTCGGGAAGCCGAGCTCGCGTCCGAGCTTGCGCCCGTGCACCACGTGGCCGGACATCGCGTACGGCCGTCCGAGCAGGCGTTCGACGCGGGCGAAGTCGGCTCCGGCCAGTGCCGCGCGCACTGCCGACGACGAGATGCGCTCGCCGTCTCGGGCGACCGTCGCCATCCGCTGCAGCGCGAAGCCGTGGCGGCCCGCGGCCTGCTCCAGGGTGGCGAAGTCGCCGCCGCGCCCCGCGCCGTAGCGGAAATCGTCGCCGATCAGGAGCTGGCGAACCTGCAGCCCGTCGACGAGGACCGACTGCACGAAGGCGTCCGGGGCGAGCGACGCGAAGCGCTCGTTGAAGTGGACGACGCAGGCGCGGTCCACGCCGGCCGCTGCCAGCGCCTCGAGCTTGTCGCGCAGCGTCGCGATCCGGGCCGGCGCCGAGGCCCCGGGCCTGCGCGCGGCGAAGAATTCGCGCGGGTGCGGCTCGAAGGTCAGCACGCAGGCGGGCACGCCGAGGCCCGCGGCCGATTGCCGCAGCGCATCGAGCAGAGCCCGATGGCCGAGGTGCACGCCATCGAAGTTGCCGATGGTGAGCGCACAGGGGCGGCGTTGCTCGAGCGGAGGGAGTTGGCGGAAGACCTGCATGCGTTCGGACGCAAAACCTTGAATCATAAAGCAATCTAGGCCGGTCACCGAGGCGCGCGGATGCTAGACTGCGCGCCTTTCTATCGGGCGACCCGTTGAAGACCGTTGCGATCCTGATCTCCGGCCAGGGCTCGAACATGGCGAGCCTCGTGCGCGCCTGTCGGGACGAGCACTGGCCCGCCCGCATCGCAGCCGTCATCGCGAACCGCGCGGAAGCCGCCGGACTCGAGGTCGCCCGCGGTCTCGGCGTGCCGGTGGAGGTCGTGGCGCACACGGCCCACGCGGGCCGCGAATCCTTCGACGCGGCTCTCACCGAGCGGCTCGACGCCCTCGGCGTGGACCTCGTCGTGCTCGCCGGCTTCATGCGGATCCTCACCGAGGGCTTCGTGAGCCGCTTCGCGGGCCGCCTGGTGAACATCCATCCTTCGCTGCTGCCGGCGTTCCCGGGGCTGGACACGCATGCACGCGCGCTCGCCGCCGGGGTCCGGATGCACGGCGCGACGGTCCACCTGGTGACGCCTGCCCTCGATCACGGACCGATCCTCGCGCAGGCCGCCGTGCCCGTTCTCGACGGCGACGACGCCTCGACGCTCGCCGCGCGCGTGCTCGCGGTCGAGCACCGGATCCTTCCGAAGGCCGTTCGCTGGCTGGTCGAGGACCGCGTGCGCGTGTCCGAGGGACGTGCAGAGGTCGTGGGTGTGCCTGCCGATGAACGGCTGCTCTGGGAGGGCGGACGATGAGTACCGGACCGTCCGTCGATCCGACGATCCCCGAGCACCTGCCGATCGCCGCCGCCGAGCCGACTCCGGCGGCCGAGCTCCCCCGCCTGACGCCGCCTCTGCTCGCCTCGACCGAGCGCGCCGTCGGCGAGGTGCTGCAGCTCGACCGGGCCGCGGACACCGTGCTGCGCGGCTTCTTCCGTGCCAACGAGCGGCTCGGTCGCCGCGACCGCGGCATCATCGCCGAGACGGTCTTCGACGTGCTGCGCAACCGCCGCCGCTACGGTCACCAGGCGCAATCGATGCGCGGTTCGCTGCCTCGGCGGCTGACCTGGCTGTCGTTCGTGCTGCGCTTCGGCGAGGGGATGCTGCCCGCGCTGCGCCCGGACGCCGAGGACGAGGCCGCGCTGCGCCGCTCGCTCGCGAGCGACCCCGGCGGCATGCCCCAGGCGATTCGCCTGAGCCTGCCCGACTGGCTGCATGCCGAGCTGCTGGCCCAGGCCGTGGCGGATGGCGAGCCGGTGCCGCATGCCGCCGTCGAGCGGCTCGGCCAGTCGCTGCTCGCGCCGGCGCCGCTCGATCTGCGGGTGAACCTGCTCAAGACCGATCGCGAGTCCCTGCGCGCCTCGCTCGCGGCCGACGGCGTCGAGGCCGAGCCGATGGCGAGCTGCGACACCGCACTGCGTGTCCGCGGCAAGCCCGCGATCGATCGGCTCGCGTCGTTCGAGCGCGGCGAGTTCGAGGTGCAGGACCTGGGCAGCCAGCGTCTGGTGGACTTCGCTGCGCCGCGGCGCGGCCAGACCGTCATCGACTTCTGCGCGGGCGCCGGCGGCAAGACCCTCGCCATCGCGGCCGCGATGCGCTCGAGCGGCCAGGTCTACGCCTGCGACGTCTCGACGGCCCGCCTGCAGCGTCTCAAGCCGCGGCTCGCGCGCTCCGGCGCCACCAGCGTCCAGCCGTTCGGCCTCGACAGCGAGCACGACCCCAAGCTGCGGCGTCTGGCCGGCCGGGCCGACCTGGTGCTGGTCGACGCGCCGTGCAGCGGGACCGGCACGCTGCGCCGCAATCCCGAGCTCAAGTGGCGAATGCTCCCCGAGGCGGTCGACGAGCTCAACGGCCGGCAGACCGCGATCCTGGGCGCTGCCGCCCGTCTGGTGAAGCGGGGCGGTGCGCTCGTCTATGCCACCTGCAGCCTGCTCGCCCGCGAGAACGAAGCGGTCGCCGCGACCTTCGCCCAGGCTCATCCCGGGTTTTCCGACCCTGTTTTCCTGCGGATCCGCCCCGACCTGGACGAGTCGGATGGCTTCTTCGCGGTGCGTTGGGTCCGCCGCGAATAGTGGCCGTGGCCGACATACGTCAATGACGTGGCCGTCGGGCGCCTTTACAATCTCCGAGGTTATTCAAGGGAGTTGAGAACTTGATCGATCATCCCGTGGTCCAGGGCGTCCTGGGCTTCCTAGACACCGGCCTGCTCGACATGAGCGGCTGGCAGATCCTCGCGTACACGCTGATCGCCACGCATGTGACGATCGCGGCCGTGACGATCTACCTGCACCGCTGCCAGGCGCACCGGGCGCTCGACCTGCATCCGGTCGTCTCGCACTTCTTCCGGGCCTGGCTGTGGCTGACCACGGGCATGGTCACCAAGGAGTGGGCGGCCATCCACCGCAAGCACCACGCCAAGTGCGAGACCCCCGAGGATCCGCACAGCCCTCAGACCCGCGGCATCCGCAAGGTGCTGCTCGAGGGCAGCGAGCTGTACCGCGAGGAGGCGAAGAACACCGAGACCCTCCAGAAGTACGGTCACGGCACGCCCGACGACTGGGTGGAGCGCAACGTCTACACCAAGTATTCGGTCGCCGGCGTCTACATCACGCTGGTGATCGACGTGCTGCTGTTCGGTGTCATCGGCCTGTCGGTGTTCGCGGTCCAGATGATGTGGATACCGGTCACCGCCGCCGGCGTCATCAACGGCATCGGCCACTACTGGGGCTATCGCAACTTCGACAGCCCGGACGCCGCGCGCAACGTGCTGCCCTGGGGCATCCTGATCGGCGGCGAGGAGCTGCACAACAACCACCACGCGTTCGCCTCGAGCGCGAAGCTGTCCAACCGCTGGTACGAGTTCGACATCGGCTGGATGTACATCCGGATCCTGCAGGCGCTCGGCCTCGCGACGGTCCGCAAGGTCGCCCCGGTGCCGAAGTTCCAGTCGCCGCGCGCGAGCGTCGACCTGCAGACGCTTCAGGCCGTGATCGCGCACCGCTACGACCTGATGGCCGCCTACGGCAAGTCGCTCGGCCAGGCCTGCTCGGAGGAGATCGCTCGGCTGCGCGCCGCGCGACCGGCCGACGCGAGCCTGATCGACGCCTCGCGCCGCTGGTTGCATCTGGACGCCGCCAAGTGGAGCGACCAGAACCGCGCCAAGCTGGGCGAGATCTTCGCGGCGAGCGACAGCCTGCGCAAGCTGGTCGAGATGCGTGCCGAGCTCGCCTCCACCTGGGAGCGCTCGAACGCGACGCCCGAGAAGCTGGTGGCGCACCTGCAGGACTGGTGCACCCGTGCCGAAGCCAGCGGCGTGCGCGCGCTGCAGGACCTCGCACTGCGCATGCGGCGCTACGCTGCCGCCTGATCCGCGCGGTCAGTCGGCTGTGAAGGCAAACGCCCCGGGAACGGGGCGTTTTGTTTTGGCGCCCCGGGAACGGGGCGTTTTGTTTTGGCGCCCCGGAGACGGGGCGTTTTGTTATGGCGCCCCGGAGACGGGGCGTTCTCTTCTTCCCCAGGTCTGTCGACCCGGGACGAAGAAAAGGCGCCTCGCGGCGCCTTCAGGGCTCGGACTCCGATCGGGGGCCGGGCCGGGTGCACATCGGGGCGCTGTAGCGCCCCGAGGCGTCACTTGATCTTGGTCTCTTTGTAGTCGACGTGCTTGCGGGCGACCGGATCGAACTTCTTGATCAGCATCTTGTCCGGGGTCGTCCGCTTGTTCTTCGTCGTCGTGTAGAAGTGACCGGTACCGGCGGTCGACTCCAGCTTGATCTTGTCGCGCATGGTTCAGGCTCCTCGTGCGTGGGACGACGGGTCAGACTTCGCCGCGGGCGCGGAGGTCGACCAGAATCGAGTCGATGCCGTTCTTGTCGATGGTGCGCAGCGCAGCATTCGTGATGCGAAGCCGCACCCAACGGTTCTCGCTCTCGACCCAGAAGCGGCGGTACTGCAGATTCGGCAGGAAGCGGCGCTTGGTCTTGTTGTTCGCGTGCGAGACGTTGTTGCCGACCATCGGGCCCTTGCCGGTGACTTGGCAGACTTTGGCCATGGTTCACTCCTGGATCGAAAGTAGCGGCCGAAACAGCCCCCGGCGAACCGTCGGAGCGCGTCTAGCCTGGTGGATTGCCGGGTGGATTCAGCAAAGCCTTGGATTATAGCGCAGAAGGCGGCGGGGTCGCAAGATGCCTTCCAGCCTCAGAGCAGCCCGTTCTCGGCGAACGAGTAGCGGCGCCCACCGGCCACGATCAGGTGGTCGAGCACAGGGATGTCCAGGCATTGCAGCGCGCGCTTGAGCGCCTCGGTGAGCAGGCGGTCGGCCTGGCTCGGCTCGGCGAGCCCCGATGGATGGTTGTGGGCCAGGATCACCGCCGCGGCGTTGCGCTCCAGGGCGCGACGCGCGACCTCCCGGGGGTACACCACGGTCTGGCTGAGCGTGCCGCGAAAGAGCTCCTCGGCCGCCAGCAGGCGGTTCCGGGCATCGAGGAAGAGCACCGCGAAGACCTCCTGCGGGCAGTGCTGAAGGCTCAGGGCCAGGTACTGCCCGACCTGCTCGGGCGAGGCCAGCGCGTCGCGCCGTCGCAGGTCCTCGGCGACGCTGCGCCGTGCCAGCTCCAGCCCCGCGCGCAGCGCCGCCCAGCGGGCCGGCCCGATGCCCGGCACACCGAGCACAGCGGCGCGCGGGGCAGCGAACAGTCCGGCCAGCCCGCCGAAGCGTTCGAGCAGCTCGCGCCCGAGCTCGAGCGCCGGGCGACCGGCGCGGCCGGTGCCGAGCAGCACCGCCAGCAGCTCGGCATCGGCAAGGGCCGCGGCACCGCCCTCGGCCAGGCGCTCGCGGGGGCGCTGCGAATGCTGCGGAGGTGGGCAAGGCATGGTGGACGGCTCCTGAACGTACAATCGCGGCTCGCGAGGATCCCCGGCATGCATGCTTCCGAGTCGCCCGACGACACCGCGCCCACGGTGCGACCCGATTCGCACCTGACGCTTCACTACCGGATCAGTCTGGCCCGGACCGGCGACGACGTCATCAGCACGTTCGGAGATCGGCCCGCGACGCTGACCTTGGGCTTAGGCCAACTGGTCGAGCCGCTCGAGCAGTGCCTCCTCGGTCTGCGCGAAGGCGAGGCTGCGAGCTTCGAGCTCGCGCCCGAGCAGGCCTTCGGCCCGCGCAACGGCGCGCTGCTGCAGCGCGTGTCGCGGGCCATGCTCGAGGCCCACGGCGAGCAGGGCGCGAGCTACTCGCCCGGCGACCTGCTCGACTTCGCCGCCCCCGACGGCGGGCGATATGCCGGCGTGGTCAAGGAGGTCGACGACGCCGGCGCCCTGCTCGACTTCAACCATCCGCTCGCGGGCCAGCCGATCCGGTTCGAGGTCCGCATCCTGGGAGTGCTCTGACATGTCCGAAGCCGTCTCCGCAGCCGAGGTGCTGCTCGCCCAGCCGCGTGGCTTCTGCGCCGGCGTCGACCGCGCCATCGAGATCGTCGAGCGCGCGCTCGCCCAGTTCGGCGCGCCGATCTACGTTCGGCACGAGATCGTCCACAACGACCATGTCGTCGGGGACCTGCGCGGCAAGGGCGCGGTGTTCGTCGATCAGCTCGATGAAGTGCCTGCAGGCTCGGTGCTCGTCTTCTCCGCCCACGGCGTGTCGCGCTCTGTGCGCGACGAGGCCGAGCAGCGCGGGCTGCAGGTGTTCGACGCCACCTGCCCGCTGGTCACCAAGGTGCACGTCGAGGTCGCCAAGATGCGCCGTGACGGCCGCGAGGTGGTGATGATCGGCCATGCCGGGCATCCCGAGGTCGAGGGCACGATGGGCCAGGCCGATGACGGCATCCACTTGGTGGAGACCGCCGAGGACGTGGCCGGGCTTCGCGTCGCCGACCCGCTGCGTCTGGCCTACGTCACGCAGACCACGCTGTCCGTCGACGACTGCCGAGTCGTGATCGACGCCCTCAAGGCACGGTTTCCCGACATCGCCGAGCCCAAGAAGCAGGACATCTGCTACGCCACGCAGAACCGCCAGGACGCCGTGAAGTTCATGGCGCCGCAGTGCGACCTGGTGCTGGTGATCGGCAGCCCGAGCAGCTCGAACAGCAACCGGTTGCGCGAGGTCGCAGAGAAGATGGGCCGCGAGGCCCGCCTGATCGGCTCCGCCGCGGAGCTCGACCCGGCCTGGCTGATCGGCCGACGCCGCATCGGCGTGAGCGCGGGCGCCTCGGCGCCCGAGCTGCTGGTGCAGGCGCTGGTGGCGCGGTTACGCGAACTCGGTGTCGGCCGCGTGCAGGTGCTCGACGGGATCGAGGAGCATGTGCAGTTCCCGCTGCCGAAGGGGCTGACGGGAGGCGGTTAATTGCGCCTAGGGTCGCCCCGACCGGGCGCGGGTCAGTGCGCCTTCCAGAAGCCCATGACTATCGGCTCACGTCGAAAGAAGCATCCCGGCAAGATAGCCTGACTGACGTATTCGATGGAGCGCGTCTCTACACCGTGCCGAAAGAACAGCTCTTTCCATCCTTTGACGGCTTGTTCCATCGTGGCAATTACGCTCTCGGCGTCCTCGCGTGACAGCCCGAAGGCGCCGCAGTCCGATAGGATGTTGTACAGACTCGCGACGCGCCCGTACTTACCAACCTCAAGCGCCAGGTCCCGTCGCTCCTGCGAGATGAGTGGTACGGGCACGATGTCGTAAGCCGGGGATAATCGCCAACCGGCAGTCGTGCGTAGCATTGCATGGTTGCGTGGGTGGTCGTCGTTGTTGGTGACCATCGCATTGAAAACCATGCGCTTGAATAGCTCTAGCCTGTCAGCATCGGGCTTGACCGACCAGCGACGTACTTCATCTGCCAGCAGCAGGTAAGACCATCGCTCTCGGCCGCGAATTCCGTCTTCAGCGTTGAGCAGTGTCAGCCCCGAGGCCAACCCATGCCGGGCATAGGCGCCAACGTCAGGGTTCCACTCCCGCTCAAATCGCAGCAGCATTAACGCTTCGGCCTTGCCCACGGGTTCGATGCGCGTGCCACACACGTTCAGCCCCGCCGTGCGAGCAAGCTCGAGCGTCGCGTACTCGATGCGCTGCATGTTGTGCTTGTCGTTCTTTTCCGGCAGCTTGGCCAGATAGATGCGGTGGCCGTCTTCGATGCTTGCTTTTGGACGCGCCCCACCCATGCTTGTGCCGGGCTCAAGCTGTTCAAGGACTTCATGAGGCAGCTGGCCAGTTTCTTCCAGATGCTCTGCTGCTTGCACCAGCGCCTCGAGCTGGTGGGTGCGATTGAAGGGTTTGCTCGGGCCCGGAGGCTGTGGCGCGAGGCCAAAACGCAGGTTTCCCGCGCCGTCGTCCGGACCGTTGAGCAGGTACTCGATCTCGGAGATTTCACTCTCTTCTTTCGCTAGCCGGGCCTGGATGACGCGACGGCCCCAAGCGTCTGGGCTCGCATCGCGCAGTGCTCCCGGGATGCCCTTGAGCATCGTGAACTTCATCGGCTTGGCCGTGAGCTTGAGATGGTAAGGGTCGAGCTCCAGCACATTGAAGCGCTCCAGATAACGCTTGCCGTAGGTAAAGGTACCGTAAGCAACCGGGGAAGTCATCTTGCCGCGCTGAGGATGGCGTCTGAGCATGGTGTCCACTTACGGAGGAAGTGGACACCATGGAAAGTGCACGGCGTCAGGTACGGCGGCAACACGGCGAGGATCTGAAGGCGAAGGT
>JAPLQE010000009.1 GCA_026399835.1 Burkholderiales bacterium | reverse complement strand
GCGCGACGTCAGCCATCGGAGCCGGGCGCGCGCAGATGGAACGCGCAGCCATGATCCGGGCGCGCCTGCACCGAGGTCCGGCCGCCGACGCGGCACAGCGCATGCGCGCCGCGCGCCACCCACTCGCCGCGGAAATGCTCGCAGGTCCGGCAGCCGGCGTGGGCCGCCGACACGGCGCCGGGGCGGTAGATCATCAGCGGCAGCGCGGCGGGATGCATCGGCCCAGCATCGCCGGGCACTGGCTCGCCACGCGACCCAGCGGGCGGTACCGGGCGCGGCGGTGCCGCGCCGGTGCGTCAGCGGGACGGGCCGGCGCCCGCGGGCTTCGTCACCTCGGCCCGCAGCGCACGCAGCGTCGCCTTGAGCCGCGCCATGTTCTGCGGCCCGGTGCGCAGCAGCGCCTTCTGCCCGGCCGACAGCGACTCGAGCGCCGGGTCGGCGTAGCGATGGAGTACCTTGGGCTGCACCAGCGCGATCGGTCCGGAGGGCTCGGGCGTCGCGAGCAGATGGTCGATGGCCGCGACGAGCCGGTCGTTGAAGTAGCGGTTCGGGCTGCCCTGGCCGCGGTACTCGCCCTGGAACAGCGCGTAGTGCTTCATGTAGAGCGCAGCCGCGCGCCGGGTGTCGATCGACTCGACCCAGGCCACGAAGGGCTCGTAGCGCCGCGCGTTGGCCGGGTCGATCACCACGGTGTCGCCCTCGCGCGCGACCGCGAAGGCGCCGGGGATGGGGTTCACCGCGCGGGCACGGAGCGGCAGCTCGTCCGAGGCGAGGTTGTCGACCGTGGACACGACGCGTCGCACGATCGAGGCCGGGTCCACGAAGCGCGCGAGCGCCGCCGCGTCGCCGAGCCCGGCGAGCTCGCGCTGGAACGCGGCCAGCGCATCGGGGGGCGGTTCGACCGGCGCCTGCAGCGCCGCCTCGGGCGTCATCCCCGGCAGCGGATGGGCGATGTCCGGCCCGGCGGGCGCGGGCGCGGCTGCGGGCGCGGCGGCCGGGGGCGCCTCGGTCGTTTCGGCGCGCGGCGGCGGCGCCGCGCGCTGGGCGATCACGTACCAGATCCCGAGCACCGCGGCGACCAGCACCACCGCGACTGTCACCAGCATCGCCATCGAGCGCGTGCGTGCCATCGAGTCCTCCCGTCTTGCCCCGAGCCGTCCGACGAGCGTAGCACCGCGGCCGCGCGCGGCCCGCCCTCAGCGGTCGTCGTCGACGATCACCGCGATCACATGCCTGTGCAGGTCGCCGGGCGTCTCGAGCTTGGTGCGTGAGCCGATCCACGTTTGGCGTCGGCGCTGTTACGATCCGGATCCATCGCGGCACTTCGACCGCGGCAGAGTGGGGAAAGACGGCGTGCTGGGGACTCCGTACGAAGGCTGCACCTGTGCAGACCTGGTGATCCGCGCGATCAGGCGCGGCGGCGAGCGCGTCGCGTTCGTGCTCGACGACCGGTCGATCACCTATCGTGCTTTCGGTGAATCGCTGAGCCGCCTGGTGCAGGCGCTCGAAGCCCGCGGACTGCGCCGCGGTGACGCCATCGCGACGCTGTCCTCGAACCGCCCCGAGGCGTTCATGGTCACCGCCGCCGCCTACCTGATGGGCATGCGCGTCACCTGGATGCATCCGCTCGCCTCGGAGGACGACCATGCCTACCTGCTCGAGGACTCCGGCGTCGAGACCCTGTTCGTCGACCCGGGCCCGTTCGCGGCGCGCGCAGCCGCGCTCGCGGCCCGGCTGCCCGGGCTCGGCCGCGTCTACGGCCTCGGCCCCGGCTGCGACGGCGAGGACATCCTCGCAGCCGGCGCGGCGTTCGATCCGATGCCGCTCGTCTCGCGCGCCCACGTCGACGACGTCTGCACACTGATCTACACCGGCGGCACCACCGGGCGCTCCAAGGGCGTGATGCACACGCACCGCGTGCACGTGACCATGGCGATGACCGAGCTCGCCGAGTGGGACTGGCCCGAGGAGGTCCGCTTCCTCGCGATGACGCCGATCTCGCATGCCACCGGTGCCATGATCCTCGCGGTGATGCTGCGCTCGGGCACCTTCGTGATGGACCGCGGCTTCGACCCGCAGCGCTTCTTCGACACCGTCGAGCGGCAGCGCATCACCTGCACCTTCCTCGTGCCGACGATGGTCTACGTGCTGCTCGATCACCCCGGGCTGCCGCAGGCCGACCTGTCGAGCCTGCGCACGATCATCTACGGCGCTTCGCCGATGTCACCGGCACGCCTCATCGAGGGCATCGAGCGCTTCGGTCCGGTGTTCATGCAGCTCTACGGCCAGTCCGAGGTACCCAACTGCATCACCGTGCTGCGCCGGGACGACCATGACCCCGTCGCGCATCCCGAGCGGCTCGCCTCGTGCGGCGCGCCGGTCGCAGGCCTTCAGGTCAAGTTGCTCGACGAGGACGGCCACGAGGTGCCCGAGGGCGAGGTCGGCGAGATCTGCTGCCGCGGCCCGCTGGTGATGGCCGGCTACTGGAACAAGCCCGAGGAGACCGCGCGCGCGTTCCGCCACGGCTGGCTCTACACCGGCGACCTCGCGCGGCGCGACGCCGACGGCTTCCTGTACATCGTCGACCGCAGCAAGGACATGATCATCAGCGGCGGCTTCAACGTGTTCCCGCGCGAGGTCGAGGACGTGCTGACGCGGCATCCGGCGGTGGCCGCGGCCGCGGTGATCGGCGTGCCCGACCCCAAGTGGGGCGAGGCGGTGAAGGCCGTCGTCGTGTGCCGCGCCGGCGCCGAGGTCAGCGCCGAGGCCCTGATCGCGATGGTGCGCGACGCCAAGGGGGTGGTCCACGCGCCGAAATCGGTCGACTTCACCGACGACCTGCCGGTGACCGGACTGGGCAAGCCGGACAAGAAGGTGCTGCGGGCCCGCTACTGGGGCGGCGCCGCGCGCGCGGTGAACTGAGAAGCCGGGGTCGCGCCCGGCTCATCGGCGGATGACCGGGCGGACGCAGGCCTCAGGCTGTCGCGCACGACCGGCCAAGCATCGGGCAGACCCCGGATCGACGGGAGACTCCCAATGGCCCAGTGCACCTTCCTCGCTCATCCCCAGCCGCGCGACTCCGGCGACTACCGCCATCGGATCACGCTGCCGGGCCGGGCGCTGGCCGGCACGATGGACGTGGTGGAGCTGCAGACCACCCATCCGGACTGGGTCGCGCACTGCGCGGGCACGGATCTGCTGGTCGCCTGCATGGTGGCCGACCCCTCGCTCGAGGCGGTGCTGGCCGAGCGCGCGCGCCGCGGCCTGCCGACGGTCTACGAGCTCTCCGACGATTTCCGCGCGTTCCCGAAGAGCCTGCCCGGCCATGCGTTCTACCGGGTGCCCGAGCACCAGGCGCGGATCGAGCGGCTGGCGCGGGCCGCCGACCTGCTGCAGTGCTCGAGCCACGGCCTGCGAGCCCGCTACGGTGCGCTGAACGCGCGCTGCGCGGTGCTGCCGAACCAGCTCTCCGATGCGCCGCCGCTGGCCCCCGTCCCCGAGGCCCGCCGCCAGGCGCCGGTGCTCGGCTGGGCGGCCTCGGCTGGCCACTTCGACGACGCCCGGGGCCTGGCCAGCGCGCTGCTCGCCTGGTGCGCGGTGCGCGGGCTCGCGCCGCACGAGGCACCGGTGCTGAGGCTGATGGCGCCGACCTCGATCCGCAGCGTCTTCGAGCGCGCCGGGCTGCGAGTCGACTGGCACGCGCCCGCCGGCTTCGACGCCTACCTCGGCTTCCTCGACGGCCTGGACATCGGCTTCGCGCCGCTCGGCGACTCGGCCTTCGCCGACGGCCGCTCCGACGGCAAGTTCCTCGAGTACGCCTCGCGCGGCGTGGTCTGCATCGCGAGCGCGCGCGGCGAGTACCTGCACGGCATCCGCGCGGGCGAGACAGGGCTGCTGTACGCCGGCCACGAAGGCTTCGTGCGGGCGCTGTCAGAGGCGATGGACGACGTGCCGGCCCGGCTCGCGATGCGTGCGGCCGCCCATGCGCAGGTCGTGCGCGAGCGCACCCACGAGGCGGCCGCGGCCGGCCGCTTCGCGCTGTACCGCTGGCTGCTGGAGAGCGCCGGCCGATCGGCGGCACCGCTCGCCTCGACGCTGCGCTCGCTCGTCGATCCGGACGAGGCGGCCCTGACGGAGGCGACCATCCACCATGGCCAGGGCCGGCTCGACGCGGCCCTCGCCGGCTATCTCGACGTGCTCGGTCGCCACCCCGATTTCCACCTGCCCTGGGAGCGCGGTGCGCTGATCGCGCAGGCGCTCGGCGCGGCCGAGGACGCGGCGCACTTCGGGGCGATGGCGGAGCAGGCGCTCGAGCGCGCGCTCGCACCGGCGCGCGGCGAGGCGATGGCGGGCTGAGCGGCCGGCCCCGGTCGCCCGAACGCCAGAACGCCCGAGCGCCGAACGCCCGGTCGCCCGAGCACTGGCGCCTGGCGTCCCCCGCTCCGTCGGCCGGTCACCACGCCGCTTCCAGCAGCCCCAGCACGTCCGCCGCGCTCGCCAGCGGCCGCGGGTTGGTCTTCACCCACATGTTCTGGAGCGCGCCCGCCGCGATCGCGTCGAACTGCGCGCGGTCCACGCCGAGGTCGCGCAGCCGCGTCGGCACGCCGAGCCCGCCGATCAGCCGGGCCACCGCGCCCGCCGCGTCGCCGTCGGCGGCGCCCAGCGCGTGCGCGATCCGGGCCTGCTGCGCGCCGGTGCGCTCCAGGTTCCAGCGCATCACGTGCGGCAGCATGATGCAGGAGGTGTAGCCGTGGCTGATGCCCGTGACCGCGCCCAGGCTGTGGCCGATGCCGTGGCTCGCGCCATAGGGCACGCGCAGGATGCCGAAGCCGGCCATCCAGGCCGCCTGCAGGCAGCGCAGCCGCGCCTCCAGGTCGCCCGGGTCCGCGTGCGTGGCCGGCAAGGCGCCTGCGAACAGGTGCAGCGCCTGCAGCGAGGTGGCGTCGATCAGCGGCGAGGGCGCGATCGAGCACAGGCCCTCGACCGCGTGGTCGATGCCGCGCACCGCGGTCGACAGCCACAGCCAGGACGGCGTGTGCACGGTGATCGCCGGGTCGAGGATCACCGCGGCCGCGCCGACGTACTTGCCCGCGTAGCCGTCCTTGATGCGCCGGACCGGGTCGGTGCAGCCGCCGAAGTCGGAGAACTCGGCCGCCCCGAGCGTCGTGCTCACCACCACCTGCCGGAACGGCGGCGGCTGCACCGCCGGCACGTGGCGGCTGCCGTCGGGGTTCATCTTCAGGTGCCAGTCCGACAGCCCCTCGGGCGTGCGCACGTCGTGCGCGAGCGCGATCAGCATCACCTTGACGGTGTCGATCGCGGTGCCGCCGCCGACGGTGAGCACCATGTCGGGCGCCGCGGCACGCGCGGCCTCGGCGGCCGCGATCACGCTCGGGCGCGGCGTGTGCTCGACGCACTCGTCGAAGGTGCCGACGTGGCGCGCGCCGAGCGCCGCCACGATCGTCGACACCGCGTCGGTGCGCCGGTTCAGCGTCTTCGAGGTGACGACGAAGACGCGCTTGGCGCCGCGCCGATCCGCCTCCTCGAGCGCGGCCTGCGCCGCGGGACGCCCCCAGATCACCCGGTCCTGGGCGAGGAATTCGTGGCTGCCTGCCTGCATGTGCGTCTCCTGTGGGCGGGTCGGGTCAGATCGCGTCGAGCGGGAACACCGGCCGGCGCACGCGCTCGAACTTCAGCAGCGAGTAGTCGGAGGTGGTGACGCCGACGCCGGAGCACTCGACGACCTCGCGGGCGAGTTCGCCCAGCCCTGCGCGCCAGTGCACGCGGCTCTTGATGACGACGAAGCGCCGGCGTGTCGGGTCGATGCCCGCGGTGATGAAGCACTCGAGGTCGAAGGGCTCCTGGTAGAGCGAGATCAGCACCAGGTCGACGCCGCCCACCCGCAGCACCACCGTCGGGCCGTTGTTGGTGGTCGCGCCGGCGCCCATCGGGCCGCGCAGCGTGTAGACGCCGTCGGTGATCCGCTTGACGGTACCCGTCACGCGCAGCGGCGTGGCCGGCGCGCCGATCGAGGGCATGGCCGAGCGCCCGCCCACGTCGAGCGTGACCTCGGCGCCCACGCCCGCGGCGATCGCGGCACGCACCGACTCCGGGTCGTGGATCGCGTAGAACACCACGTCGCGCAGGTCCTGCCGCAGCACCTCGGCGAGCACCGCGGTAGTGTCCATCGTGCCGCCCGAGGCGACGTTGTCGCAGTGGTCGAGCATCACGATCGGGCCGCCCTTGGCGCCGGGCGCCACCGGCGTGTCGCCGAGCGCCCTGGCGCGCGCGACCGACTCGGCGAGCGGCTCGGCACGGTAGACGAAGGCCTCGCGCGCCGCCCAGGCCTGATCGAGCAGCGCGTCGCGGATCGACTCGGCGCGCGGGGCGTCGCCGTCGGTGCAGACCACCGCGGACAGTCCGGCCTCGCGGATGTCGGCATGCGGGAATCCGACGAACACCGAGCAGGCGAGCGCGCGCGCCTCGCGCTCGTGCGCGATGCAGGCGGCCTGCAGCGAGCGGTTGGGCTCGGCGTGCGTGCCCTGGCGCATCACGTGCGGCAGCATCGGCCGGTTCGCCCACCGCATCACGGGCTTCACCTCGCCGCGGACCGTGCGCACGATCAGCCGCGCGGCCAGCGCGCCGGCCTCGCGCACGTCGACGTGCGGATACGTGTGGTAGCCGGTGAGCACCGTCGCGCAGCGCACGATGTCGTCGTAGAGGTTGGCGTGCATGTCGAGCACGACGCCGATCGGGGTCGTCGCATCGATCGCGCGGATCCGCCGCAGGAGCTCGCCCTCGCCGTCCTCGTGGCTGCGCACGACCATCGCGCCGTGCAGGTCGAGCAGGATGCCGTCCCAGCCGCCGGCGCGCACCGCGGCCAGGATGGGCGCGGCGATCGCGTCGAACGCATCGTCCTCGACCACGCCGCTCGGGCTCGCCTCGGCCGCCACCGCGACCTCGACCGTCGCGCCGGCCTCCTCGGCGACCGCGAGGAAGCCGCCCAGGCCGCTGCCGGTGCCGCGGTGGGCGGCGATCGCGGCCTGCCCGGCGAGCATGCCCGGCCGGTACCCGAAGAAGCGCTCGACCGGCGTGGGCACCGGCGAGAAGGTGTTGGTCTCGTGCTTGAACATCGCGGCCAGCAGGCGCATGGGGGGTCCTCTTCGACGACGCAGGGAGCCGCGCGACGGCGCGCGCGGTGGGTGGCCCGGCGGGCGGCCCGGCGCGCCGGGCCCACCCGGGGCGGCAACGGTAGCACGCACCCCGAGGCCCTCGCAGCGGGCGTTCCGCAGCGCGTCGCCGATCCCCCCGGGCCACGTCCGGGCATCGCGGATCCGCCGGACCTTGCGGCATACTCGTCGCATCGAAGGAGCCGCACCGATGAGCACGACCGCAGCCACCGCCTGGGATTTCGAAGCGCAGACGCTGACCGGCAAGCCCGCGCCGCTGTCGGCCTTCCGCGGCAAGGTCGCACTGATCGTCAACACCGCGAGCCAGTGCGGCCTGACCCCCCAGTACCGCGGCCTGCAGGCGCTCCACGACCGGTTCAAGGACCGCGGCTTCGTGGTGCTCGGCTTCCCGAGCAACCAGTTCGGCCAGCAGGAGCCGGGCACGAACGACGAGATCGCGCAGTTCTGCGAGATGAACTTCGGCGTGTCCTTCCCGATGTTCGGCAAGATCGACGTCAACGGCGACGCCGCCCACCCGCTCTTCAAGTGGCTCAAGGCCGAGAAGCCCGGCGCGCTCGGCATCGAGGCCATCAAGTGGAACTTCTCCAAGTTCCTGGTCGACCGCGACGGCAAGGTCGTCGACCGCTACGCCCCGACCACCGAGCCGGACGCGCTCGCCGCCGACATCGAGCGGCTGCTCGGCTGAGCCGCGCCGCCGTCCGCAGAGGAGCCCGCCCATGAACGCCACCGCCCTTCGCACCGCGCTCTGCGTCGCCCTGCTCGCCCCCGCCGCCGCGGCGCTCGCCGATGCGGTGCCGGGTTCGCCGGCGCCGGCGCTCGCGCTGCGCGACACCGCGGGGCGCACCGTGTCGCTGGCCGACTTCAAGGGCCGCACCGTGGTGCTGGAATGGACGAACCCGGGCTGCCCGTTCGTTCGCAAGCACTACGTGTCCGGCAACCTGCCCGGCATGCAGTCGAAGGCCGCCCGCGGCGACGTGGTCTGGCTCGCGGTCAACTCGACCCATCCCGAGCATGTCGACTACCTCGCGCCCGACGCGCTCGCCCAGGCGATGAAGGCCTGGGGCGCGGCGCCCGCCGCGATCCTGATGGACCCCGAGGGCACCGCGGGCCGGGCCTACGGCGCGCGCACGACACCGCAGATGTGGGTGGTCGACCCGAAGGGCATCGTGCGCTTCGCCGGCGGCATCGACGACCGCCGCAGCGCCAACCCCGAGGACGTCAAGCTCGCCCGCAACCACGTGGCGGCCGCCCTCGAGGACCTGCAGGCCGGCCGCCCGGTGGCGCTCGCGTCCGCGCCGCCCTACGGCTGCTCGGTCAAGTACCGCTAGGCGGTCAGAAGCTGTGAAGAAACCGTAGCGAGCAGGCCCGAGCCGACGTCGAGGAGCGCAGCCGTACGTGATGGTGAGGCCGGGGTTTCATGGCGCATGCTCGACGCACTGCGTCGAGATGCCGGGCGAACGACTCGCGCCTGCAGGCGCGAGGCTCCCCGGCGAGCACCGCAGGCGTCGGGTCGGGACGCGCAGTAGGTTTATCCGCAGCTTCTAGGCCGGCGAGGAGCGCAGGCCGTAGGCCTTGTCGCCCACGAACAGGTACTCGGCGCGGATCACCGGTTCGCCCGCCTCGTCGCGATAGGCGAAGCCGACCACCGACACCGTGTCGCCGGGCCGCTGCTCGGCCACCTTCCAGGCTTCCATCCGCGTGAGCGGCGCGAGTTCGATCGTCCAGCGACGGTCCGCGCGGCGCGGTACCTGGGCGCTCGACAGCAGCCTGCGGCCGTCGACCTGCGCGCTCTGCGCCGGCAGCGGCCGCGTCGCGAGGTCGGCGGGCACCTTGAGGCCGGCGGTGAGCTCGAGCTCGAGCTCGGCGTGCGGGTTCTGCCAGCGCACCCGCGTGACGCGCCCCTCGACGTACAGCGGCCGGTCGGGATCGAAGCCGCTCCAGCCGTGATGGGCGCGGGCAGGCGCGACGCCGAGCCCCGCGATCGCGGCGGCGGTCATCAGCCTGCGCCGCCCGATGCGGGCCGAGCCGGATTCGAACGGGGTGTCGCCGACCGCGGCGGCCCCCTGGCGGAGCTGGACGTGTCTGCTTCGAAGCTTCATGCAGCCTCCTCGTCGGTGCGGACGCACGCCTCATCTTCGCCCGCCGCGGGCCGCATGTCGACCGGGTCGTGACCGGGTCGTGACCGCGCCGAGGCGCCCGGCGAGCGAGGCGGGCCGCCCGGTCGCTGTGATAGCCTCGACGCCCATGGTCACGCCCGGAGATGCCTGCCGCATCGAGCCTCGCGACGGAGCGGACGCGCTGGTGCTGTCGGGCGCGTGGCGAATCGCGGATGCCGGCACGCTCGACGCCGCGCTCGCCGCGCTCGGCGAGCGGCTCGACCGGGTCGGTGCGATCGACGGCACGCCGCTCGAGGCGATCGACACCGCCGGCGCCCTCGTGGTGCTGGCGAGGCTGCGGGCCGCCGGTGTCGATGCGACCCGCATCGCGCTGACCGGTTTCGACGCGCGCCATGCGCGCATCGTCGAGGTCGTGCGCGCCCGTCTTCCCTCGGCCGAGGCCCCGATGCGTGCCGTCACGTACACCGGCCTCGCCCGGCTGGGCGAATCGGCCCACCGGTTCGGCCGGCTCCTGCTCGGTCACGTCGGCTTCTTCGGACGGGTGGTGGTCGAGCTGCTCGGCACGCTGCGCCGCCCGTCGACCCTGCGCCGCCACGAGCTCGCCGCCCAGCTCGCGCAGGTGGGCGTGACGGCGCTGCCGGTGGTCGCGCTGGTGGCCTGCCTGATCGGCGTGGTCTTCGCCTACCTGCTCGGCCTGCAAGCCGAGCTGTACGGCGCGAACATCTTCGTCGTCGACGGCGTGGCGCTCGGCATGACGCGCGAGTTCTCGCCGCTCATCGTCGCGACCATCGTGGCCGGCCGCTCGGGCGCCGCCTTCACCGCCCAGCTCGGCACGATGAAGCTGACCGAGGAGATCGACGCGATCCGCACCCTCGGGCTGTCGGCCGAGCGCGTGCTGGTGGTGCCGCGGGTGCTGGCGCTGATGATCGCGCTGCCGCTGCTGGTGTTCGTCGGCGACGTCGCGGGCCTGGTCGGCGCGATGGGCATCGCCACCGCCATGCTCGACGTCACGCCGCACACCTTCGTCGAGCGGCTGCACGTCGCGCTCGACCCGTCGCATTACCTGATCGGGCTGGGCAAGGCGCCGTTCTTCGCCCTCGCGATCGCGGTGATCGGCTGCCGGATGGGCATGGACGTCGACCGCGACACCCGGTCCATCGGCATCAACACCACCTCCACCGTCGTGCAGGGCATCGTCGCGGTGATCGTGCTCGACGCGGTGTTCGCCGTGCTGCTCCAGAGGATGGGCTGGTGAGCGCGGGCCCGGTCGTCACGGTGGGCGACGGCGATGGCGCGCCCATCGAGACCGTGGTCGAGCTGCGCGGCGTCACCACCCGCTTCGGCAGCCAGGTGGTGCACGACGGCCTCGACCTCGACGTGCGCCGCGGCGACCTGGTGGCGCTGATCGGCGGCAGCGGCAGCGGCAAGTCGGTGCTGCTGCGCGAGATCATCGGGCTGCACCGGCCCGATGCGGGCGAGGTGAGGCTGCTCGGGACCGACGTCTGGCGCGCGCCGCAGGCTGCGCTCGCGGCGGTGCGGCGACGCTTCGGGATGATGTTCCAGGAGGGCGCGCTGTTCTCCTCGCTCGACGTCGCCACCAACGTCGCGACGCCGCTGCGCGAGCACCTCGACCTGCCCGAGGCGATCGTCGATCAGCTGGTGCAGCTGCGGCTCGCGCTCGCCGGGCTGCCTCCGGACGCCGGCGCCAAGCTGCCGAGCCAGCTCTCGGGCGGCATGAGGAAGCGCGCGGCGATCGCGCGTGCGCTCGCCCTCGAGCCCGAGGTGCTGTTCCTCGACGAGCCGACCTCGGGCCTGGACCCGATCACCGCGCGCGCGTTCGACGCGCTGCTCGCGTTCCTGAACCGGGACCTCGGCATCACCGTGCTGGTGGTGACGCACGACCTCGACACGCTGTTCGGCATCGCACGGCGGGTCGTGGTGCTCGGCCGCGGCCGCGTGATCGCCGACGGGTCGCTCGACGAGGTCGTTCGCGTCGACGACCCGTGGATACAATCGTACTTCTCGTCGCGCGCCACCTCGGCCGCGCCCTCCCCCTCCGACCCGGCCGCCCCCGTGAAGCGCGATGGAGCCTGAAGCCCGATACACCATGATCGGCGCCGTGCTGCTGGCGCTGATCGTCGCCGCGATCGCGGTGTTCGTCTGGCTCACCAGTTCGGGCCGTGCGTCCGACTACCGGTTCTACACGGTGTACTTCGAGCGCCAGTCGCTCGAGGGCCTGCAGATCGGCGGCGACGTGAACATGCGCGGCGTGAAGGTCGGCCGCGTCGAGGACTACACGATCGCGCGCGCCAACATCAACCGTGTGGCGGTCAAGGTGCGCGTCGCCCGCGAGACCCCGGTCAGCGAGAACACCACCGCGGTCGTCGCCCGCAACGTCCTCACCGGCATCGCGCGGATCAACCTCGAGACGCCCGGTACCCCGGGCCCCGAGCTGGTCGCGGTGGCCGCGGGCGAGCGCTATCCGGTCATCCCCGAGGGCACCTCGAACCTCGACCAGATCGCCGACGCGGTCAGCCGGCTCGCGGTGCAGGCCGACACCGCGCTCGACAACCTGAATCGCGTGCTCGGTCCGCAGAACCAGCAGGCGGTCGCCGACGCACTGACCGCCGTGCGCGACCTGTCCACCGGACTGAGCAAGCGGCTCGATACGCTCGACGACACCGCGAAGAGCGTCCGCCGCACCGCCGACGCGTTCGCACGGTCGAGCCGCGAGATCTCGCAGGCGGTCGATCGCGTGGCGAGCACCGTCGAGCCCGTCGGGCGCAATGCGGGCGAGGCACTGCGCGAGGCGCAGACCACGCTGCGCGAGTTCACGCGCAGCAGCCAGTCGCTCGAGCGCGAGCTGCTCTCGGCCGTGCAGCGGCTCGAGCGCGACACCGGCGGCCTGGCCCGGCGGGCCGACGATGCGGTCGACATCGGCGTGCACGAGCTGCGCGCGACCAGCGAAGAGCTGCGATCGAGCGTCGAGCTGATCACGCGCACCCTCGACCGGCTGCAGGATCCGAAGGCGCTGCTGCTCGGCCCGAGCACCCGTCAGATGGGCCCGGGCGAGGAGGATCGGCGATGAGGACGGGCACCGGGCGCGGCGATGGCGGCGTTGGCGACCGCGATGAGGTCTGCGATGAGGGCCGCAGCGTGGGGACTGGAAGGGGGACTGGCGTGGGGACCCGGAGTACGGCAGGCGGCCGCTCGCGACGCGCGCTGCTGCGCGCCGGTGCCGCGCTGGCCGCACTGCCGCTCGCCGGCGTCGCCGGCTGCGGCGCATTGACCAGCACCGCGCCGCGCTTCGACTTCTACGTGATCGAGGACCTGCGGCCGGCGCCACCGGCGGTATCGGTATCGGCCTCGACGCCGCCTCGGGTCGACCGAACGCTGCTGCTGACCTACGGCGCGACCCAGGCCCTCTTCGACAGCGACCGCATCGTCTTCACCCGCGACGGCGCCAGCCGTGCGTACTACCAGTACTCGAACTGGAGCGAACGTCCGGGGCGCCGGATCGTGTCGCTGGCCGAGGCGCGGCTCGCGCAGGGGGGCGGCTTCAGGGCGGTGGCGCAGACGGTGGCCGGTGTGCGCGGCGACCAGGTGCTCAGCCTGAGGCTCGACGAGCTGATGCACGACGACTCGGTCTCGCCGGGCGTGCTCAGGCTCGGCCTCACCGCGGAGCTCCTCGACTGGCACACCCGCACGATCGCCGCCCGCCGCACGTTCTCGCGCACCGCCAGCGTCGGCTCGCGGGATGCGAAGGGCGCGGCACGGGCCGCGAACGTCGCGGTCACCGAGCTGCTCGACGAGCTTGCGACGTGGACCGAGACGAGCGTGGCTGCGGTTCCGCGCCAGGCATCCCGCCCCTGATTCCGTCCGGCTGCCCGCGCCCGGGCGGACGACGCCCCGTCACCGAGTCGGCGGCGGCCGAGTGCGGCGGGCTCGCGCCGCATCAGGCGCCCGCCGACGCGCGGGTGGCGACGGGGGCGGTTGCGGGCGCCGTCGCCGCGACCGGGGCATCCTCGAGGCCGGCGATGCGGATGCCCCGGCGCTGGTACGTCGGGGCCTCGAACGCCGCATAGCCGCGGCCCCCGCCCGTGGCCGACCGGGCGGCGCGCTCGGGCGGACGGGACGGATCGAGCAGTTCCAGCACGGCGTCGGAGAACAGCGCGAGCAGCGGGCGGGGGGCGGCGGCGACGGGGTGACGGGTCATCGGGAGGCTCCTGGGGACGACCTGTCCAGGATGGGCGGCCGATGGCTCGTGAGGTGAGCCAGGCGCAGTGGCGCCCCGATCAGGGATCTCGATTCAGTCGGCCGCGATGTCCTGCGCGAGCAGATCCTGCTCCAGGCGGGCCGCGGCCGCGCGGCGGTAACCATCGAGCGCCGTCTCGAGCTCCGCCGCGACCCGATCGCGCAGCGCGTCGGGCGCCAGCACCTCGACCGAGGCGCCGTGCTTGAGGACCTCCATCATCAGCTCGCGCGGATCGTTGTACGGCAGCTCGAGCACCCAGCGTCCGGCCTCGTCGAAGCGGCCGCGCTGCTGCGGATGCCAGACCTCGGCCGAGACCCAGCGCGCCCGCTCGGGCGCGAAGCGCAGGCTCGCCCAGGTCACCTCGCGTCCGGAGAAGATGCCGTAGCCGCTCTCCATGACCTCGGCGAGCGCGGCCCGCTCGACGTCGCGGGCGGCGGTGTCCAGCGGCTCGGCACGGACGATCGCGTCGATCGAGAAGCTGCGGATGTCCTGTCGCAGGTGGCACCAGGCGACCAGGTACCAGTTCTCGCGATAGAAGACGAGCTGCTGCGGCGAGACGTCGCGCTCGGTGGTCTCGTCGGACTGGCGCGAATAGTGGGCCAGGCGCAGCCGGCGCCGCCCGAGCGTGGCCGAGGCGACGGTCTCGAAGTGCTGGACGGCGAGCCTGCGGCGCGCCGCGGTCACGATCCGCACGCGCTGCTCGACCTCCTCGGCACTGTGGTCGGCGCTGCCCAGCAGCGCCCGCAGCCGCGCCTGCAGCGGCCTGACCTGCGCACCGAGCAGACCGGGCTGCAGTTCGGCGAGCAGCTGCTGCATCATCAGCAGCGCATGCGCCTCGGACGCGTTGAACCACAGCCCCGGCAGTGCGAAGGCCGGCCCGCCCGAGGGCTCGGCATAGCGGTAGCCGCCCTCGAAGCGGTCCCACTCGATCGGCGCATTCAGCCGGTCGCGCATGTACTCGAGGTCGCGCTTGAAGGTGGCGCGCGACACCGACAGCGACTCGAGGAAACGCTCGATCGGCACCGCACGGCCCGACTGCAGCAGCTGGTCGATCTGGTAGAAGCGTTCGGTGCGGTCCATCGCTCAGGCCGCCTCGGCGTCGGCCGCCGGCTCGGGCGGGCCCTGGCGCAGCTCGGTGACCGACACCGCCCCCGCCGGCAGCACGCTGCGGGCGAGGTCGACCAGGTGCGCATGGTGCGTGAAGTACACCACCTGGTTGCGCTCGCCGAGCTCGGCCAGTCCCTGCAGCGTGCGCGCCGCGCGCCCGTCGTCGAAGGTCATCAGCACGTCGTCGAGCAGCAGCGGCACCGGCGGCGCCGCGCCCAGGCGCACGTCGATCGCGGCCAGCCTCAGCGCGAGGAACAGCGCATCGGCCGTGCCCTCGCTCAGCTGCTCCACCAGCAGCCGCGTGCCGTCGTCGCGCTCGGCGAGCAGCACCTGCCGGTCGCCGGCCCAGTCGGGCCGCAGCGCTACCCAGCGACCGCCGGTGATCCGCGCGAACCAGCGCGAGGCCGCTGCGAGCAGCGGTCCCTGCACACGCTGCGCGTGGCGCTGCACGGCCTGCTCGAGCAGCTCGCGAGCGAGCCGCAGCCGCGCGACGTCGACCGCCAGCCGCGCCGATGCGGCGAGCCGCTCGCGCACCGCCTCGGCCGCACGCGAGGCCGCGCCGTCGCCGTCAGCCTCGTCGAGCGCGGCCTGCGCGCGGGTGCGCTCGGCCAGCGCGGCATCGCGGCCGGACGCCTGTTCGGCGATCGACCGGGCCAGCGCCTCGCGCTCGGCGAGCCAGGCCGCCTCGTCGGAGGCCGCGACCTCGGCGAGGAGCAGCTCGTGGGCCGCGCCGGTGGCGGCACGCACGGTGGCCTCGGTACGCTCGGCCTCGCCGAGCGCGGCGCGGCGCGCATCGCTGCGCAGCACCGCGTCGGCCAGCAGCGCGACATCGCCGACACCGGCCTGGAGACGCAGCGCCTCGAGCCCGGCGAGGGCTTCGTCGCGGCGCCGGCCGGCAGCCGCCAGGCCGGTCTGCAGCGTCGCCAGCTCGCCCTTCAGCCGCACGCGCACTTCGCGCGCCTGCTGCGCCTCGGCGAGAGCCGTGCCGCAGCCGGCGACGAACGCGGGCTGCGCGTCGCGCTCGGGCGCCGCCACGCCCAGACGCTGCGCGAGCGCGGCGGCCTCGGCGCGGAAGGCCTCGAGCCGGTCGTCGGCGATCCGCCGCCCGCGCGCGGCCTCTTCCCAGGCCACGAGGGCGTCGCGCAGCATGTCGAAGGCCTCGAGCCGGGCCTCGAGCGCGGCACAGCCGGCATCGGCCTCGAGGGCAAGCGCGGTGGCGACCGCGGCCCAGGCCGGCGCCGCAGCGGCGAGCGCCTCGTCGAGCCCGGCGAGCGTCGAGCTGCGCGCGGCCAGGTCCTGCAGGTCGCGCTCGTGCGCATCGCTCAGCCGGCGGTGCTCGCCGGACGCGAGACGCGTCTCGTCGATCAGCGCTCGGCCGTGCGCGAGCCGGCCGGCCAGCGTGGGCAGCGCGGGGGGCTGGCGCCGCAGCGCCTGCCAGGCCTCGTCCAGCAAGCCGAGGTGGCGGGCGATGCCCGCCTCCACCGCATGCAGCTCGACGGCGAGCTCGTCGCGGGCCCGCAGTGCATCGAGCACGCGCGCGTGACGGGCGATGCGGTCCGGCCAGTCGGCCGCCTCGAGCGGCGGCAGGCGGTCGGCCTCGAGCCGCGCACGCCACGCGCGATCGGCCTCGGCCTGGGTCGCCTCGGCCTGGGCGAGCGCCTCGCGCAGCGTGGCGATGCGCGCGTCGGTGGCGGCGATGCGCAGCGCGAGGGACTCGAGCTCGGCGATCCGGGCCGCGTCGTCGAAGCGCGCATCGGCCAGGCGGCCTCGCGCGCGGCGCGGGCGGCGAGGAGCGCTTCGCGGCTCACCAGCGCCCGCTGCCCGACGAGGGCCTCGCGCGCCGCACGCAGCGGCGCGGCTTCGTCGAGCGCCGCGGCGATCCGCTCGCGCAGGGCGTCGAGGCCGGCGTGCCGCGCCCGCGCGCCCTGCGCCGCACGCTCGATCTCGGGCGCCGACGGCAGCGCGAGCCGCGCCAGCGCCCGGACGTCGGGCTCGCCGAGCGCCGCCGCCTGGGCGGCCAGCGCGGCGTCCTCGGCGTCGAGCCGGGCGCGCAGCGTCGCGGCGCGGCGCTCGAGGTCGCCGTCGGCGGCGACCGCCTCGAGCGCCGCAGCGAGCACCGAGCCATCGACCGGCGCCTGCGTCGCCTGCAGCGCGGCGCGCGCGCGCTCGAGCGCGCGCTCGGCCAGCTCGCGGGCCGCCGCCGCATCGGTGCGCCGGCCGTCGAGGGCACGGCGTGCGGCGGCGAGCCGGCGCGCCTCGGTGACCACCGCTCGCGGCGGCGACAGGGTCTCGGCGCGCGCGGCGAGCTGCGCCGGCATCGCGAGCCCCGCGGCGCCCTCGGGATCGATCGCGGCGAGGGCGCGCCGCAGCGCGAGGGTCGCGGCCTCCTCGGCCACCGCCAGCGCCGGCCGGTCGCGACGCAGCGCCTCGAGCTCGTCGAGACGCGCGCCGAGCAGCACGATGCCGGCGGCGGCATCGAGATGGGGCTGCGAGGGCTGCAGCAGGTCGATCGCCGACGCCAGCCGCTCGCGCTCGGCGAGCGCGTCGGCGCAGGCGCGCTCGGACTCCTCGAGCGACTGCCGCCATGCCGCCAGCCGCTCGCCCGCGTCGGGTTCGAGGCGCGGCGCGTCGTCGAGCTCGGCCACGCGCCGGCGCAGCGCGTCGAGCCGCGCCACCTGCGGCGCGAGCCCGATCAGCCGGTCGACCCGGGCGAGCCGCTCGCGCAGGTCCCGCAGCAGCGCGTCGATGCCGCGCACCGACGCGTCCGCACGGTCGCGATCGTCGCGCAGGCGGGCCCAGTCGCGCGGCCGCAGCCCGGCCACGCGCGCGGCCTCCGTGCTGACGGCGAGCTCGCCGAGCACGAGGTTCAGTCGCGGATTGCGCCCGTTGGGCAGGAACAGCGCATCGGCCTCGGCCTTCAGCACGGCGGCGACCGCACGCAGCCGCGGCACGCCGCCGGCCGCCTCGAAGAGCGTCGCGCCGAGCTCGCTGCCCGAGTCGAGCAGCGTGCGCCCGCCCTGGCGCAGCTGATCGCTGCCCAGGCCGTGCATCGCCGCGAAGCGCGCGGCATCGATGCCGCCGAGCAGACCGTCGATCACCGCCTGCTCGACCACCCGGTCGGGCCGCTCGTCGCCGCCGACCGGGTCGAACTCGAAGAGCGTGCGCTGCGTGCCCTTGCGCCGCATGAGCGCGAGACGCCGCCCGTCGTCCTCGATCACCGCGCCGACGCGCAGCGTCGCGTAGTCGCGACCGAAGGCATCCTCGGTGCGGGCGGGAAAGCCGAACAGCAGCGCGCCGATCGCACGCAGCGCCGTGCTCTTGCCGCGCTCGTTCGGGCCGTGGACGATCTGCAGACCCGCGCGGGGCGCATCCAGGTCGAGCACCGCGCGCTCGAAGGGGCCGTAGGACCGCAGGTGGATCGAGGCGAGCCTCATCGGGCCGCCTGTGCGAGCCGCTCGAGCAGCAGCGCCTCGGCCTCGCCGAGCAGCGCATCGAGCATGGCAGGATCATCGAGCCCGACCGACTGCGGGCCGGTGCGCAGCGCCGGCGGCAGCTTGCCGAACAGCTCGCGCAGCGAGCCGTCGGCAAAGGCCCGCAGGCGCGCCGGATCGGCCCGCAACGACGCCGACAGCGCCAGACAGTCGGACAGCGGATCGTCCGGACCGGGGCGCAGCAGGCCGGCCGGTGCGCGGCAGCGCATCTGCACCTTCTCGATCCAGGCCCGCCCGCCCGAGGCCGCATCGGCGATCGAGCAGAGCTCGGCCCGTGCGGTGTCGGGCTCGGCCGACAGCCAGCGGTGCAGCGGGCCTTCGCCTTCGAGGCGCAGCCGCCAGGCCGACAGCCGGCCACCGCCGGCCTCGTGCGCCTCGCGCATCGCCGACTCGACCGCGCGGCGCAGGTCCGCGACCTCCTCGAGCCCGTCGATCGGCAACGCGATCACCGACCAGCGCAGCACGTCGAGCGGCACCGCCTCGGCGCGCAGCTCGCCCGCCACCACCTCGACCAGCTCGCAGCCCTTGGCGCCGGTCTCGCCGGCGTGCCGGCCCTGGGAATTGCCGCAGTAGACGATGCGCGGGCCGCGGGCCTGCAGCACCTCGCGCGCATGCACGTGGCCGAGGGCCCAGTAGTCGTAGCCGCGGCCGCGCAGCGTGTCGAGCGAGGTGGGGGCGTACGGGTCGTGCGACGCGTAGCCGGCGAGGCTGGTGTGCAGCACGCCGACGTTGAACCAGCCGGGAACCGGCTCTGGGTAGGCGGCGGCGAGGTCCTCGGGCACCGCCCGGTCGGCGAAGCTGCGCCCGTGCAGCGCCACCTTGAGCGCGTCGATGCGGAAGGTCGCGGCGCGACCGGTCGGGAACTCGTGGACGTTGTCGGGCAGCGCCAGCGTGCGGGTGATCTCGCTGGCCGCGTCGTGGTTGCCCTTCTTCAGGTAGACCGGGATGCGGGCACGCTCCAGGCGGCGCATCTGTGCGTTGAAGAACAGCCCGGTGTTCATGTCGCGCCAGTCGCCGTCGAACACGTCCCCGGCGATGACGACGAAATCGACCTCGCGCGCGACGGCCAGGTCGACGAGGTTGGCCAGGGCGTCCCGCGTGGCGCCTCGCAACGCATCCACCGGTGCGCCGGGGTAGCGCTCGAGGCCGTCGAGCGGGCTGTCGACGTGCAGGTCGGAACAGTGGATGAACTTCACGCGGGGGTCGCTCGGGCTGTGCCTGAAGGGCAGGACGGCCCATCATGCCATGCTGGTGGCTCACCACATGAGCCACCACGCCGACCGCCCTGCGCCCCGGCCGCCCGCCGCCGTCGGCGATACTGGAGGCCCTGCCCGCCCGAGCCGCCCATGGACGTCCGGCCCCTGATGCAGTCCCTCGGCCACGGCGTCTTCAGCGTCGACGCCGGGTATGTCCGACCCCGCTTCGACGCCGTGCACCTCGTCGTCGAGAGCGACCGCGCCGCGGTGATCGACACCGGCACCCGCGACGCGGTGCCGCGCACGCTGGCCGCCCTCGAGGCGCTCGGGGTCGCCCCCGAGCAGGTCGACTGGGTCGTGCTGACCCATGTCCACCTGGACCATGCCGGCGGCGCCGGGCACCTGATGCGCCACCTGCCCGCGGCGCGCCTGGCCGTGCATCCGCGCGGCGTCGCCCACATGGCCGACCCGGCGAAGCTCTGGGCCGGCACCGTCGCGGTCTACGGGCGCGAGGAGGCCGAGGCCACCTACGGCGAGCCGGTCCCCGTCGACCCCGCACGCATCGTGCCGCTGCCCGACGGCGCCGCGATCGGCTTCGCGGGGCGCACGCTCGAGGCGCTCGACGCCCCCGGCCATGCCCGCCACCATGTCGCGATCCGCGACGACGCGACCGGCCACGTCTTCACCGGCGACACGTTCGGGATCTCGTACCGCGAGCTCGACGTCGACGGCCGGGCCTTCGCGTTCCCGTCTTCGACCCCGGTCCAGTTCGACCCGGACGCGCTGCGCGCGACCCTTCGCCGGATCCTCGCGCTGCGGCCGGACGCCGTCTACCTGACCCACTGGTCGAGGGTCGGGGACGTGCCCGGGCTGGGCGCGGGCCTGCTGCGGATGGTCGACCGCTACGAGGCGCTGGCGCTGGACGCGCTCGCCGCCGAGGGCGCGGACCCGGCCCGGCTGCTGCCGGCCCTCGAGCGCGGCATGGACGCGCTGCTGCTGGGCGAGGCGGCGGCCCATGGCAGCCCGCTCTCGCCGGACGCGCTGCGACAGGTGATGGCGCTCGACATCCGGCTCAACGCGGCCGGTCTGCTCGCCTGGCTGCAGGCCCGGGCCGCCGGGCGATGAGGGCCGCCGCCCGGCATCCGGTCCGGCTCGATGCCCGACGGTTCGGCGATACGATGGAATGAATCGCGGTCCGGATCCGTCTACAGTGCGGGCTGCCGCTCCTCTGCGCCCCGCCGGGCCACCCGCCCGGTCCGCTGCGAACGGCACCTGGCGCATCGCCGCGGCCGTGGCGATCGTGCTCGCCGCGGCGCTCGGCTTCCAGGCGGGCCGCAGTACCGCGCCGGCGCCGGCGACGGCACAGGCCGACACCGACGGCCGCGCCGGCGTGGGCAGCGGCGGCACCGGCACGCCCGCGCCCTCGGGCGTGCCGGGCGTCGCCGCGGACGCGTCGGCGCCCCCGGGCTTCGTGCGGGCGGCCGCGGTCGCGCACGGCGTCTACGTGCCCGAGGTGCGTCACCCGGTCGAGGTGTCCGCCGACCAGTGCGGCCATCTTGTCGCCTGGCTGTCGAAACGGCTCGGCGAGCAGGGCCCGAGCGCGCAGCTGATGTACCAGGACGCGCAGGGCATGCGGATCACGCTGTACGTGTCGGGCGGCGAGGGCGAGACCGCCGCCACCGCGTTCCGCTTCGATCGCGCCGGCGCCGTCCAGTCGTTCTACTGGATCGACCGCGGCCTGGGCTACGTGCTGAGCGGCGAGCTGCCCCGGGAACGGCTCTCCAAGGTCGCGACCGCCGTCTATCGCGCGCTGGAGGCGACGCCGCGCTGACCGTCTGCTCGGCTAGGCGCGCGACGCACCGAGCGTCTCGACGGTCAGCTCGGCGATCCTGCGCTCCTCGTCGGTCGGGATCCGCCAGGCGCTCGTGGGGCTGCCCGGCCGCGTGAGGCGCGGGCCGCCCGCCGCATTCGCCTCGGGATCGAGCTCGATGCCCAGCCAGGCGAGCCGCGCGCAGATCTCGGCACGGATCGGTGCGCTGTGCTCGCCGATGCCGGCGGTGAACACCAGCGCGTCGAGCCCGCCGAGCGCCGAGACGAGCGAGCCCGCCTCCCGCGCGATCCGGTAGGTGAAGCAGTCGATGGCCAGGCGCGCGGTGGGCGCGTCGCTCGCGAGCAGCACGCGCATGTCGGCCGAGATGCCCGAGAGCCCGAGCAGCCCCGACTCGCGATACAGCAGCCGCTCGATCGCATCGATCGCCAGGCCGCACTCGCGCGCCAGCCAGAGCACCACGCCCGGGTCGAGGGATCCGCAGCGGGTGCCCATGATGCAGCCGTCGAGCGCGGTGAAGCCCATGGTCGTCGCGACGCTGCGTCCGCCCTGCAGCGCGCACATCGACACGCCCGCGCCCAGGTGGGCGACGATCGTGCGGCCCGCGGCCGCCGCCGGCGACACCGCCGGCAGGCGGCGCGCGATCGAGTCGTAGGACAGGCCGTGGAAGCCGTATCGGCGCACGCCCGCGTCGCGGTAGGTCAGCGGCAGCGCGAAGGTCTCGGCCTCGACGGGCTGCGTGCGATGGAACGCGGTGTCGAAGCAGGCGACCTGCGGCACGCCCGGCCAGGCCGTGGCGAGCGCGCGGATCGGCGCGAGGTTGTGCGGCTGGTGCAGCGGCGCGAGCGGCACCAGGGTGTCGAGCTGGGCGAGCAGCGCCTCGTCGACGCGGACCGGCTCGGCATGGTGCGGGCCGCCGTGCACCACGCGGTGGCCGATCGCGGCGATACGCCGGCCGGCGAGCCGCGTACCCAGCCAGCGCACCAGCAGCGCGAGCGCGGCCCGTGCATCGGGCGCCGCGTCGGCGCCCTGGAGCTCGCGGTCCTCGAGCCGCACGCCGTCCGGCCCGGTGACCCGCAGCCGGGCGTACGCGCCGATCCCGTCGACCTGTCCGGACAGTCCGTCCTCCAGACGCTCGCCGTCGAGGGCATAGATGCGGAACTTCAGGCTCGAGGAGCCCGCGTTGAGCACCAGCAGCACGGGCAGCTCGGACGACACTGACGACACGGACGACACGGCAGACAGGCCGCTCATGCGACCGCCCGCGCGGCAGCCGTGTGGCGCGCCTGGGCGAGCAGCACGGCGACCGCGCAGGAGGCCAGCCGCGCGCGGACGTTGTCGGCGCGGCTGGTGAGCACGATCGGCACCCGTGCGCCGATCACGACGCCCGCGGCGTCCGCCCCCGCCATGAAGCTCAGCTGCTTGGCGAGGATGTTGCCGGCCTCGAGGTCGGGCATCAGCAGGATGTCCGGATTGCCGGCCACCTCCGAGCGGATGCCCTTGACCCGCGCGGCCTCGACGCTGATCGCGTTGTCCATCGCGAGCGGGCCGTCGAGCACGCCGCCGGTGATCTGGTCGCGATCGGCCATCTTGCACAGCGCAGCCGCATCGATGGTCGAGGGCATCTTCGGGTTGACCGTCTCGACCGCCGCCAGGATGGCCACCTTCGGCCGCGCCAGACCGATCGCACGCGCCAGGTCGATCGCGTTCTGGCAGATGTCGCGCTTGGTCTCGAGGTCCGGCAGGATGTTGATGGCGGCGTCGGTGATCATCAGCAGCTTCGGATAGGCCGGCACGTCCATCAGGAACACATGCGACAGGCGGCGCTCGGTGCGCAGCCCGAGCTCACGGTCGACGACCGCGGCGAGCAGCTCGTCGGTGTGCAGGCTGCCCTTCATCAGCAGCTCGGCCTCGCCGGAACGCACCAGCGCGACCGCCGCCGCGGCCGCCGCGTGGCTGTGCGGCACGTCGACGATGCGGTAGGCCGACAGGTCGATGCCGAGGCTTGCGGCGAGCACGCGCAGCCGGCCCGCCGGCCCGACCAGGATCGGCACGATCAGGCCGTCGAGGGCGGCCTCGTGCGCGGCCTGCAGCGCGGCCTCGCTGCACGGATGCACGACCGCCGCGGGCAGTGGCGGCAGTCCGCGCGCCGCCGCCATCAGCGGGGCGAACAGGTCGCGGTCCGGCAGCGGGCCGGCCGGCGCGGCGGCCGGGGGCGGAGTCGACGGGGCGGGGACGGTCGGAAGGGTGGGCATGGGGCGTTGCGGTCGAACGGCGGGAAAGGGGCCTCGCCGCGGTCGGCGCGAGTGTACGGGGTGACCACGATACCGGCTTGACGCCGGTCAAGGGCGGCCCGCGCCACGGCCCCGCCGCGAAAGGCCATGGGCACGCCGGGCGCTAGAATCCGCCGCAGGAGCCTCGGGCCCATCCCATCCGCCCGTCCGGACATGAAAGCCGCCTATATCTCGCACGTCAGCTCGACCCGCCACGACATGGGCGAGGGCCACCCCGAGTGCCCGGACCGCGTGTCGGTGATCGCGGACCGGCTGCTGATGCGGGGCGTGCTCGACTTCATGGAGAGCTTCGACGCGCCCGCGGCGACGCGCGAGCAGCTCGGGCGTGCGCACGATGCGCTGTACGTCGCCGAGATCCTCTCGAAGTCTCCGGCCGAGGGCTACGTGCAGATCGACCCCGACACCGCGATGAACCCGCACACCGCCAGTGCCGCGCTGCATGCGGCCGGCGCTGCGGTGCTCGCCACCGAGCTGGTGGGCCGCGGCGGCTACCGGCGCGCGTTCTGCAACGTGCGCCCGCCCGGCCATCACGCCGAGCGCGGCGCCGCGATGGGGTTCTGCTTCTTCAACAACGTCGCGGTCGGCATCCGGCATGCGCTCGACGTGCTCGGCCTGGAGCGGATCGCGCTGGTGGACTTCGACGTGCACCACGGCAACGGCAGCGAGGACATCTTCGCCGGCGACGAGCGGGTGCTGATGGTGTCGACCTTCCAGTCGCGCCTCTATCCGTTCAACGGCGAGGAGGCGCGCGGCCCGAACATGTGCAACGTGCCGCTCGCCCCCTATTCCGACGGCGCCGCGATGCGCGACGCGGTGGTCTCCCGCTGGCTGCCGGCGCTGCGCGCGTTCCATCCGCAGATGCTCTTCGTGTCGGCCGGCTTCGACGCCCACCGCGACGACGAGATGAGCCACCTCGGCTGGACCGACGCCGACTATGCCTGGGTCACCGAGCAGCTGGTCGCGGTCGCCGAAGACTGCTGCGAGGGACGGATCGTCTCGGTGCTCGAGGGCGGCTACGCGCTGCCCGCGCTCGCGCGCAGCGTCGAGCAGCACGTGCGCACGCTGATCGACCTTCAGTAGCTGCGGTAGAGTCTGCCCCCGCGGCCGGCCGGCCGCGACCGATCGGCCCGGGGCGGCTGCTGGGAAGGGAACGACACATGAAGATCGCCATGATCGGCCTCGGCGCGATGGGTGCCGCGGCCGCACGCAACCTCGTGAATCGCGGCTTCGACGTGACGGGCTTCGACCCGCGAGACGCCGCGCGCGCCGAGCTGGTGGCGGCGGGCGGGCGCGCGGCGGCCACCGCACGCGAGGCGGCCGACGGCGCGGACGCGGTCGTCACCTTCGTCGTCAACGCCGCGCAGGTCGAGGCGGCGGTGCTCGGCGCCGACGGCGCCGCCCACGGCATGGCGCCCGGCACGCCGCTCGTGCAGTGCGCCACCGTGTCGGCCTCCTTCATCGCCGCCTTCGGCGTGCGGATGGCCGAGCGCGGGCTGCCGGTGGTCGATGCGCCGGTGTCCGGCGGCGTGCTGCGCTCGGGCGACGGCACGCTGTCGATCATGATGTCCGGCCCGCGCGAGGCGGTCGCACGCGCCAAGCCCATGCTCGACGCGATGGGCCGCTTCGTCTACGACTTCGGCGACGCGCTCGGTGCGGGCTCCACCGTCAAGACGATCAACCAGCTGCTGTGCGGCGTGCATCTCGCGGTGCTCGGCGAGGCGCTCGCACTCGGCCGTCGTGCCCACCTCGACCCGGAGAAGCTGCTCGAGGTCTACGGCAACAGCGCGGCGATGAGCTGGATGATGAACGACCGCGGCCCGCGCGCGCTCGAGGAGGCGCCGCCGACCAAGAGCGCGGTCGACATCTTCGTGAAGGACCTGGGGCTGGTGCTCGACACCGGACGGGACCTGAAGTTCCCGCTGCCGATGGCCGCGGCTGCGATGCAGCAGTTCCTGTCGCTGTCGGGCCGGGGCCAGGGCGGCCTGGACGACTCGCAGCTCTGGCGCGCTTACCCTTCCGCGCCCGAGGCAGGCTGAGCCGCCGCGCTCACTTCGCGCGGCGGCGTGCCCGCTTGGGCGGTGCGGCGAGCGCGGCGAGCGTCATCGCCGGGGCGAGCAGCGGCGCCATCGCGCGCGCCTGGAGCCGTCGCACGTTGGCATCGGCCCGTCGCGTGAAGGGCGCGACGATCGGGTCGGTCGCCGCCGCCACAGCCCGATGCAGGTCCGGGCCCGTCATCGGGCCCCACACCGCCCAGGGCGTGAACCACATCCTCATCGCCAGCGACACCGCCTCGGCCTGCGACTCGCGGACCGCATCGACCTTCTCGCCCACCATGCGCTGCGCCTCGCGGCGCTGCCAGTCGCTGCTCCGACCGCCGGCGGGGATCATCATCCACGTGCGCATCGCGATCACGTTCGCGCTCGACATCATCAGCGGAACGGCCCAGGGATTCAGCATGGCGCCTCCGGCGCATCGCCGCCGGACACCGGTCCGACGCACGTCCGGCGCATCGTACCGCGCTCGAGGTCGGTCTCGCTCGTCCCCGGACCGTCCCGCTCGACGCCGCCGAGCAGCCGCACCCACGCGTCCCCCGGCGGTGCATCCACACGCAGCGCACGGCCGTCGTCGGGATGCGGCAGCTCGATCCGCGCCGCATGCAGCCACAGCCGCGCCACCCCAAGCCAGGCCGCCACCGCACGGTTGTGCGGCCCCTTGCCGTGGGTCGCATCGCCGATCAGCGGATGACCGATGTGCTTGAGGTGCCGGCGGATCTGATGGCGTCGCCCGGTCTCGGGGACCGCCTCGATCAGCGCGTAGCGCGCGCTCGGATGACGCGCGTCGACCGCGAACGGCCAGTCGAAGCGCCGCCGCACCGCGAAGCGCGTGACCGCGGATCGCATGGGCTGACCGGCTGACGGGCGCTCCGGGTCGCGGGCCAGCGGATGGTCGATGCGGCCCTCGTCCGCCGGCCAGCCGCGCACCAGGGCGAGGTAGCGCTTGGCGACGCCGCCCGCCTCGAAGGCCGCGCCGAGCATGCGCGCGGCCTCGGCATCGAGCGCCAGCACCAGCACGCCCGAGGTGCCCTTGTCGAGGCGGTGGACCGGCCACGGACGGCAGCCGGTCTCGCGCTCGAGCCGGTCGACGACCGAGTCGTGCTCGTGGGCGTCGAGCGCCGTGCGGTGCACGAGCAGACCGGGGGGCTTGTCGACGACGAGGATCCGCGAGTCCTCGTGCAGGCGAGGCAGCGGTGCGGGAGCGAATTGCGCAGTCTGGGACGGCGCAGGCACTGGAGCGGGTGACGAGGATCGAACTCGTGTCTGAGGCTTGGGAAGCCGCCGTTCTACCATTGAACTACACCCGCGGCAGGCGAGCATTCTAGCAAAGCCGGGCGCCCTGCGGGCCGCGCCCGGATTCCGTCAGGGCCGGATCAGGGCCGCATCAGCTGCAGGAACTCGCGGCGCAGCGACGAGTTCTCGAGGAACGCGCCCCGCATCACGCTGTTGGTCATGTGCGGCTCGGCGTCCTTCACGCCGCGCCACTGCATGCAGAAGTGGTCGGCCTCGAGCACCAGCGCCAGGCCCGCCGGCTGCAGGCGCGCCTCGAGCAGGTCGGCGAGCTGGATCACCGCCTCCTCCTGGATCTGCGGGCGGCTCATCATCCAGTCGGCGATCCGCGCGTACTTGGACAGGCCGATCAGCCGCGAGCCGGCGGTCGGCAGCACGCCGATCCACAGCTTGCCGAGGATGGGCACGAGGTGGTGCGAACAGGCGCTGCGGACCGTCATCGGCCCGATGATCATCAGCTCGTTCAGGCGCTCGGCATTGGGGAACTCGGTGACGCGGGGCATCGGCACGTAGCGCCCCTTGAACACCTCGTCGAGGTACATGCGCGCCACGCGCCGCGCCGTGCCTTCGCTGTTGTGGTCGTGCTCGGTGTCGATGACCAGGCTCTGCAGCATCGCCTCGATGTGACCGGCGACCTCTTCCTCGAGCGCAGCCAGCTCCTCGGGGCCGTCGATGAACTCGGCGATGTTGTCGTTCGCATGGAAGCGGCGACCGGCGCGCTGCACCCGCTCCCGGATGCGCTGCGAGACCGTCGCGGCCTTCGGCAGGTAGGTGCCTTCGGGCACGGGCTCGTCCATCGTCGTCTCCTGGATCGCGGCCTGCGGTCCGGCCGCGAGGCGCTGTGGTACCGGGCGCACTGGCGCGGCCACGGGAAGCGATTCTATCCTGCCACCGGCGGGGTCCGACCGATGGCCGTGCCGACGCCACCGGCAGCCCCCGACCGGGTCGGAGATGCCCGGTAGGCTGGTTCGGCGCCGATACCTATTCGGGCGGCATCGCATCGAGCTGCTCGATGGCCAGGCGCGCGGCGGCAAGTACGGCTTCTCGTGGCAGGACCTGGTGCTGGACGCCGCGGGCACCGGCCTCGCCCGCGACGCCGAGACGAACCGCCGGCTGGGAAGCACGCGCCATCGGCGGCGCGCGCCCTGGGCTGGCGCGCCAGCGCTGCAGCCGGGACGACTGCTGTGCGCCGCGTCCGCCGTCAGGCCCGAGCCCCGAACCCAGGCCAGGTAGGCCTATCCCCTCGCCAGCACCGCCCGTTCCGGCAAGGCGTCCTTATGGGCGATGATGCCGGCTTGTCGACTTCAGGAACGCCACCGTGAGCTCGGGCCTGATTGCACTGTTGGACGATGTGGCCGCCCTCGCCAAACTGGCAGCGGCCTCGCTGGACGATGCCGCTGCACAGGCGGCCAAGGCAGGTTCGAAGGCGGCGTCGAAAGCCGCCGGCATCGTCATCGACGACGCAGCGGTCACGCCGCGTTATGTGGTGGGGTTCGCTGCCGACCGCGAACTGCCCATCATCGGCAAGATCGCCGCCGGGTCGCTGAAGAACAAGCTGCTCTTTCTGCTGCCGGGCGCGTTGCTGCTGGGCTTCCTTGCGCCCTGGGCGATCACGCCGCTGCTGATGCTGGGTGGTGCGTTTCTGTGCCTCGAGGGCTGGCACAAGGTGGCTGACCTGCTGGGCCAGGGCCGGCAGGGCGCTGCGGCCGATGCCGATGGCGATGGCTTGTCCGACAGCGACGAAGTCAAGGCGCCTCAGGACCTGGAAAACGAACGCGTCGGCAGCGCCATCCGCACCGATTTCATCCTGTCGGCCGAGATCATGGCGATCACCTTGGCCACGCTCACCGGCTTGGCCCTGTGGATGCAGGCGGTGGTGCTGGGGTTGGTGGGCCTGGGCATGACGGTCGGGGTTTACGGCGCGGTTGCACTCATCGTGAAGGCTGACGATTTCGGCGCCGTGTTGGCCCGAACGGGCAATGGGGCCGTGCGGGCCGTGGGCCGCGGCATCGTGCTGGGCATGCCGGTGTTTCTGAAGGTGCTCAGCACCGTGGGCATGGTGGCGATGCTCTGGGTTGGCGGCCACATCGTCATCCATGGCGCCCATGAATTGGGGCTCAAGGCGCCGGAGCTGTGGGTTCAAGGCCTCACGGACGCTGCCCGTGCAGCCACGCCGCTGGCCCCGGGTCTGGTCGCCTGGGTGGTGCGGGCCGCCATCGATGCAGTGCTTGGCCTTGCCGTGGGCGCGCTGGTCGCACCCATCGCCAGCACAGTCATCGGGCCCGCGTTCGGCCAACTGAAGGTGCTGTGGCCGGGCAAGCCCCCCTGATGAAGAAGGGAGGCGGATAGGAAATTCCTATCCCCTCGATCTGCTTGGCCGCGGCGCCATCGATGGAAACCCCCTTCCCGCCCGCGGGTCGGCGCTCGCCATGAAGGCCAAGCTGGGCCATATTCTCGTCCGATCCGGCCGATCCGTGCCGGAAATCGGCGCACCTGCGGGTTGCCGACAGCGGAGACCCCGATCCATGCGCGCCGATGCCGCGCCGCCCGACGCACGGACACAGACCGGGCGCGCCTGTCCTAAAGCCCTGCGCCGCGCCGCCGTCCAGCGGTACGCGCTCGCCTGCAACGCCACGGGGCTCGCGCAGGTCGCGACGACGCTCGTGCCGCTCGCGCTCGCCTGGATCGTCGTCGCCGGCGCGGGCGGGAATCCCTGGGTCGCGCTCTTCGCGACCGTGGCGATCGCCCTGCTGATGCTGCGCGTCTTCGTCCTGATGCACGACTGCGGGCACCGCAGCCTGTTCGCGAGCACGGCGCTCAACGGCGGGGTCGGCTTCGCGCTGGGCGTGATCGCCGGCATGCCCCAGTACGTCTGGTCGCGGCACCACGCCCACCACCACGCGACCAACGGCGACTGGTCGCGCTACGGCGGTCCCCTGGGGGTCACCACGATCGACGCGTACTTCGCGCTCTGCGAGCGCGGGCGTCGCCGCTACCGGCTCACCCGGCACATCGCGAACGCGCCGCTCGCGGGGCTGATGTACCTGGCGGTCAATCCGCGCGTGAACTGGCTGAAGGGCACCGCGCGGCTGGTCGCGCACCTGGTGCGCGGCCGGATCGACGAGCCCGGGGTGCCGCTCGCGACGCTGCGCGCGCGCTTCCGGACGACCGCCTGGAGCTCGCCGAAGGAGTTCCGGCACATGACGTGGAACAACGTCGCGGTGCTCTCGACCTGGGCGGCGATGTCCTGGGCGATCGGGCCGGCCACCTTCCTCGGCATCCACCTCGCCGCGACCGCGCTCGCCGGCGGCGCCGCGATCGTGCTGTTCACCGTCCAGCACAACTTCGAGCACTCGTACGCGAGCGAGACCGCCGGCTGGGATCCGGACGACGCGGTCCTGCACGGCACCAGCATGCTGGTGCTGCCCGCGTGGCTGAACTGGGTCACCGCCGACATCGCGTACCACCACGTGCACCACCTGTCGGCCGCCATCCCCAACCACCGCCTCGCGCGCTGCCACTCGGAGTGCGCCGAGCACTTCACCGAGGTGCGCCGGCTGACGCTCCGCGAGGTGCCGGCGGCGCTGCGCTGCATCCTCTGGGACGTGCGCACTCGGCGGATCGTGTCGGTCGAGGAGGCGACGGCGGGCCGCGGACACGGGGTCTGAGGAGGGCCCGCGGCGATCACCGGTGGCGACCGAGCACGTGAGGCGCGAGCGCCTCGGCCCAGACGACGTACGCGCCCGGCCCGTGGTGGAAGCCGTCGCTCGCGACCTGCGAGGGGTCGGTCATCGGGGGCAGCGGCACGTGCGTCACGCGAGGCAGCGCGCCATCGGGACGCGACGCGGACCCGCCACCGGGCGCCGCGTCGAGCGCTCGGGCGTGCAGCCCCATGACGCCCCGCAGCGGCTGCGGCAGGGCCGCGAAGCGGTGCATTCGGCGGGAGCCCCGACCCTCCCGGGCATTGTTTGGGCGGTTGAAATTCCTATCCGCTCATCAAGTGACCGGGCGGGCCCTTCGCCGAGCCGACCCATCGGCCCTAGGGTCAGCCCCACTGTCGCCCTCGGCGCTGCAATGACACCATCTCGCCAATTCCACATCAGGGCGTGCAATCGCGCCGATCGACATGGCCACTTACACCATTGGCGCGATGCCACGACTCTTGGCCCAGGCACCGACCGAGGCGGCGCCCGATCCCACCGTGCTCCTGGCCCCCCGACGCGTCGATACGACGTCGAAGGCGCCGCCGACTCGCCAGGAACGGCGCAACGTGGCCGAAGTCCTGCTGCGCATCGCGCGGGAGCAGGGTACGGTCGGCGCACCGGCGGTCAGTGAACGGGACATCCTGCGGGTCGTGAAGCTGGATCGTGCGCTCCAGCAGGCCAAGAACGCCAACGCGTGGAAGGCGGGCCCCGGAGAGCTCGGCAAGCTGGGGCCCTGGATCATCAGCTTCTTGATGAACAAGCATGCGGTCGGGCTGAAGGAGAACCTCGTGCGCGCCGTGACCCGGTTCGAGGTCGCAGCTAAGCGCGCCCCGGCACTCGCGCGGTATGCGCTCGCGCATCCGACGCTTCTCTCGAACGGAATCCCAGCGAACGCTTCGGAGGTCGAGATCCTGAAGGCCATCGGCGAGTACCGGGCCGCCACGGAGGAGCTCGAGCGCGTCCGCGGGGAGATCGAATCGGCGATCCTGCGCCTGTCACCGCAGCCTTGACGGGTCCGGGCGCAGGCCGAGCCGGGCACGGGCGGCCCGGCTCCGCAGGAGGCGCTGTCGGGTCGCAGGGCATGGCTGCCGACGCCTGAAGGTGACACGCCTCGAAGTAGGGAGAGGCACTGCACACGCCCTCGACCGTCCACGCGATGACACCCTCTCGCGCCCTTCGATGCCGGGCCGCAGTGATCGGCTTCTCCTGTCTGACCGCAATGACGGGATGTGCCACGAGCACGCCGATGGCATCCGATGCCGCCCGTACGCCCGCCGGGGATCACGACCGCCGACTATCGTGGCGTGAGGGTCGATCCGCAGGAGCAACTGGTCGCCTTTCTGGACAGGCACTGGAAGAGCAACCGACAGATCGCCACGGCGGCCGTGCCGGAGGTCCCGGCCGATCGGATCGACCGACACGTCCACGGCCACGCAGGAGCCCCCGAGCGGGCCCGGCAACACATGCGTCATTCCATCCCGCCACGGCGTCGTCAACTCCAGCTCTACCATCGATGCGGCCGAGCTGATCGCGCGGGTGCGCGAGGCCGGCGGGCCTGCCACCGGGATCGGCTCGGATCCCTCGTGACGATGATCGGCTCGATCCCTGGGGTCGGCCCCAGGTGGGAGCGCCTCGACACATCGGCGATACTGCGGCGCCCGAGCTTCCGGGCCGGAGGAAGATCCTGAAGACGAACGGCGCGAGCCGGCACGCCCCGCGGACGATCGCCCTCGCGGCGGCAGCGGCGAAGGCGCGGCCGAGCGTCGCCGCCGCGGGCGCGCCGTGGCAGGCGCCCGGCGCGAAAGCGGCTTCCAAGCCTTCGGGCCCGCGACCCGGCCGGCCGGATGCGTCCGACGGCCGGCCCGAAGTCCCGCCGCTGCCGCCCGCCCCGTTCCTGCGCCACGGCGCCTCGCCCGACCGACCGAACCGGATGCGCGGACCCGAACCGCCGCCGCATACCGTGCGACGAACCGATTACGGCCTCTCGTGGACGACGCGCAACGATCGGCTCGATCCGACACACGTGGCGACCCTCGTCTCCAACGTGGTCGTCGACCTCGGGCCCAGGGGGGCGTCGCGCGCGCCAGGGTCCCTGTTCGGCGTGACCCTGCAACCGCTGCTCGGGTTCCTGCCGTTCAACAGCGCGCTGCCCGGCTACCACCTGCACGGCCAGGATCAGGCGCTGCAGCGCTCGACGCTTCATCCGGCCGGCTTCTATCCCGGCGACCCCGAAGCGGCCCGCTGGCAGGCGGCCCTGCGACAGCGGCCCCAGACGACGCCCGGACTGGTGGATGCGAAGCTGATCTTCCGCAGCACGCAGGATTCGCGCAACTGGTCGCAGGTGTACCTGAACGTGCCGAATCTGTTGCGCTTCTGGGACCGCACCAGCGTGAACGCTCGGGCGATCGCGACCCGGCACGAGGTGCAGTTCGGCGTGTACGACCAGACCGAGCGCTTCGTGCGGCCCGACGGCCGTACCTACGACATCAACCAATCCGTCCTCACCCTCTACGGGTGGTTGCAGACGCACCTGAAGGCCGGCCTCGCCAACCTGTTCAAGGCCAACCGGGGGGTCTACGCGACCGCGCCGATGCAACTCGAGGGCGGCGCGACGCTCTACAAGTCCACGAACACGCATCTGCCGCAGAGCGTCGGCACCGCGCCGCTCGACTGGCGCATCGTCAACGGCCGAAAGACCGCGGAGCGCAGCGAGATCGACGGTCAGTTCGCCGACATCCGGCGGCGCCACGGCCTGACCCTGGCCTCCGAATCGGTGCTGCCCCACTGGGACCGGCCGACACCGCGCGACCGATCGGCCGGGGTCTACGTGCAGGTCCCCGAGGGGGTGCGCTGGACCGCGCAGACCCTTGCGAACCGGCTCCACGCGATCGGCCGGAGCATGCCCGCCTACAAGGAGCTGCGCTTCGTCACGCCCGACCGGCTGGCCGCACTGAATCCGTCGCTGCACGCGTCCGGTCCGGGTGCCGGTCCGGGCCGCTGGCTCCACACCGGCGTCCGGGTCGCGGTCGGCGGCCCGGGCCTGTTCCTGCCCGATGCGCCGCCCGCTCGCGCCAGGCCCTGAGACGACGCGGATCCGCTACCCCGGGTCGCCC
Organism: Burkholderiales bacterium; assembly: GCA_026399835.1. Lineage (GTDB taxonomy): Bacteria > Pseudomonadota > Gammaproteobacteria > Burkholderiales > Burkholderiaceae_E > UBA4615. Next base: position 6,572 of record JAPLQE010000009.1, on the reverse strand, counting down.
CGAGGTATCTCCGACAACGCATCGGTGGCAGCCTGAAGTCGGTGTCCGCCCGAGTCGGATGCCCCGACTGCTCGAGCCCTCCCATTCCGATGCGAACCGACCGAACCCCCGTTCAACGTCCGAAGGCGGCCCCGACGCGGCCCCGACGCGGGCCCGAGTCAGGGCATCGGCGGCACATCGCCGATGCCTGCGTGGGGGCGGTGCCGGTTGCGGCGGTGCGGGTGCCTGAGCCCGCTGGAGTTGCCCGAGCCCCGAATCCAGGCCAGGATCGCGACCCGCCGCCGCTCGCAGCCCGGCTGCGTTCACACCGGCGTGCATCCGACAGGGCGCCTTCGCCTCGTGCGGCCCCCCTGCCCATGGCGCTTGCTGCCACAGCGGCCAGCCTCGCGAGGGCGCTTGAAATTCCTGTCCCCGCCGGCGCACCCGGTAGCAGGACGGTCGCCCACGTCAACCCTGCCGAGCACCGCTGCCTCGCGGACATCGCGGCCGGCATGGGCACGAAGTCGGATCCGCGGGACGTCGCGTTCGACGACCTCGCCGCCCCGCGCTCGTCGATCAGCCCCCGGGGCCGTCGGTCATGATGTAGCGCGTCAGATCGCCCACGTTGAGCTCCAGGTCCCGGATGACGTCCTTCACGACGTCGCCGATCGAGATCACGCCCACGACCTTGCCGGCGTGGAGCACGGGCAGGTGCCGGAAGCCTCGCGAGGCCATCATGGTCATGCAACCCTCCAGCGGGTCTGCCGGCTTGACCGTGACCGGGTCGCGCGTCATCACCTGGCTCACCGGCGTCTGCTTCGCGTCGAGTCCCGGCAGCAGCACCCTGATGGCGCAGTCACCCTGGGTCACGATGCCCGCCAGCACGTTGTCGTCGATGACCAGCACCGAACGGACGCGGTTGTCACGCATCTTGAGCAGGGCCTCGACGACCATGTCACTGGAGCGGACGTGGATCAACGTGCCGCCCTTTTGAGCCAGCGCACTCTTGACCGTATTCATCGATCTCCTCCTTCCGACGGCACGTTGGAACCCGAAGTGTGCACGAATCGGCGCCGGCCCTGTCGCAGCCGGCCGGCCAGGCCCCAAACTCTTCAGATCGACCTGGTCCTGCCTCGGACCGCAGATCGTCGCGCTCGGCCTGCTGATCGCGTTTCCGCAGATCGCCCTCTGGCTGCCCTCGACGATGCACAGGTAAACTGGAACAGGAAACGGAACATGCCCGAGATGCTCTCCCAGACGCAGATCGATCAGTTCGAGCGCGACGGCTTCGTGCCGCGCGTGCGCGTGATGAGCGAGGCGCAGGCCCTCGAGATCCGTGACAGGATCGAGAGCTTCGAGCGCGGGCAGGGCGCCGTCCTGCGCGGCGACCAGCGCCACAAGTCGCATCTGCTGTTCAAGTTCCTGTCCGACGTGGTGCACCTGCAGCCCATCGTCGATGCGATCGAGGACCTGTACGGCCCCGATCTGCTCTGCTGGAACACGAACTTCTTCATCAAGGAGGCGCGCACCCCGGCGTTCGTGTCGTGGCACCAGGACTCGACCTACTGGGGCTTGTCCTCGCCCGACGTCGTCACCGCCTGGGTGGCGTTCAGCGAGAGCAACGCGGCGAGCGGTGCGATGTCGGTGATCCCGGGTACGCACCGGATGGATCAGGTGCCGCATCGCGACTCCTTCGACGACAACAACCTGCTGACCCGCGGGCAGGAGGTCGCTGTCGACATCGACGAGAGCACGGCCGTGAGGCTGGACCTGAGTCCGGGCGAGATGTCGCTGCACCACGTGCGCATCGTGCATGGCTCGCCGCCCAACGTGTCGGACAACCGGCGGATCGGTTTCGCCATCCGCTACATCCCCACCTCCGTGCGGCAGCTGCACGGCGAGGACAGCGCGGCCAAGGGCGCGTATCGCTGACACGCCCGGCGCCCGCGGGACGACCCGCCGGCCCTCGAGACCTCAGGAGACGCCTCGTGGATTCACCGACCGGACGCTACGCCGACCTCGGCGACATGCTGGTGCACTACCGCGACGTCGGCGACGCCGAAGACGTCGTCGTGCTGCTGCACGGCGTTCCGCAGACGTCGCACGAGTGGCGGCACGTGATCCCTCGGCTCGCGCCGCGCTACCGGGTGATCGCGCCCGACCTGCGCGGACTCGGCGACACCTCGCGGCCGCCCGGCGGCTACGACAAGAAGACCGTCGCGGCCGACGTCTGGCGGCTCTTACACAAGCATCTGGGGATCGATCGCTTCTTCCTCGTCGGTCACGACTGGGGCGGCCCGACCGCCTTCGCGCTCGCCTGTGCCCACCCCGACGCCGTGCGCCGGCTCGCGATCCTCGATGTCGCGATCCCGGGCGACGGACACGATTTCTCGCAGGGCGGCCGGCGCTGGCACCACGCGCTGTTCCGCACGCTCGACCTGCCCGAGGCGCTGTTCCACGAGCGCGAACACCTGATCCTCGACTGGCTGTTCGAGCACTACGGCTACCTGCCGACCTGCATCCCGCGTGCAGACCGCGACGAGTACCTGCGCTGCTACCGCAGTGCCGGTGCGATGCGCGCGATGTTCGGCTACTACCGGGCGCTGCCCCAGGACGCCGACGACAACCGTGCGTGGCTCGAGCGGCACGGCAGGCTGAAGATGCCGGTGCTCGCACTCGGCGGCGACCGCAGCTTCGGGCGCGGCCTGGAGACGCTGCAGTCGCTGCAGCGCGTGGCCGAGGACGTCCGCGGCGGCCTGGTACCCGACAGCGGGCACTGGGTGACCGAGGAGCAGCCGGAGTTCGTGTCGCGCGCGCTGCTGGAGTTCTTCGCCGAGCCGGCTCGCTGAACGCGCTGCGAACGCGAAGAAAGGACGGAATCGCCGCGTCGAGTCTGAAGCGCACCCTCGAAGTCGGTTCCTACCAGACGGGTTGCGCCATGCTTGACCGGCTGAGGGCCGTGCTCGTGCGCCCGGGGCGCGAGCGCCTGGTCGGCAGCGTGGAGGTCGGGTCACATGGTGAGCTCAGGAGATTCCTATCCCCTGAATCGATGCTGGCATCCTCGATGAGTTCAGGGATGCGCCCGGTGATCGCCTCGGCATCGGCGGCGACGTTCTTGTTGCTCTTGGTGATCCCCGACCGGTGCGCAGCGCGCACCGGTCCGGCGAGCCCCCGTCCCGCGCGAGCCGGTCGGGGGTCTTCTTTGCGTGTTGCGTCGACCGGGCCGGGTTCTACGGGCCGCGCCCGGAACCTTCTGCATAATCAAGCCATGAACAAGTTCCGTTCGCTGCGTCGAGCGCTGCTCGGCGCCCTCGTCGCGCTGCCCTCCTTCGTCCGAGCGCAGTCCCCCGCCCCGCTGCGCCTCGTCGTGCCGTTCACGCCCGGCACCGGCATCGACCTGATCGCGCGGACCGTCGGCCCGCGCCTGTCGGAGCGACTGGGCCGTCCGGTGATCGTCGAGAATCGAGCGGGCGCATCGGGCAATATCGGCACCGAGTCGGTAGTACGCGCGAAGCCCGACGGCCAGACGCTGCTGGTGAGCGTGAACACGCTGGTGATGAACCGCGGCCTGTATCCGAAGCTGCCGTTCGATCCGGTGCGGGATCTGCTCCCGGTGTCGCAGACCAGCTGGGGCCAGTTGCTGCTGGTCGCTTCGGCCGCCACCGGATATCGGAGCGTCGCCGACCTGGTGGCCGCCGCGAAGGCGAAGCCCGGCCGGCTGAATTACGCGTCCCCGGGCGTGGGCACACCGCACCACCTGTCGATGGAATTGTTCAAGGCCCAGACCGGACTCTTCATCACGCACATCCCGTACAGCGGCACCGCGCAGGCGGTGACCGACCTGCTGTCGGGTCAGATCGAGGCGATGTTCCTGCCGATCCACGTGGGCCTGCCGCACGTGCGCTCCGGCCGTCTGAATGCGCTCGCGATCGGCAGCGGCAGCCGCCACGCCCTGCTGCCCACGCTGCCCACGCTCGAGGAGGCCGGTGTCGGCCGCATCAACGTCGACATGTGGTACGGCGTCTTCGCACCCGCGGGCACCCCGAGCGATCTGGTCGCCCGCTACAACCGCGAACTGCAGGACATCCTCGCGCTGCCCGAGGTCCGCACCGCGTTCCAGACCCAGGGGATGGATCCGGCCGGCAGCACGCCCGAGGCGTTCCGCCAGCTCGTCGAGCGCGATGCGCAGCGCTGGGCGACGTTGATCGAGGCCCGCCGGATCACCGCCGAATGAAGGTCGCGATCGCGGGCGGTGGCATCGGGGGGCTGGCGCTGGCGCTGTCATTGCACGCCCGCGGGATCGACTGCGACGTCTTCGAGGCCGCGCCCGAGATGCGCGAGCTCGGCGTCGGCATCACGCTGCTGCCGCACGCGATGCGTGAACTCGCGGCACTCGGCCTGCAGGCCGAGATCGAGGCGCTCGGCATCGAGAACCGCGAAAGCGTGTTCGCGAACCGCTGGGGGCAGATCGTCTATCGCGAGCCGCGCGGCCGGCACGCCGGCTACGCACTGCCCGAGATCGGGATCCATCGCGGTCGGCTGCACGGCGCGATGTGGCGCGCGGTGCTCGCGCGACTGGGTCCGGCCCGGGTGCACCTCGATCGCCGCGCGGTGGACGTGTCTCAGGACGCTGCGGGGGCGACGCTGCACCTCGCCGGCTCGGGACCGGACGCACCGCTCGAGGCGGTGCGCACCGACGTGGTGGTCGCCTGCGACGGCGTCGGATCGGCGATCCGGGCGCGGCTGCGGCCCCAGGACACGCTCGCGTTCGCCGGCATCAACACCTGGCGTGGCGTGACCCGACGCCCGCCGATCCTCGATGGCAAGACCTACTTCCGGATCGGCACGATCGATACCGGCAAGATGGTCATCTATCCGATCGTCGACGACGTCGACGCCAACGGGCTGCAGCTGGTGAACTGGGTGGCCGAGCTGCGTGATCCGCAGGCCCGGATGAACGACTGGAACCGGCCGGCACGGCTCGAGTCGTTCGCGCCGGTGTTCGCCGACTGGTCGTTCGACTGGCTCGACGTGCCGGCGCTGATCCGCGACGCCGACCGGGTCATCGAGTACCCGATGGTCGACCGTGATCCCGCCGATCGCTGGACCTACGGCCGCGTGACGCTGCTCGGTGATGCCGCGCATCCGATGTACCCCCGTGGCAGCAACGGCTCGGCGCAGGCGCTGATCGATGCTCGCGTGCTGGCGGAACAGCTCGCTCTGGCGGGACCGGGCGATGCATGCGGGGCGCTCGAGGCCTACGAGGCGCAGCGCCGGCCCGCGACCTCGCGGATCGTCGAGACCAACCGCAGCGTGCCGCCCGACTACATCCTGATGAAGGTCGATGCGCTCACCGACGGGCGGCCGTTCGAGCGGCTCTCCGACGTGATCTCCGAGGACGAACTGCGGCGGATCTCGGACGACTACAAGCGCATCGCCGGCTTCAGCGTCGAGTCGGTGAAGGTCGCGGGCGGCTGAGCCTGCGCGGGGTCATGCGCGCGAGACACGCACGCACGCGTCGGCTCGCCGCTCCGGCGGTGGTGCCGCAGGGGCCGGCTGCTCGGGGTCCGGCGGCTGGCGAAGCGGCTGGCGGCACTGCAGGCGAGATCCGGGGCGACGCGCAGCCCGTGCAGGCGCGGGTCCGCGACGCTCATTCCGGAGAACTCATGGCAGCCCGGTTTCGCCAGCCTGGGCCTGGCGTCCTGCCGTTGTCGCCCGCTTAGCTCGAACGTTAGGCATCAGAAAGCGCATCTTGGTCTCTGTGAGGAAGTGGCTTGAACAACATGGAGTGAAGCCATGAACGTGATGACGGTAGACGGATACAACGCCAAGATTGAGTACGACCCCGAGATCGACATGTTCAGGGGTGAGATTCTTGGCCTCACCGGCGGGGCAGATTTCTATGGCAAGACGCCCAAGGAGCTTCGGACAGAGTTCAAGAAGTCCCTGACGGTGTTCCTGGATGTCTGCAAGGAAAAAGGTGTCGAACCTCGCCGCAACTACTCGGGTAAGTTCAACCTTCGGATTCCCCCTGAACTACACGAGAGGTTGGCGATTGCCGCACAGGCAGAGGGCAAGAGTATCAACACGTTGGCACAAGAAGCACTCGCGCTTCGCGTCGCCGTCTGATGCCTAACCCCTCTACAGGGACTCCCCTTTCGGTCAACGATGCGAAGTGAATTCCGAATCAGTTCCGACCGGCTGTGGCAGCGCGCAGTGACAACACCGACAAGGAACAGACTGCACATCTACAGGCATCGAGGCAAGAAGACGCGGCTCAGCGAGCTCGAGGTCAGAACGCTCAAGCGCCGCCATGCGATCGAACCGGTGATCGGACACCTAAAGAGCGATCATCGGATGGGGCGCTGCCATCTGAAGGGCGTGCTCGGCGACAAGTTGCATGCGGTGCTGTGCGCGGCCGGCTTCAACATCCGCTGACTGCTGCGGATGATCAGTAAGCAACCGGGGAAGTCATCTTGCCGCGCTGAGGATGGCGTCTGAGCATGGTGTCCACTTACGGAGGAAGTGGACACCATGGAAAGTGCACGGCGTCAGGTACGGCGGCAACACGGCGAGGATCTGAAGGCGAAGGT
>JAPLQE010000011.1 GCA_026399835.1 Burkholderiales bacterium | reverse complement strand
TCGGGGATGATGAGCGACCGCGTGGTCGACCTGATCGAATGCGGCGCCATCGACGATGCGCACAAGGGCATCGACGCGGGCTGCGCGGTGACCGGGATGCTGCTCGGCACCGAGCGGCTCTTTCGCTTCGCGCACGAGAATGCGCGCGTGGCGGTTCGCCGCCCGTCGTACACGCACGGCGCGCTGGTGCTGGCCCGCGTCAAGCGCCTGTTCTCGATCAACTCCGCGCTCGAGGTCGACCTCTCGGGGCAGGTCAACGCCGAGGCCCACAACGGGCGCTACATCGGCACGATCGGCGGGCAGGTCGAGTTCGTGCGCGGCACGCGGCTCTCGGAGGGCGGGGTGTCGGTGATCGCGCTGCCGGCGACCCAGGGCGAGACGCGGCGATCACGGATCGTGGCGAGCCTGAGCGGGCCGGTCACCACGCCGCGCAGCGACATCGACCACGTGGTCACCGAGTTCGGCGCGGCGCGCCTGCGCGGGCTGTCGCTCGTCGAGCGGGCCCGCGCGCTGATCGCGATCGCGGACCCCGCGCACCGCGAGGCGCTCGAGCGCGCGGCGGCGGCGTCGCTCAGTCCAGGTCGCGCGCCAGCCGCAGGCCGCTGAACTGCCAGCGCGCGTCCGGCGGGAAGAAGTTCCGGTAGGTGAGCCGGGCATGCGTGCGCGGCGTCACGCACGACGCGCCGCGCAGCACGTACTGGCCGGACATGAACTTCGCGTTGTACTCGCCGACCGCGCCGGCCCAGGGCCGGAAGCCCGGATAGGGCGCGTAGTCGCTGCGCGTCCACTGCCAGACGTCGCCGAAGGCCTGCAGCAGGCCCTCGCCCTCGGGCGCCGGCAGCGGCCGCAGCGCGCCGCCCTCGGCGAAGCGCCCGGCCGTGATCGCAGCCGGCCCCTGCAGCGCGACGCCATGCTCCCACTCGCTCTCCAGCGGCAGGCGCGGCGGCGGCTCATCCGGGCACTGCGCCCCCAGCCAGCGCGCATAGGCGTCGGCCTCGTACCAGCTCAGATGCGAGACCGGCGCATCCGGCTCCAGTGGCATCTCGCCGCGCAGCGTGAACACCGACCAGCCCGCCTCGCCGCGCCGCCAGTGCATCGGCGCCTCCCAGCCGCGGGTGCGCGCCGCATCGAGCCCCGCCGACTGCCACCAGCGCGCATCGCGGTAGCCGCCGTCCTCGACGAAGGCGAGCCACTCGCGCTGCGTGACCGGACGGTCGGCGAGCGCATACGGCCGCAGGAACACGCGGTGCCGGGGCGACTCGTTGTCGAACGCGAAGCCGGCGCGCTCGTGGAGCGCATGGCCGATCTCGACCACGCCGCCTTCGAACGGCAGCCAGCGCGCGGCGCCGGCGGGGCGAGCGGCGCCCTCCGTGCCAGCCGCGCCTGCGGTGCGGACCACGCCGAGCCCGCCGATGCCGCGGCGACCCGACACCGCGTCCGGCTCGCGATACGCCGGCGCCAGCGGATTGCACGAGAACGCGTGCAGCAGATCGGTCAGCAGCAGCTCCTGGTGCTGCTGCTCGTGCTGCAGGCCGAGCTCGACGAGCGCCGCCGCGTCCGGCGGCGGGTCGCGCAGCAGCGCCGCGATGCGCGCGTCGACGTCGGCGCGCCAGGCACGCACCTCGGCGAGCGAGGGCCGCGTCACCAGCCCGCGCTCGGGCCGCGGATGGCGCGCGCCGACCCCTTCGTAGTAGCTGTTGTAGAGCACCCGGTAGGCGGGATGGAACGGCGCGAAGCCGGGTTCGAAGCGCTCGAGCACGAAGGTCTCGAAGAACCAGGTCACATGCGCGAGGTGCCACTTGGCCGGGCTCGCGTCGGGCATCGACTGCACCTGGGCATCGGCCTCCGACAGCGGCTCGGCCAGCGCGAGCGTGGCGGCGCGCACCCCGGCGAAGCGCTCGGCCAGCGGCCGGTCGTCCGACGGCTCGGGGCGCGGCTCGGATCGCGGGTCGGCCTGCCTTCGATCGCCCGGGTTCCGGTTCACGCTCGCATTCATCGACGGTCTCTCCCGATCGGGTGGTGGCCCGGACGCAGCACGATGCAGGCCCGCGGCCCCATCCCGCGGCGTGCCCGCGGCCCCATGGTACGCAGGTTGACTCGGGCCCCCCGGCCCGGTGAGCATCCGTGCCCAGGATGACGGCGCATCGAGCGCCGCGCGAGGAGACCCGCCGTGAACCGCCCCCACCTGCTCGACCGGATCATCGGTCCCGACTGGCCGGACCTGTCCACCCCCGAGGCCGTCCGCGCCTTCGAGGCGACCCCGTACGCCGACCGCATCGCCGCCCGCAGCACCTACGACGCGCTGCGCATCGGGGCGAGCGTGAACCCCGATGCGCCGGCGATCCGCTTCCTGCCGAACGCCGATCCGTCCGAGGCGCCGGTGGTCTTCGGGCACGCGCAGTTCCTCGGCCGCGTCACGCAGGCGGCCAACGCGTTCGGCGCGATCGGCGTCGGGCGCGACGACGTGACGAGCCTGCTGCTGCCCCTGGTGCCGCAGGCGTTCTTCACGCTGTACGGCGCCGAGGCCGCGGGCATCGCCAATCCGGTGAACCCGCTGCTCGAGGTCTACCAGCTCGTCGAGATCCTGCGCGCGGCCGACACCAGGGTGCTGGTCGCGCTCGGCCCGATGCCCGGCGTCGACATCTGGGAGAAGGTGCAGCGCATCCGCGCCGAACTGCCCTCGCTCGCGGCCATCGTCGTGGTCGGCGGCGCCTCGGTCGCGACCGCGCGGCCGGTGGCCGCGGGCCAGCCGATCCCGGCCTCGCCCGACGGCCTGGCGCCGATCTACGACTTCGATGCGCTGCTCGCGGTGCAGCGCCCGGACGCGCTCGTCAGCGGCCGGCGCATCGAGCCCGAGGACACCGCCGCCTACTTCCACACCGGCGGCACCACCGGCACGCCCAAGCTCGTGCGCCACACCCACGCCAACCAGGTCTACCAGGCCTGGGTCTGCGGGCTGATGCTGCGCATCGGTCGCGAGGAGACGGTGCTCTTCGGGCTGCCGCTCTTCCACGTCGGCGGCGCGCTCACGCAGGGCCTGGCCTGGCTGGCTGCGGGCGGCTGCCTCACCGTGCTCTCGGCCTCGGGCTGGCGCAGCGCGGCCGCGCAGCGCAACGTCTGGAAGCTCGTGCAGACCTACCGGCCGGCCACCTTCTCCGGCGTGCCGACGGTGCTCACCGCCGCGCTCAACGCGCCGATGGAAGGCATCGACGTCTCGAGCGTGAAGCGCGTGTCGGCCGGCGGCTCGGCGATCCCGGTGGCGGTCGGCCGCGCGTTCACCGAGCGCTTCGGCTGGCCGGTGCTCGAGGTCTACGGCATGACCGAGACCTCGAGCGTGCACACCATCGCGTTCGCCGACCGGCCGATCCGCCTGGGCTCGGTCGGGCACCCCGTGCCGTACAGCCGCGTGCGCATCGTCAAGCTCGACGCGCAGGGCCGCGCCGCGGGCGACTGCGCGACCGACGAGATCGGCGTGGTGGCCATGGCCGGCCCCGGCGCCTTCTCCGGCTACCGCAGCGACAAGCACAACCGCGATGCCTTCGTGGAACCCGGCTGGGTCAACTCGGGCGACCTCGGCCGGCTCGACGCCGACGGCTACCTGTGGATCACCGGCCGCGCCAAGGACCTGGTCATCCGCGGCGGCCACAACATCGACCCGCAGCCGATCGAGGAGATCCTGTTCTCGCATCCGGCGGTCGCGCTCGCGGCGATGGTCGGGCAGCCCGACACCTATGCGGGCGAGCTGCCGGTCGCCTACGTGCAGCTCAAGCCCAGTGCGTCGGCCGATGCGAACGCGCTGGTGGACTTCGTGCGCGAGCGCTCGCCCGAGCGGGCCGCGGTGCCGGTGGCCGTCCACGTCATCGACCCGATGCCGCTGACCGGCGTCGGCAAGGTCTTCAAGCCCGCGCTGCGCTGGGACGCGGCGCAGCGCGTGGTCGGGCGCATGCTCGCCGACCTGTCGCTGCCCGGGTTGCGCATCGAGGTCGGCGCGCATCCGGTGCACGGCAGCCTCATCACCGTCTCGGTCGAGGGCGTGGCGCCCGATCGGCAGGCGGCGGTGAGCGCGGACGTGCAGGCGCGCATCGGGCCGCTGACCACCCGCCACGAGACCGTCTTTCGTTGACCCCTCCCCGAGCGGTCTTCGCACCGCGTCCACCCGCCACGACCCTCCGCTCCACCGAACCGAACCCAGGATCCCACCCCCGATGAAAGCCGTCCGTTTCTCCCGCTTCGGCCCCGCGCACGAGGTCGCCGAACTCGTCGACGTCGAGGAGCCCGGCGCCCCCGGCCCCGGTGAGGTGCTGCTCGAGCTCGAGCGCTCGTCGATCAACCCCGCCGACCTGCTTCAGTTCGAGGGCCGCTACGGCGCGGTGCAGCCGAAGCTGCCGGTGTGGGCCGGCGGCGAGGCGGTGGGGCGCGTGCTGCAGACCGGCGAGGGCGTCGCGCACCTGAAGGCGGGCGACCGCGTGCTCGCGCTGCTGGCCGCGCGCGGCAACTGGCGCCCGCGCACCCGGGCGTCGGCGGCACGGCTCTTCGCGCTGCCCGAGGCCGACCTCGACCAGCTCGCGATGCTCGGCGTGAACCCGCCCACCGCATGGCTGATGCTGCACGACTTCGTGTCGCTCGCGCCTGGCGACTGGGTGATCCAGAACGCCGGGAATTCGGGCGTCGGCCAGGCGGTGATCCAGTTCGCGAAGCGGCTCGGCTGGAAGACCGTGAGCCTCGTGCGGCGCGACGAGCAGGTCGCGGCGCTGCGCGCGCTGGGTGGCGACGTCGTGCTGGTCGACGGCCCCGACCTCGCCGCGCGCGTGCACGCGGCCACGGGCGGCGCCAAGCCGCGGCTCGGCATCGACGCGGTCGCGGGCGATGCGACGCGCCGCCTCGGCAGCGCGATGGCCGACGGCGGCGTGGTCGTGAACTACGGGATGCTGTCGGGCGAGGCCTGCGCGCTCGAGCCGGGCGACGTGGTGTTCCGCGACGTGTCGCTGCGCGGGTTCTGGCTGGCGCGCTGGTTCGCGACGGCGCCGCTGCCGCAGCAGCACGCGCTGTACCGGCAGCTCGGCACCGCGATCGCCGACGGCGCGCTGCGGGTCGAGGTCGAGGCGGTGTATCCGCTCGCGAAGGTGACCGAGGCGCTCGCGCATGCGGCCCGGCCCGGGCGCAGCGGCAAGGTGCTGATCGCGCCGAACGCCTGAGAGGCGCTCAGCGGACGAGGCCCGGGGCCGCGCCCGGTCCCGCGGCCTGCCCGGGGCCGGGGCCCACCAGGAATACCCGGGTGAGCCCGCTGTCCTGCAGCCGGTCGACCACCGTGGCCGCCAGACGCAGGTCCGGCCCGGTGACGAAGACCGGCACCGCGTTCGGCAGGTCGGCCGCGGCCTGCTCGCCCCAGACGATGCGCACCGCAAGCTCGGCCTCGTCCGAGCCCCCACGGTCCACCTTCACGCGCAGCGCCGCGCCCGGGCGCGCGGCGAGCACGCGTGCGGCCTGCTCGGGGCTCGCGTAGAGCCCGAGTCGCGTCACCGCGCCGGTGTCGAGGAAGGGCGAGCCGCGCGCGGCGCGCGGCGCGAGCAGCACGGAGACGACCGACTTCTCGGAGCCGGGGTCGGCGAACATCGGCGCGGCAGGCGACAGCGAGGCAGCCGGCGCCGCGGCCAGGCTGTCCGGTGCGGCCGACGTCCCCTCGCGCTCGACCTGCGTGCCGCAGGCGGCGAGTGCGACCGTCAGCACGGCGCACGACCTGCGCAGCGCATGCGGCGCGCGTGACGGTCGCGCGGACCTGAACGGGCTCGGGACGGGCTTCATGGGGCTCCCTCGGGCGCCGCGACCGTCGCGGCTCGAAGGACCGATCGTCGGTGCCCGCGGCGTGCCCGGCCATACCGCGGGGGCGTTACCGCCGACAGGGGAGCGTGGCGGCGAGCGGGCACGGCCGTCGCGCGGGCCGCGAACCCCGAGCCACCGGACTTAGGCCATGCGAGCTAGGCCATCGGACCTAGGCCACCAGACGGATGGTGACTGCGGACGATCCGACGAGAATCATCGAATCGTACAGGGTGTTATCATGATATCGAAACGATCCAATCCCGACACCTTGGCCCAGCTCATCGTTCGCCAGCTCGACGACGACCTCAAGGCGCGCCTGAAGCGGCGTGCCGCCCGGCACGGCCTCAGCATGGAGGAGGCGGCGCGGCGCATCCTGCGTCAGGCGCTGGAAGACGAGGGCACCCCGCGCGCCGGGCTCGGCTCTCGGATCGCGGCCCGGTTCGCCAGGACCGGCCTGGACGCACCGGTGCCCGAGCTGCGCGGCCAGCGGGTCAGCCCGCCGGACCTCCCCCGGTGATCGTCCTCGACACCAGCGTGCTGTCGGCACTGATGCGCGCCGAGCCCGATGCCGCCGTGCTCGGCTGGCTCGACCTGCAGGCGCCCGATGCCGTCTGGACCACCGCGGTGACGGTGTTCGAGGTGCAGGCCGGCCTCGGGCTGCTGCCCGCCGGACGGCGCCGACGGACACTGGAGTCCGCGTTCGAGCGGCTGCTCGCCGAGGACCTCGAGCACCGCGTGCTCGGCTTCGACACCTCGGCCGCGATGCACGCCGCCCGCCTCGTGGCGGTGCGCCAGAAGGCGGGACGAACGGTGGACCTGCGCGATACCCAGATCGCCGGCATCGTTAGCGCGCGGCGCGCGACGCTCGCGACACGGAACCTGAGGCCCTTCGCCGACCTGGACGTCGCAGTCGTGGACCCCTGGGCCTGAGGCCAGGCGCCGCGCGCCGTCAGTCGACGACCGCGACCACCTCGACCTCGATCATCAGGTCCTCGTGCACCAGCGCCGGCGTGCCCACCAGCGTGCTGGCCGGCTTGTGCTCGCCGAAGTGCCGGCCACGGATCTCGCGGAAGGCCTTCACGCGCGAGCTGGTCAGGTCGCGCACGTAGGTGTTCATCTTCACCACGTGGCGCAGCTCGGCGCCGGCCGCCGCGAGCGCGAGCTTCAGGTTCTCGAGCACGCGCTCGGCCTGCGCCTCGAAGGTCGTGCCCACCACGCGGCCCTGCTCGTCCATCGACACCTGGCCGGAGACGTGGATCGTTCGGCCGCCGGTGACGACCGCGACGTGCGAATAGCTGCCGCGCGACAGGCCGGGCGGATCGATGTACTGGACGCTCATGGATGCGGTCTCCTCGACGGGGTGAAGGGCGCCAGTGCGGCGCCGCGTATGCTGGCACGGATGGAGCTGCTCGTCCGCCTCCCCGCCGTGCAGGCGCACCTGCTGCGCGACCGCCTCGCGCGGCACGGCATCCGCGTGTTCCTGCTGAACCTGCATGTGCAGGGCGCCGTCGGGGAGCTGCCGCCCGAGGCCGCGCTCGCACAGGTCTGGATCGATGACGCCCGCGATCGCGAGCGGGCACGGGCGGTGCTCGCCGATCACGAGGCCGACGCACGGCGCGCTGACGGGGTCCGCTTCTGCCCCGCCTGCGGCGAGGACAACCCGGCGAGCTTCGAGCTGTGCTGGGGCTGCGGGGCGGGGCTCTAGCGCCGCCGGGCCGTCGCCGCGCGGCGGCGGCGATCGATCAGGTCGATCAGGTGGACGGGGTCGACGCCATCGTCGCGTACGCCTGAAGCACCGCGTCGACGTGGGCACGCCGCGCGCTCGCCGACGGCATCTTGTCGGCGAGGCCGCCGTCGACCATCAGACTCGCCAGCCCGTGCACCTGCGACCAATGGAGCGTCGCCAGCGCTTCGTCGGGTGCGCCGTGGACGATGCTCACCATCCGCATCAGCTCGGTGTGCGCGCGATCGCCCGCTTCGGCCGCCGCGGGAAAACGCGCCGGGTCGCACAGCTCCGGTCGGAACATGATCCTGAAGCGCCCCGGCTGCTCGAGCGCGAAGTCCACGTAGGCGTGGCCCGCGTCGTACAGCACCCGGCGCGGACCGTGTCGGGCGGCACCGTCGTTCGCACGGGTCAGCCGGTCGGCCAGCATCGAGAAGCCTCCGGTCACCAGCTCGGCGAGGATCGCCTCGCGGTCGGCGAAGTGGTGGTACGGCGCCTGGTGCGTGACCCCGGCGCGGCGCGCGACCTCGCGCATGCTGAGCGCGGCCACGCCTTCCTCGCGCAGCAGGTCCGCGGCCGCGTCGAGGATCCGCTGGCGCAGGTCGGGCGCGGGCGGCTTGGGAGCGCGTTTCCCGGCAAGCTTCGCGGGCGCCTTTCGGGCGCTGCGGATCGAAGCGGTCATCGTTGTTCTCTCGGGGCGGTGCGCGGCGCTCGGCCGACCGCGCGGCGGGTCGGCGCAACCAAGCGCTTGACACTGTCTACTCTATCACCTAGTCTGCGTTCCGTGTGCTAGACACTGTCTACTCCCGCCGCCCCGCCCCCCGATACCGGAGCACGCCATGGACGACCTCTCCCTCGACCCGAACTGCCCCTACGCCCGCCCGCTGCTGGCCGTCGCCGCGGCTCTCGGCACCGTCGCGACCGTCGCAGGCCTGGTGGCGCTCACCGTCATGACCGCGCTGGTCTGACCGCCGTGGCGCTGCCCGACACCGTCTTCGCGCTGGCCAACGGGCTGGCGCTGCCCGCCTGGATCGCACTGGCGGTGTCGCCGCCGCGCGCCCGCTGGACGCGCTGGACCTGGCTCGTCACCGGCCGGCTGCTGCCGCTCGCGTTCGCGCTCGTCTACGTGGCGATGCTGGTCGCGAGCCCGCCCTCGAACGGCGGCGGCTTCGGCTCCATCGCGGAGGTCCGTGCGCTGTTCGCCGTCGACCATGCGCTGACCGCCGGCTGGATCCACTACCTCGCCTTCGACCTGTTCGTCGGCACCTGGATCGCGCGGCGCGCGGGCGAGCTCGGCCTGCCCCACCTCGCCATCGTGCCGGTGCTCGCGCTGACCTTCCTCTTCGGGCCGGCAGGACTGCTGGCCTTCTTCGTGCTGCGTGCGGTGCTCCGGCCCGCCTCGCTGCGGCAGCAGCAGGGAACCCGCCCATGAACACCTCCGCGCTCCCCCTCGCCCCCACGGCTCGAGGCCCGCTCGCCGCGCTGATTGCCCGCGAGCCGACGCTCGCGCGCTACGGCATCGCGATGTGGCTCGCGATGATCCCGGCCGCGCTCGCGCTCGGCCTCGACGAGCGGCTGCTGCGCGAAGCGCCGATCTGGCTCAAGCCGCTGAAGTTCCTCGCCTCGGTCGGGCTGTTCTCGCTCACCACCGCCTGGTTCATCGGCCTGCTGCCCGAGGCGCGGCGTCGCGCGTGGCCGGTCCGCGCGGCCGTCTGGACGCTGATCGCCGCGGGCAGCTTCGAGATCGTCTACATCGTGCTGCAGGCGGCGCTCGGCGCGGGCTCGCACTACAACGTCGGCGACCCGGTGCATGCGGCGCTCTACTCCGCGATGGCCGTCGGCGCGATCGCGATGACCGCGACCCAGCCGGTGATCGCCTGGCAGATCGCGCGGCACGGCGGCCTCGTGCGCGGCAGCGCGTGGCGCACGTCGGTGCTCTGGGGCCTGTCGCTGACCTTCGTGCTGGGCACCGTATCGGGGATGATGCTCGGCGGCATGCAGCCGCCCTCGGGCGGCGGGATGCCGCTGACCGGCTGGCACGCCGCGGGCGACCTGCGCCCCGCGCATTTCGTCGGGCTGCATGCGCACCAGGTGCTGCCGCTGGCGGGCGCGGCGCTCGCCTCGATCGCGCCGCGTGGTGCGCGCATCGGGCTCGTCGCCGGCATCGTCGTGTACGTCGCCGGCTGGGTGGTGCTGATGGCCGCGGGGCTCAGCGGGCGGACCGCCTGACCGTTCCCGCGGGAACGTCCGCGCCACGCACGGAAAGGTGAATACCTCACAAGAACGGCGGCAATAGGTACCGCCTGAGCTCAGGGTCGATCCGTAGCCTGTTTTGCAGTGCGACACACCCGCCTGCGGAGGCCACGATGGACCGTTCGACCCGCCCCGATTCGCTTTCCGATCCGCTCCCCGCCCCCCGGCCCGACCCTCTGGCCGGGCTTGACGCCGAGATCCCGCCGGCGCTGCTGCACCAGCTCGTCGACGCGCTCGACTTCGGCGTGATGCTGCTCGAGACCGACGGCCGCGTGCGCTACGCCAACCGGCCCGCGCGCGTCGCGCTGGGCGCGAACGACGTGCTCGGCCTCACCGAGGACCGGCTCACGCTCCACGGCCCCCAGCAGCAGCGGGCGTTCCTGCGTGCGCTCGCCGAGGTGGCCGACGACCGGCCGCGGATGCTCTGCCTGGGCGGCGGCGTGCCCGGCACGAAGCTGGCGCTGGTGCGCTGGCGCCGCGAGGCCGACGGCAGCGCGGTGCTGCTGGCCACGCTGCAGACCGGCGAGCGCCAGCATTGGCCCGCGCTGCGCGCCTACGCCCGCGAGCGCCGGCTCACCGAGGGCGAGACCGACGTGATGCAGCAGCTCGTGCTCGGCGACCGCCCGCCGCAGATCGCCGCGCGCCGCGGCTCGAGCGAGGGCACGGTGCGCAGCCAGATCAAGTCGCTGCTGGAGAAGACCGGCACGCACAGCATGAGGGAGCTGGTGGTGGAGGCGCTGCACCTGCCGCCGATGCCCGGGCACGCAGCGCTATCGCTCGCGCCGCGCCCCCACGGCTCGCCGCCGGAAGGCGGCACGTCGCGACGCCTCGACGGGCCCCTGCGCACGGTCGCGCCGCCGAGCACGCTGCCGTCCCGCGACAGCCTTCCGGCGCGCCCGAAGCGCAGCAGCTGCGTGCGCGCCGCGCCGCCGATGGACCGCAGCGCGCTGGCCGCGCTGTGCGCGAAGCAGTTCGCCTGGCCGCCGGCAGCCTGACGCGCAGGCGTCAGGGCTTTTCCGGCCTGAAGCGCCCGAACCGCTCGACGCGTCCGGGCACCGGCAGGTCGATGACGCCGCGCCCGACGCGCTGCAGGTCGGCGAGCGCCTGCGCTTCGACCTCGACGAGACCGGCGAGCGCGGGCCGATCGGCGGGCCAGCCCTTCGACATCGTCTGCGCGACCGCGCGGGTGGCCAGCGGCGCCGCGACGCTGCTGCCGTTCAGGGCGACCACGCCCGCGCTGCGCGTGCCGGCACCGATCACGCCGCGATGCACCGCGCCGTCGTCCGCGACCGCAGCGGCGTCCGGTCCCCATCGGTCCGGCGCGCCGGCCGGCTGCATCGCGAACCCGGGGCCCGCGCTCGCATAGGACGCGGGGCGATCGCCCACCCGCGCGGCATTGCGCCGGGCGGCACCGATCACCAGCGTCCGGTGGCCTGTCGCGAGCGCGTTCAGCGTGCTGCGCCGGCGCACCGGGCCGAGCGGCACCGCTGGATCGGTCTCGACCGGACGGCCGACACGGTCGTGCACCGCGTACGCCGGATCCTCGAAGCGGGACGGCACGCCGCGCCGCGTGAAGCCGAACGGTGCGTCGTTGCGCTGGATCCAGGCGTCGACCGTGCACGGACGTCCGACATTGCGCACGAGCACCCGCCAGGTGCCCGACGGCGCGCTCGAACGCAGCCCGCCCGAGCGACGCGTCGGCGAGACCGACAGCAGCACCATGTCGCGATCGCACCAGAACGACATGAGCTCCGGATTCATGTGGAGCCCGGCGCTACGGTAGTCGACCGTCGCGATCACCGCGTCGCCCGGCGAGCCCTCGGGACGCGGCGAGGTCTCGACGCACTCCCACACGCGGCCGCGCCTGACGGCCTGCGCCGCGTTCGTGGCCTCGATCGGCGCCAGCAGCGAGACCTCGATCTCCGGCTGCGGGACGTCGAGGCTCGGCATCGGCAGCCAGATCTCCATGAAGGCCGAGCCGGGGTGATCGGCCGGCACGCGCCACTCCAGGATCGCCTCTTCGCCCAGTCCCAGGCTCACCGTCGCATGCGCCCGGGCGAGCAGGTGGTTGCCCGCGCCCATCACGATGGCGAAGGGATGGCCGGCCGCGGTGCGCTGGGCGATCAGCTCGTCCATGGCCTGCTCGAGCATCGACGAGCCATCCTGCGGACCGGCGATCGTGCCGTAGCTCAGGTTCACGACGACCGGCACGCGGGGGTCGGTGGCATCGGGGTCGACAGGTCCCTCCGCGCGGGCGGCGCCACCCATCCGGTCGGCCCGATCCAGGATGAAGCGCAGCCCCTCCATCACGTGCGGCGCCAGCAGGTGGCCAGTGGTGTCGAGCGCGACCGGCCGCGGCAGCTGGACCGCGACGATCGGCGGCGCGGCCGCGTCGTCCGGCGCGGCCCCGCAGGCGACGTCCATCACGTGCGTGCCGTGCCGCGCCCGGCGTCCGACCTCGCGCTGCCCGGCGTCGCGATAGAGCCGGTCCTCGTCGAGCAGTCCGGCCGCGATCGGACCGGCCGCACCGCGCGCCGCGCTCGACGCCCGACGCAGGCGCGCGTCGATGCCGTCGGGGGCGCTCGCATCGAGTTCGACGCCGAACGGAACCGGCGCCGCCTTGTTCCAGCTCGAGGCATCGATCGGCCCGTCACCCTGGCGCTCGCGCTGGTCCCAGAAGTGCTCGACCCGCGAACTGCCGTCGGCACGGCGGAAACGCCGGTGCGCGAAGGCGATGCCGTCGTCGATCACGCCGACGATCACGGGATCGCCCGGCTTCCAGCGCCGCGCGGCGGGCGTGGGGTCCGGCGCCGGATCGCCGTCGCAGAGCAGGTCGCCGCGATCGGGCGACCAGCCGAAGCCGAAACGCAGCACGCAGCGCGACAGCGCCGAGTCGGGGTCGTGCAGTTGCCGGAAGAACTCGTCGGTGACCCGAGCCGTCAGCCAGTAGGTGCCGTCGAGGCCGGCCGGCGGATCCGCATACCACGCCGGGATCTTCATCCAGCCGCGCCAGCCGGCGGGCACGGCCGCGTGCGCCTGCCAGTCGCCGCGCGCGAACTGCTTCGCGGTCACATGCTTGAGCTCGATCAGCATCGAGAACCAGGTGCGCTTCGCAGCCCCGTCCTCAAAGTCCGCGAAGCCGGTCAGGACGGCCCGGTTCAGGTTCGGGTCGATGCGCGCCGCGATCGGCGGCAGGCCGTAGGCGTCGCGCCTCGGGTCGCCCGCGGCATCGGTGACGTTGCGCCAGTCGAGCGCCATGACGGTCTCCTCAGGCGGTCCATTCGGCCTTGGCCGCGGCCCACAGCCACTGCAGCAGCGGCGAGGGCGGCACGGCGACGCCGAGGGCCTCGCCCTTCACGTACGAGGGCAGGCCGGCGGCACCGGGCGCGAGGCGCGTGCTCAGCGTGGCGTCGAACTGCCGGTCGTACTCGTGCTCGAGATCGGCCGGGTAGGCCGTGCCGTCGAAGGTCCAGGTGGCGAGGCCGTTGCCGGGCGCCGCGCCGCAGCGCGCGAGCAGGTACTCGGCGATCGACAGGCCGAGCATCTGGCCGGCCGCATGGTCGACCGGGAAATGCAGTCCCGCGATCGTCCGGTTGGTCGCGATCCGGGCGGCCTGCCGGTAGAGCATCGGCATCATCGCGGCACCGGGGTTCGCCGACGAGGCGTTCGCGCCCGCGTTCGACGCCAGCGCACCGAGCACGGTCGCGACCGCGAACGCCTCGTTCGCATGGCCGCTCGGCAGCGCGCCGTGGCCCGGCGTCGGCAGCATCGGCTGGATCTGGGCCGACAGCTCGACCGGACGGCGGCACGCGAGGATGAGCTTGGTGCGTTGCGCCACGGCATTGGCGATGCGCAGCGTCAGCAGCGCGAGCTCGAGGGTGCGCGGATGCTGCCACGGGCGCAGGTTCAGCACCGTCTCCCAGTAGGCGGCCTGCGGGCCGACCTGCGAGGCGATCTCGAGCGCCCGATCCTCGCGCAGATCGGCGTACTCCTCGACCCGCTTGAGCTGCGCCTGGAACGTGGCGAACGGCGGCCGGACGATCTCGACCAGCTTCGCGACGGTGGCGTCGGTCGACGGCGGGGAGACCTCGGCGTGCCACACCACGCATGCGTGGCGCGCAGGATTCCCGGCGGCGCCCGATCCGTCGTAGGTGACCCGCAGGCTCGACAGCACCTCCTGGTCGAGCGCCCAGGCACGGATGTCCGGCGGGCTGCGCCTGAGGTGCTCGGCCCTGTCGGGCAGCAGCTCGTTCGCGCCGGAGGTGACACCCAGCCACGGCCCGGCGATCGCCTCACGGTGTCGGATCAGGGCGTCGAGCGGCGCGCCACCCAGGCCCGATCCGGAGATGCCGCTGATGCCCGAGATGCCTGAAATGCCTGAAATGCCGCTGATGCCGCTGATCCCCGAGATGCCGGAGATGCCGCTGATGCCGCTGATGCCGCTGATGCCCGAGATGCCGCTCACTGCTCGTTCTCCTTGGACGCGAGGGCGCCACCGCCCCCGTCTCGTGGTGGGGAAGGATCGGGGGATCCGCTTCAGGGGGGCAGACCTGCCTCGGTCAGCGTTCTCGCCCAGTCGTCGCCGATCGAAAATCCGGCGCTCGGTGATCGGACACGCCACTTTGACACGGTGAGCTCCGGCTCGAGCCGTCTGAGCTCCGCGATCGTCGTACGGGCGTCGTCGTGGCGCTCGACCTGCCACTGCGCGATCGCGAGCGCCCGTAGCGTCGACGTGTGACGGCGGTTGGCCCTCAGCGAGCGCTGCGCGAGCTCGATCGCACGGACCGGCTCGCCACCCGCGACCGCGGCGCTCGCCGCCAGCGAGTCGTAGTAGTACTTCAGCGGATCCAGCGGCGAGAGCTTGAGCGCGCGGCGCGAGTCGTGCAGCGCGTCGCGGCCCTCGCCCTGGAACGCGTGCAGCGTCCCCTTGAGCAGCCACGCGAGCGAGTCGTTCGGGTTCGCCGCGAGCGCGCCCTCGAAGCGCTGCCGTGCGACGTCGAGCCGCTTGGTGAAGTGCGTCTGCACGAGTCCGTCGATCGCGAGCGCGAGCGAGCACTCGGGGTCGAGATCGAGCGCATGCCGGGTCGCGTCGAGCGCCGCCTGACCGTCCTCGGCCGGGTCGTATGTCCAGCCCTGCATCAGCCGCAGCACGTGCCACTTCGCGAGCCACGCCCGCGGGACGGCCTGGCGGGGCGCGCGGTCGATCACCAGTTCGAGCGCCCGCCGCGCCCGCTCGTAGTCGCTCGGCGACTGCCGGTGCATCAGCGCGATCGCGGCCATCAGCAGGTTGAAGCTCTCGAGCGTCGGCAGGGCCTGCGTCTGCACGCGCTGCAGCGCCGTGGCGACCAGCGCGCTCCTCACCGCGTCGACCAGATGCTCGAACAGCGGCGCTTCGCCCCAGATCACCGAGGCGGTGCTCGCGCGCAGCGTGTCGCTCCAGACGACCTTCCCGCTCCGTGCGTGGCACAGCTCGGCGGTGACGATCACCCGCGCGCCCGACACGCGGTAGTGCCCGTACAGCACATAGGTCGCGCCCAGCCGCTCGGCGAGCAGGGCCGGCGATGTCTCACGCCCCCGGAGCGCGGTGGTGGTGAGCCGCGAGATCACGTCGACGTCGGTCGAGCGCGAGAGCGCGCCGATCACCTCGTCGGCGATGATCTCGCCGAGCACCGCCTCGTCCGCGTGGCAGGCCCGGGCCGCGAACGGGATCACCGCGATGGTTGGACGCAGCGCGTGCGCCTCGGCAGCGGGCTCCACGGTCGGCTCGGGCCCGGGCGGCCCGAGCCGGTACACCCGCACCGGCTCGGAGACGTGCTTGAGCCAGCAGTCCCCCAGGTCCTCGATCCGGGCGTCGAGCGTATCGGTGACCTGGTCACGGACCTCGGCGCTGACGACGATCTCGCCGGGACCGGCGACCGTGGTCAGGCGCGCGGCGAGGTTGACGCTGTGGCCATACACGTCCAGCGCGTCGACGAGATGCTCGCCGACATGGGCGCCGATCCGCACCCACATCCTGCGGCGCGGATCGGCGACGCCCTCGTTCACTTCGGAGCAGGCCTGCTGGATCGCGAAGGCCGCGGCGACCGCGCGCCGGGTGTCGGGGAAGTCGAGCATCATCCCGTCACCGAGGCTCTTGACGAGACGCCCGCCCGTACCGGGCAGCACGCGGTGCACGATGGCCTCGGCCAGGGCCTGCCAGCGCGCGACCGCACCCGCCTCGTCCTGCTCGATGAGCCGCACCGATTCGACGACGTCGACCACCACGATGGTCCCGCGCCGGCGGCCCGTCCAAGGGGCGAAGATCTCGTCGAGCATGGCGGGAGGCGGGGACCGTTCCATCGTCGCGGGACGACCGCGGGGCGATCGGCAGAGTTGGAGGACGGGGGCAGGCTCGCCCAGCTCGGGACGCTGCCGCCGCGACCAATTCTAGTTTCCCCGTCACGACTTGACACCATCGGCCCCACTGTCCACACACTCGCCCGTCCGATCCGGTCAACCGCCATGCCTAGATCCGCCGCCGCGCAGTCCGGCACCGATCCCTTCGCCGCCGTCACCGACCCCTCCCTGCGCGCCCTCGCCGAGCGCGGGGTCGTGCGCCGCTACCGCCGAGGCACCATCGTCATCGACGAAGGCGACACCGGCGATACCCTGTTCGTCGTATTGACCGGCCGGCTGCGGGTGTTCTCCTCCGGTGGCGGTGGCGGCGGCGCCCGCGACCGGGAGGTGACCTTCAACGTCCACGGCCCCGGCGAATGCGTGGGCGAGATGGCGCTCGACGGCGGGCCGCGCTCGGCGAGCGTGATCACGGTCGAGCCCGCCACCTGCTCGGTGATCACCCGCGCGACGCTGCGCGAGCAGATCGCCCGCGACCCGGACCTGGCGCTGCTGCTGATCTCGCGGGTGATCCGCCGCGCGCGGCTGGCCACGGAGTCGGCGCGCGGCATGGCCACGCTCGACGTCTACGGGCGGCTGGTGCGCCGGCTCGAGGCACTCGCCGTCGACGACGGCACCGGGCGGCGCCGGGTGCCGGAGCGCACCACGCACGCGATGCTCGCCAGCGAGATCGGCTGCTCGCGCGAGATGGTGAGCCGGCTGCTCAAGGACCTGACGGGGGGCGGCTACGTGGCCGTGGAGGACCGGCGCCTGGTGCTGCTCAAGGCACTGCCGCGCTCGTGGTGAGCGCGGGCGCATAGATCGCGCGGACGATGTCGACCACCGCCGAATCCGGCAGTTCGACATCGTCCCACTGCAGCACCTCACCGGCCTCGACGGTCCGGCGCAGCACCGCCGGCTGCAGCACGCCGATCGGCACGTGGCCGGGCGCCTCGTCGACGCGCACCGCCTCGCCGCGCACCTCGAAGCCGCCGATGCCGCGCTCGATCCGCGTGCCGGGCAGGAGCCTGCGCTTGGCCACCGCGGCCACCGACACCGTCGGGCGCGCGGTGTTGTGGATCAGCGCGCCCTCGCCGCGCAGCACCCGGCGCACGGTGCGCACCGCCTCCAGCGTGACCAGGTGGTGGGGGTTGGTCACCACGTAGTACGGGCCCTCGCCGAGCTTGTAGTAGCGCAGCGCCTCGGCCTGGGCCGGATCGTGCGTGCCGGCGATGAACACGCCGGGCACCTGGGTACGCGAGACCAGGAAGTCGGCGATCGGCGCGCCGACCTGCACGGCGGCGAGGCGGGCGAGGTCCTGCGCGGCACGCTCGGTGTCGTCGCGCGCCCAGCCTTCCATGCCGCGACACGACACGGTGGCGCCGAACGCGTTGGCCACCAGCGCCTGCTCGATCTGGATCTTGGTACCGTCGGTGGCGGCCACGGTCTGCGCGAGGCTCAGGCCCTGCAGCCGCGCCCAGTGCGCCATCTCGTGCGGCGTCGGATCGAGGTTCAGGAACCCTTTCATGTTGCCGTAGACCAGCGGCTCGAACCCCATGTCCAGCACCCGCTCGCGCAGGGCGGCCAGCACGCCCGGCTGGTCGCCCTCGGCCTCGGTGACCAGCCCGCGGCCGACGAAGTGCGGCCCGGTGGTGACATGGAACTCGGCATCGAGCGTGACCACGGGGCGGCCAGCCTCGAAGGCGCGCGCCACCACCGCGGTGGCGTGGAAGGGATCGCCGCTGCACTCGAAGACGAGGTCGCAGCCCTCGACCAGCGCATCGATCGAGCGGGTCAGCCGATCGGCCGCGGGATGATCGACGGTGTGCGGATCGCGTCGCGTGAGCACGCGCACCACCTCGAGGTCGGCGCAGCGCGGCCCCTGCAGCGCCCGCACCAGGCTGCGCGAGATGAAGCCGGTGCCGACGACGCCGATCCGCGCGGGCCGGCCGTCGGCCAGCGGCGCCCGGCTCAAAAGACCTCGACCTCGGGCGTGAGCACGACGAAGCGCCCGCCCCATTCGCGGATGTGCGCGAAGCGGCGCACGAACTCGTCGCGCCAGTTCCAGGGCAGGATCACCAGATAGTCGGGCCGGGTCTCGGCGAGCCGCTCGGCGGCCACCACCGGGATGTGCGTGCCGGGCAGCATCCGGCCCTGCTTGCTCGGGGTGTCGTCCACCACGTAGTCGATGAAGTCGGTGCGCACGCCGCCGTAGTTCAGCAAGGTGTTGCCCTTGGCGGCCGCGCCGCAGGCGGCGATCGACCGGCCTTCGTTGCGGGCCTGGATCAGGAAGGCCAGCATGCCGCGCTTCATCCGGCAGCAGGCGTCGTCGAACGAGCGCCAGGTCTGCGCCTCGAGCAGGCCCGCGGCGTACTCGCGCTCGAGCAGCCCGGTCACCCGCACACTGCGCGGCTGCGTGCCGGTGGCGGCGGGCTGCGCGTACACGCGCAGCGAGCCGCCGTGCGTGGGCAGCTCCTCGACGTCGAAGACCTGCAGCCCGCGCGAGGCGAGGATCCGCGAGAAGGTGGTGAGCGAGTGGTAGTAGAAGTGCTCGTGGTAGATCGTGTCGAACTGGCGCTGCTGCAGCAGGTTCAGCAGGTGGTGGAACTCGAAGGTGGCCACGCCCTGCGGCGCGAGCAGCACGGTGAAGCCCTCGACGAAGTCGAGCAGGTCGGGCACGTGCGCCACCACGTTGTTGGCGGGCATGAGGTCGGCGACGATGCCCTGCTCGCGCAGCCGCCAGGCCAGCGCCGTACCGAAGAACTCCTGCAGCACCTCGATGCCGAGCGCCTCGGCGGCGAGCGCCGTGCCCGCGGTCGGCTCGATGCCGAGCGAAGGGACACCACGCTCGCGGAACCAGCGCAGCAGGTAGCCGTCGTTGCTCGCGACCTCGACGACACGGCTCGAGGCGCCGAGCCCGAAGCGCCCGATCGCCATGTCGGCGTAGCGGCGCGCATGCTCGAGCCAGGGCGCCGAGGTCGACGAGAAGTACGGATAGCCGGAGGTGAAGATGTGGTCGGCCGACTCGACCTGCTGCGTCTGCACCAGGCCGCAGGCGTCGCAGACCAGCGCGCGCAGCGGATGGAAGACCTCGGCGGCGAGCGCCTGCTCGGCGGTGGGGAAGGCGTTGGAGAGCGGCTGCATGCCGAGGTCGGCGACGAGGCGCGACAGCGGGGCCGCGCAGAACCGGCATCGGAAGGACGCCTGTGCGCGCAGGGAGAGATCCGCGACCTGGCGGCGGGCACTCAGCTCGGCATCGATGACGGTGTTCATGGGGCGTGCTGGCGTGAGTCGTGGAGGGGCCGCGGAACGGCGGGGCCGTGCGCGTCACGGAGGTCCGCTGCACCCTCCTCGCCGACCGGTTCGCCGCGTCTTCCGCGAAAGGCCACTATCGCCGCCGGCGCAGGCCAGCGATCGGGCCGCGCACGCTTCGCGCCGGGCGCCTACGCGCGCGTGCGCCGGCCTGAGGCGCCGCGCTCGGACGGCAGGCCTCGCCGCGCGCGACCGTGCCCGGCCGGTATCCTTGCGCCTCCACAACGAGGAGACGGCATCGTGTTCCGACTCGACGGCAAGGTCGCACTGGTCACCGGCGCATCGCGCGGGCTCGGCTGGGCGATGGCCCAGGCCCTGGCGCGCAACGGCGCGCGGGTGGTGCTCAACGCACGCGACGCGGCGGCGATCCAGGCCCGCGTGGCCGAGATCGAGGCGGCAGGCGGCCAGGCCGAGGCCGCCGTCTTCGACGTCACCGACACGCCCGCCTGCGCGGCGGCGGTCGCGCGCACCGTCGAGCGTCACGGGCGGCTCGACATCCTGGTGGCCAACGCCGGCATCCAGCACCGCAGCCCGATCGCCGACTTCCCGATCGAGGACTTCCGGCGCGTCATCGAGACCAACCTCGTCGCGGTGTGGGCGCTGTGCAAGGAGGCCGCACGGGTGATGCAGCCGGCCGGCCGCTGGGGACGCCCCGAGGAGATCGGCGCCGCGGCGGCCTATCTCGCGTCGGACGAGGCGGCCTTCGTCAACGGGCACACGCTCGTGGTCGACGGCGGGTTCTCGGCGTCGCTGTGAGACGGCCGGCGTGAGCGGGGCGGGCGTGGTCGGGGCGGAGGCGCCGGGCGGCGTGCGCGATCCAGTCGGTGCGGTGGTCGTCGGCGCCACCGGGGGGCTGGGCGCGGCCTTCGTCGAGGCACTCGTCGCGGGCGGTACGTTCGCGACGGTGCTGGCGCTGTCGCGCTCGGGTCCGTCGGGCGAGACCGTGGCCGGCCCGGGCGCGCCCCGCGTCGTGCACGCGCGCATCGACCTCACCGACGAGGCGAGCATCGCCGCGGCTGCCGCGCTCGCGCGCACGCTGGCGCCGCCGCGCCGGGTGATCGTGGCGACCGGACTGCTGCACGCGCCCGACGGGCTGCGCCCCGAGAAGTCGCTGGCCATGCTCGACGGGGCGCGCCTGGCGCGGCTGTTCGCGGTCAACGCCACCGGCCCGGCGCTGGTCGCCAAGCACTTCCTGCCGCTGATGCCGCGCGAGGGCAGGGCGGTGTTCGCGGCGGTGTCGGCGCGGGTCGGCTCGATCTCGGACAACCGGCTCGGCGGCTGGTACGGCTACCGTGCCTCGAAGGCGGCGCTGAACATGCTGCTGCGCACCGCGGCCATCGAGTGGGCGCGCACCGCGCGCGAGGGCGTGTGCGTGGGCCTGCATCCGGGCACGGTCGACAGCGCGCTGTCGCGGCCGTTCCAGGCCAACGTCCCGGAGGGCCGGCTGTTCGAGGCGGCCGACTCGGCGGCGAGGCTGCTCGGGGTGCTCGATCGGCTCGGCCCGGCCGACAGCGGGCGGATCTTCGCCTGGGACGGCACCGAAGTGAAGCCGTGAATAAACCTACTGCGCGTCCCGATCCGACGCCTGCGCGAGCACAACGACCACCGCGCCTTCGGCGATCCGCTCGCCCTCGGCGACGCGCACCTCGGCCACCGTGCCGGCGGCCGGCGCCTCGATGGGGATCTCCATCTTCATCGACTCCACGATGACCAGCGCGTCACCCGCGGCCACGCGCTGGCCGACCGTCACCTCGATCTTCCAGATGCTGCCCGCCACCTCGGTGCGCACCGCCGCCATGCGTGTCTCCTGTCGTCGGCGCCCGGGTCCGGTCCGCCGTCGGCAGGCACTGTAGCGCGCCCGGGCGGCCGCCGCCCGTCGGCCCCCCTCTGGCGCGGAACCGCGCGTCCGTCGGTCCGTCAGTGCTGACCGTCGCGCACGCCGGGCGGCGGCGGCGGCGGCGTGGCCCAATGCGTCGATGACGCTCGTCTTCGACGTGCGGACCCTGCTGTTCGTCGGGTCCCTGAGCTCGCTCGCCTGCACCGTGATGCTGTGGTCGAGCCGCGGCCTTCACCTGCCCTCGAAGGTGGCGCTGCGCTGGGCGGCGGGCTCGCAGCTGATGTTCGGCCTGGCGCTGGGCGGGGTCGCGCTGCGCGGCGCGATCCCCGACCTGCTGTCCTTCCAGATCGCCCACACGCTCGGCACCGGCGCGGCCGCGCTCGCCTACGAAGGCGTGCGCCGCCTCACCGGCGCGCGCCCGCTGCCCTGGCTCGCCGTCGGCACGAACCTC
This sequence comes from Burkholderiales bacterium, assembly GCA_026399835.1. Taxonomy (GTDB): domain Bacteria; phylum Pseudomonadota; class Gammaproteobacteria; order Burkholderiales; family Burkholderiaceae_E; genus UBA4615. The sequence goes on along the minus strand of JAPLQE010000011.1, from coordinate 51,486 downwards.
GCGCTGCTCGCGGTGAACCTGCGCCTCGGCAGCGATGCGTCGCATCTGGTGGCACGGCTGCAGCTCAACTCGGCGGTGCACGCGGTCTTCGCCGCGGCCTCGGTGCCGCTGCTGCTCGGGCGGCTGCGTGGCGGCGACGACGCGACGGGGCCGCTGCGCTGGGCGACAGGGTTCATGGTGCTGTTCGTCGTCGGACACCTGCTCCGGTTGGGGGTGACCTCGATCGCCGGGGCGCATGTCTCGGTCGACGGCATGGTCGAGGGGCCGCTGCAGATGATGATGCCCACGGTCTTCGCGCTCGGCCCGATGGTCTACTCGATGATCCTGATCGGGCTGGTCAACGGCCGGCTCGCCGCCGACCTGTGGCGGCTCGCGACGGTCGACGTCCTGACCGGCCTGCGCACGCGGCGCAGCTTCGTCGACGAGGCACGCCGGATGCTCGAGGCGGGCGGCCAGCCGGTGCTGCTGATGCTCGACCTCGACCGCTTCAAGCAGGTCAACGACCGCCACGGGCACGTCGGCGGCGACCGCGTGCTGGTGCACTTCGCGCGTCTGCTGCGCGAGCACTCCCCCGAGGGCTCGGTGATCGGGCGTCACGGCGGCGAGGAGTTCTGCCTGCTGCTGCCGCAGGCCTCGCCCGACGAAGGCCAGGCTCATGCGCAGCGGCTGTGCGACGCGGTGCGCTCGACGTCCTTCGGGCCGTCGATGCCGGTCACGGTGTCGATCGGCGTGGCGAGCGCCGCGGACGGCGGGACGCTCGAGGCGCTGCTGCTGGCCGCCGACCGGCGCCTGTACAGCGCGAAGGCGGGCGGGCGCGACCGGGTGGTGGCCGCCGACGATCCGCTGGCGCCGGACACCGAGCGGATGCCCGAAGCGCCGCACGACGCGGCGTACGAGGCACCGGCCGTGCTGCCGTCGGCACCCCGCCCGGCGAAGGCGCTCGGGGCCGGCTGAGCGACGACCGGCCGGCCAGGCCAGGCCAGGCCAGGCTAGGCGCGGGCGAACGCCGCGATCGCGGACCCCGCCGCAGCGAGGCCGGCGAGCATGTCGGCGACCGCCGCGCCGATCATTCCGCCTCCGTGCAGACCCAGTGGCTCGCGATCGTCGCCGAGCCGCAGTTCGCCGACACGAAGGCGGCGAGCACGGCGGGCGATACCGGCACGGGCGCCTGCCAGGCCCGGCCCGCCCAGTACGCGGCCTCGACCATCGACGACTCGTCGGCGCCGCGCCGGTGGGCATCGCCCAGGCGCATCGCCAGCGACATCTGTGCGCCGGCATCGTCGCGCCAGGCACGGCTGCGCAAACCGGCGAGGTCAGCGCCCCGCGATGCGTCGACGGCGGCGAGCACCTGCGGCGCCGGGGCTTGCTGCGCGAGGGCGGGCGCGACCGCGAGGACGGACAGGGCGAGGCCGAAGGCGGCGGGCATCGATCGGACGGTCATGGGGGACTCCCTGGGTGTGGATCGGGGCGGGCGGAGGATGTGTCGCACCGTGGGATCACCTTAGGCCCGACGCGCCGTCGTGCGAATCCCGCGGATGCGGCATGCCGATCGGCTCACGATGGCGCACCCCGCGCGGCTTGCCAGCCCGCGCGCCCCGGGGTCAGCATCCGCGATCCGCTCCGCACGCCGACCCGCCATGACACGCCCCGCCGCATCGATCCGCCCCGCCACCGCACCGGCCCGTGCCGGGCGCCGCCGCCTGCTCGCCGCCGTCGGCACCGCTGCGCTCGCCGCGTCCGCGATGCCCGTCGCCCGTGCGCAGGCCTGGCCGTCGAAGCCGATCCGGCTGGTCGTCGTCTATCCGACCGGGGGCGTGAGCGACTCGGTCGCGCGGCTGCTCGCACCCCGGCTCGCCGAGCGGCTCGGCACGCCGGTCGTCGTCGAGAACAAGGGCGGCGCGCAGGTGATCACCGATGCGGTCGGCGGGCAGTTCGAGCTGCTCACCACCAACCCGAGCTCGGCGGTGAATCAGTTCGTGGCCCGCGGCACGCCGCGCCTGCTCGCGGTCGGCGCGCCGAAGCGCCTCGACTCGCATCCGGACGTGCCGACGCTGGCCGAGCTCGGCCAGCCCGAGGCGAACCTCACCTCGACCTTCGGCCTGTTCGCGCCCGCCGCCACGCCGGCGCCCGTCGTGCAGCGCGTGGCCGACGAGATCGCGCGGCTGCTCGCACAGCCCGAGTTGCGCCAGCGCCTGCTCGACACCGACAACGTGCCTGCAGCGCTCGGGCCGGCGGAGTTCGGCGCGCTGGTGCGCCGCGAGCACGAGACGGACGCGCGGATCGTGAAGGCCGCCAACATCCGCGCCGAGTAGCGCCGCACGACGCCGTGACGCACCGGCGCGCGGCCTCCCGCAAGGGGTCGCGGCCGATCGGCGCGCGACGCGGGCCGCGTCCGCGAACGCCGCGCCGCCGGGCTCAGCCCCTGAGCCCCGCGCTGCGCAGACTTCTCCCCGATCGCCGCATCCGCGCCGACCGCAGGCGATCCGCCTCGCGGCGCGCGCCCCGCGGCGCGGATCGGGAGGCAATGGGATGGACGTCGACGATCATGGCGCAGCACCGCGGCTCGTTGCACTGCCGCGGATCGCGGCACTGCACGCGGGGCGAGATGCCACCGTCGAGCTGTGGGTTCGGCTGATCGCACCGCCGGCGCCCTACCCGCGCTTGCCGCGCCGCCCCCCGGGCGGCCTGCGTGCGATACGCCTCTACGTACGCCCGAGTGCGGGTGTCTCGGTGAGCCTGCTGCACGCGCATCCGCGCATCGGCGCGCCCACCGGCGAACTCGGCTGGCTGCTGCCCGACGTGCCGCCGGGCGGCGAGACCGATGCGATGTTCAGGCTGCGCGTGGACCGGGGGCTTGCGGTGCAGGGCAGCGCGGCGCCGCTGCTGTGGCTGCGGGCCGCGGGCATGGACACCTCGGGCGAACCGCTCACGCTGGCCGCGCCCGCGCTGCTGCTGCCGGTGCTGGGCTCCGACGCCTTCGAGCGGCTCGAGCCCAATGCCGCGGTCGCGCAGCGCATCGCCGGGCTCGCGGGCCCGGTCGACGCCTGCGGTCAGCGGTAGACCAGGTCCCTGAGCCCGAGGCTGATCACCGGCACGTAGGTGATGACCATCAGGCAGGACAGCACCACCAGCACGAAGGGCAGCAGATACGGAATGATCCGGTCGAGCGATATCTTCGCCACCGTGCAGGCCGCGAACAGGTTCACGCCGAAGGGCGGCGTGATCATGCCGAGCGCGAGGTTCACCACCATGATGATGCCGAAGTGCACCGGGTCGATGCCGAAGTGCACCGCCACCGGCGCGAGGATCGGCGCGAGCACGATGATCGAGGCCGAGGTCTCGATGAACATGCCGATCAGGAACAGCGCGGCATTCACGCCGAGCAGGAACCAGAACGGGCTCTGCAGCACCGAGGTCAGCCACTGCCCGATCGCGTCGGGCACGCCGGCGCGCGTGATCAGGAAGGCGAAGAGACCCGCGTTCGCGATGATGAACAGGATCACCGACGAGGAGATCGCCGACTTCTTCAGGATCGGGATCAGGTCGGACGGCTTGATCTCGCGGTAGACGACCATGCCGACGAAGAGCGCGTAGACCACCGCGACCGCCGATGCCTCGGTGGGCGTGAAGATGCCGCCGTAGATGCCGCCGAGGATGATCACCGGCATCAGCAGCGCCCAGGCGGCCTGCCTGATCGCCGGTCCGATCGACAGGCGCCCTTCGCCGTCGCGCTTGCCCCAGCCCTTGATCTTGCAGTAGACCCAGACGAAGAGCATCAGCCCGAAGCCGATCAGCAGGCCCGGCCCGAAGCCGGCGATGAACAGCTCGCCGATCGACACCTCGGCCGACACCCCGTACAGGATCATCGGGATGGACGGCGGGATGATCACGCCGAGCTCGGCGCTGGTGGCCTGCAGCGCGGCCGCGTAGTTGTTCGGATAGCCCTGACGCACCAGCGCCGGGATCAGGATCGCGCCGATCGCGAAGGTGGTGGCCACCGACGAGCCCGACACCGCCGCGAAGATCATGCAGGTCAGCACGCAGGTCATCGGCAGGCCGCCCTGCACGCCGCCGACGATCGAGCGCGCGAACTCGACCAGTCGCCGCGAGATGCCGCCGCCCTCCATCAGGTTGCCGGCCAGGATGAAGAACGGGATGGCGGCGAGCGGGAACTTGTTGATCGAGCCGAACATCTCCTTGACGATCAGGAGGTTGTTCGCGCCGGTGATCTGGATGCCGAGCACCGCCGACAGCCCGATCGACACCGCGACCGACACCGTCAGCGCGAAGCACAGCAGCATCGTGAGCAGCATGATGGACGTCATCGCATGCCCCTCACTGAGCCATCTCGAGGTCTTCGCGCCTCGGATCGAGCGCGTTGCCGATCACGCCGAGGATCGCGAACACACCGCCCACAGGCATCGCCAGGTACGCCCAGAACATCGATATGTCCTCCAGACCCGCGACCGACTGCACCTTGCCGCGCTGCGCGTAGTCCCAGCCGATCCAGACGATCAGCACCAGCAGCACCAGGCTCGCCGCCGCGACCGCCCAATCGAGGAAGCGCCGCATGCCGGGCCGGCTCCACCGGTACAGCACGTCGACGCAGACCATCGCACCCTGGCGGAACGCAGCCGCGATGCCCATGAACACCATCCACACGAGCGCGAACCGGATCAGCACCTCGGTCCATTCGGACGGCTGCTCCAGCACGAAGCGGGTCACGATCTGCCAGAAGCCGAGGCCGGCGGCGATCGCGAGCATCGCGCACGACGTGTAGAGCGCGAACGCGGTCGTGCCGCGCTCGACGGCGAGAAAGGTGCGTTTCATGGAAAGACGGCCCCGCAAGGGGCCGTTGTCGTCACTTGAAGTTGCGGATCTTGTCGATGTTGGCCTGGCCGAACTGCTTGTTGAACTCGGCGAACACCGGCGTGAGCGCGGCCTGGAACTTCGACTTGTCGACCTCGACGACCTGCATGCCCTTGGACTTCAGGTCGGCCACGCCCTTGGCGTCGTCATCGTCGACCCGCGCGCGGTTGGCCTTGATGCCCTCGGTCGCGGCGTCCATGAAGTGCTTCTTGTCGTCGGCCGACAGCTTGTCGAACGCCGCCTTGCTCATCAGGATCACGGCCGGCGAGTAGACGTGGCCGGTCAGCGACAGGTGCTTCTGGACCTGCTCGAACTTGGCCGCGGTGATGACCGACAGCGGGTTCTCCTGACCGTCGACCGTGCCCTGCTGCAGCGCGGTGAACACCTCGGTGAACGCCATCGGGGTCGGGACGATGCCGAAGCCCTTGTAGGCGGCGATGTGGACCGGGTTCTCCATGGTCCGCATCTTCAGACCCTTCAGGTCGTCCGGCGCGTTGACCGGGCGCTTGTTGTTGGTCATGTGGCGAAAGCCGTTCTCCGCCCAGCCCAGCGCCTTGATGCCCTTGGTCTCGAACTTGGCGAGCAGGTCCTGGCCGATCGGGCCGTCGAGCACCGCGCGCGCATGCGCCTTGTCGCGGAACAGGAACGGGATGTCGAGGATCCGGGTCTCGGGCACGAAGTTCGGCACCGGTCCGCTGGACGTCATCGTCAGCTCGTGCGTGCCGAGCTGGATCGCCTCGATCGACTCGCGCTCGGCGCCGAGGGCACCGGCGTAGAACGCCTGGACCTTGTAGCGGCCGGCGGTGCGCTTCTCGACTTCGCGCGCGAAGGTGTCGACGGCGACGCCGTAGTGCGAGTTCTGGCCGATCGAGATGTTGATGCGCATCTGGGTCTGCGCGCCGACCTGGGTCGAGAACAGCGCGGCGCCCGCGAAGGCGAGCAGCAGTTTGGTGAGCTTCATCGGGGTCTCCTGTTGACGGCGTGTGGACCCGTCGGCGCGGCGGAACGGCGCGTCGGGCACTGGAGGGCGAGTGTACGACAGCCGCTGCAGAAGGCAATGAAGCCCTTGAGGATGGCAGGATCCTGGACGTCGGCCGCACCGGCGGCAGCATCACCGGGCGAGCGGCTGCTTCCAATCGATCGAACGGAGGCCATTCCTCGTTTCCTGCATGGTGGGTCGCCGTCGGACGTCGAAGGGTCCTGGACCGACGCGGCAGCTCCTACACGCCCTTGAGCAGCGTGAACTGGCCGCGCGGGAGCCGCTTCCTGAAGTCTCGATCGAAGCTGACGAGGTGCTCGCCCCTGTGCGACACGGCTGCCGCCAGCCATGCATCGGGCACGTCGTTGCCGCCGAGTTGCCGGTCGAGACAGAGGCGACGCAACGACGGCCACTCCGCGCCCAGATGCGCGCAGCGCACGCCCGGCGAAGCCAGCAGCGCATCGACGAACGCCACGGCGTCTTCGATCGGGGTGGGCAGATGGAAGATCTTCGGACTGGTGACGAGCCTCAGGAAGCTGGCCAGCACCATCGGCATCAGCGTGAACGCCGCGCCGCTTCGCGGCATCGGCCTGCGCGCGCAGCCCGATGCCGGTCGAGCCGCGCCCTCGCCCCTCACGCCTTGACTTCGACCACCCGTTCGAAGCCGCCGAAGATCATCCGCTTGCCGTCGAAGGGCATCGGCGGATTGCCGGGCGTGGACGGATCCATGCGCGGGTCCTCCATCATCTTCTTCATCCCGGCATCGCGCGTGGCCTTGTCCGGCCATTCGACCCAGGCGAAGGCCACCGTTTCCTCGGCCGTCGCCTGCACGGCGCGGCGGAAGTCGGTGAGCGTGCCGTCGGGGACGTCGTCGCCCCAGCACTCCACCACGCGGGTCGCGCCGAGCTCGAGGAACATCGGGTCGAAGTGACTCGCGTGGTCGATGAACCGCTGCCTGTTGGCGGTGGGCACCGCGATCACGAACCCGTCGATGTAGGACATGGCCTGGCTCCTGGGGTGTCGGCCGGTCGAGGCATCCGCCCGGGTGCTGCTCGCACCGTGCCGAAGACCCCGATGATGCATGCGGTGCCGTCGACGCGCCCACGGGCGGACGTTCGAATCCGGCACGTTTCCGTGCCGTCGGCCGCGCTTCGACGGAGGATGATGAGGTCCCGCCCGCTTCGCCACGACCGAGACCTGAAGATGGAATTCGACGACGTCATCCGCAGCCGCCGCAGCATCCGCGGCTTCCTCGACAAGCCGGTGCCCCGGGCCCTGATCGAGGCAATCCTCGAGCTCGCGATGCGTGCGCCGAGCTCGATGAACACCCAGCCCTGGCACTTCCACGTCGTGGCGGGCGCGGTGCTCGACCGGATCCGGGCCGGCAACGTCGAGCGCACCCTCGCCGGCATCCCGCACTCGCGCGAGTTCCGCCTCGGGCCGGAGTACGCGGGCGACCATCGCCAGCGGCAGGTGGACATCGCCAAGCAGCTCTTCGGCGCGATGGGCATCGCCCGCGACGACAAGCAGGCGCGCCAGGACTGGGTGCTGCGCGGCTTCCGTCAGTTCGACGCGCCCGCCTCGATCATCGTCACCTACGACCGCGCGCTGCACGGCAGCGACATCCCGCCGTTCGACTGCGGGGCCGTGGTCAATTGCCTGGTGAACGCGGCGTGGTCGCGCGGACTGGGCTGCGTGATCAACAGCCAGGGGATCATGCAGTCGCCGGTGGTGCGGGCGGAGGCGCGGATTCCCGAGGACGAGGTGATCCAGACCTGCGTGGCGATCGGGTGGCCGGACGAGGCGTTTCCGGCGAATGCGGTGGTGTCGCGCAGGAAGGGCGTGGAGGAGGCGGTGAGGTTCCTGGGGTTCGAGGAGTGAGACGGGCATGCATGCGATCCAGCCGAAGTACGTCTACCGTCACGAATGGACGAAGGACGACGTCGTCTTGTGGGACAACCGATGCACGATGCATTCGGTGGAGCCGTTCGACAACGCGACGGTCCGCCGCATCATGCACCGTGTGACGCTGGTCGGGGAGGGCAGACCGATCGCCGCATGACGGCGGCCGGAAGTCGCTTCAGGCTGACCAGGGGCCGTGCCCGGGCCTTTCGAATGGCGGTTGTCGTGCTGGGCTCCGGGCCGGATCCTCGCCACGCACGGGTTGATCTCTTCACGCGCGTTGGCGGGACAGCGCGGCTCAACGCCACCGAGGTGCAGCGCGCGACGCACGCCGCCGCTGTGGATGAAGGCGGGCGACGTGGTGGAGATCGAGATCGACCGCATGGGCGTGCTGCGCGATCCGATCGCCGCGGGCTGATCGATCGCCGGCAGGGGCTCAGGGCAGCGTGTACTTGCCCCAGTCCCGCCGGCAGGCCTGGCTGGTGCCCGGCTCGACGGGCTTGCCGCTGAAGACGGTGCGGAAGGTGCCTCCGCCCTGGACGCCCTTCATGCCTGCGCTTCCCATCAGCCACGTCCACGCCGGCTCGCCGACCGCCGGAATCTCCCACTCGCCGACGCCGGTGTCGCCATTCGCGAACACCCACTTGCACACGCCCTTGCCCGAGCCCTTGCCGTTGACCACCCGCGTGTAGCCGACGCAGTGCGTCGTCGCCTTCTCCCACTGAGGAACGCTGGCGTTCGTCACGATGCCCCAGCTCTCGACGCCGAAGGCCGTGATCTCCGGGTTCGATTCCAGCATGGCGGTGCGGCCATGCGTGCACACCGTGATGTCGTAGGCGACCTCCGCCGACCAGGCGGTCGACAGTGTCGCCGCGGCAGCGAGCATGGCGACACGCAGCATGCCGCGGACCGCGGCGGGGCGGAGCTTGCCTCGATGTTCCATCTTCGACTCCGTGCGTTGGATGCGGCTGCCCGGCGCCGCGGCCGATCGGCCGATCGTGCACCTGCGAGACAGGCGACGCCCGACCTCATGAGTGCACCCTACGCGCGCGGCGGAAGGCTGCATTGATCTCGCTCAACGAGGACGGACGGTCAGAGTCCGGTGTCGCGACCCGCAGGACACCCCCGCGTGCCGGCGTGGTGGCGATCGGCATCGAGGGTCCGACGCGGCGCGGGCCGACTGTGGCCACCCTCGGGCTCGCGCTACGATCCCGGGCACGGCCCCCTCACGGAGGCAGGCTGGGATGCCGGCGGCTCCGGAGGTCGGCGAACACCGTCCGAACGTCGCCGCGAGGCTCTGCACAGTACGGTCGCCCCGCAGGATCGGCTCCCCGCCTTCCGTCCGAGTCGGCGCGATGTCACGCCCGCCCTTCGCCGCCGTCCTGGTCGCCACCGCCCTGACCGGCTGCGGCACCTGGACCCATCCGACCAAGCCCGCCGCGGCCTACGACGTCGACCGGAACCAGTGCAACGCGTCGGCGATCGCCCGCTTCCCGGTCGCGCTCGCCCAGCGGATCGACAAGCCCGGCTACATCGAGCCGGGCCGCTCGAGCTGCACCACCACCGGCAACACGACGAACTGCGTCAACTACCCGCCGCGAGAGGTGCCGCCGACCTACATCACCTACGACACCAACGAGAACCGGCGCAGCGAGGCGAGCGACAGCTGCGTGCGCGCGGCCGGCTGGACCTACAAGCTGCGCGACTGACGCGGGCGGCGCGCGCAGCGCCACCCCCGGCTGCGCGGTGGCGCTGCAGTCCACAGGGCATGTGCCCTCCAGGGCACCCGCAACTCGGGCGGCGCCCTCGTGCCCCGCCTCGCGCACCCGGGGCAGCTTCATCACCAGCGGCGCGGTCTCGGCGCGGATCAGGACGACGGCCGATCCGCCCGTGGAGGCAGCCGGATCAGCAGAAGCTCCGCCCATCGGCGCCGGCTATCCGCATACCCCGCGCAGTCTTACGCCCCTCGCGTGCCGCGGGCGATGGTGCGGGCGAAGGCAGGCGGCCGGAGTCGCCGTTCGCCCCATTCCCGTCACATCTCACCCGTCCGTGGGAGGAAAACGAAGATGAAGACCCTGAAGGGACTGTTCGGAATGTCGATCGCATTCGTCGCGATCGCTGCGACGCTCATGCTCGTGGCGATCTGGCAGGTCGGTCTCGCCAACCAGGGGGTCGTCGCCGCGAACGAGACGCGCTACGTGTCCGCGCTGCTCGCCGACGAACTGCGCCAGAGCTCGGACGACCTGACCCGCCTCGCGCGCACCTTCGTGGTCTCCGGCGACGAGAAGTGGGAACGCCAGTACTTCGAGATCCTGGACATCCGCAACGGCAAGGCTCCCCGACCGCCGCACTACGAGAAGATCTACTGGGATTTCCGCGCGGTGGGCGACGGGCCGGCCCGGCAGGGCACGCCGACCCAGGTGGCGCTGCTCGAGCGCATGAAGCAGGCCGGGTTCACCGACGCCGAATTCCAGAAGCTCAAGGAGGCCGCCGGCAACTCGGACGACCTGGTGCGCACCGAGACGATCGCGATGAACATGGTGAAGGGCCTCTACGCCGACGACAAGGGCGGCTTCACCGTCAAGGGCGCGCCCGACCGCGCGAAGGCCGCGGAGATGATGCACGACCTGCAGTACCACCGCTTCAAGGCGAAGATCATGAAGCCGCTCGACGAGTTCTTCATGATGCTCGACGAGCGGACCACCTCGGCGGTCGTGATCGCCGAGGCATCGCGCACCCGCTGGTACGTGGCGATGGCCGCGACGGGGCTCGCGCTCGCTCTGGCCGCAATCGCGGCGCTCGTCTACGCGGGGCGCTGGACGATCGCCCGCCTCGGCGCCGAGCCCACGGAGGTCCTCGAGGTGGTCGGCGCCGTCGCGCGGGGTGACCTCGCCCAGGCCCGGCTGCACGGGCAGTCTTCGACAGGCAGCGTGATGGCGGCGCTTGCCGACATGTCCGACCGCTTGTCCGACGCGGTGAACGCCGTCCGCTCCGGTGCCGACTCGGTGGCGCTGTCGAGCCGCGAGATCGCCGAAGGCAACGGCGACCTGTCCCATCGCACGGAGGAGCAGGCGGCCGCGCTGCAGCAGACCGCGTCGTCGATGGAGCAGCTCGGCGTCAACGTGCGCCGCAACGCCGAGAACTCGAAGGAGGCAGACCGGCTCGCCACCGAGGCGAGCGGCGTCGCCAGTCGTGCCGGTGACGTGGTGCAGCGCGTGGTGCAGGTCATGGAGGGCATCGACGAGAGCTCGCGGCGGATTTCGGAGATCATCACCGTCATCGACGGGATCGCGTTCCAGACCAATATCCTCGCTCTGAACGCCGCAGTGGAGGCCGCACGGGCCGGCGAACAGGGCCGCGGGTTCGCGGTGGTGGCCTCCGAGGTCCGCAGCCTGGCCGCGCGCTCGGCGGACGCCGCCAAGGAGATCAAGAAGCTGATCGGCGACAGCGTCGACCGCGTCGAGCGCGGCAGCGCCCTGGTCGGCGAGGCCGGCACGACGATGGGCGAGGTGGTGGGATCGATCCGCCGGGTGAGCGACATCGTCCGGGAGATCAGCGTCGCGAGCTCGGAGCAGAGCGCCGGGGTCGATCAGGTCGGCGAGGCGGTCAGCCAGATGGACCAGGCGGTCCAGCAGAACACGGCGCTGGTCGAGCAGAGCGCGGCGTCCACCGAGGAGCTCTCCCGACAGTCGCAGCAACTGGTCCAGGCAGTGTCGGTGTTCCGCGTCGCGGGGACGACGACCGCCCCTGCCTGAATCAGGCGCTCATCGATTCGACCGACACCGGAGGCTGCTCGCCACTGGCGCACCTGGCGCATGCCGCCGATGCGCTCGCCAGCGGGCGTTGCAACGTCGCGCTCATCACGCTGGCGGGACGTCCCCGCAGCGAGGGCATGCGTACCGGCACGGCGCCGCGCCCCGGAGAGCCCGAGCGGCCTGACTCCCCCTGGGAGGTCCCGTACCGGCAGACCATCACGACCCAGTACGCGATGATGACCGCCCGGCACATGCACCTGCACGGGACCACCCCCGAGCAGCTGGCCTGGGTGCGGGTGAGCATGTCGCGGCACGCGCAGCACAACCCGAACGCGATGTTCCGGGAGCCGGTCACCGTCGAGGACGTGCTCGCGTCGCCGATGGTGGCGCCGCCGCTGCGTCGGCTGGACTGTTGCGTGATCAGCGATGGCGGTGGCGCGATCGTGGTCACCCGCCCCGAGATCGCGCGCTCCCTCCGGCGGCCCGGCGTTCGCCTGATCGGCGCGGGGCACACCTTGTACGGCTCGTCCGGCGGCCGCTTCGACCTGACGACCTCGGGCGCCTCGGCATCCGGGGCCACCGCCTTCGAGCAGGCCGGCGTGGCGCCCGCCGACATCCGCTACGCCTCCATCTACGACAACTTCACGGTGATGGTCCCGATGCAGCTATCCGCGCAGCTTCTGCCCCTTCTGCCACGGTGAGCAGGTTCGCTGGCGGACCGCCCTGGGAACCGGGCGCATCCACGCCTGCACGAGCTTGCAGCGCGACCCGTCACGCACCGTGGTGGCGTACGTCGAGCTCGACGAGGGGCCGCTGATGCTCACCAACATCGTCGGCGAGGCATTGTCCGGGCTGAAGATCGACGACCCGGTCCAGGTCGCCTTCCTGGCGCTCGAGACGGGGTTCCAGCTTCCCGTCTTCAGGCTGCGCGGGGTGCCGCCGGGCCCTGGATCCTGAGCGCGAGGGCAGCGCCAGCGCCCGGGTCGGCACGAGGGCTCGGGGGCTGCCTCGCCCGCTCGGCCTCGACGCGGGTCAGGCCCTCGGACCGCATCTCGTCGACGAGTCCGTCCTCCGGCATTCAGCTCGAACGCTTCGGCCTGGCACTGCTCGACCCCGCCGCCCCCACGACGAACGACGTCGGCGCTCCTCGCACCAGCGGCCGGATAGCGGGCTCGACCACCTCGCGCAACGCCTGCCGTGACGCGTCGGCGATCCGCTGCAGGATCCACGGGCTCTCGCCGCGTCGCATCGCCACGCGCAGGCGCCGCTCGAGCGCGGGCCCGGGCAGCGGCGCGAGCCGCACCGTCCTCGCCGGCACCATCGACTTCAGGAAGATCAGCGGCGTGACGATCGTCCAACCGAAGCCGGCGGCGACCATCCTCAAGACCGCGTCGGTGGTGTCGAACCGGTAGCGCGGCACGGGCTCGACACCACAGGCCCGCAGGAACCCGTCGATGACCGCCTCCATGTGGGCATCGCGCCCGTAGCGGATGTAGTCGAGCGCGGCGACCACCTCGGCCATGTCGGCGAAGTCCTCGCGTCGGCTCGCGGGCACCGCGAGCAGGAAGCGCTCGGTGGCGAGCGTCACCGCCTCGATGCCCTCCGGGATCGGCCGCTCGTCGGAGGTGATGATCGCGTCGACCCGCCGTTCCGAGAGGGCCTGGAAGGTCGTCGCCTGGAAGCCGGAGGCGACGGTCCACTCGTCCGCGACGTCGCGCAGCCGGTCGAGCACTGCGGCGCCGGCCGTCGAGGTGAAGCTGTCGAGCATGCCGATGCGCAGCAGCGGCATGCGGCCCGAAGCGGCATGGCGGACCGTGTCGTCGAGTTCGCGCAGCTTGGCGAGCGCCTCGTTCGCGCACCGGAGCACCGAGCGCCCGACCAGGGTCAGCGCCGGCGGGCGGACCGACCGGTCGAACAGCAGCACGCCCAGCGACGTCTCGAGCTGGGTCACCGCCTGCGAAACCGCGGCCTGGCTGATCCGCAGCCGCTCGGCGGCCGCGCTCATCGTGCCGCACGCGGCGACTGCCGCGAAGACCTCGAGCCCGCGCAGGTTCGCGCGCGCGGGCGGCGAGGCCGGGAGCGAAGACGCAGCCGAGGCCGGCACGGATGCGGGCGTCGATGCCGGAGCGGGTTCGTGCTCGGCAACCGGCGTCGGGCGGGGCGTTCGGGACGTTGCGGACATGCGATGGGTTGCTTATAGTGACTATAACCTGATGATCCGAAGGCGACCGGAACGCGGCGCCACGGGGGAGACCGCTGATGACCCGCCCGACCGTCGTGCCGTCCGATGCGCCCCTGGGCGCCGAGATCCGGGGCGTGGACATCGCGGCCGGCATCGACGCCGACACGCTACGGATCGTCCACGACGCGCTGCACCGCCACAAGGTGGTCGTGCTGCGCGACCAGCGGCTGACACCGGCGATGCAGGCGACGTTCTGCGGTCGCTTCGGCCGGCTCGAGCCGCACGTGCTGCCGCAGTACCTCGTGCCGGGACACGCCGATCTGGTCCGGGTCTCCAACGTCCTCGATGACCGCGGCGAGCCGATCGGCCTGATCGATGCGGGGCGCGTGTGGCACAGCGACGGCCAGTTCCTCGAGCTTCCGAACCTGTACTCGATGCTGTATGCGCTCGAGGTGCCTCGCGACGAGCACGGCGCGCCGCTCGGCGCGACCTGCTTCGCGAGCACCGCGCATGCGTACGCGTCCTTGCCGGAGTCGACGCGCCGACGCATCGACGGACTGCTCGCCGTCAATTCGCTCGCCGCCGTCTACGCGACGCTGCAACGCTCGAACCTTGCCACCCGACGCGCGCCGCTCACCGACGCCCAGAAGCGCGAGGTCGAGCACCCGTTGGTGCGCACGCATCCCTCGACCGGCGAGAAATGCCTGTACGTGAGCCGCGCGGCAACGCTGCGGATCGTCGGGTGGCCGCCGTCGGAGAGCGACGCCCTCATCGACGAACTGTCCGCCTGGATCGTGCGCGACGCGTTCGTCCACACCCACCGCTGGCAGGAAGGCGACCTGCTGATGTGGGACAACTGCGGGAGTCAGCACCTCGCGATCGGCGACTACGCGTTGCCGCAACGCCGGCTGATGCACCGTGCCACGGTCGGCGGCAGCCGGCCCCATTGAGGTGGCGATGAAGGTCAAGCAACTGCTGGCGGACGGCCGGACCGCGTCGATGGTGATGGTGAGCTGGCCCCACCCGTCGCTGATCGAACACCTCGGCGCGCTCGGCTTCGATCTCGCGATGATCGACTGCGAGAAGGGCGGTGCGACCGTCGAACGGATCGAGGAGATGTGCCGGGCGGGACGCGCGGCAGGCATCGCCACCCTCGTGCGTCCGTGGACGCCCGACCCGGGGCTGATCAGCCGATACCTCGATCTCGGCGCGGACGGGGTGATGGTGGCCGGAGTCGAGACGCCGCAGGCCGCCCGCGCCATCGTCGAGGCGGTGCGGTACGCGCGCTGGAAGGACCACGCCGAGAAGCTGGTGATCGCGATGATCGAGTCGCCCGAGGCGATCGCCCGCCTGCCCGAGCTGCTCGCGGTCGAAGGGGTGGACGTGTGGTTCATCGGCCCGAACGATCTCGCGCACCGGATGGGGATGCCCGGACAGGCCTCGCGCCCGGAAGTCCGCGCGGCGGTCGCCGGCGCGCTGCACGCGATCCATGCGGCCGGGCGCATCGGCGGCACGCTCACCACCGGCGGCGATGCGCTCGCGCTGCAGTCGGCCGGCGCACGGCTGCTGCTGTGCCGGGCCAGCGAATTGCTCGCCGACGGCGCGAAGCATTACCGCGCGCAACTGGCCACCACCGACACGACGTCCTGACCTCCACCGACGACTCCGAGGCACGCCCACCATGAATCGCCTTCGACCGCTCGCCCTGCTCACCGCGTTCGCGGCGCTGTGCCTGGCGCCGTTCGCCGCCGCTCAGGCGCAGCGCTACCCCGACAGGCCGGTGCGCATCGTGGTGCCGTACGTGGTCGGCGGCAACCTCGACCTGACCGCGCGGCTGTTCGCCCAGGCGCTGGCCGAAGAGTTCGGCCAGCCGTTCGTGATCGACAACCGGCCCGGCGCCAACGGCAACACCGGCACCGACCAGGTCGCGCGCACCGCGCCCGACGGCTATACGCTCGCGATGGTCTCGGCGGGCACGCTGACGATCAACCCGGCGCTCTACGGAAAGATGCCGTTCGATCCCGAGAAGGACCTCACGCCGATCTCGATCGTGTCGTCGGGCCCGCTGGTGCTTCAGTCGAACCCGGCGATGCCGTTCCGCACGATCCCGGAACTGGTGGCCTACGCGAAGGCGAATCCCGGCAAGCTGAACTTCGGTAGCGGCGGCAACGGCACGCTCGCCCACCTGTCGACCGAGATGCTGAAGGTGCGCACCGGCATCGATGTCGTCCACGTGCCCTACAAGGGCACGTCGCTCGCCACCAACGACGTCATCGCCGGCCACATCCAGGTGATGTTCGACACGCTCAGCACGGCGACGCCGATGATCCGCGACGGTCGGGTCCGGGCGATCGCGGTCACCTCCGCGAAGCGGTCCGCGGCATTTCCGGACGTGCCGACGATCGGCGAGGGCGGGGTCTCCGACTACGTCGCCGAGACCTGGGCCGGCCTGGTCGGTCCGGCCGGGATGCCGCGCGAGGTCGTCACCCGACTGCACGCGGCGATCGTGAAGATCGCCGCACGCGAGGCGGTTCAGGGCAAGCTCGCCGCCGGCGGCAGCGAAGCGGTGGCGAACACCCCCGAGCAGTTCGCCTCGACGATCCGCAGCGAGCGCACCCGCTGGGCCGAGATCGTGCGCGTCTCGGGCGCGAAGTCGGACTGATCGCCCTCATCCCTGCCTACAGGACCCCCGAAATGACCCAGACCGCCTCCGTTGCCGACGCACGCCGTGCCGTGATCCCGATGGACGCGCCGATCGGCGCCGAGCTCACCGGACTGGACGTCGCCGCCGGCCTCGACGATGCGGCGCTCGCCTTCGTGCGCGACGCGCTGCACCGGCACGCGGTGATCGTGATCCGCGACCAGCACCTGACACCGGCCCAGCAGACCACGTTTGCCAAGCAGATCGGCGAGCCGCGCGTGTCGTTCTACAACCGGTACGCGGTCCCCGGCCAGCCCGAGCTGTCGATCGTGTCGAACATCACCGAGAACGGCGAGGCGATCGGCATCGCCGACGCCGGCATGCTGTGGCACACCGACGGTTCGTACCTGAAGACGCCGGACCTGTACACCGTGCTCTACGGGATCCAGATCCCGGAGCGCGACGGCCGTGCCCTCGGCGACACCGTGTTCGCCAGCGCCACGCATGCGTACGAGGCCCTGCCCGACGCCGAGCGTGCGCGGATCGACGGGCTGCGCGCGATCCACAGCTTCGAGCGTCACATCGAGAAGAAGCGCGCGAAGGGCCAGTTGAAGCGCGCGCCGCTCAGTGCCGAGCAGAAGGCGGCATTGCCCGACGTCGATCATCCGGTGGTGCGGACCCATCCGGTCACCGGCCGGCGCGGACTGTTCGTCACGGAAGGGCACACCGCCGAGATCGTGGGGCTGCCCGAGGGCGAAGGGCAGGCCCTGCTCGAACGGCTGAACCGGCACGTGCAGCAGCCCGCGTTCCAGTACCGGCACTCCTGGCGCCCGGGCGACCTGATCGTGTGGGACAACTGCGCGGTGCAGCACCTCGCGGTGTTCGACTACGGCGCGTTGCCGCGTCGGCTGCACCGCTCGGGGATCCTGGGGCCGGTGCCGGTCTGACGCGCGGGCCCCGTCGGGGCCGGGGACGCACCGCGGACCGCGACTCGGTGGGCGCCGGCACCCCGTGGCACCGGATCAGGTGCAGCCTCGGTCGCGACACCAGCGTTCACCGTGGCGCACAGCCTGACCGCGATCCCCTGCCCAGCGAGCCGCGGCCCTCGCGCCTGTTCCGGGAGCTCGGGCCGGGCGAGTCGCGCTACAACCGCTACGACGCCGCCTCGCGCGAGCAGGCGGCACGCTGGCTCCACGAGCGCGGCGCGACGGTCATGCACGACACCCGTGGGTGCAGCGCTTCGTGGACTTCAGCGACGCCGACGCCGAGCTCGGCACCGACGCGCGCCGCCGGCTGGCGCTGGCCTGCTACTACGGGCTGGTCCTGGTGTTCTTCAGCAGCGACCACGGTGACAACCAGGGCGTGCGCGGCCTGTGGAACAAGTCGATGCTCTACCGGGAGTCGACCGAGGTGCCGATGATCCTGGCCGGACCGGGCGTGCCGCAGGGTCGCGTGTGCTCGACGCTGGTCAATCTCGTGGATATCGCGCCGACCGTGCTGGATGTGGGCGGCGTTGCCGCGCCGCCCGATCTGCCCGGACGCTCGCTGCTGTCGATCGCGTGCGAGGCGGACGACCCGTCGCGGGTGGGGTTCAGCGAGTACCACGCGGTCGGCTCGCCGTGCTGGTGGACACCAACGTCCTGGTGGACGTGCTGCAGAACGATCCTCAGTGGGCCGACTGGTACCGCCGGCGCGGCGGCAGCAAGGCGCAGGTGCTGCCCGGCTTCTTCATCGGCGCCCACGCGGTCGTCGAGGGCTGGCCCGTGCTGACTCGGGACGCCAGCCGTTTCCGGACCTATTTCCCGACGCTGGATGTCATTGCCCCTTGAGGCAGAGAAGGGGCGGTCCCGAAGGCCCGCAGGTATCCCTGGTGACTGATCTGCGAGGGCCGCCGGCCGACCATCGACTGCATCCGATCCGCCCGCGTCGCCACCCGGCTCTGCGCCCCGGGCACGGCGCAGCGCAGCCCACAGGCTGCGGCAGGACGGCCGAGCCGCCGTGGCCTCAGCCCGCCGCGCGCGCCTCGACCTCGCGCACCACATCCTCGGCCGCGCGCCGCAGCCGCCGCACCATCGCGTCGACATCGGTGGTCGAGAAGCGCCGCTTCGCGAGGATCACCCCGAGCGCCGCGGTGCCGCCATCGCCGGGGCGCGGCAGCGGCACCGCGATGCCGGCCAGCCCGGGGTCGAGCTCGCCGACCGACACCGCATAGCCGTCGGCGCGGATGCGCCGCAGGTTCGCCACCAGCGTGTCGAAGTCGGCCGCGAACGGCTCGGCCGCGGCCTCGGCGGCATGCGCGGCATGCAGCCGGCGCAGCGCCGGCCGGGTCAGCCCGGCGAGCAGCGTCTTCGACAGCATGCCGCGGAACGGCGGCATCCGCCGGCCCCGGCCGAAGCTCGCCGAGACGCCCTCCGAGCCGTGGAGCTGCTGCACGGTGATCAGCCGGTCGCCCAGCACCTCGGCGACCACGACGTCGCAGCCGGTGTCCTCGCAGAGCGCGCGCAGCGCGCCGTCGCCGTCGCGCAGCAGCGGATCGGTGCGGCGCATCTGGAAGTCGAGCTCGGCCAGCCGCGTGCCGAGCACGTAGGTGCCCGCGGCCGCGCGGCGCAGCAGCCCCGCCTGTATCAGCGCGCGCACGTAGCGATACGTGGTCGGCAGCGAGCAGGCCAGGCGCTGCGCGATCGCGTCGGGCGTCCACGCGGGCTCGGCCTCGGTGAAGAGGTCGAGCACGGAGAGCATGCGCACGAGGCTCGACACGGTCGTCAGGCCATCAGCGCGCTGACCGACGCGAGCTCGTGTGCATCGCGGGCCGCGCCCAGCAGGTAGCGATCGGGGCGCAGCACCACCGCCGTCAGGCCCCGCGCGCGCCACCACGCGGCCACCGCCTCGCCCGGGTCGCGCAGGACGACCGCCCCCGCCGCGCGCCAGCGCTCGCGCGTGGCCGCATCGGCCGCGTCGATCGCAGCGGCCTCACCCAGCACCGCATACGCATTGCCCAGCGCCTCGTCGAGGCGGCGCCCGTCGGGCAGGCGCGGCTGCGGGAACAGCACGCCGCCGAACCCGCCCGCGTGCAGCCCCGGCCCGAGCCCCGGCTGCGGGTACTCGAAGACCTGCGCCTCGCCCTGCAGGAAGCGCGCGTCGCGCTCGGCCGCCACCGCCGGATCGGTCGCCTGGATCACCGCGCCCAGCCGCACTGCCAGCTCGATGAAGGCCTGCACGTGCGGCCGGCGCTCGCGCTCGTAGGTGTCGAGCAGCGACTCGGGCGCCGTGCCGCGCGCCACGCGCACGAGCTTCCAGGCGAGGTTCGCGCAGTCGCGGATGCCGGCGCACAGGCCCTGGCCGAGAAAGGGCGGCGTCTGGTGCGCGGCGTCGCCGGCGATCAGCAGCCGGCCCCGGCGCCAGCCGTGCGCGATCACCGAATGGAAGGTGTAGACCGCGCTGCGCTCGAGCCGCGCATCGGCCGGCGTGACCCAGCGCGAGATCAGCGGCCAGACGTTCTCGGGCCGCGCGATCGCCTCGGGGTCGTCGCCCGGCATCAGCATGATCTCCCAGCGCCGGCGCTGCCCGGTGACGCAGCACATCGTCATCGGGCGCGCCGGGTCGCAGCGCTGCACCGTGTAGTCGGGCAGGTCGAGCTCCCGCTCGAGGATCGCGTCGAACACCAGCCAGGGCTGGTGCAGGCCGAGGTCCTCGTTCGTCGAGCCGATCGCGCGACGGACCATCGAGCGGCCGCCGTCGCAGCCGACCAGCCAGCGGGCGCGGACCTCGGTCGGGCCGGCGGCGTCGGGCCTGTTCGTAACGGACGTGACTATCCCGCCATGCAGGCCGTCGTCGAGCACGATGCGCACGCCCGCGGCATCCGCCTCCACCGCGGTCGCCTCGCGCCCGGCCAGCAGCCGCACGTTCGGATACCGCGCCAGCCCCGCACGCAGCACCACCTCGAGCTCCGGCTGATGGAAGTAGTGGTTGTTCGCGCCGCCCTGCGGCCCTTCCGCCGCCGTGCCCGCGCGCACCATCAGCACACGGTCCTCGGCGTTGACGAAGTGCATGCCCTTGGTGCCCGGGCGCGAGATCGACTCGACCTCGGCGCGCAGCCCGAGCGACTGGAAAACCCGCATCGTCTCGCCGTCGAAGTGGATCGCGCGCGGCAGCGGGAACACCCGCGCATCGCGCTCGATCACCACCACGTCGAGGCCGGCCGCGCCGAGCTGGTTGGCCAGCGTCGCCCCGACGGGGCCGCAGCCGAGGATGGCGACGTCGCAGTCCACCTCAGCTCCTGCGCATGCGCTCGCGCATCTCGGCGACCCACTGCGCGCGCGGCTTGAAGCCGGGCCGCGCGCGCGCCATCGCCTCGGACTGCGCCATCAGCGCATCGTCCGGCTGCTCGAGGTCGACCGGCTCGCGCAGCGGCTGCTCGCAGTACCAGGGCGTGTCGAAGAACACCTCGAGGCGGTTGCCCTCGGGATCGCGGAAGTAGATCGAGATGGCATTGCCGTGCGTGACCGCGACCAGGTCGGCGGCCTCGGCCGCGCGCAGCCGGCGGCTCAGCGCGCGCAGCGCCGCGACGTCGGGCACGCGGAACGAGATCTGGTTGATCGGGTTGAAGGCCGCGCCCTCGGGCCGGCCGCTCGCCAGCACGATCTGGTGGTGCTCCTCGGGGTCGCGGCTCAGGAAGACCAGCTCGACCGGGCCGAGCTGCCCGCGGTCGGTGACCGTGAGGCCCAGCACGTCCGAGTAGAAGGCCTGCATCGCGGCCATGTCGCGGACGTAGAAGCCGAAGTGGCTGAAGCGCAGGTCGGGCGGTGCCTCGGTCATCGGGAGTCTCCTGGTGTCGTATTTCGATCGGCGCGATTGGAGCACCCGGTCGGATCGGTTCAATCCTCGCATGAATTCTCGCATGTTGACAATTACATGCCCTCCGACCAGACTGCCTCCCGTCGTCGCTCTGCCCGGACCGGGCGCGCGGCGCTTCGATTCGAACCCGCCCTCGCCCCGCGCGACGGCCCAGGAGGAGACGAGACGATGACCCCGATCCGACGCCGGCTCGCCGCCGGACTGCTCGCGCTGCCCGCGGCGGCGGCCTGGACGTCCGGCGCGCACGCGCAGGAGTATCCGAACAGGCCGGTGCGGATCATCGTGCCCTTCCCCGCGGGCACCGGGCCCGACACCAACGCGCGCCAGATCGTCGCGAAGATGCAGCCGCTGCTCGGCCAGTCGATCGTCGTGGAGAACCGGCCCGGCGCGGCCGGCCAGATCGGCACCGATGCCGCGGCCAAGTCCGCGCCCGACGGCTACACGCTGTACATGGGCTTCACCAGCACGATCTCGATCCAGCCCTACGTCTTCTCGAAGCTGCCCTACAACGCCGAGCGCGACTTCGAACCGGTCAGCCTGGTGGGCACGCTGCGCAGCGGCCTGCTCGCGCATCCGTCGGTGAAGGCCGCCGACATGCGCGAGCTGGTGGCGGCCGCGAAGGCGAGCCCGGACGCGTTCAATGCGGCCACCCAGGGCATCGGCACCTACTCGCACCTGGCCGGCGAATGGTTCACCGCCGCCACTGGCGCGAAGATGCGCTTCGTGCCGTACAACACCTCGAGCCCGTACGCGGACCTGCTCGCGGGCACGATGCAGCTGATGTTCGACGGCATGCCCGCGGCCATCGGCAACATCCGCGGCGGCAAGCTCAAGGTGCTCGCGGTCACCGGCACCGGCCGGCATCCGTCGCTGCCCGACGTGCCGACCTTCGCCGAGCTCGGCCTGCCCGACTACCAGCCGATCGCGTGGATCGGATTGTTCGCGCCCGCGGGGACACCGGCGGCGATCCAGGAGAGACTCGCGGCCGCGGTGGCCGCGGGTGCCAAGGCGCCCGACTTCGTCGAGCAATGGCGCAGCTTCGGCGGGGACCCGGTGGGCAGCACGCCCGCCGAGTTCAAGGCCTTCATCAAGGCCGACCAGGCGCGCTGGAGCGCGGTGGTCAGGCAGGCGGGCGTCAAGCTCGATTGAACGGAGAACACGGACGATGAAACTGGCGAGCTTCACCCTGAACGGCCGTCCCGCATGGGGCGCGGTGGTCGATGGCGGCGTGGTCGACGCGACCTCGCAGTACCCGACGCTCAAGGCCGCCCTCGCGGCCGACGGCATCGCGCGCGTGGCGGCCTGGGCCGCCGGCCGCAAGCCGGACGCCGCGCTCGACGGGGTCGCGCTGCAGCCGGTGGTCCCCGACCCGGGCAAGGTCTGGTGCTGCGGCCTGAACTACGGCGAGCACGTGCGCGAGACCGGCCGCGAGGTCACCGAGCAGCCGACCTTCTTCACGCGCTGGGCCGACGCGCAGGTCGGGCACGATCAGCCCATGATGATCCCGCGCGAGTCGATCCAGTTCGACTACGAGGGCGAGATCGCGGTGGTGATCGGCCGCGGCGGCCGGCGCATCGCCGAGGCCGACGCGGGCCGGCACATCGCCGGCTACGCCTGCTTCAACGACGGCAGCATCCGCGACTGGCAGCGCCACACCTCGCAGTTCGCGCCGGGCAAGAACTTCTGGCACAGCGGCGCGTTCGGGCCGTGGATGGTCACCGCCGACGAGATCCCGTTCGGCACCTCGATGACGCTGATCACGCGACTGAACGGCGCCGAGATGCAGCGCGCGACCACCGAGATGATGATCCACACGATCGCCAAGCAGATCGCGTACGTGTCGACGGTGGCGCCGCTCGAGCCGGGCGACGTGATCGTCACCGGCACGCCGGGCGGTGTCGGCGCGCGGCGCACGCCGCCGGTCTGGATGAAGGCCGGCGACGTGGTCGAGATCGAGATCGATCGGGTGGGCGTGCTGCGCAATCCGATCGCGGCCGACCCGGCCTGATCGGAGCGGTACGCGCGGCCTGCCCGGCCGCGCGCATCGTGCCCGCTGCCGCGCGGCGGCGGGCGATGCCGCTCAGACCAGCCCGAGCTCGCGCGCACGCGCGCCGGGGAACACCGCGTCGAGACGCGCCGCGTCGAGCCCGTAGAGCCGCGCGAACACCCCGCCCAGCATCGCCCGGTACTCGTTGAGCACCGGCCAGTCGCGGTCCTGGTGCAGCGTCGCGCGCTCGATGCGCACCTGTTCGCCGGCGATGCGCCCGCCGCGCACCGCGCCGCCGAGCAGCCACCACGCGCTGCCGTGGCCGTGGTCGGTGCCGCGGTTGCCGTTCTCGCGGAAGGTGCGGCCGAATTCGCTCGCCACCACCACCACCGTGCGCGACCACGCGGGCCCCATCTCGTCGGCGACGCCCGCGAGGCCGCGGCCGAGCTCCTCGAGCCGGTTGGCGAGCGCGCCCTTCGCGCCCCCTTCGCCGACATGCGTGTCCCAGCCGCCGACGTCGACGAAGCCGAGCGCGTAGCGCTCGCGCATGAGCCGCGCGATGCGGCGCGCCTCCTGCTCGAAGCCGCGCGTGCTCACCGCCTCGCGGTTCGCCGCCTGCATCTCGGCGGACATCGCGCCCGCCTGGCGCATCGCGTCGTCGCGGACCGCGAAGCCCTCGGCGACGGTGCGCCCGAGCGGCGTCTCGCCGTACATCGCGCCGATGATCGCGCTCTGGCGCGCGTCGACCGCAGGCCGCAGCGCAGCCCGCAGCGACAGGTTGGGCACCGGCTGCGTGCCGCTGAAGACGATCGGCAGCCGCTCGGTGAAGGCGATCGAGGCGGGGCCGCCGAGCGCGACGGCCAGCCGGTTGAGGAAGCCCGAACCGTAGGGGACGCCGCGGCCGATGGCCTGTCCGTACTCGATGCCGTCCTGCGTCTCGAAGTGGCTGCGCGAGGTGTCGCCAGTGCCGGCGAAGGGCACGAAGGTCGCCTGCCCGGTTTCCCACAGCGGGAACACCGTGTCGCGCAGCGCCGGGTGCAGCGCCCAGTCCGCGTCGAGCGCCAGGCCCGCGTCGGCGCCGCTGCCGGGCCGCGCGATCGCGATGTTCGGACGCGACTCGTAGTAGAACGGGCTCGCGGCCGGCACCAGCAGGTTCGCGGCATCGTAGCCGCCGCGCAGGAAGACGAAGAGCAGCTTCGTGTCGGTGCCGGGCGCGGCGAGCACGCCGCCGGCGCTGGCGGCGAGGGGCGCGGCGAGTGCGGCGCGCAGCAGGTGGCGACGGTTCATCATGAGCCTCTCGGGTCGGTGCATGCCGAAGCTATCGGCGCATGAACTCTGGCGAGGACAGCAGGAAGGCGTTCCACTCCTGCGGCGATGCGGCCTGCTCGAGCGCCCGGCGCGTGGGCGGCGCGATCCGGTCGCGCATCGAGCGGTCCCAGACGACGTTGGCGAGCATGGGCGTGGGGGGGCGCTCGGCGAGGGCGGTCGAGACGGCGGGCGGTGTCATGGTCGGGCTGGCCGCAGCGGGCACCGCAGCCTCGGCACGGAACAGCGCCGGCGTGCCCGAGCCGATCGCACGTGCGATCTCGAAGCGCGCGGTCATCTGGCCCGAACCCGACCACGCGGCCTCGTCGAGCGGATACCCGTCGGGCGTCTGGCGGCCGTACAGCGGCTGGCCCAACCGGGCGATCCAGCCGAGCATCGGCGCGGCGTTGATCACCGGGCGATCGTCGTAGGCCAGGCGCACCGCCGACACCACGTAGTGGACCGGGTCCTTGAACTTCGTGCAGAGCGAGGCGCGAAACGCCGGCATGGCGAACAGCGATTCGAGCACCGCCGCGATGTCGCCGTCGCTGCGCGCGAAGACCGACGCGAGCTGCGCGACCAGCGCCGGAGCCGGCTCGTCGGCGACGAGCCAGCGCGCGAGGCGGCGACAGACGTGGATCGCGGTCGACGGATGCCGGGCCAGCAGGTCGAGCACCTCGTCGAGCTCGGCCAGCCCGCGGCCGGCGATCGGGCGCCCGAGCACGCGCTTGTCGGCGAAATCGTGGCGGTTCGGATTGAACTCGAAGCCGCCCTCGCGCACATGCGCGGCCTGCAGCGCGGGCCGCATCCGCGGCGAGTCGCCGAAGTTCACGCCGACGCCGGTGAGCACGCGCGCGAGTTCCTGGACATCGGCCTGCGTGTAGCCGCCGTCGACGCCGAGCGTGTGCAGCTCGAGCAGCTCGCGCGCATGGTTCTCGTTCAGGCGGCCCGCCGCGTTCTGCTCGTTGTCGAGGTAGCGCAGCATCGCCGGATGGCGGGTCGCCGCGCCGAGCAGGTCGCGAAAGCGCCCGAGCGCATGCGGGCGGATCGCGCGGTCCTCGTAGTCGCCGACCATCGCGCGCAGGTTCGCCTTGCCCTGGAACACGTTGAAGTGGTTCGTCCAGAACCAGGTCATCTGCTCGCGCAGCTGGTCGGGGGAATGGAGCGCGAGCAGCACCGAGCGCGACGCGGCCTCGCGCGCGAGCCGCGTCAGCGCCTGCTGGTAGGCCTGGCGCGCCGCCGTCTTCGCGGCGTCGTCGGCGAGCGCGTCGGCGGCGCGGCGCTGGCGCTCGAGCTCGGGCACGAGCTCGGTGATCGGCCGCTGCGAGATCGTCATCGCGGCGATCCGCGCGGCGACCTCGTCGGGCAGCGACGTGGCGGCGGGCGGGCGCAGCTGCCCGGCGATCCAGCGGGCCTCACCCGCGGCCGAGAGGTGACGTACCGAGGATGGCGATGCGCCCCAGGCCAGACGGTCGAGCAGTGCGGTGGCCTCGGCCGCGGGCATCGGCGCGGCGGGCGGTCGCGGCGCGCCACGCGCTGCGGAGCCGGGAGCGGACTCCGGGGACGGACCCGCACAGCCGGCCGCGAGAAGCGGGGCGGCGGCGAGTGCGGCGACGGCGCGTCGGCGGGCAGGATCGGGCGTGATGACGGCGGCCGTGGCATCGGAGGGTGAGCCGATCCTACGCCAGCCCCCAGCGGGCGGGAACCGGCGCCCTCGGATGCGCCGAACGCCTTACCCGCCGTTACCGGTGCGAGAGGTCGGCACCGACCGCCCGCGCCCGCGCATCACCGCTGCTTGAGGATCCAGTCGGCGAGCCGCTTCGCGTCGGCCTCGTCCATCAGGTACGTCTTGGTCGCCTGCGCGGGCATGGATCGATCGGGACCCCAGTGCTCGGCGCCGCCCGCGAGGATCCGCTTCGCAATGCGGTCGCGCCCGTCGGACAAGGGCCGGTAGTACTTCGCCACCTGCCGGAAGGACGGTCCCCACACCTCCTTGTCGACGGCGTGGCATTCGAGGCAGCCGCGCTCGGCGGCGAGCTGTCGGCTGGCGAAGGCGGGGGTCGCGGCGGCGAGCGCCGCGGCGGCGAGAACCGAGATCACGATCTGCTTCATCGTCTGCGCTCCTCTGAGGACCGGCCGATGCCGCGGTACGCCGCGGTCGAGCCCGGGAGCGCCGATGGTCGGCGCGGTCGGCGGGCGCCCGGTTGATGCGGCGCAATCCCGTAGACAGGACGCGGCCGGGTCCGACACGCCGGCGCGCCTATTTCACGCGCGGGCCTGCCCCGGCGCGCGCGCGTCGGCGCGGCGCGAGCGGCGCATCATCCTCCGCCCGATGCGCTCGACATCGTCGACGTAGGTGAACACCGCCGGCACCACCAGCAGCGACAGCAGCGTCGAGGTCACCAGCCCGCCGATCACCGCGATCGCCATCGGTGCGCGGAAGCTCGGATCGCCCGCGAAGCCGAGCGCGATCGGCAGCATGCCGGCGCCCATCGCGATCGTCGTCATCACGATCGGGCGCGCGCGCTTGTGGCACGCGTCGACCAGCGCGTCGAAGCGGCTCATCCCCTCGCGCCGCGCGACGATCGCGTACTCGACCAGCAGGATGGAGTTCTTGGTCACGATGCCCATCAGCATCAGCAGGCCGATCAGCGAAGGCATCGAGAAGCTCTTGCCGGTCACCAGCAGCAGCACGAAGGCGCCGCCGATCGACAGCGGCAGCGCGGCGAGGATGGTCAGCGGCTGCAGGAAGTCCTTGAAGAGCAGCACCAGCACCATGTAGATGCAGAGCACGCCGATGCCCATCGCGAGCGCGAAGCTGCCGAACAGCGCCTGCATCTCCTGCGCGTCGCCCTGCTCGGCGATCCGCACGCCGGGCGGCAGGTTGTTCAGCGAAGGCAGCTTCATCGCGGCCTCGTAGACCTCGCCGAGCTGACGCCCCGCGAGCTCGACGTCGAGCGTGACGTTGCGGCTGCGGTTGAGCCGGTCGATCTGCGCCGGGCCGCTGTCGATGCCGACCGAGGCGACGTTGCCGAGCATCACCGGGCCGTTGCGTCCGGGCACGGTGAGGCGCTCGATCGCAGCGAGGTCGGCGCGCACCGTATCCGGCAGCTTCACGCGGATCGGCACCTGGCGCTCGGACAGGTTGAGCTTGGGCAGGCCGACGTCGTAGTCGCCCGCGGTCGCCACGCGCACGGTCTCGGCGATGCCGGCGGCGGTCACGCCGAGGTCGGCGGCCCGCGCGAAGTCGGGCCGCACGATGATCTCGGGCCGCACCAGGCTCGCCGACGAGCTGACGTTGCCGACGCCGGGAATCGTGCGCAGGTCGCGCTCGACGTCGCGCGCGGCGACCGCGAGCGCCGCCGGGTCCTCGCTGCGCAGCACCAGCTGCATCTTCACGCCGGTGTCCTGCGGGCCGACCGTCAGGCGCACGCCCGGCACCTCGGCGAGCCGCGTGCGGATCGACGCCTCGATCGTCTGCTGCGTGCCCGGGCGCTCGCTGCGGTGCGCGAGCACGACCGTCATCACCGCCTTGCGCGCCTCGGGCGCGGCGCCCACCGCGAACACGTCGCCGGAGGCGCCGCCGCCGATCGAGCTGAAGACCCGCTTGACCTCGGGCACGCCGGCCAGCAGCGTGCGCACGCGCTCGGCGGCGTCGAAGGTCTCCTGCAGCGTGCTGCCCGGGGGCAGCTCGACGCTGACCAGCGTCTGCGCGCGATCGGCCGGCGGCACGAAGCCGGTGGGCAACAGCGGCACGAGCGCGATCGAGCCCGCGAAGAACGCGAACGACAGCACCGCGGTGACCAGCCGGTGGCGCAGGCACCAGCGGACCATCCGCAGGTAGGTGCGCATCACGACGCCGTCGTCCGACTCGTCGATGGGCGAGACGGCAGTGGGGCCGATCGCGTCGGTGCGGGCGCTCGCCATGGCGGACGCCGTGGCGCCGGCCGCGTTCGAGGGCACGGCCGTACCGACCGGCGCGGGCAGCGCCGCACCCGCCGCCGCACGCGCCCGCGCGACCTTCGGCTTGAGCATGTAGGCGGCCATCATCGGCGTGAGCAGCCGGGCGACCACCAGCGACGCGAGGATCGCGAGCACCGCCGTCCAGCCGAACTGCTTGAAGAACTTGCCCGGGATGCCGGCCATGAAGGCGGTGGGCAGGAACACCGCCACCAGCGCGAAGGTGGTCGCCACCACCGCCAGCCCGATCTCGTCGGCCGCCTCCATCGCCGCCTGGTACGGGCTCTTGCCCATGTGCAGGTGGCGCTCGATGTTCTCGATCTCGACGATCGCATCGTCGACCAGGATGCCGACCACCAGCGCCATCGACAGCAGCGTCACCGTGTTCAGCGTGAAGCCGAACAGGTGGATGCCGAGGAACGCCGGGATGACCGACAGCGGCAGCGCGGCGGCGCTGATCAGCGTGGCGCGCCAGTCGCGCAGGAACGCCCACACCACGATCACCGCGAGCAGACCGCCCTCGTAGAGGAGCTGCATCGACGCATCGAAGTCTTCGCGCACGGGCGCGGCGTTGTCGATCGCCTTGGTGAACGCGACGTTCGGATGCGCGGCGGCGAGCGCCTCGACCGCGGCCTGTACGCCGTCGGCGATCGCCAGCTCGCTCGCGCCCCGGGTCCGCATGATCTCGACGGCGACCGCCGGCCGGCCGTCGAGCAGCGCGAGCGCGCGGCGCTCGGCGATGGTGTCGGTGACCGTGGCCACCTGCCCGAGCCGGATGCGCCGGCCGTCGGCCATCGGCAGCTCGAGCCGCTCGAGCTCGGCGGCGCTCGCGACGGTGGCGATGGTGCGCACCGCCTGCTCGGCACCGCCCACGTCGCCGCGCCCGCCCGGTGCCTCCTGCTGCACGAGCTTGAGCCGTCGCGAGACGTCGATCGCGGCCACGTCGAGCGCTGCCATCCGCGCCGCGTCGAGCTCGATGCGCACCTCGCGGGTCACGCCGCCCAGCCGCTTGACCTGGCCCACGCCCTGCACGTTGAGCAGGCGCTTGGCGACGGTGTTGTCGACGAACCAGGACAGCGCCTCCTCGTCGATCTTGCTGCTGGCGACGGTATAGGTGACCACCGGCCGGCCGGCGGTCGTCGCCTTGGAGACCGCCGGGTCGCGCAGGTCCGCGGGCAGGTCGGCGCGCACGCGGCTGATCGCGTCTCGCACCTCGTTGACCGCGTCGGACGTGTTCTTCTCGAGGACGAACTCGATCGTCACGTTGACCTGGCCGTCGAGGATCTTCGTGTAGAGGTTCTTCACGCCCTGCAGCGTGGCGACCGCGTTCTCGAGCTTGCGCGCCACCTCGGTCTCGAGCTGCGCGGGTGCCGCGCCCGGCAGGCTCGCGTCGACGGTGACGATCGGCAGCTCGATGTCGGGGAAGTCCTGCACGCCCATCGCGCGAAAGCTCAGCACGCCCGCGAGCGTGAGCAGGATGAACAGCAGGACCGCCGGGATGGGGTTGCGGATCGACAGCGACGAGAAGTTCACTTCGCGCCTCCGGCGACGCCGTCGACGACCTGCACCACGTCGCCGTCGTTGAGGAAGCCCGCGCCGCGCGCGACCAGCGCGGCCTCGGGCGTCACGCCCTCGAGCACCTCGAGGCGCTCGCCGTCGCGCCGGCCGGTGCGCACCTTCTGCTGGACGGCGCGCCCGCCCTCGACGCGGAACACGTACGAGAAGCCGTCGCGCACGACGACCGCCTGCTGGGGCACGACCAGCGCCGTGCTGCCGCCGAGCCGGAACTCGCCGCGGGCGAACATGCCCGCGCGCGCCGCACTGCCCGCGGGCAGGTCGACATAGACGAGTGCGTTGCGGGTCTGCGCGTCGACCACCGGTCCGATGGTGCGCACCGTGCCGGCGATCTCGCCGCCCGAGGCCGGCAGCACGCGCACGGCCTGCTTCGGCGCGAGCCGCGCGAGCTCGGTCGCGGTGACCTCGGCGCGCCACTCGAGGCGGTTGCCGCGCACCAGCCGGAACAGCTCCTGGCCGGCGGGCACCACGGCGCCGACGGTGGCCGCACGCGCCGAGATCACGCCGTCATCCGGCGCCAGCACCTGCGTCATCCGCAAGCGCAGGTCCTGCGACTGCAGCTGCGCCTGCGCCGACTGCACGCGGGCCTGCGCCGAGGCGAGGCGGGCCTGCGCGGTCTGGGCGGCGGTCTGGTACTGCGCGATCTGCTGCGCCGACAGCGCGCCGCTCGCCTCGACCTGGCGCGCGCGCTCGGCGTTGGACTGCGCGTCGGCGGCCGAGGCCTGCGCCTCGCCGACCGCCGCGCGCGTCTCGGCCAGCGCGGCCTGTGCGTTCGCGACGTCGGCACGGACCGTGTCGGCCGCGAAGACGGCGAGCACCTGCCCACGCTTGACCGTGTCGCCCACCTGCGCGCGCACCTCGGCGATCCGCAGCCCGTTGACCTCGGCGCCCACCGAGGCCTCCTGCCAGGCGGCGACGCTGCCGTTGGCCGACAGCGTGTCGGCGAGCTCGGCGCGCTCGGGGCGCACGACGGTGACGACGAGGGCGGGGCGCGGACCGGACTTGCCGGCGGCGGCGGGCGGTGCGGCGGGGGCCGACGCGCCGGCCGGTGAGGCGGCCGATGGGGTGCCCTGCTGCGCGGTTCCCGGTGCGGCGGCGGGTGCGGTGCCGCCTGCGGGCGCGGCACCGGCCGCAGGGGCCGACTCGCGGGCACCGCAGGCGGCGAGCACCAGGGCGGCGGCGAGCATCACGGCCAGTGCCGTCGGGTGGCGGCCGGCGGGCCGCATCGTCGAGCTGCGCGTCATTTGCGGGAATCCTCGTTCGTGTTCGTCCATCCGCCGCCGAGCGCGCGGTACAGCGAGACCCAGGCGGCGACGCGATCGCGCTGCACGCCGGCGAGCGTCGAGTCGGCGGTCAGCGTGTAGCGGCGCGACTCCTCGAGCTCGAGCAGACTGCCCAGGCCGCCCTTCCAGCGGACCTGCGCGGCCTCGAAGGCACGGCGGTAGCCCTCGGCGGCGGTGCGCGCGTCGGCCTCGCGGTCGGCCGCGCTCTGCAGCCGCACCAGCGCCTCCTCGACCTCGCGGACCGCCTGCCGGGCACGGCTGCGGTAGTCGGCCTCGGCGGCGACGTAGGCGGCGCGCGCCGACTCGACGTTCGCGCGGCGGCGGCCGCCGTCGAAGATGGGGAGTGACAGCGACGGGCCGATCGACCAGGTCGACAGCGTCGCGCCGAGCTGCCCCGCGTCGATGCGCAGCGGCCCGACCGAGCCTGCGAGCGACAGCCGCGGGTAGCGGTCGCCCTCGGCGGCACCGATGTCGGCGCTGGCCGCGGCGAGCGCGCGCTCGGCGGCGGCGAGGTCCGGGCGCTGCGCGAGCAGGCCGGCGGGCACGGCCTTCACCTCGAAGGCGCGCGGCGCGGGCAGACGGCCCTGCGTGGCGGCGAGCCGCGTGCGCACCTCGGGCTCGGCCAGGCCGGTCAGCGCGACCAGCGCCTTCACCGTCAGGTCGCACTCCGCACGCTGGCCGGTCAGACGGCCCGCGGCCTCGGCCGCGCTCGCACGGGTCAGCGCCGCCGCGGCGGGGGCCTGGAATCCGGCGGCCGCGGCGCGGTCGGTGACGGTGGCGGTCTCGGTGCGCGAGGCCGCATCGGCCTGCGCGATCGCGACCAGCGCCTCGCAGTAGCGGAACTGCAGGTACTGCGCGGCGGTCTCGGCCGCGACCGAGACGCGGGCCTCGTGCCAGTCGGCCGTGCGCGCGTCGAGCCGCGCGAGCGAGGCCTCGCGCTCGCGGGCGATGCGACCGAACAGGTCGATCTCCCAGCCCGCCTGCACCGTCGCGCGGTTCTGCGTGGCGAGCAGGATGGTCGTGCCGATGTTGATCGTGCCGCGGCTGTTGGCCAGGTTCAGGTCCAGCGTCGGCAGCCCGGCCGCGCCTGCGGCGACCGCGGCGGCGCGGGCCTGCTCGATGCGGGCGGCGGCCTGCGCGAGCGAGCCGCTCTCGCGCTGCGCGGCGGCCAGCAGCGCGTCGAGCGCCGGGTCGTCGAACTGCGACCACCAGGTGGCGAGGTCGGCCGGAGCGCCGCCGTGGGGCAGGCGGGCCTGCCAGCCGTCGTCGGCGGCGGGGCGCGCGGC
Source organism: Burkholderiales bacterium (assembly GCA_026399835.1). GTDB lineage: Bacteria > Pseudomonadota > Gammaproteobacteria > Burkholderiales > Burkholderiaceae_E > UBA4615. The sequence continues at coordinate 18,908 of JAPLQE010000011.1, read as the reverse complement.
GGGCGTGACGCCGGTCGCCGCGGCACGACCCGCCTCGGCCTGCGACAGCGAGCGCGCGGCGGGCGCGCCGGCATAGTCCGGCCCGACCGTGAAGGCACCGCAGCCGGCGAGCACACCGACCAGCGCGAACGTGGCGAGCGCACGCATCGTCAGTCCTCCGTGCGGCCGGCGGCGCGGCGCGCGCGCTCGCCCTCGACCATCGAGACCGCGTAGCCGGCCAGCCGCTCGGCCAGCGTGTCGATCGCGCGGGGCGTGGCGAGCACCGACGGCGACAGCGTCTGCACGCCGTCATGGAAGGCGAAGAAGTGCACCCCGAGGCCGGCGATCGACAGCGCGAGGCGGTGCAGGTCGAGGTCCGCGCGCTTCATGCCGAGCTCGCGCACCAGCAGCGCCGCGCTTGAGCGGCGCGAGGAACTCGACGTAGAAGATCCGCAGCGCCGCCGCGAGCGGCCGCCCGGGGTCGGCGAAGGCGACCAGGTCCTCGGGCGCGCCGCAGATCGACGGATCGGTGAAGACCGCGCGGTACAGGCCCTCCTTGTCGCCGAAGTAGTAGCTGATCGCCCCGAGGTTGACCTGCGCCTCCTGCGCGAGTGCCCGGACGGAGGTCTTCTCGAAGCCGTGCTCGGCGAACAGCTTCAGGCCCGCCCCGAGCAGGCGCTGGCGGGCGTCGATGCCGTCGGCGCGGACGGGGCGGTGAGGTTCGGCGGACGACATGGGTGGCGGGCTCTGGATGCGGGCGGACCGCAAATGGGGCGAACGTTCGTTTCAATTGGAACGAGCGTTGGATTTAAAACAAACGTTTGACTTGTGTCAAGGGCAGGGTCGGCCGGGCCGGGTGAACCTGACAGGCCGGATGAACCCGATGGCTTAGGCGGTCGGTGCAATGGCAGGCAGGGACACCGCGGGTCAAGCTCTGTGCACAGGCATGACGCCAAGTCCGACGAGGCGTTTCGGCCTTGACGGCACATAACATAAACGTTATAATCGACTGTGGGATCCATGGCGTAAATCGTCGAAACCCTGAATGCCACGGTCGATGCGGAGATCGAGCGATTGCCGGCCGACATGCGGGCGTCGCTCGGGAACTGGATCTGGCCCTGGCCCGCAGCAAAGAGGTGAGGTGATCGTGACTCGCATTCGTGACAAGCACGCCGACTGGAGCACTCAGCCGGAGTATCGCGATGCCTACGAGGCACTCGCGGACGAGTTCGACGTCGCCGCGGTCGTGATCGAGGCCCGCATCCGCGCCGGCCTGACCCAGGCGCAGCTCGCCGAACGGATCGGGACGCAGCAGCCGGCGATCGCGCGGATCGAGGGCGGACATCTGCCGTCGACCTCCACGCTTCGGCGCATCGCGGCCGCAACGGGCAGCCGGCTGCGCATCGTGCTCGAGCCGGTGGCTCGATGAGCGGGATCGACAAGGCACAGCCGCTCCTCCGGATGCTGGCGTACAGGGACGTTCACGACTGAGGGCAGCCCACGCTCGACGGTCGGTCGGCCTTGACGGCTCATGCCCTGACCGTTATGTCTGGAAGTCGGCCAGGCGTTCGCGCACAACGCGGACACGGCAGTCGGGCCGACAGATCTCCTAACGGCCGACCGCGCGGGCCCGCCCGCCTCCGATGACTGCGTTCTTCTGGTTCCTGCCCACGATCGTCCTGGCGCTGGCCGTCCTCAGCGGCCGGTGCTCGCCCCCTGTCGCGTCGCTCCTCGGCCTGGCGACCGCTGTGCCGGTCGCGTTCGCCACGGCGCCGATTCCGTTCGGATCCGCGGCGCTCGCGAGCGCACTGGCACGCGGCGCCTGGATCGGCGCCACCATCGCCCCGTACATCCTGGGCGGCCTGCTGTTCTGGCAGCTCGCCTCGCGGCCGACCGCCATGGCGGCCGAGTCAGCGCGCCCCGTCGCGGTCGATCGGCGCGCGCAGCGGCGCCTGCTGTTCTTCGCGTGCTTCCTGGTCGGTCCGTTCGCGGAGTCCGCCACCGGATTCGGCGTCGGGATGCTGGGCACCATCGCGCTGCTCAGGCACATGGGGATCGCGCCTGCGCACCTGATGGTGTTCGCCCTGCTGAGCCAGACGTTCATCCCGTGGGGCGCGATGGGCAGCGGCACCCTGCTCGCCTCGGCCTACGCCAAGATGCCGGCCTCGGCGCTCGCCGGTGCCTCGCTGCTGCCCATCGCCTCGCTCATGGGGGTCTGGCTCACGCTGTTCTGGGTGACCGCCCGGAAAGCGGGCGTGTCCGCGACCGCGACCGAGCATCTGAGCGAAGTCGGCTGGATCATCGCGAGTCTCGGCACGCTGGGCGTCGCGACCGCCCTCGTCGGGCCCGAGATCGCCATGCTGTCCGCGTTCGGCCCGCTCATCATCGCGCGCCACCTGATCGACGCCCGGCCGACGGCCGAAGCGGTTCGGCTGGCGACCGTCCGGGTCTGGCCCTATCTCGCCCTGGTCGGCATCCTGACCCTGACCCGAAGTGTGCCGTCCCTGCGGGATGCGCTGGCGTCGTTCGGCGCGATCGCGCCGTATCCCGACCTGCCCGTCTGGGCGCCGCTCTTCCACGCCGGCTCGTGGCTGATGGCCGGCGCGCTCGGGGTCGCGCTCGCCCGGGGGCACGTCGCGCAGCTGCGCCAGGAACTGCGCGGCGCGTGGAAGACGGCCAGGACGCCCGTCGTGACCGTGTTCGTGTTCGCCATGCTCGCGGAGGTCCTGGCTGCGGCAGGCATCTCCGCGGCCATCGCGGCGGGCCTCTTCGCGAACCTGGGCGCGCTCGGCGTGCTGGCCGCCCCGCTGATGTCCATCGGCCTGGGTGTGCTGACCAACAGCGGCAGCGCGGGCAACAGCCTGTTCATGTCGTCGCAGGTCGCGATGGCCGCCCAGGCGAACCTGTCCGTGCCCGCCACGGCTGCACTCCAGCACGTGGCGACGTCGAGCATGAGCCTGTTCTCGCCCGTACGCATGGCGATCGCGGCATCACTGGCGGACGGACAAGGCAAGGAGCGGCAGGTCTATTCGGGACTCGTTGCCTATGCCATCGCCAGCACGGCCGTCCTCGCGTGTCTGGGGGCGTGGACGATCCTGTGATGCAGAGGCGCCGGCGACGCGACGAGCGGACCCGTCGCGTGGTTCCGATCGCACGGCCGGCTCTAGTCGCCGCCCGGTACGCCCCGGAACACCGTCAGGTACGTGCCTTCGATCACCGCCCCGGTATCCGGGTCGATTTGCTCGACCGCGTAGTCGTGGCGCGCGGGCGTCCCGGTCTCGCGCAAATGGGCGTCGAAGGGCATCGGCCCGCCGCCCGCCTCCACCCGGCGCGTGAACCGGTAGTCCATCCAGGCGTCCCAGTCGGTCGGCTGATCCACGACGCGCTGGTCGCCGGACGCGGTCTCGGTGATGCGGTAGGTCGGCACGGGCGGCTCGGCGAAGGCGGACGCCCCCTCACCCCACCCGCAGCGGCCTGAAGAATTCGACGATCTCGTGCGCCAGCGCCTCGGGCTGCTCCATCGCCGCGAAGTGCCCGCCGCGCGGCATCTCGGTCCAGCGGCGGATGTCGGTGAACGCCCGCTCGCAGACCGAGCGCGGCGGGCGCAGGATCTCGCGCGGGAAGGCCGCATAGCCGCAGGGCGCGCCGACCCCGCCGTCGCGGATCGGCCAGGGGCCGTGCATCCGCGCGTAGTAGGGCCAGAACGAGCTGCCGATGGCGCCGGTGAACCAGTAGAGCGCGATGTCGGCGAGCATGGCGTCCATCGACAGCGCGTCGCGCGGATCGCCGCGGTTGTCGGTCCAGCGCTGGAACTTCTCGAACAGCCAGGCGGCGAGGCCGGCGGGCGAGTCGGTCAGCGCGGCGCCCAGGGTGTGCGGCCGCGTGCCCTGGATCCACTGGTAGCCGGTCTCCTCCTTCAGGAACAGCGCCAGCTCCTCGAGCCAGCGCTTCTCCTCGGGGGTGGGCGCGGCGACGGTCAGCGCGTCGCGGCGCACCGGCATCATGTTCAGGTGGATGCCGAGCACCGCGTCGGCATGCTCGGCGCCGAGGACCGCGGTGACGAACGAGCCCCAGTCGCCGCCCTGCGCGCCGTAGCGCGGGTAGCCCAGCACCTCGGTCATCAGTTCGTGGAAGGTGCGGGCGATGTCCGGGAGCGCGAAGCGCGGCTGGCCGGGCCGGTACGACAGCGTGTAGCCGGGCAGCGAGGGCGCGACCACGGTGAACGCGTCGGCCGGATCGCCGCCGAAGCGCGCCGGATCGGTCAGGCGCGGGATCAGGTCCAGGAACTCGAGCACCGAGCCCGGCCAGCCGTGCGACAGCAGCAGCGGCATCGGCTCGGGGGCGCCGGGCGCGCGCACGCCGGGCACGTGCAGGAAGTGCAGGTCGATGCCCGAGATCGGCACGGTGTACTGCGGGAAGGCGTTGAGCCGCGCCTCCTGCGCGCGCCAGTCGAAGCCGTCCTTCCAGTGCGCGACAGCCTCGCGCAGGAAGGCGGTGTCGGTGCCGGTGGCCCAGGGCTCGCCCGGCGGGGTCTCGGGGAACCGCGTGCGCGCCAGCCGCTCGTGCAGGTCGGCGAGGTCCTCGTCGGGCACGTGCAGGCGGAACGGAACGGGGGCGCTCGTCGGTGTCGTCATCGCGGTCTCCGGGAGGGGTGCGCATCGGCCGGGCGGCGCCCGGATCGGCTATCGTCGGCCCCAGTTCCCGATGCTCTCCCGATTCTCGACGAGGTTCCGCCGATGTCCGCTCTCGCGTTCCACATGATCGGCGGCGCGCCCGATCCGGTCGCGCCGTTCAGCCACGCCGTCGAGGCCGACGGCTGGGTCATGCTCACCGGGCAGATGCCCTTCACCGGCACCTCGAACACCTCCGACTATCCGGAGACGATCGAGGACCAGACCCGCCAGACGATGGCGAACCTGCAGACCGTGCTCACCGGCTGCAGCCTGACGCTCGCCGACGTGGCCAGCGTGCGGATCTACCTGCTGCACTTCGACGAGGACTACGTCCGCATGAACGCGGTCTATGCGACCTACTTCCCCGAAGGGCGGCGCCCAGCGCGCACCTGCATCGGCGTGAGCGGCCTGGCGCGCGGGGCCCGGATCGAGATCGACATGCTGGCACGGCGACCTCAGCCCGTTGTCGAAGTCGCGAAGACACCGTAGCGAGCAGGCCCGAGTCGGCGACGAGGAGCGGAGCCGTCCTGGCGGTGAGGCCGGGGTTTCACGGCGCACGCGCCGTGCCGGCCGAACGATTCGCGCCTGCAGGCGCGAGGCTCCCCGGCGAGCACCGCAGTCGTCGAATCGGGACGCGCAGTAGGTGTATTCGCGGCTTCCGCTACGCTTTCAGCTGCATCGCCTTGTACTCGAGGAACTCCTCGAGGCCATAGACGCCGTTCTCCCGACCGCGGCCCGACTGCTTGTAGCCGCCGAAGGGCGCCTGCGGATTCCAGCGGCCGCCGTTGAGGTCGACCTGGCCGGTGCGCAGCTTGCGGGCCACCTGCATCGCGCGCTCGTCGCTGCCCGCCCAGACCGCGCCCGACAGCCCGTAGATCGAGTCGTTGGCGATGCGGATCGCGTCGGCCTCGGTGTCGTAGGGGATGATGGCCAGCACCGGGCCGAAGACCTCCTCCTGGGCGAGCGTCGCCTTCGAGTCGGCCACGACGAACACCGTCGGCTTCACGAAATAGCCGCCGCCCACGCCCTCGGGCGCGTCGGCCCCGCCGGTGACCAGCTCCGAGCCCTCCTCGATGCCGCGACGGATGTAGCCCAGCACGCGGTCGCGCTGCAGCGCCGACACCAGCGGTCCGAGCTTCACGCCCTCGCCGAACGCGCTGCCCACCGTGAACGACTCGGCCGCCGCCTTGGCGATCGCGCGGGCCTCGTCCAGCCGCGAGCGCGGCACCAGCAGGCGCGTCCACGCGGCGCAGGTCTGGCCGGAGTTCATGTAGCAGTTGGCCACCGAGCTCTTCACCGCCTTCTCGAAGTCGGCGTCGTCGAGCACCACCGAGGCGCTCTTGCCGCCGAGCTCGAGCGCGATCCGCTTGACGGTCTGCGCGCCCACCTCGGAGACGCGCTTGCCGGCGCGCGTGGAGCCGGTGAACGACACCATGTCGACCTCGGGGTGCGCGGCGAGCGCCTCGCCGACCACCGGGCCGAGGCCGGTCACCAGGTTGAAGACGCCGGGCGGCAGGCCCGACTCGTGGATCACGTCGGCGAGGATGAACGCGTTGATCGGCGCGACCTCGGACGGCTTGAGGACCACCGTGCAGCCGGCGGCCAGGGCCGGCGCGACCTTCAGCGTGATCTGGTTCAGCGGGTAGTTCCACGGCGTGATCGCGGCGACCACGCCGACCGGCTCGCGGGTGACGACCGAGTGGCCGACCTTCTCGTCGTACTGGAACTCGCGGGCGAGCTTCGCGTAGTTCGACCAGGCGGCGACCGGACCGCCCACCTGCACCATCGTCGACAGCTTGATCGGCATGCCGACCTCGGTGGCGATCGTGCGCGCCAGTTCCTCGCTGCGCGCCTTCAGGCCGTCGGCGATCTTCTGGACGATGTCGGCGCGCTCGGCGGCGGGCGTCTGCGACCAGCCGTCGAAGGCGGCGCGCGCGGCGGCGACCGCCGCATCGGCGTCGGCGGCGGTGCCCGAGGGGATGGTGGCCCACGGCTCGCCGGTGTTGGAATCGGTGACCTCGAGGGTCTGGGTCGAAGACGGCGCGACCCAGCGGCCGCCGATGTAGAGCTGCTTGCGTTCGATCATGTCGTGCTCCTCCTGGACCGACGAGTATAGGAGGGTCGGCGGCGCGAGCGCACCGGCTCCGGAACGCCCGCGGCGACACGGCGGGCGCCGGCCGGACGCTCGCCGGTCTAGAATCCGGTTGACAGACACCTCCGTCACGGATGCCGTACATGGCCCTCGCCTTCCCGTTTTCCGCCATCGTCGGCCAGGACGAGATGAAGCGGGCCATCCTCATCGCCGCAGTCGACCCGTCGGTCGGGGGCGTGCTGGTGCTGGGGGACCGCGGCACCGGCAAGTCGACCGCCGTGCGTGCGCTGGCGGCGCTGCTGCCGAAGATGAAGGCGACGCTGGGCTGCCGCTACGCCTGCGATCCGGCGGCGCCCGCGGGCGCCTGCGCGGAGTGCGACGCGCTCAAGGCCGGCGGGAAGAAGGTCAAGTCGCACCTGGTCCCGGTGCCGGTCGTCGACCTGCCGCTGGGCGCGACCGAGGACCGCGTGGTCGGCGCCCTGGACCTGGAGCGTGCACTCACTGCCGGCGTGAAGTCCTTCGAGCCTGGCTTGCTGGCTCGGGCGCACCGCGGCTTCCTGTATGTCGACGAGGTCAACCTGCTGGAGGACCATCTGGTCGACCTGCTGATCGACGTCGCGGCCTCGGGCGAGAACGTCGTCGAGCGCGAGGGGCTGAGCGTGCGGCATCCGGCGCGCTTCGTGCTGGTCGGCAGCGGCAATCCGGAGGAGGGCGAGCTGCGGCCCCAGCTGCTCGATCGCTTCGGGCTGTCGGTCGAGGTGTCGACGCCGACCGAGCTCGCCGACCGGATCGAGGTGGTCAAGCGGCGCGACGCCTTCGAGCGCGACCCGCAGGGCTTCTCGGCACGCTGGCATCCGGAGGACGAGAAGGTCCGCAGGCGGATCCTGAAGGCGCGGGACCGCGTGGGCGCCATCGAGGTGCCCGACGCGGTGCTCGAGCGCGCAGCCCGCCTGTGCATCGCCCTGGGTACCGACGGGCTCCGCGGCGAACTGACGCTGATGCGGGCGGCTCGGGCGCTGGCCGCGCTCCAGGGCGATGCGGTGGTCGGGGTCGAGCACCTGCGCAGCATCGCGCCATCGGCACTGCGCCACCGGCTGCGCCGCGACCCGCTCGACGACACCGGCTCGGGCGCTCGCGTCGAACGTGTGGTCGCCGAACAGATCCCTGCCTGAGGCAATGGACGCGGCCGGTTCGCCCCCCCCTGCCGGGGCCCCGCCGAGGGACGACGCAGGCGGCGTCGACCCGGCGGTCCTGCGCTGGGCGGACGCGCTGCGCGCCGCCTCGCTGCTGGCGGTCGACCCGTGGGGTTTCGGGGGCGTCGCGCTCAAGGCCGGTCATGGCCCCGTACGTGAGCGATTGCTCGCTATCGTCCGAAGCCTCTGCCCACGGGATGCCCCGTGGCGACGCGTGCCGATCCACGCCGGCGACGAGCGCCTGCTGGGCGGCCTCGACCTGACGGCGACGCTGGCCGCGGGCCGGCCGGTCGCGCAGACCGGCCTGCTCGCCGAGGCCGACGGCGGCATGCTGCTGCTGGCGATGGCCGAGCGGGTGTCGGGCACCACCGCGTCGCGCCTGTGCGCGGCGCTCGACACCGGCGAGTGCGCGCTCGCCCGCGACGGGCTCGCGTCGGCCCGGCCGGCGCGGTTCGGCGTGATCGCGCTGGACGAGGGCGTGGGCGACGACCCGCCGCCGGCCGCCGCCCTGCTCGAGCGGCTGGCCTTCCGGATCGACCTGGCCGAGGTGCCGGTGGGCGTGGCCGACGCCTTCGGCGGGCCGGACGACGGGGGGGCCGATGCCGCAGCGGTCGCGACGGCCCGGACTCGGATGGCCACGGTCGAGGTCGACGAGGAGACCCTGAATGCGCTGTGTGCGACGGCCGCCGCCCTCGGGGTGTCCTCGGCACGGGCGTCGCTGATGGCGCTGCGCGCGGCGCGGGCCGCGGCGGCGCTCGACGGGCGCGACCGGGTGAGCGCGGACGACGCCTCGCTGGCTGCACGCCTGGTGCTGGCGCCGAGGGCGACGCAGTGGCCGGCGCCGCAGGACGCGACGCCGCCCAAGCCGCCTCCGCCCGAGCCGACCGAACCCGAATCGCCGCCGCCCGAGTCGCCCGAGCATCCGGCCGACGATCCGCCGCCCCCGCCGCCGCCCGAGGCGGTCGAGGACGACGCCGTGTCCGATCCGCAGCAGCCGCTCGACGAGGTGGTGCTCGAGGCGGCGAAGGCCGCGATCCCGCCCGGACTGCTCGCCAGCCTGATGCTGGCCGCGAACGCCGCGGCGGGTTCGGGCGCCAGTCGGGCCGGCGTGATGCGGGCGACCAAGCTGCGGGGCCGTCCCGCCGGCACCCGGCCGGGCACGCCGCGCGACGGCGCCCGGCTCGCGCTGGTGGACACCCTGCGCGCGGCCGCGCCGTGGCAGCCGCTGCGGCGCCGCGAGGCCGAATCGGCGCGGGCGGCCGCGATGGCGGCATCGGCCGCGCGCGCGCCGGCCCCCGGCACCGCGTCCGGCACCGCGTCCGGCGCCGCGTCCGGCGCCCGGCCTGCTGCCCCGTCGGCCGCCCCGCGACTGTCCCTGCGCGCCTCGGACCTGCGTGTCGCCCGCCTGCGCGAGCGCACCGAGACCACGACGATCTTCGCGATCGATGCGTCCGGCTCGTCGGCACTGCACCGGCTCGCCGAGGCCAAGGGCGCGGTCGAGCTGCTGCTGGCGGACTGCTACGTGCGCCGTGACCGCGTCGCCGTGGTCGCCTTCCGGGGCCGCGCGGCCGAGGTGCTGTTGCCGCCGACCCGCTCGCTGGTGCGTGCCAAGCGCAGTCTCGCCAGTCTGCCGGGCGGCGGCGGCACGCCGCTGGCCGCCGGCATCGACGCGGTCGCCGGGCTGGCGGAAGGGGTCTCGCGGCGCGGCGGCTCGTCGGTGCTGGTGTTCCTGACCGACGGCCGCGCGAACGTCGCGCGTGACGGCGCCGGCGGTCGCGCCCGCGCCGACGAGGACGCCCGCGACGCCGCCCGACGCCTGCGCGTCGCCGGCCACGCGACGCTCCTGCTCGACACGTCCCCTCAGCCGGCCCCCGCCGCACAGCTGCTGGCCGCCACCATGGCCGCGGCCTACGTGCCGCTGCCGCGTGCGGACGCCGCCTCGATCGCGGCACCGGTGCGCGCCGCGGCCGGGCTCAGCGCCCGCCGCGCTCCCGGCCGTGTCCGCTGACGCCCGCGGCGACCGGCTCGACTGGGAGCGCGACGGCCGCGACTGGCCGAACCGCGCGGCCAGCCGCTTCGTGGAGGCCGGCGGCCTGCGCTGGCACGTGCAGTCGTTCGGCGCGATGCATGACGCGCCGAGCCTGCTGCTGCTGCACGGCACCGGCGCCGCCACCCATTCGTGGCGCGGTCTCGCCCCCCGGCTGAGCGCGACCTTCCGCGTGCTCGCGCCCGACCTGCCCGGCCACGGCTTCACCGGCCTGCCGGGCCCGCGCGGCCTGTCGCTGCCCGGCATGGCCGAGGCGGTCGCCGCGCTGCTGGCCGCGACCGGCACCGCGCCCGACCTGATCGTCGGCCATTCGGCCGGGGCCGCCATCGCGGCCCGTCTGGTGCTCGACAGCCATGCCGCCCCGCGCGGGCTGGTCGGGCTGAACCCGGCGTTCCGGCCGTTCGGCGGCCTGCCCGGCCAGCTGTTCCTGCCCGCGGCGCGCTGGCTCGGCGGACTGTCGGCTGCACCCAGGCTCTTCGCGCGGCTCGGCGAATCGCCGGCGGTGCTCGAGCGGCTGCTGCGCGGCACCGGCTCGGAGATCGGCGACGACGGGCGACGCGGCTACGCCAAGCTGGTCGCCAACGCCGGCCATGTCGCCGGCGCGCTCGGCATGATGGCCCACTGGGATCTGCGCCCGCTCGAGCGCGAACTGCCCCGGCTGCCCTGTCCGCTGCTGATGATCGTCGGCGCCCGCGACACCACCGTGCCGCCCGAGCAGGCGCTTGGCGTGCAGCGCCGCGTGCCGGGGTCGACGGTCGAGACGCTGGCCGGCCTCGGCCACCTCGCCCACGAGGAGCGGCCCGATCAGGTCGCCGACCGGATCACGGCCTTCGCGGCCCGGATCGGCATCACGACACCGCCGGCACCGGGCTGAACGGGGCCAGCGCCCGGCCGTCGCCGGCCGCGACGTACATTCGTCGTGACAGTATCGATTGTCTAGCCAGCCTTACACGGCTACCATGGCCCGGCCGACCCGCTCCGAGGCCGTTCCCCATGTCCGCGATCGCACCGTCCCCGTCCCGCCTGTCCGATCGCGTCGCGCAGACGCCGGAAGCCCTCGCCCGCGTGCTCGCCGACGAAGACCTCGAGGCCTGCCGCGAGCAGCTGCGCGACGGCTCGCGGACCTTCCTCGCGGCCTCGAAGCTGCTGCCGCGGCGCGTGCGTGACTCGGCCTGCGCGCTGTACGCGTTCTGCCGCAGCGCCGACGACGCGGTCGACCTCGACACCGTCGACGAGCTGGCCGCGGTCGGACGCCTGCGCGTGCGCCTGGCGCGCATGTACGCCGGCGACCCGATGCCCACCCCCGCCGACCGCGCGATGGCGCGCGTCGTCGTGCGTCACGGCCTGCCGCGCGAACTGCCCGAGGCCCTGCTCGACGGCTTCGAGTGGGACGCCCGCGGCCGGCGCTACGAGACGATCGAAGCGCTCTACGACTACGGTGCCCGGGTGGCCGGCACGGTGGGCGCGATGATGGCCGTGCTGATGGGCCGCAGCTCCGCCGAGGCCGTCGCCCGCGCCTGCGACCTCGGCGTCGCGATGCAGCTCTCGAACATCGCCCGCGACGTCGGCGAGGACGCGCGCCGCGGCCGCATCTACCTGCCGCTCGCCTGGCTGCGCGAGGCCGGCGTCGACCCCGACGCCTGGCTGGCGAACCCGGTCTTCGACGCACGGATCGCCTCGGTCGTGCGCCGGCTGCTCAACGCGGCCGACGTGCTCTACCTGCGCGCCGAAGCCGGCATCGGCCTGCTGCCGCCCACCTGCCGCCCGGGCATCCAGGCCGCTCGCGTGCTGTACGCGGAGATCGGCCACGAGGTCGCGCGCCGCGGCTGCGACTCGGTGTCGCAGCGCGCGGTCGTGCCCCGCGGCCGCAAGGCCGTGCTGCTGCTGCAGGCGCTGGCCACCGGCGCGCTCGCGCCCCGGCCGTCCGGCAAGGCGCTGCCGGTGCTGGACGCGGTGCGCTACCTGGTGCAGGCCGCCACGCGCGCCGAACCCGGCGCCCCGGCCGCGTCATCCGACGAGGACATGCCGGGCGGCGAGCGCACCGTCCGCGTGATCGAGCTCCTCGAGCGCCGGGCGATGCGCGCCCAGGCGCAGCGCGACCGGACCGTCGTTTCCTGAATGTGATCGACGGGCGCGTCGTCGCCCGTTGACGCTGACACGCGAAGTGTCTATTGTGCTTGACACACACAACGGACAGGCCGAGTTGACACTCGCGCGGTCCATCACACGGGACGACTTCGCATGGACATCCTCGCCCGGATCGAGCAGGCCCTGGATACCGCGCTCGCGCAGCACGAGATCCCCGGCGCCCCGCCGAAGCTCGCCGCGGCGATCCGCCATGCGGTCTTCCCCGGTGGCGCCCGCATCCGCCCGCAGCTCTGCATCGCCGTTGCCCGCGCCTGCGGCGACGACGAGCCGGGGCTGGCCGACGCCGCGGCGGTCGCGCTCGAACTGATGCACTGCGCATCGCTCGTCCACGACGACCTGCCCTGCTTCGACGACGCCGCCACCCGCCGCGGCCGGCCCTCGGTGCAGGCCGCCTTCGGCGAGCCGCTCGCCGTGCTGGCCGGCGACGCGATGATCGTGCGCGCGTTCCAGGTCCTCGGCGAGGCGGCGACGTCCTCGCCCCGGCGCCTCGGACCGCTGCTGGCGACCATCGCGAGCGGCACCGGCACCCCCTTCGGCATCGTCGCCGGCCAGGCCTGGGAGGCCGAGCCGCGCGTCACGCTGTCGGACTACCAGCGCGCCAAGACCGGGGCGCTGTTCGCCGCCGCCACCGCCGCCGGCGCCGAGGCCGCGGGCGCCGAGGGCCGCATCTGGCGCGGGCTGGGCGACCGGCTCGGCGAGGCCTATCAGGTCGCCGACGACATCCGCGACGTGCTCTCCGACCCGGCCGTGCTCGGCAAGCCGATCGGCCAGGACGTGCTGCTCGGACGCCCCAGCTCCGCCCGCGAGCTCGGCCTCGACGGCGCGATCTTCCACTTCGAGTCGCTGGTCGCGCAGGCGATCGCGGCGATTCCCGACTGTGCGGGTGCCCCCCGCCTGCGAGCCCTGGTATGGATGGAATCCGAACGGCTGGTGCCGCGCGCGTGGTGCGAGGACGCAGCGGCACGCCGGGCCCGGACGCAGGCCCACGCCTGAGCCCACCGGCCCGACCGACGCTGCGTGACCGCTGGCGCGCGCTGCGCGACCGGCTGCTCACCAGCCCGGCCTTCCACCGCCGCGCCGCCGCGTTCCCGCTGACGCGCCCGTTCGTGCGCAGCGATGCGCGCGCGCTCTTCGATGTGGTCGCCGGCTTCACCTACTCGCAGGTGCTGCTCGCCTGCGTGCGGCTGCGCGTGTTCGACATCCTCGCCGACGGGCCGCTCGCCGCCGACGAGCTCGCGCGCCGCATCGGCCTGCCCGCCGACGGCGCCGCGCGCCTGTTCGCCGCCGCCGCGTCGCTGCACCTCATGGAGGCCCGCGACGACGGCCGCTGGGGCCTCGGGCGCCTGGGCGCGCCGATCGTCGCGCTGCCCTCGGTCGCCGCGATGGTCGAGCACCACGCGACGCTCTACCAGGACCTGAGCGACCCGGTGGCGCTGCTGCGCGGCGAGCGCGACACCTCGATGTCCGGCTACTGGCCCTATGCCGACACCGCGCCCGGCGCGGTCCCCGAGCGCCTCGAGACCTCGCGCGTGGCCGAGTACTCGGAGCTGATGGCGGTCACGCAGCCGATGGTCGCCGAGCAGGTGCTCGACGCCTATCCGCTGGCGCGCCACCGCCGCCTGCTCGACGTCGGCGGCGGCGACGGCGCGTTCCTGATGAAGGTCGCCGAGCGCGCCCCCGCGCTCGAGCTGATGCTCTTCGACCTGCCTGCGGTCGCCGAGCGCGCGCAGGCGCGCTTCGCACGCGCCGGGCTCTCGCACCGCGCGCAGGCTCACGGCGGCAGCTTCCTCACCGACCCGCTGCCCACCGGCGCCGACGTGATCACCCTGGTGCGCGTGCTGTTCGACCACCCGGACGAGCGCGTGCTCGCGATCCTGCGCGCCGCCCGCGCCGCGCTGCCCGAGCACGGCACGCTGCTGGTCTGCGAGCCGATGTCCGGCACGCCGGGCGCCGAGGCGATCGGCGACGCGTACTACGGCCTGTACCTGCTGGCGATGGGCAAGGGCCGCTCGCGCACCCCTGCGCGAATCGAGTCGCTGCTGCACGACGCCGGCTTCACCTCGGTCGACCTGCTGCCGACCCGCCTGCCGCTGCAGACCCGCGTGCTGCGCGCACGTCCCTGAACTCGGATTTCGATACGCGTGCTGTCCGCGACGCCCCGAATCGCATCGGACTGTCCATTTTGCTTGACACATCCTCAAGTAAGCCTAAGATGACATTCCCAAGGGAGCATTGACATGCCCTCGAACGACTCAGCTTCAGACACCTTGAATCCACATCCCCAGGCGGCATCGCTGCACGGAGCCGCCCGATGAACTCGAGAGCGGTTGTCCTCGAGCAACCCGGCCGCATCCGCGTCAACGACGTCGTGCTGGCCGAGCCGGGCGAGTCCGACGTGGTCGTGCAGGTCGACCACAGCGGCATCAGCACCGGCACCGAGAAGCTGCTCTACACCGGCCGCATGCCGACCTTCCCCGGCATGGGCTACCCGCTGGTGCCGGGCTACGAGTCGGTCGGCCGCGTGCTGCACGCGGGACCGAAATCAGGCTTCGTCGGCGGCGAGTCGGTGTACGTCCCCGGCGCGCGCTGCTTCGGCGAGATCCGCGGCCTGTTCGGCGGCTCCGCCTCGCGCCTCGTGGTCGCCGGCGAGAAGGCCGTGCCGATCAGCGACTCGCTCGGCGAGCAGGGCACGCTGCTGGCGCTCGCCGCCACCGCCTACCACTCGGTCGCAGGCGGCGGCCAGCGCGACCGGATCGTCCCGCCCGACCTGATCGTCGGCCACGGCGTGCTCGGCCGCCTGCTGGCGCGTCTGACGGTGCTCGGCGGGCACCCCGCGCCGGTGGTCTGGGAGACCAACCCGCAACGCGCCGGCGGTGCCGCCGGCTACGCCGTCGTCGACCCCAAGGACGACGACCGCCGCGACTACAAGGCGATCTTCGATGTCAGCGGCGATGCGTCGCTGCTCGACTCGCTGGTGATGCGACTCGCCCCCGGGGGCGAGATCGTGCTGGCGGGCTTCTACACCCAGCCGCTCGCGTTCGCCTTCGCGCCCGCGTTCATGCGCGAGGCGACGATCCGCTGCGCGGCCGAGTGGAAGAAGCCCGACCTGCTTGCGGTGCGCTGGCTGATCGAGACCGGACACCTGTCCCTCGACGGCCTGATCACGCACCGCTGCGAGGCGACCGGGGCACCCGGCGCCTATCCGGTCGCGTTCGAAGACGCCGACTGCCTGAAGATGGTTCTGGACTGGAGACATTGCGCATGAGCACGAGCAGCATCCCGAGCACGGCCACCGTACAGTTCATCCAAAAAGAGCGGCTGCGCGCCGAAGCCGCGATCGAGCCCGACGCGCCGTCGACCGGCCCGGTCACGAAAGAGACCCAGATCATCGCGATCTACGGCAAGGGCGGCATCGGCAAGAGCTTCACGCTCGCCAACCTGTCGTACATGATGGCCCAGCAGGGCAAGAAGGTCCTGCTGATCGGCTGCGACCCGAAGAGCGACACCACCTCGCTGCTGTTCGGCGGCAAGGCCTGCCCGACCATCATCGAGACCTCGTCGCGCAAGAAGGCCGCCGGCGAGGCGGTCGCCATCGGCGACGTCTGCTTCAAGCGCGACGGCGTCTACGCGATGGAGCTCGGCGGGCCCGAGGTCGGTCGCGGCTGCGGCGGGCGCGGGATCATCCACGGCTTCGAGACCCTCGAGAAGCTCGGCTTCCACGAGTGGGGCTTCGACTACGTGCTGCTCGACTTCCTCGGCGACGTGGTCTGCGGCGGCTTCGGTCTGCCGATCGCCCGCGACATGTGCCAGAAGGTCATCGTCGTCGGCTCCAACGACCTGCAGTCGCTGTACGTCGCCAACAACGTGTGCAGCGCGGTCGAGTACTTCCGCAAGCTCGGCGGCAACGTCGGCGTCGCCGGCATGGTGATCAACAAGGACGACGGCACCGGCGAGGCCGCGGCCTTCGCGGAACGCGCCGGCATCCCGGTGCTCGCCGCGATTCCCGCGCACGAGGACATCCGTCGCAAGAGCGCGAGCTACGAGATCATCGGCCGCCCCGGCACGCAGTGGGCACCGCTCTTCGAGACGCTGGCCACCAACGTCGGCGAGGCGCCCCCGGTCCGTCCGAAACCGCTGACCCAGGACCAGCTCCTCGGGCTGTTCTCCAGCGACGTGACCGGCCGCAACGTGGTCCTCGAGCCCGCCACGATCTTCGACATGGTCGGCCGCACCGACACCACGAAGCCGACCCTCGAAGTCGTCTACGACGACGCCGCCTGAGCCTGGCACCATGGACGCACCCACTCCCGCCCCGGTGGCCAACCCCGAAGCCCTGAAGGGCGACGGCGTCGGCTGCCACTCGGGCCGCGATGCGATGCTCGAAGCCGCCGCCTCGGCCGGCAAGGCAGAGGTACTCGAGCAGTACGCCGCCGACTATCCGAAGGGCCCGCACGACCAGCCGCAGAGCATGTGCCCGGCGTTCGGCTCGCTTCGCGTCGGACTGCGCATGCGCCGCACCCAGACGATCCTGTCGGGCTCGGCCTGCTGCGTGTACGGCCTGACCTTCACCTCGCACTTCTACGGCGCGCGCCGCAGCGTCGGCTACGTGCCGTTCAACAGCGAGACGCTGGTCACCGGCAAGCTGTTCGAGGACATCCGCGAATCCGTCCACGCCCAGGCCGATCCGGCCAAGCTCGACGCGATCGTCGTCATCAACCTGTGCGTGCCCACCGCCTCGGGCGTGCCGCTGCAGCTGCTGCCCAAGTCCATCAACGGCGTGCGCGTGATCGGCATCGACGTGCCCGGCTTCGGCGTGCCCACGCATGCGGAAGCCAAGGACGTGCTGGCCGGCGCGATGCTGCGCTACGCCCGCAACGAGGTGCAGTCGGGCCCGGTCGCCGCGCCCCGCAACGGCCGCTCCGAGCGCCCGACGGTGACGCTGCTCGGCGAGGTGTTCCCCGCCGACCCGGTCGGCATCGGCATGATGCTCGAGCCGATGGGTCTGGCCGCAGGCCCCATCGTGCCGACCCGCGAGTGGCGCGAGCTCTACGCCGCGCTCGACTGCGTCGCGGTCGCAGCGCTGCACCCGTTCTACACCGCGTCGGTCCGCGAGTTCGAGGCCGCCGGTCGCCCGGTCGTCGGCTCCGCGCCGGTCGGCCACGATGGCACCGAGGCCTGGCTGCAGTCGATCGGCACCGCTGCCGGCGTGCCGCAGGCCCGCATCGATGCCGCCAAGAACCGCATCCTGCCCGCGATCCGGGGCGCGCTCTCCGCGATGCCGATCAAGGGCCGCATCACGATGAGCGGCTACGAAGGCTCGGAGCTGCTGGTCGGGCGACTGCTCGTCGAGAGCGGCGCCGACCTGCGCTACGTCGGCAGCGCCTGCCCGCGCACCCCTTGGAACGATGCCGACCGCCAGTGGCTCGAGGCCCGCGGCGTGCACGTGCAGTTCCGCGCCTCGCTCGAGCAGGACATCGCCGCGATGCACGAGTTCCGCCCCGACCTCGCCATCGGCACCACGCCGGTCGTGCAGGCCGGCAAGGAAGCCAGCATCCCATCGCTGTACTTCACGAACCTGATCTCGGCGCGTCCGCTGATGGGTCCGGCCGGTGCGGGCTCGCTCGCGACCGTGATCAACTCGGCGATCGCGAACAAGGCCCGCTTCGACACGATGAAGGACTTCTTCGGCGAGACCGGTCACGGCGACGCCGCGGGGATCTGGAGCGAGACGCCGCAGGCGCGTCCCGAGTTCCGCGACTTCACCCGCCGCCAGGTCATCAAGCTCATCAAGCGCCGCAAGGCCGAGGAGATGGTATGAGGCCCCCACGCTCACTCCGTTCGCTGCCCCCCGCGGGGGCGCTTCAGCGCCTTCGGGCGGCCGGGCGGCGCTGAAATGCTGGTCCTCGACCACGACCGCGCGGGCGGCTACTGGGGCGCGGTGTATGTCTTCACCGCGATCAAGGGCCTGCAGGTCGTCATCGACGGCCCGGTGGGCTGCGAGAATCTTCCGGTCACCTCGGTGCTGCATTACAGCGACGCGCTGCCGCCGCACGAGCTGCCGATCGTCGTCACCGGCCTCGCCGAAGAGCAGCTCGGACGCGAAGGCACCGAAGGCGCGATGAAGCGCGCCCATGCGGTGCTCGATCCCGACCTGCCCTCGGTGGTGGTCACCGGCTCGATCGCCGAGATGATCGGCGGCGGCGTCACGCCCGAGGGCACGACGCTGATGCGCTTCCTGCCGCGCACCATCGACGAAGACCAGTGGCAGTGCGCCAACCGCGCGATGCTCTGGCTCTGGAACGAGTACGGCCTGCGTCACGTGCCCGAGCGCAAGCCGCGCGCCGAGGGCGTCAAGCCGCGCGTGAACCTGATCGGGCCGTGCTACGGCACCTTCAACATGCCGAGCGACCTGGCCGAGATCCGTCGCCTGGTCGAGGGCATCGGTGCCGAAGTCAACATGAGCTTCCCGCTCGGCAGCCACCTCGCCGACGTGCAGAAGCTCGCCGACTCCGATGCCAACGTCTGCATGTACCGCGAGTTCGGGCAGTCGCTGTGCGAGGCGCTCGAGCGCCCCTGGCTGCAGGCCCCGATCGGGCTGCACGCGACCACCAAGTTCCTGCGCGCGCTCGGCGAGATCCTCGGCCTCGACCCCGAGCCGTTCATCGAGCGCGAGAAGCACACCACGATCAAGCCGATCTGGGACCTGTGGCGCTCGGTCACGCAGGACTTCTTCGGCACCGCGAGCTTCGGCGTCGTCGCCGGCGAGACCTACGCTC
>JAPLQE010000076.1 GCA_026399835.1 Burkholderiales bacterium | reverse complement strand
GCGCGATCGGGATGCCGTCCTCGGCGGCCCGGGCGATCGCCCCCGCCGAGCGCCGCGCATGCAGCGCGACGACCACGTCGGGCCGCACCGAAGCGTCGCCGTCGAAGCCGTCCGCCACGGCCCAGTCGGTCCGCAGCTCGACCCGGTGGCCGGCCCGCAGGAACCGGGCCCAGCGGCTCGCCGTCTGCCAGTTGCCGTTGTTGGCAGCCGCAAGCGCCGGTGAGATGATCGCGACCCTGGGAGCGCGCAGCACGGATTCCGATGGCTTGAGAAGGCTGTCCGACCGTGTCGACGCAGAGCACGACGATGGGACGCACGGTTCCGAAACGGGAGCGGATGGGTTGAGGCGGGCAGGACGGGACGAGCTGGCACGCGCGCTGCTCGAGACCCGGGATTCTACGCGGCGGCTCGTCGACAGCCTGCAGCCCGGGCAGCGCACCGTGCCGCAATGGCCGATCCTCAACCCCCCCGTCTGGGAGCTCGGCCATGTCGGCTGGTTCCAGGAGCGCTGGTGCCTGCGTCGTACCGCAGCGGGCCGCCCGCTGCTGCCGTCCCGGCTCGCCTCCGCCGACCGCTGGTTCGACTCCTCGAGCATCCCCCACGAGGCGCGCTGGTCGCTCGAGCTGCCGCCGCTGGAGACGCTGCACGCCTGGATGGACGAGGTGCTCCAGGCGAGCATCGCGCGCCTGCACGACGAGGCCGACGACGACGCCGGCATGTACTTCCATCGGCTCGCGCTCTTCCACGAGCAGTTCCACGTCGAGGCCCTGGTCGCCGCCCGCCAGGCGCTCGGCCTGCCGCAGCCGGGGCCGGCATTCGACCCCCCGCAGCCGCTGCGGCTCGCCGCCGACGTCCGCGTGCCCGGCGGCGAGGTGATGGTCGGCACGCCGCCCGAGTCGGGCTTCGCGTTCGACAACGAGCAGGACGCGCATCCGGTGCGCATCGCGCCCTTCGACATCTCGATGCAGCCGATCACCAACGCCGAGTTCCTGCAGTTCGTCGAGGACGGCGGCTATCACCGCGCCCGCCTGTGGTCGCCGGCGGCCTATGCACAGATCGCCTCGTCCGGGCGGGTCGCACCCTCGCACTGGCGGCGCGTCGGCAACCGCTGGCAGATGCGCTGGTTCGACCGCTGGGTGCCGCTCGAGCCGTATGCCCCGGTCGTGCACGTCGATGCGTTCGAGGCCGAGGCCTGGTGCACCTGGGCCGGCCGACGGCTGCCCTCCGAGACCGAATGGGAGCACGCGGCCTCGAGCCTCGACGGCTTCGAATGGGGCGACACGGTCTGGGAGTGGACGGCCTCCCCGTTCGTGCCCTACGCGGGCTTTCGGGCCGGGCCGTACGTCGACTACTCCGAGCCGTGGTTCGGCACGCACCGGGTGGTGCGCGGCGGCTCGTTCGCGACGCCGCCCGGCCTGCTCGACGCCCGGATGCGCAACTTCTATCGCCCCGAGCGCGGCGACGTCTTCGTCGGCTTCCGCAGCTGCGCCCCGCGCTGACGGCACCGGCCGCGACCGCGCCGCGCGCGCGGCCGCGCGATGCGCCCCGGTACACTCGCACGATGCACGCCGACCTGCCTTCGGGCATCCGCATCGAATACGAGATCACCGGCCCCGCCGACGCCCCGCCGATCGTGCTGATCATGGGCCTGGGCATGCAGCTCGTGGCCTGGCCGCCATCGCTCGTCGAGGGGCTGGTCGCACGCGGCTTTCGGGTCGTGCGCTTCGACAATCGCGACATCGGCCTGTCGACGCGGGTGACCGGCACCCGCCCGATCGACATGCGGAAGGCCGCCGTCAAGGCGATGCTGCGCCTGCCCGTGCGGCCGCCCTACACCCTCGAGGACATGGCCGGCGACACCGTCGGGCTGATGGACGCGCTCGGCATCGCCCGCGCGCACGTCGTCGGCGTCTCGATGGGCGGCATGATCGGACAGGTGCTGGCCGCGGGCTGGCCGCAGCGGGTGCGCTCGTTGTCCTCGGTGATGTCCTCGAGCGGGGCGCTGCGCTTCAGCTTCCATGTCACGTCGGCCACGCGCGCGCTGCTCACGCCGCCGCCGCGCGACGCCGACGAGACGGCGCTGCTCGACCACATGGAGCGGGTCTGGATGCTGATCGGCAGCCCCGGGATGCAGCCTCCGCGCGAGGCGCTGCGCGCCCGGCTGGTCGCCTCGATGCGCCGCGCCTACAACCCGGCGGGCGTGGCGCGCCAGATGCTCGCGATCATGGCGAGCGGCGACCGCCGCAAGCTGCTGCGCCGGATCACCTCACCGACGCTGGTGGTGCACGGCGAGCGCGATCCGCTGGTGCCGATCAGCGCCGGCCGCGACACCGCCGCGAACGTGCCGGGCGCGGTCTTCCGGCCGATTCCGGGCATGGGCCACGACCTGCCCGAGGCGCTGGTCCCGACGCTGGTCGGCCTGATCGCCGACCACTGCGGGCAGGCCGGCTGAGCGGCGCCTCAGCCGGCGGGCACGGCGTGCACGAGGGCGAACCAGCCCTTGGGGTCGATCCAGCGCTCGGTCGTCGACCATCCCGCATCGACCAGCAGCGCGGCGAACGACTCGGGCGTGTACTTGTACGAGTTCTCGGTGTGGATGCGCTCGCCTGCGGCGAACGCGCGTTCGGCGCCCGGCCAGCGCACGGTCACCGCGCGACGCGCCTCGAGGTGCATCTCGATGCGCGACGCCGAGGCATCGAGCAGCGCGACATGCCGCCAGTCGGCGAGCCCGAAGTCCGCGCCGATCAGCGCGTTCGCGTTGCGCAGCGCGTTCAGGTTGAACGCGGCGGTGACGCCGAGCGCGTCGTCGTAGGCCGGCACCACGATCGAGGCCGGCTTGGCGAGGTCCACGCCGATCAGCAGCCCGCCGTCGCCGCCGGCCAGCGCCCGCAGCCGCGCGAGGAAGGCGCAGGCCTCGGGCGGCGCGAAGTTGCCGATGCTCGAGCCCGGATAGAAGAACGTGCGGCGCGCGGTGCGGACCGCATCGGGCAGCCACAGCGCCTCGGCGAAGTCGGTGCCGACACCGATCGCATCGAGCGCCGGATGCTCGCGCTGCAGCGCTTCGAGCGCCTGCGCGACGAAGGCGCTGGAGATGTCGACGGCGACGTACTGGGCGGGCGACAGCGCATCGAGCATCGACGCCGCCTTGCGGCAGTCGCCGGCGCCGAGGTCGACGAGGGTGGCGCCCGGGCCGACGCGTGCCGCGATCGCCGCACGGTGGGCCGAGAGGATCGTGGCCTCGGTACGGGTCGGGTAGTACTCCGGCAGCTCGGTGATCGCGGCGAACAGGGCCGAGCCGAGCCGGTCGTAGAAGTGCTTGGGCGGGATCGACGCCCGCGGCGCGAGCAGCGTGCACGCGAGCTCGGCCCGCGCCCGGTCCCGGCCGTCGGTGACCTGGTCGAAGAAGCGGGGGCCGGAGCGGGGCCGCGGCGGGGCGGTGACGGTCTGCATGGGTGGGGCTCGGTGACGCGGGAGCCGGCCGCGAAGATGGCCGGGCATCGCGAAGGGTCTCGGGAGGCTCCGTATGATAGGTGGCCTGTGGCGGCGCCCGATGCCGCATGAGCCCGATGCGACCGTCCAGAACCACCGATTCGCGTATCGGAGCCCCCCGATGAACGTCCCCGCAGGGCCCGCCGGTGCACCGCGGCAGCCGCCCGGCGCGTCTGCGGATGCCGCCGAGGTCCCGGTCGCGCCGCCCACCCTCGAGGTCGTCGACCTGCACAAGCGCTTCGGACCGGACCGCGAGGTGCTGGCCGGGATCGGCCTGACGCTGCGCGCCGGCGAGCGCGTGGCGCTGCTCGGCGAGTCGGGCGTCGGCAAGTCGACCCTGCTCAACCTGGTCGCGGGGCTCGAGCGGCCCGACTCGGGGACGATCCGCCTCGCGGGCCAGCCGATCCACGCGATGGACGAGGATGCCGCTGCACGGCTGCGGGCCCGCGAGATCGGCTTCGTCTTCCAGGCCTTCCACCTGCTGCCGCACCTGCGGCTGTGGCAGAACGTCGCGATCCCGCTGCTGCTCGCGGGCGTACCGGCCGCCGAGGCGCGCCCGCGCGCCGAAGCGATGCTGGCGCGCGTCGGCCTCGGCGATCGCAGCCTGTCGATGCCGCGCGAGCTCTCCGGCGGCGAGCAGCAGCGGGTGGCGCTCGCCCGTGCGCTGGTGCATGGGCCGCGGCTGATCCTCGCCGACGAGCCGACCGGCAACCTCGACCCGCGCACCGGCGGCGCGGCGCTCGCCCTGATCGACGAGCAGGTGCGCGCGCACGGCGCCGCGCTGCTGATGGTCACCCACTCGCTGCAGGCCGCCGCGATCGCCGAGCGCCGGCTCAGGCTGACGCCGGCGGGGCTGGAGACCGAAGCGTGAGCGGCCCGGGTGCGGACCGGGCCCGGGAGCAGGGATGAGCGCCCTGCTGCCGGATGCGACCATGCTGCGCTGGTGGCTGTGGCTCGCGGCCGGGCAGTGGCGCGCCGCGCCGGGCCGGGCCGTCACCTCGGTGCTCGCGGTCGCGATCGGCGTGGCGCTCGCGCTGGCGATCCACCTGGTCAATGCCTCGGCACTCGAGGAGTTCCGCCAGGCGATCGCGACGGTCAACGGCGAGGCCCATGCGCAGGTCCGCGCCCGCGGCGAATCGCTCGACGAAGCGACCTGGGCGCGGCTCGTCGACCCGCCGATCGAGGGCCTGGCGGCGGCGAGCCCGGTGATCGAGACCGAGGTCGCGGTCGCACGCGTCGAGCCGTCGGCGCCGGGAGCGGCGACGCGCCCGGACGGCGGCGCCGCGGCGTCGGACGCGTCACCGTCCGCCCGCGACGCCCGGCCCGCCGCACGCCCGCGGACCCTGCGCCTGATCGCCCTGGACCCGTTCGCCGCGGCAGGCGTCACCGCCGCACTGCTGCCCCGACCTGCCGAGGCCGAGGCCGAGGCCGGCGCCGGCGGCAGCGGCAGCGGCTCGCCGCTGTTCGACCCCGACGCGGTATTCCTGTCGCAGGCCGCGATGGGAGCCTTCGGCGCGGCGCCGGGCGACACGCTCGTGCTGCGCGTGGGCCTGGGCACCGTGCCGCTGCGCGTGGCCGGCACCGTGCCGGGCGCCGCGCCCGGCCAGCGGCTCGCGGTGATGGACCTGGGCAGCGCGCAGTGGCGGCTCGGCTGGCTCGGCCGGCTCTCGCGGATCGACCTCGGCCTGACCGAAGGGGCCGATGCGGCAGCGGTGCAGCGCGCGGTGTCCGCCCGGCTCGGGCCCGATGCCGGCTGGAGCACCCCGGATGCGTCCGAGCAGCGGATGTCGAACGTCTCGCGCGCCTACCGCGTGAACCTGAACGTGCTGGCGCTGGTCGCGCTGTTCACCGGTGCGTTCCTGGTGTTCGCGACGATGGCGCTGTCGGTGGTGCGCCAGCAGGGCGAGCTCGCGCTGCTCGGCGTGCTCGGTGCCTCGCGCCGTGCGCGTCTCGGTGCGGTCCTCGCACAAGGGGCGGTGCTCGGCGCGGCAGGCGCGCTGCTCGGCACGCTCGCCGGCATCGGCCTCGCGGCCGCGCTGCTGGCCGCGGTCGGCGGTGACCTCGGCGGCGGCTACTTCAGCGGCTCGCGACCGCGCCTGGCGCTGCCGCCGACCGCGCTCGCAGGCTTCGCCGCGCTCGGCCTGGCCGTCGGCCTGATCGGCGCGCTCGCGCCGGCCTGGGCCGCCTCGCGTGCCGCCCCCGCGCGGGCGCTGCGCAGCGGCAGCGCCGAGGACACGCTCGCCGGGCTCGCCCGCGGCCGGCTCGCGCTGGGGCTCGCGCTGGCGGGCGCCGCGCTGCTCGCGCTCCCGCCGATCGGCGGCCTGCCGATCCCGGCCTACGGCGCGATCGCCGCCTGGCTGGTGGCGGGCGTCGCCTGCGTGCCGCTGATCACGCAGGCCCTCGGGCGGCTGCTCGCCCAGCTCGCCGACCGCAGGCTCTGGCGGCTGCCCGCGGCCTGGCTCGCGACGACGCGGATCGCGCAGTCGCCGGGCACGGTCGCCGCCGGGCTCGCCGGCGTGGTGGCGAGCTTCGCGCTGTCCTCGGCGATGGCGATCATGGTCAGCAGCTTTCGCGTGTCGGTGGCCGACTGGCTCGACTCGGTGCTGCCGGCCGACGTCTATGCGCGGGCGCCGTCGGCCGCAGGCGCCCCGCTCGACGAGGCGCTGCAACGCGCCATCGCGGCCGCCCCGGGCGTGGCGCGCGCCGAGTTCCTGCGCACCGTCGAGCTCGGGCTGGATGCCGACCGCCCGCCGGTCGCGCTGCTGGTGCGCGACCTCGACGCGCGCCATCCGCAGCACCGGCTGCCGCTGACCGGCGAGGCGCTGACTGCGCCCGCGGGCGCGATCCCCGTCTGGATCTCCGAGCCGATGCTCGACCGCTACCGGATGCGGCCCGGCGACCGGATCGAGCTGCCGGTGGGCACGCCGGTGGCGGGCGCCGCGCCGCGCTTCTTCGTCGCGGGGGTCTGGCGCGACTATGCGCGCCAGCACGGCGCGCTCGCGATCGCCGCCGACGACTGGCGCGCCCTCGGCGGCGCGCCCGGGGCGTCCGACGCGGCGCTGTGGCTCACCCCCGGGGCACGACCCGACGAGACCATCGCGGCCATCGCCGCGGCCACCCCCGCGCTCGCCGCGCTCGAATGGCGCAGCGCCGCCGACATCCGCGCGCTCAGCCTGCGGATCTTCGACCGCAGCTTCGCGGTCACCTACGCGCTCGAGGCGATCGCGATCCTGGTCGGCCTGTTCGGCGTGGCCGCCGCCTGCGCCGGCGAGGCGCTGGTGCGGGCCCGCGAGTTCGGCATGCTGCGCCACCTCGGCGTGCGGCGGCGCCAGGTGATGGCGCAGCTCGCGATCGAGTCGGCGATCACGGTCGCCGTCGCGGTCGCCTGGGGCGGCGTGATCGGCGCGGCGATCGGACTGGTGCTGATCGAGCGCGTGAACCCGCAGTCCTTCCACTGGACGATGGACGTGCACTGGCCGCTCGGGCTGCTGGCGGCGAGCGCGGCGACCCTGGTGCTGGCGGCCGTCGCGAGCGCGCTGCTGGCCGCCCGCGGGGCGCTCGGCGGCGGACCGCTGGCGGCGGTGAGACAGGACTGGTGATGCGACGGGGCCCCGCCCTCTCGCTGCGGCGACGCCTGATGCAGGCCCTGTCGGTCGCGGCCGCAGGCCCGGCGCTCGCCACCGAGCCGCCCCGCCCCGCCCTCTCCGAGCCCTTCGCCTGGGACCCGGTGCTGCCCGAGCCGCCGATGCGCTTTCCGGCCGATTTCGGCGCTCATCCCGGCCACCGTACCGAGTGGTGGTACGTCACCGGCTGGATCGCGCGCGACGGCGCGCCCGATGCCGGCTTTCAGCTCACGTTCTTCCGCAGCCGCACCGCGCACCCCGCCGCGAACCCCAGCCGCTTCGCACCGACCCAGCTGGTGCTGGCCCATGCGGCGCTCGCCCTGCCCGAGCGCGGCCGGCTGCTGCATGCCGAGCGCTCGGCGCGCGCGGGCTTCGAGCTGGCCGGCGCCCGGACCGGCGACACCCGCGTCTGGATCGGTCGCGGCCCGCAGGCCTGGACGCTCGAGCGCGACGCAGCGACCGACCGCTACCACGCGCGCATCGCCACCGCCGACTTCGGCTTCGAGCTGCTGCTCGACCCCGCCGCGCCACCGCTGCTGCAGGGCGAGGCCGGCTACTCGCGCAAGGGTCCGGGCGCGCGGCAGGCGAGCCGCTACTACAGCCGTCCGCAGCTCGGGGTCACCGGCACCCTGCGGGTCGCGGGCAAGGCCGCGCAGGTCGCCGGCCGGGCCTGGTTCGACCACGAGTGGTCGAGCGAGATCCTCGACGAGCGCACCTCGGGCTGGGACTGGACGGGCCTGAACCTGGACGACGGCGGCGCGCTGATGGCGTTCCGGCTGCGAGGCCGCGACGGCCGCGACACCTGGACCGATGCCATGCTGCGCGAGGGCCTCGACGGGACGCCCCGCACCGGCCTGAAACCCGCCTTCGAGCCGCTTCGCCACTGGCAATCGGCCCGGACCGGCGCACGCTGGCCGGTCGCGATGCGCGTGCGCGTCGCCGGCCGCGACCTCGAGCTGCGGCCCCTGCTCGACGACCAGGAGATCGACGCGCGCGGCAGCACCGGCACCACCTACTGGGAAGGCGCCGTGACCGCGTTCGAAGGGGGGCGCCGCGTCGGCCGCGGCTACCTGGAGCTCACCGGCTACGCGGGAACGCTGCGCCTGTAGACGGCAGCGTCCGCGCTCGCGCTTGCAGCCCGACCCGCGGCGCGCGACAGTACGTCCTCGGACATCATGTCCGTGCTCGAGGTGCCGCCATGACGCCCGCCCCGGTCCTCACCACCCACTCGCTGCTCGCCGTGGGGTTCGCGATTCCGATGCTCTTCGCGCCCGCCGACTTCCTCTGGCTGTACGGCGCGAGCCCGGACGACTACGGGATCTACCTCGCCCGCCTCTTCGGCACCGCGCTGGTCGCGATCTCGATCGTCACCTGGCTCGCCCGCGAGGCGCCCGAGGGGCTCGCGCTCGATGCGCTGTGCATCGGCCTGTCGGTCGGCTGCATGATCGGATTCGTCGTGTCCGCGCACCACCAGCTCACGTATCCGTCGGCCGGGCCGCTCGGATGGACCACGGTCGGCGTGTTCGCAGGGCTGGCCGCCGCCTACGGCGCGCTCTGGCTCGGCCGCGAGGCGCGGCGCGCGCCCGGCGGACTGCAGGTCGGCTGAGCCGGACACAGGCGCGGCCGAGCCGGACGCGGGGGCGTCGCCCAGCGGTTCGCTCAGGCCCTGCGTCCGCCGAACCGACCGAGCGCCTGCTCGGCACGCAGGACCGCCCTCGCCCGCACCACCTCGGGCAGCCGCTTGACCAGGAACGGGATCCCGAGCATCAGGATCGCGAGGTCGTCGGCCCAGCCGAAGAGCAGCGCGACGTCGGGCAGCAGGTCGATCGGGCTCACCGTGTACAGCGCGAGCCCGACGATGCCCGCCTTCACCGCGATCGGCGTGCCGGCATCGCGCAGGGCGTAGAGCAGCACCAGGCCGTCGCGGCCGGCGGTCTTGAGGAACTTCAGCGCTCGAACGGGCCACATCGGGTCGGTCCTCCTGGAACGGCGACTGCCGATCAGATGCGGCCGACGCGCCCCGACTTCAAGCCGCGCCGCGAGCGGCCCGGCGCCGGCGCCGCGCTCAACGCACCAGCTGGTTGATCTCGATGATCGGCAGCAGCACGGCCAGCACGATCAGCAGCACCACCGCGCCCATGACCAGGATGAGCAGCGGCTCGAGCAGGCTGGTGAGCGCGAGCGTGCGCCGCTCGACCTCCGAGGACAGGGTCGCCGCGGTCCGCTCGAGCATGTCGGGCAGCTCGCCGGTGGCCTCGCCGCTGGCGATCATGTGGATCATCACCGGCGGGAACTGGCCGCCCGCGGCGAGCGCCCGCGACAGCGTCGAGCCCTCGCGCACGCGCGAGATCGCGTCGTCGACGTTGCCGCGCAGCGCATCGTTGGTCAGCGTCTGGGCGCCGGCGTCCAGGGCCCGGATCAGCGGCACGCCGCTGGCCGTCAGGATGGCGAGCGTCGACGCGAAGCGCGAGGTGTTCAGGCCGCGGATCAGGCGCCCGAAGAGCGGCGCGCGCAGCAGGCGCTGGTGCCAGGACAGCCGCAGCGTCGGGCTCTTGAGCAGCGTGCGCGCCCCGAACACCCCGCCGACCGCCAGCAGCGCCACCGCCCA
This sequence comes from Burkholderiales bacterium, assembly GCA_026399835.1. GTDB lineage: Bacteria > Pseudomonadota > Gammaproteobacteria > Burkholderiales > Burkholderiaceae_E > UBA4615. Next base: position 21,122 of record JAPLQE010000076.1, on the reverse strand, counting down.
GCCCCAGTTCCGCACGAACGCCGACAGCTCGATCAGGATCACCGTCAGCAGCGGCAGCTTCTGCTTGGTCTGCGCGAACACGCCCACCACCTGCGGCACGACGTAGGTCAGCAGCGCGATGATGACCGCGATCGCGACCAGGGTGACGATCGCCGGATAGGTGAACGCGAGCTTGACGCGCTGCGTGAGCGCGGTGCGCGACTCGACGTAGTCGGCCAGCCGCGACATCACCAGCGCCAGGTCTCCGGACTGCTCGCCGGCGGCGACCAGCGCCCGATAGACGTCCGGGAAGTCGCGCGGAAACTTGGCCATCGCGGCAGCCAGCGTCTGGCCGGCCACGACCTCGCTGCGCACGGCAGCGAACCGGTCGCGCACCAGCGGCCGCTCGGCCTGCTCGACGATCGCCGCGAGCGCGCGCTCGAGCGGCAGCCGCGCCGACAGCAGGCTCGCCAGCTGACGCGTGGCCATCGCGAGCTCGGCATCGGCCAGCCGCCCGCCGAAGGTGACCGTGCCGGCGGCCGCCGGCTTGTCGTCGACCGCGGCGAGCTGGATCGGGGTCAGGCCGCGCTCGCGCAGCACGCCGCGCGCCTGCTTGGCGCTGTCGGCATCGACGATGCCCCGCTCGATCCGGCCGGCGGGGGTCGCGGCCTCGAAGCGGAACGCGGGCATCAGTCTCGGGTCACGCGCACCACCTCGTCGACCGAGGTGATGCCGGCCTGGATCCAGCGCTGCCCGTCGTCGCGCATGGTCTGCATGCCGTTGCGGATCGCCGCCGCGCGCAGTTCGCCCTCGCCCGCGTTCCGGTGCACCAGCGCGCGCAGCTCGTCGTCGATCGACAGCAGCTCGTAGATGCCGGTGCGCCCGGCATAGCCGGTCTTGTTGCACGCCAGGCAGCCGACGGCGCGCCAGCCCTTGGTCACAGGGTCGGGCTGGCGGCACTGCGGGCACAGCTTGCGCACCAGGCGCTGCGCGCCGATCCCGAGCAGGGACGAGGACAGCAGGAAGGGCTCGACGCCCATGTCGATCAGCCGCGTCACCGCCGACACCGCGTCGTTGGTGTGCAGCGTGGCCAGCACCAGGTGACCGGTCAGCGAGGCCTGGACCGCGATCTGCGCGGTCTCGAGGTCGCGGATCTCGCCGATCATGATGACGTCCGGGTCCTGGCGCAGGATCGAGCGCAGGGCCTTCGCGAAGGTCATGTCGATCCGCGCATTGACCTGGGTCTGGCCGATGCCCTCGAGGTCGTACTCGATCGGGTCCTCGACGGTCATCACGTTGGTGGTGGTCGAGTCGATCCGGGCGAGCGCCGAGTAGAGCGTGGTGGTCTTGCCCGAGCCGGTCGGTCCGGTGACCAGCACGATGCCGTGCGGCTGGCGGACCAGACGGTCGAACTCGCCGAGCGTGCCCGGCGCCATGCCGAGCTTGCCGAGGTCCAGGCGCCCCGCGTCCTTCTCGAGCAGACGCAGCACCGCGCGCTCGCCGTGGCCGGTGGGCAGCGTCGAGACCCGGACGTCGACCGGCCGCCCGCCGATGCGCAGCGTGATGCGGCCGTCCTGGGGCAGGCGCTTCTCGGCGATGTCGAGCTGCGCCATGATCTTGATCCGCGACACCAGCGCGGCATGCAGCTCGCGCCGCGGCCGCACCACGTCGCGCAGCGCGCCGTCGACCCGGAAGCGGACCATCGAGTACGACTCGAAGGGCTCGATGTGGATGTCGGAGGCACCATCGCGCGCGGCCTGCGTGAGCAGCGCGTTGATCATCCGGATGATCGGCGCGTCGTCCTCGGTCTCGAGCAGGTCCTCGATCTTGGGGATGTCCTGCAGCAGCCGGGACAGGTCGAGGTCGCTCTCGACCTCGTCGACCACCGAGGCCGCCGAGCCCTCCTGCTGCGAGTAGGCCCGCGCGATCGCGGCAGCCAGCTCCGGTCCGGGCTTGCGCACCGGCACCACCCGCAGCGGCAGGTTGCGCGACAGCTCGGCCAGCGCATGCGAGGGGGTGGCGTCGCCGATCCAGACCTCGATCGCATCGCCCGACACGCCAGAGACCAGCAGCTGGTTCTGCCGGGCGTAGCCGTAGGGCACGTAGCGCGAAGGCGAGACCTGGCTCATCGGCGTGTCGGCCTCAGTTGGCGTTCGGCGAATCGGGCCCGGCGAGCCGGCGCGGGATCACGATCTCGTTCGGGGCCGTCTGCAGGATGCCGTTGCCCAGCGGCTTGCCGTCGGGCCCCATCGGCACGACGCCCGACTGCGGGGCACCGCCCGGCGGCACCGTCGGGGCACCCGGACGCTGTTCGGCCGCCGGCGCCTGTCCCGGCACGGCCGGCTGGCCCGGCGCACCCGGAGCCGAGGTGTCGGACCCCTGCGCCGGCGCGGTCCGCGGCGCGACCGGGCGCCAGCGGTCGGGCAGCAGCTCGTTGATCGCGGGCGCCAGGCCCGGCGGCATCACCCCGGGCTGCCCCGGCCGCGGCGGCATCGGCGACATCGCCGGCGGCTGCAGACCGCGCTCGGGCATCAGCTCGCTGCCCGGCACGATCGGCTCGCCACGCAGCTGGCGGATGTAGTCGTAGCGGTCCGCGGTCACGTTGTACGACGAGTCGGCGCTGCGCAACACGACCGGACGCAGGAAGACCATCAGGTTGGTCTTCACGCGCTTGCGGTTGTCGTAGCGGAAGAGGTTGCCGAGGATCGGGATCCGGCCCAGCCCGGGCACCATGCTCACCCCGCCCTCCAGACGTTCCTCGATCAGCCCGCCCAGCACCACGACCTGCCCGTCGTCGACCAGCACGTTCGACTCGATCGCCCGCTTGTTGGTGATCAGGCCGGCCGCCAGCGTCGCGTCCTGCACGCTCGAGACCTCCTGGAAGATCTGCATGCGGACCGTGCCGCCCTCGGCGACCTGCGGGCGCACCCGCAGCGTCGTGCCGACGTCGCGCCGCTCGATCGTCTGGAAGGGGTTCACCGCGCCGCCGGCCGCACCGGTCGAGGAGAACGAGCCGGTGATGAACGGGACGTTCTGGCCGATGATGATCCGCGCCTCCTCGTTGTCGAGGGTGACGAGGTTAGGCGTCGCGAGGATGTTCGCGCCGCTCTCGGTCTCCAGCGCCCGCGCCAGCACGCCGAGGTTGATCGCGGTGCCCGCGGCCGTCGAGCCGAGGATCGGCTTGTTCGACACCACGCCGACGTTCAGGCCGCGCCCGACGCCGAGGATGTTGGCCGTCGCGTCCAGGATGTTGCTGCCGGAGCCCCGCGCCGGCAGGTTGGTGCCGCCGATGGTGTTGTTGCCCGCGGAGAGGAACTGCCACTGCAGGCCGAGCTCGATCGAGCGGTCGGCAGAGACCTCGACGATCAGCGACTCGATGTAGACCTGGACCCGGCGCGCATCGAGCTTGTCGATGACCGAGCGCAGGTTGCGGTAGATGGGCTCGGGGGCGGTGATGATCAGCGAATTGGTCGACGGATCGGCAGCGATCACCGCGCCGCCGGCGGCGACGGTGGTCACCCCGCCCTGCTGGGCTCCCTGGCCGAGCGCCGAGGTGGCCGGCGAGTTCGCGCCCGCCGGGCCGCCGAGCCCGGTGACCGGGCTGTTCGCGGTGGAGGTGCCGGCGCCGAAGCCGCCCGCACCGAAGCCGCCCTGCTGCTGACCGGACTGGCCAAACGCACCGCCCTGCCCGCCGCCCCCGCCGTCGCCGACCAGCACGCCGCGCAGCACCTGCACCAGCCGGGTCGCTTCGGCATTGCGCAGGTAGACCACGCGGATGTTGCCGGGCTCGCTCGAGGGCTGGTCGAGCCGGTTGATCAGCGTCTTGGCGAGGTTCATCCGCGCCGGACTCGAGGAACGGATGAGGATGGAGTTGATCCGCGTGTCGGCGAGCACCGAGACCCGCTGCCCCGGATCGGTGGTGGCGCCGGGCGCGCCGCCGCCGCCGGCACGGGCCTGGTCGTCGAGCAGCCGCGAGACCTGCAGCGCGACGTCGCTCGCCAGCGCGTGCTTCATGCTCACCACCTCGACCTCGCCGGCCGCCGGGCTGTCGAGCGTCGCGATGATTCGTGCCAGCCGCTGCAGGTTGGCCGCGTAGTCGGTGATGACCAGCTGGTTGTTGTTCGGATACGCGACGATGGTGTTGTTCGGCGAGATCAGCGGGCGCAGCACCGGCACGAGGTTGCTCGCCGACTCGTAGGTCAGCCGGAAGATCTGCGTCACCACGTTGTCGCCGCCGCTCGCGGTGCGTCCGGCGGTGACCGGCCCGGACTGCAGCTTGGCATCGGCCTCGGGCACCACGCGGGCGATCGCGCCGGTCTCGACGATCGCGAAGCCCTGCAGCCGCAGCGAGGACTGCAGCAGTTCGTAGGCGACCGAGGGCGGCACCGGACGCGGCGTCTCGAGGGTCAGCTTGCCGCGCACGCGCGGATCGATGACGAAGGTCCGATTCAGCAGGTGACCGAAGGCGCCGACCACCGAATCGATGTCCGCGTCCTTGAAGTTCAGCGTGATCGGGGCGTTGGCCGCAGGCCGGGCGCCCGGGGCGGATTGCGCCGTCGCGGTCCCGGTGAACTGCACGAGCACGAGCGCGCCCAGCACCAGGCCGCGCACGAAGGCGTGCACGCACCGGGCCGGCATCCGCCGCAGCAGCTGAACGAGACGCAAGGCTCAGGCTCCTATCTTGATGATCGTGCGCTCGCCGTCGCGGCGGCCCAACAGCCCGAGCAGGGACTGCAGCCTCACCCGCTCCGGTCCCTCGGCCAGCGCCTCGGCGGTGAACCGCAATCCCGATCTGGCATCCCAGCTGCCGCTGCCTTCCAGGCGCAGCGGCCCCGAGAGTGTATTCATCCTGACCTGCGCCTGCGCGCCCGAGCCGACCACCTCGATGCGATACGCGCCGAGCGGCCGCACGGGGGTGAGCGCCGAGGCGGCCTGCTGGAGCTCGATCGTGGCACGACCGTCGAACCGCCCGCTGCGCAGGGTCACGCTGTCCCAGGACAAGGTCAGCGCGCCAGTCGGACGAATTGTATTCCACGGCGACCCGAGCCGATCGAGCGCGACCGGAGGAAAGCTCAGCGATCCGGGCGTGGCGCGCAGCTCGCCGATCCGTCCGGTCAGCAGCACCGGCTCGCGCATGCTGTCGTGCTCGACCCGCGCATCGAGCACGCCGACCAGCAGCGGCCAGGCCGAGACCCGCCAGCCGAAGGTGCCCGGCAGCACGACGCCGGGCACGGTGGCCGTCGCAGCGCGCTCACCGCCTGCCTCGACGACGTCGGCCAGCACGATGCGCCCGCGCCCCTGCCAGACGGTCCCCGCGGCCTCGGCCAGCCGCACGCGGCCCTGCGTGGCGCGCGCCAGCGCCAGGTCGGCGAAGCTCGCCGGCGCCTGCGTGAGCACGACCGACACCGCGGCGAGCAGGCCGCAGACGGCCATCGCGACGCGCCAGCCGAGGCCGGGGCGGTCGCCGGCCTGCGCCCGGGCGCGTCGGCTGGAGAGAACGGGAGCGAGCCGGGGCCGGATCACGGGCCGCGCTTCTGCGCCTCGAGGGTCAGTCGTGCGCTGACCATCCCCGGAGCGGTCTCGCGCTCGACGGCGACGTCGACCGCGCGCAGCCGCGTCTCGCGCAGCGCACCGTCGAACCACACGACCCAGGACGCGAAGGCCACGCCCTTGAAGCGCAGGTCGATCAGGTCGCCCGCGACGGTGATCTGCGAGACCGCGCCCTTGAGCCCGGCGGCCTCGATCGACTGCTCCAGCGCAACCTTGAGCTGCGCCGGCGTGTCCACCCCCTGCGGCGCCTGGCTCGAGAGCCGGCGGGCCTCGGCCGCGAGGCCCTCCATCTGCGCGAGCTGCCCGCGCAGCGTGGGCAGCTCGGCCGCGAGCTTCTTGCGGCCGATCCAGGCCGGCTCGAACGCGAGCAGCCAGGCGAGCAGCAGCACCAGCAGACCGCCGCCGATGCCGACGATGCGGCGCTCGCGCGGCTGCAGCCCGGCCCAGCGGCGCATGCCCTGCTCGAACAGCTCGCCGACGCCGCTCATGTCTGCAGCCCGACGGTGGCCGTCGGATCCCGCTCGTTGTCGAACTGCAGCTTCAGGCCGGCGCGGGCGCACTGCTCGCGCAGCTGTTCGCGCGCGGCCCGGCCGTCGACGCGCTGCGGCTGGAAGCGGACCTTGAGCCGGCCCTCGCGGTACTCCAGCCCCGCCAGCACGTCGATGCCGCTGCTGCCCAGCGCCTGGGCGAAGCGCGCCAGCAGCGGCGCCATGTCCTCGGGCCCGGACTGCCCGCTGCCCGCGCGCAGCGTGGCGACCTGGCGGCTCATCTGCAGCACCGGATCGACCACCACCTGCGCCTGCGGGAAGGCGCCCCGGAAGGTGCTCTCGAGCGACTGACGGATGGCGTCCTTCTCGCGCGCCATCTGTGCCCAGTGCAGGTTCAGCCCGACCAGCGCGGCCACCACGCAGGCGACGGCCAGCGCCGCCGGCACGCGCCAGGCACGCGGATCGAACGAGGCCATCATGCGCCGGCCCGCGGCCGCCCGGCCGGCGAGCAGGTCGATGCCGCCCTCGGCCGGCGCGGCGAGCCCCGAGACGCGCACCGGCAGCCCGAGCCGCGACGCCGCACGCTCGAGCGACGGCCCCCAGGAGGCGTCGTCGACGAAGGCCTCGATCGCCTCGGGGCGCAGCTCGGTGGCGAGCACGGTCTCGATGGCGGCCACGATCGCCTCGGTCCGGAAATCGGGGTCCTCGCCGGCGATCCAGCCGATGCCGGCAGACTCGCCGGTGCGCAGCGCCAGCCCCCCGTGCACGCAGGCGAGCGACCAGGCCGGCGGCGACCACGGCAGCGCGAGCTGGGCGCACCAGGCGGCCCGCACCCGCATGCCGCGGCGCTCGAACGCGCCGACGGTGAACTCGAGCCATTCGCGATCGAGCACCGCGACGAGCCGGCGCCCCTCGCCGAGCACGGGCCCGGCGACGATCGCGCAGGCCGATGCGTCCTGCAGCAGCGCGTCCTCGACGACGTTGGGCAGCGCCTGCGCCAGCCGGGAGCCGGTCAGGGCCGGCACCTGCGGCATGAGCAGCACGACGTCGCGCGGATCGAACACCAGGCGCACCTGACTCGTGCCCTGCAGCCCGTCGAGCGACACCCGCTCGATGCGCCCGCTGGCCGGGCCGCCGCCGCGGATCGCCAGCAGCCTCGCCTCGGTGCCGAAGGCCCGCTCGCCCTCGCTGCGCGGCGGCAGCCAGACGACGGCCTCGCCCCGCTTCAGAGGCGCAGCTGCCATATCACTTCCACGTCGTTGTTCTTTCTCTGCAGCAAGGTTTCAGTCTGGGATTCGACGCGGTCGTAGCGTATCACCCCGCTCACGAGGAAGAAGCTCGAACCGACCGACAGCAGGGCCGGATCGAGCGTCACGTTGCTGCCGAACGCCGATCCCGCCATCGCGAGGTCGATGACCGACACGCGTTCGCGGCTGGCCACGAAGCGACGCGCGCCGGATACGTCGAGCCCCTCGATTGCGGCGGCCAGCACCTCGGGCCCCGCGGTGTTCAGGTTGATCCGCGTGGTGTTCGACGGCAGCACGATCACATGGGCCTCGAGCACCGCGACCACGGACGGGTCGAGGTTGGGCACGTCGAGCAGGTCGGCGAGCCGGGTCAGCGGCGGGCGCGTGGCCGGCGTCACCTTGCCGTCGGGGGCAATCGTGTCGGACGCCTGCACGACACGCGCGACGATCGGATCGGCCGCGGACTCGGGCTTGCCCAGCAGGGACAGCAGCTTGCGCAGCGCCTTGACCTGAGGCGCCGAGGGCGCGCCCCGCCCGTCGACCAGCGCCGACAGGTTGAAGCGCGCCTGGGCATCGTAGATCTGGCCGGCGAGCATCGCGGCGCGGCTCGAGCCCTCGTCGAGCTTGGCGCCCGCGGTGACGGTCTCGTCCATCCGGGTGTCGAGCACCGGCACCGCCCAGGCTTCGCCGAGGTGATCGACGGTGCCGGTGGCGCGGGCGTCGGCGCGCAGGATCACCTTGGCCCAGTCGAGCGCCGCGCGCTCGATCCAGCGCGCCTGCGCGAGCGCCAGCCGGTTCTCGACCGAGCGCACCGCGACATGCTGGCGCCAGAAGAGGCCGGAGACGACGACCGCGGCGAGCGTCACCACCAGCATCGCCGTGATGATCGCGGCGCCGCGCTGGCGCGCGCGGGCCACGGACGCGAGCGACAGGCGCGGGCTCAATCGGTCACCGGCAGGATGCGCTGCATCACGCGGCCGTCGGTCCGGACCACCCGCACCAGCAGTCCGGTCACGCGGGGGATCGTGGTCCCGAGGGTCGGCGCGGTCGCGGTGCCCCCCGCCGCCGTGTCCATGCCGCCGCGAAGCTGGCCCGCGAGCGACTCGGCCGCGATCCAGCCCTGCCCCGAGACCCAGCCCTGCATCTGCATCGACGCGACGCCGATCAGCACCGGCTGCCAGATCAGGCCGCCGGCGCCCGCCTCGGCACCCGCCTGCGTGCCGCCCGCCTGTCCCGTACCCGTACCCGTGCCGAAGCCGGAGGGCAGCGCCGCCGCGCCGGCCGCCGCACCCGCGCCGGGCACCGCGCTCCAGGCGCCGAAGCCGCGCTCGATGCGCCCGTCGCGCAGCCGCCAGGCGACGCGCTGCAGCTGCGTCGCCTCGGTCGCGGCGCCCGACTCGCGCAGCAGCTCGAGGGTCGCGACCGCCTGCTCGCCGGAGACCGTGAAGCCGATCGACGGCGTCGGCAGCTTCAGCAGCCGCACCGGCCACGAGCGCCGCAGGTCCTCGTCGAGCTGCGAGAAGGCGACCATCAGCGCACGCAGCTCGTCCGAGGACGCGACGATCTGCCGCCGCGAGGCGAGTACCGCATCGAGCCCGCGCCAGGAGAGCACCGCGAGCACCGCCAGCAGCGCGGCCGCGATCAGCAGCTCGATCAGCGTGAAGCCGCGTGCGCCGCGTCCGCCACGACGGCCTGAGAGGCGGGGCGTGCGCGGTCTCACGGCGTCCTCGACGAGGTGGTGGCGAAGCCGACGAGCCGAGCCAGGCGGACCCGCTGCCCCTCGATCGGGAACACGCTGACCTCGATGCGGCGGAACTGCGCGTTCGGCGTTGCGAACACTTCCTCCTCGCAGTTCATGCGGGCCTCGGCCTGCGAGCAGTCGTAGGCGCGGCGTCCGAGGGCCGGCCACTCGTTCTCGACGCGGATCTGCGCGAGCCGGTTCTCGGCGCTCCATTGCGCGAGCGTGCGCTGCCGCAGGTCGTACGCGCTCGTGGCCATCGAGCCGACCGCCCGCAGCGATGCGATCAGGGCCACCGCGACGATGGTGAGCGCGACCAGCACCTCCACCAGCGTGAAGCCGCGTGCCGCAGGGCCGCGCCGGGCGTCACTCGGGGACTTCAAAGCTGCCCAGCCCATTGGCGACGATGACGACCGTGGCGCCCTGCCGCTGCAGCACCACCCGGTAGGGCGGCTCGACCAGGTCGCGCCCGAAGTCCAGCGACCGCCGTCCGTCGGCCCGCTCCACGAGCAGGCGGGTCTCGGTCGGCCAGGGGCGCGCGCGCAGATCGCCGTCGTCGGTGATCGGGCGCCACTGGCGGTCCTTGTAGATGAGGAAGCGATAGCCCTCAGAGCCGCTCTCGAAGCGGATCGGCGCGCCCCGCAGCTGCGACTCCTCGCGGGCGAGCGACAGCAGCTGCGCGAGCCGCTCGGCATCGAAGCGCAGCGCGCGCTCCGGATTGGGCGAGCCCGAGACCGCGACCATGCCGATCAGCACCACCGCGACCAGCAGCGCCACCAGCAGCTCGATCAGCGTGAAGCCGCGCTGCGCGCACGGCATGCACGCGGCCTCGCGCGCGGTCTCGGGGCGGCACCCGCGCTCGGCGCGGGCGGCGAAGGCGTCCGGCCCGCTCAGAGGTCCCACGAGCCGATGTCGGCCTCGACGCCCGTGCCGCCGGACTGGCCGTCCGCGCCGAAGCTGAAGACGTCGATCTCGCCCCGCACGCCCGGGTTCAGGTACTGGTAGGGCTTGCCCCACGGGTCGTTGGGCACCTTGTCGAGGTAGGACTTCCAGTTGTTCGGCACCGGGCCGCTGGTCGGCCGCACCGCGAGCGACTGCAGCCCCTGCTCGGTCGTCGGATACCGCGAGTTGTCGAGGCGATACAGCTTGAGCGCCTGCATGACCTGAGCGATGTCCTGCTTGGCGGCGACCACGCGGGCCTCGTCGGGGCGGCTCATGACCCGGGGCACGACCAGTGCGGCCAGCACGCCGAGGATCATGATGACGACCATCAGCTCGATCAGCGTGAAGCCGCGCGCGCGCGCGGCCCCGCGCCCGAGGCGACCCGACTCCGATCCGACTGCGATCTGCCATCCCGTATGCATCGTTCGTCCGCTCCGCCTCGACCCCATGGCCGTTGCGGCTATGATACCAGCGGCCTCCGGGCGCCCTACCCGGGATGCGCCTCGCCGATCGGCCCGATTCGACCATGCGCCTGCGCCTTCCCATCGCCCGTATCGCCTCGGTGCTGCTGTTCGCGGCCCTGTGCGCGATCGTGGCCGGCTGGGCACTGCAGCTGCTCGCCCCGCGCGCGCCCGTCGCACCGGCCGGCGCCGTCGCGCAGGTGCAGGGCCCGCCCGACCTGTCGGCCGCCGGCCAGCTGTTCGGCGGCGTGCCGCGAGCGGCGGACGCGCAGGTGCAGGCCGCGCCCTCCAACATCCAGGTCTCCGGCGTGCTCGCCTCGGGCGCGCGCGGCGTCGCGCTGCTCGCGATCGACGGCCGTCCGGCCAAGCCCTTCGCCGTCGGCGAGCCGGTGTCCGACGGCATGACCGTTCGCTCCGTCACCGGTGACACCGTCGAACTCGACCGCAGCGCGGGCGGCCCGCCGATGCGCCTGCCCGCCCCGGCACGCGGCTCGGTCGCCGTGCTGACCAGCGGCCCGCAGCGCTCTGGCGGCGGGGCGAACGTGCCACCGGCCTCGGTGTCCGGCGCCCCGCCCGGAGCGCCGGCCGGGCTGCCGCCCCTGCCCCCGCGCATGCTGCCCCCGGCCGGTGCCGCCATGCCGCCGCAGGAGCCGCTCACGCCGGCGATCGCGCCTGGGCCTGTCACCGCCTCGCAGCCGGGCGACCCGGGCGTGCCCGGCAGCGGGGCCGGCAATCCGCCGCCGCGCATGCCCGGGCTCGCCCCGGCCGGCCCCCCGCCCGCTTCCCAGTAAGCGAGACAGCGGGCACGGAACAGCGGTTACAATCGCAGATCGCGTGACGGATGCGTCACGCCGTGCACGCACCGGTACCGCACCACCGTGAATCTGCCTCCGCCCCGGAAGTCGTTCCGCGAAACCCAGTTCGAGTTGCGCGAGGAGGCGATCCTCGACGCGACCAACCGGCTGCTGGGCGACAAGGGCTACGAGGCGATGTCGATGGACGACATCGCCGCCGAGGTCGGCATCGCCAAGGGCAGCCTGTACAAGCACTTCGAGTCGAAGGAAGCGCTGGCCGCCGCGGTGATGGTCCGCCTGCTCGACCAGACCCGCGCCGCACTCGACGCGCTGTCCCCGGAGCGCCCCGCGATCGAGCGGCTCGAGGGCCTGCTGCGCTGGACGCTGTCGCAGCGCCTGTCGGGCAGCGTCCCGCACCTGCCGTCGACCAGCCCGGCGCTGCAGCACAGCCTGCTCACCAACCGCGGCTACATGGACGCGCTGCTGGGGCTGTCCGAGCGCATCGGCGAGATGATCCAGGAGGCGCGCGCGGCCGGCAGCCTGCGGGCGACGCTGCGCGACGAGTTCGTCCTCTACACCCTCTACGCCCGCACCTGCGATCCGACGCTCGAGTTCCTCAAGGCGGGCGGATCGATGTCCGACGCCGAGATCGTCGAGCAGATGGTGTCGGCGTGCTTCCGCGGCCTCGCCGCCTGAGGCCTGCTTCATGCGTGCTTACCACGACCTGATGCGTCACGTGCTCGAGCACGGCGTGCGCAAGTCCGACCGGACCGGCACCGGCACGCTGTCGGTATTCGGCTGGCAGATGCGCTTCCCGCTCGCCGACGGCTTCCCGCTCGTCACGACCAAGAAGGTGCACCTGAAGTCGATCGTCCACGAGCTGCTCTGGTTCCTGTCGGGCTCGACCAACGTCGCCTACCTGCGCGAGCACGGCGTCTCGATCTGGGACGAATGGGCCGACGAGCGCGGCGAGCTCGGCCCGGTGTACGGTCACCAGTGGCGCTCCTGGCCCACCCCCGACGGCGGCCACGTCGACCAGATCACCGACCTGATGAAGCGGCTCGCGAGCGATCCCGACTCGCGCCGCCTGATCGTCTCGGCCTGGAACGTCGCCGAGCTGCCGAAGATGGCGCTCGCGCCCTGCCACGCGCTCTTCCAGTTCTACGTCGCCGACGGTCGGCTGTCGTGCCAGCTGTATCAGCGCAGCGCGGACATCTTCCTGGGCGTGCCGTTCAACATCGCGTCGTACGCGCTGCTCACCGAGATGATCGCGCAGCAGTGCGGCCTGATCCCGGGCGACTTCGTCTGGACGGGCGGCGACTGCCACCTCTACCTGAACCATCTCGAGCAGGCCCGCGAGCAGCTCTCGCGCGAGCCCTATCCGCTGCCGAAGCTCAAGTTCGCACGGCACCCGGAGTCGATCTTCGACTACCGCTTCGAAGACATCGAGATCACCGACTACCGCTCGCATCCGCACATCAAGGCGCCGGTCGCGATCTGAGCGGCGCCTCGCCGCAGGACGGGCCGCGACGGTATCCTGCGGCCCAGACTGCGGTGACCCGAGAGCGCCATGACCCTGCCCGCCCCACGCCTGAGCCTCATCGTCGCCCGCGCGCGCAATGGCGCGATCGGCCGGGACAACGCGCTGCCCTGGCACCTGCCGGAGGACCTGCAGCACTTCAAGGCGACGACACTCGGGCATCCGATCCTGATGGGCCGGCGGACCTTCGAGTCGATCGGCCGCCCGCTGCCCGGGCGCCGCAGCATCGTGCTGACTCGGGATCCAGCCTGGGCGCATGCCGGCTGCGAGCGCGCCGGCTCCCTCGACGAGGCCGTCGCGCTGTGCGCCGGGGTCCCCGAGGCCTTCGTCATCGGCGGCGCCCAGGTCTATGCCGCGGCGCTGCCGAAGGCCGATCGGCTGATCGTCACCGAGGTCGACCTGGAGGTCGACGGCGACGCCTTCTTCCCGCCGACCGATCCCGCCGAATGGGCCTGCACGAGCCGATCTCCGGGTGTCGGACGCGGCGGTCAGCGCTACTCGATCGACACCTGGGAACGCCGCCCGGGAACCTCTGGAAACCCCCTATCTGCGTGATACAGTCGCCGCTCGCGTCGGCCGGAAACGCCGGGCGCACGCATCCCCCCGAGGAGAATCCGTCGATGATCACCATGAAGAAGCTGCTCGGCGCGACAGCGCTGGTTGCGGGCCTGGCGCTCGGCACCGCGCACGCCGAGGCCCTGCGCTGGGGCGCCCAGAACGACATCCTGACGCTGGATCCGCACTCGCAGAACCATGCGACCACGAACGCGATCCTGATGCATGCGTACGAGGGCCTGACCCGCTACGGCAAGGACTACAAGATCGAGCCCGGGCTCGCGACGAGCTGGACGCAGACCAGCCCCACCCAGTGGCGCTTCAACCTGCGCAAGGGGATCAGCTTCCACGACGGCGCGCCCTTCACCGCCGATGACGTGGTCTTCTCGTTCGAGCGGATCCGCCAGCCGCAGGGCACGATGCAGATCTACGTGACCGGCATCAAGGAAGTGAAGAAGGTCGACGACCACACGATCGACCTGGTGCTCGACGCGCCGCAGCCGATCCTGCTGCGCAACATCATCGACTTCCGGATCATGAGCCGCGGCTGGGCCACGAAGAACAAGTCCGAGAAGGTCCAGGACTACAAGGCCCGCGAGGACACCTTCGCGTCGCGCAACACCAACGGCACGGGCCCGTACATCATCAACGGCTGGTCGCCCGACCAGCGCATCGTGATGTCCGACAATCCCAAGTGGTGGGGCAAGAAGGACGGCAACGTCGACCGTGTCTCGTACACGCCGATCAAGGCCGACGCCACCCGCGTCGCCGCGCTGCTGTCGGGCGAGATCGACATGGTGACCGACCTGCCGACCCAGGACGTCGCACGGCTCAAGACGAACCCGAACCTCAAGGTCGTCGAGGGCCACGAGGTCCGCACGATCTTCATCGGCCTGGACCAGTTCAACAACGAGCTGGCCTACTCCGACGTCAAGGGCAAGAACCCGTTCAAGGACGTCAAGGTACGCCGCGCGCTGAACATGGCGGTCGACCGCGCCGCGATCCAGCGCTCCATCATGCGCGGGCTGTCGCTGCCGGCCAGCATCATGGTCGCGCCGGGCGTCAACGGCTGGACCAAGGACGCCGACGCGATCAAGCCGGCCGACCCGGAAGGCGCGAGGAAGCTGCTGGCCGAAGCCGGCTACCCGAACGGCTTCGAGTTCACCCTCGACTGCCCGAACAACCGCTACGTGAACGACGAGGAGATCTGCCAGGCCCTCGTCGGCATGTGGGCGCGCGCCGGCGTCAAGGTCAAGCTCAACGCGATGCCCTTCGCGAACTTCATCCCGAAGATCCAGAAGCACGAGTCGAGCGCCTACCTGCTCGGCTGGGGCGTGGCAACCTACGACGCGCTGTACTCGCTGCAGTCGCTCGTCCGCACGAAGACCACCGGCGCCGACGGCAACTTCAACCTCGGCCGGATCAGCGATTCGAAGCTCGACGCGATCATCGACGCGAGCAAGACCGAGACCGACCTCGCCAAGCGTGATGCGCTGCTGCGCGAAGGCCTGAAGATGACCGCAGACAACGCCTACTACATCCCCATCCACCACCAGGTGCGGCCGTGGGCGATGAAGAAGAACGTGTCGACCGTGCACCGCTCGGACGACCGTCCGGAAGCGCGCTTCACCAACGTCGGCGGCAGCTGACGGGACACATCGTGGCCGGCGCCCGCGGGCGCCGACCCCGAGCCGCAATGGAAAGGGCCCGCGCGAGCGGGCCCTGAGATGAAGGAAAGGCCCGCTCCAGCGGGCCTTTTTTCATGGGTCAGTGCGCGCTAGACAGCCGGTCCCGCACGAAGCGCCCGCCCTTCATGACGATCGGCATCCGCGCGCCCTGCCCCTGCACCAGCGTCAGGTCGGCCGTGGGGTCACCGTCGACCACCACCAGATCGGCCAACGCGCCGCGGGCGATCACGCCGAGCTCGCCTTCGCGGCCGAGCAGGCGCGCGTTGACCGAGGTGGCGCTCTGCAGCACCTCGAGTGCGCTCATCGCGCCGAGGCGCAGGGTGAACTCGTTGCTCTGGTCATCGTGCATCGGCCCGAGCAGGTCGGTGCCGAAGCCGATCGGCACGCCGGCGGCCCGCGCGATGCGCAGCGACTCCAGACCCGCCAGGCGCACGCGCTCGAGCTTGGCGAGCATGACGTCCGGCCAGCCGAGCTTGGCGCCCTCGCGGAACAGCGAGTCGTAGGTGACCAGCGTCGGCACCAGCCAGGCGCCGGCGCGCTTCATCTCCCGCGCCGCCGCCTCGTCGAGCAGGTTGCCGTGCTCGATCGAGCGCACGCCCGCCTGAATCGCACGGATGATCGAGCGCGGCGAATAGGCGTGCGCCATCACGTAGGTGTTGGCGGCCTCGGCCTCCTCGCAGATCGCGCGCAGCTCGTCCATCGAGTACTGCGTCCCGTCGATCGGGTCGGTGGGGCTGGACACGCCGCCGCCGGCCATCACCTTGATCTGGTGCGAGCCGGTGCGGATCTGCTCGCGGGCGGCACGGCGCACCTCGCCCACGCCGTCGGCGATCCGACCGAGCATGCCCAGGCCGGCACACGAGCACAGGATGTTCTGCCGAACGCCGATCGGCCGCACGTCGCCGTGCCCGCCGGTCTGCGAGATCGCCTGCCCGGCGATCAGCAGCCGCGGCCCCTTGAAGTGCCCGCGCTCGATCGCCTCGACCAGCCCGTGGTCGGCGCCCGCGGCATCGCGCACGGTGGTGAAGCCGCGCTCGAGCATCCCCTCCATGATGTCCTTCGACTGCGCCGCGATCAGCGACGGCGGCATCATCGAGAGCTTCAGGAAGTCGGGCACGGTCGAGGTCACGTGCACATGCGCGTCGATCAGGCCCGGCAGCAGCGTGCGTCCGCCGAGGTCCACCACCCGGGCATCGTCGACCGGGGTGGCGTCGTGCAGCACGTCGACGATCCGGTCGTCCTCGACGACGACGGTGCCGTTCGGGCGCAGGCTGCCAGCGACGCTGTCGAACACGGTGGCACGGGTGAAGGCGATGCGGGTCATGGCAGGGCTCCGGGGGCTGCCCGGCGAGGATACGCCCGAGCCCCGGCGGGCGCGCCGGCGCGGCGTTCCGCGTTCGGTACAATCGCGGCACCGCCTCCGTAGCTCAGTGGATAGAGCATCCCCCTCCTAAGGGGAGGGTCGCACGTTCGATTCGTGCCGGGGGCGCCAGCCTGCGGGGCGCCGCGCCCGGGCGCCGGATCAGTCGCCCGGCAGCTCCACCGGTGCCGTCGGGCCCGGCTCGATTCTCGCGTCCGCGAGGCCCGGCAGGCCCAGGCACAGCGCTGCAGCGGCGAGCGCACAGGCGCGCCGCAGCCCGCGACGGGGCGTGCGCGCCGACCATCCCGGCTGCCCCTTCCCGAACGAGAACGACCGCCCCGAGCCCAGAGGCACGTTCAGGAAATCCTCCACCGCCACCCGCTTCTTCACCGACGCCTCCAACATCCGATCCCTGGAGCCGGTCGCCGGGTCGAGCCCGGTCTTCGGGACGGCCGCTCCAGGGGGGGAAGTGTCGGACCAACGCAGGGACGGAAACGAGACAGCGTTGGCAGTCGACACGAAATTGACGCTATGTCGACAATTTCTGGACCCGTTGTGGTATCCCGGCGACGCCGCGCCCTCAGCGCCGCGCGAGCTCCGCGCTCACATCGGCCAGCACCCGCTCCAGCAGGTCGTCGAAGAACGGGTTCGCGCGCAGCCGCAGCTGGTCGGCCGCGCCGATCGCGAGCGCCCCGCGCTCGCCACGCATCGCCATCGCGCCGAGCGAGGGCAGCCCGTCGTCCCGGGGCCCGGGCGCAAGCCCGTAGACCGGATCGTCGGGCGGGAACGGCAGCGCGACATGCGACAGCGAGTAGACGTCCGCCGGCCAGGCGAGCGACAGCGCCCGTTCGGCCGGCACGGTCTCGTTCGGCGCCAGCGCGAGTTCGCGCAGCGTCCGGGCGCCGTCCGCATTGGTCAGCACCACCAGCCGGTAGTCGCGACGCGGCGCCTTCTCGAAGGCGGAGATCACCGCCCGCGGCGAGAACGACAGCAGCGGCTCGAGTCCGGCGCGTCGGTTGACGTCGTAGAGCACCAGGGTGCTGGTGCCGCCACGCAGCAGGCCGTAGAAGCGCCCGGCCAGGTCGGGGGTGCTGACGGTCGCGTCGACCACCGACTGGAAGCCGGTCACCGGCGGCATGCGGCCGATCGAACCGTCCTCGGCCATGCGGGCCAGGTCCTTGTTCAGCGCGCCGATCAGCGCGGCGATCTGCGCGCCCGCGTTCTTGGCGAAGGATTCGTACTTGTGCGGGTCGATCTCCACGCCGACGTTGCCCCAGCGGGCCTTGGGCGCCAGGCCCCATCGGCTGATCAGCCGCTGCACGTTCGCCAGTGGGGCGAACGGCGAGACGCCGAGCGCGGGCGACAGCAGGAACATCCGCGCGGGCAGCAGGTCGAGGCGCTGGGCGGCGACCGCGTCGGCGGCGTACTTGAGCCCGAGCGTGGCGCCGGTCGAGTAGCCGCCGTAGAAGAGCGGCGCCCGGGGATGGACCTCGCGGATGTGGCGGACCGTCAGCGACACGGCGGCGAGCCAGTCCTTCCAGTCGGCGGCGTCGAGCCCCGAAGGCAGGGTGCCGTGCCCGGGCAGTCTCAGCCCGTACACGGTCAGCCCCGCCCGGTGCAGCGCCTGCGCGAGCCCGCGCATCGAGTACGGCGAGTCGGACAGCCCGTGGACGAGGAGCACGACGCCGCGCTCCGGGCTGGCCGCCATCCTGAAGCTGCGGTTCCAGTCGCCCTCCACGCGCGCCGCGTACGGCCCGCCATCGGGTCCGAAGCGGCTGATGGCCGAGTCGAGCACCGGGTCGAAGTGCGCCGAGCGTAGCGCCCGGACCTCCTCGAAGAGGCGCGCCTCCTGCTCGAGATAGGCATCGAAGCCGTAGCCGGGCACGGCCTGCGAGGCCTCGAACTCTCGCGTCAGCCGCTCGGTGTGCCAGGGCCGGAGCTCGGGCAGCGTGCTCGAATAGAGCGCATCGCCAGCGGCGATCGCGAACAGCGCGCCCAGGACCCAGGCCAGGCCGAACCCGAGCCATCGCAGCAGGCGGCGCGCGCGGCGCGGGCGGATCGGGCGGGTGGCGGCGGACATGGCCGCGGATTGTCGCCCAAGCCCGCGGCCGGGTCGAACTGCTAGGCTCCGCTCTCGACGAGGACCGCGATGCCGCGACAGACCGACCCCGAGCCGCTCCCGCCGCAGCCGAGCGGCGCACACCGGACCGACATCCAGGCCGATCCGCAGGCCGACCGCGAGCTGCTGCCGCTCGCACGCCGGCTTGCGCCGCTCGGCCGCGGCGGCGCCTTCCCGCTGCGCTGGTCGCGTGGCGACGGTGCGGCGCCGCGCCTGCCGATGGTCGGCTGGTTCGATCCCGGCCAGCTGATCGCGACCGGCTTTCGCGCCGCGATGTCGGCGATCGTCGGCGAGCAGTCCGACCGGCGGGTCGTGCAGGCGATCGCCGAGCGCGCGGCCGACGTGCACGACTACAGCACGCGTCCCGGCCCGCAGGGCGAGCCCGTCCCGCGCGACGGCCTGTGGATCGACTACCTCGCCGACACCGGCGACGGCTTCAACCCGACCTACGCCTGCGCCTACCTGCTCGCGCAGCCCGAACTGACGCTCGAAGCGCCCGACGGCACGCATCACCGCCTGCCGCGCGGGGACGTGCTGGTGCTCGGCGGCGACGAGGTCTACCCGGCACCGAGCCGGGAGGCCTACCAGCAGCGGCTGGTGGCACCGTTCGAGGCCGCATCGGCCGGGCTGCGCGCCGACACGCCGCCGCACGTGTTCGCCGTGCCCGGCAACCACGACTGGTACGACGGCCTGTCGGCGTTCCTGCGGCTGTTCTGCTCCGACATCGGCGGGCGGGGCTTCGGCGCCTGGCAGACCCGCCAGACGCGCAGCTACTTCGCGCTGCGCCTGCCCGGGCGCTGGTGGCTGCTCGGCGCCGACAGCCAGCTGCAGGGCGATCTCGACACCGCGCAGATCGCATTCTTCGAATCGGTCGCCGAGCGGCAGATGGCGCGCGGCGACCGGGTGCTGCTGTGCCTGTCGACGCCGGTCTGGGTGCACGCCCACAAGTACCGCCGGATGGGCCGCGTGCTCGACGAGACCGACCTGCTCTACCTGCGCGAACGGGTGTTCGCACCGCGCGGCATCGAGCTCAAGGTCTACCTGTCGGGCGACCTGCACCATTACCGCCGCCACGAGGAGACCGACCCCGCGGACCCGGGCGCGCCGGTGCAGAAGATCACCGCGGGCGGCGGCGGCGCCTTCCTGCATCCGACGCACGACGAGGACGTCGCGGTGCTCGACGAGGCCGAGGACTCGGGCGCCGCGCCCGGACTGGCCCGCCGCTTCGCGATGCGCAGCGCCTACCCGTCGCTCAGGCGCTCGTGGTGGCTGAGCTTCGGCAACCTCGCCTTCGGCTGGATCAACCCGAGGTTCGGCATCGTGCCCGCGCTGCTGTACTTCATGACCGCGTGGCTGGTGGCCGCCGCGGTGGGCTTCCAGCGGCCGAAGGGTGCGACCGAGTCGATCCTGCTCACCACCAGCGCGTTCGCGACGAACCCCGGGCTCACGCTGTGGGTCGCGGCCGTCGTCTCGGCGTTCATCGGCTTCAACACGACGCGCTCGGTGCTCTATCGGGTGCTCGGCGGCCTGGCGCACGCCGCGGTGCACTGGGTCTGCATCTTCCACGTCGGCTGGGGCGCGATCGCGCTGACCGGCGCCCTGCTGCCGGGCTGGGGCTTCCTGCAGTTCGTCGCGGCCGGCGCACTGGTGTTCGCAGGCGGCTGGGTCGTCGGCTCGGCGGTGATGGGGCTGTATCTGCTGGTCTCGCTCAACGTGTTCGGGCGTCACAGCGAGGAGGCGTTCTCGGCGATGCGCATCCAGGACTTCAAGAACTTCCTGCGCCTGCATGTCGCCGCCGACGGCACGCTCACCATCCATCCGGTGCGCATCGACCGGGTTCCGCGCCGCTGGCGCGACGCCGACCCGTCGGCCCCCGGCCACGCCGGCCCTCCGGACACCACCGACAACCCCGCCACCCTGCTGCCGGATGGCCCGCTCGTCACCGGCCTGATCGAGCCGCCCATCGTGCTGCGCCCGGGGCATGGCGGCGAGGCGCTCGTCTGAGATCGAGCCGCTCCGGCCCCGTCTGCCCTCCATGACCGCCCACCCCGCCCGCCCCCGCCGCCCGGCCGCCGAGCAGGCCCGACTCGATGCCGCGCTGACCGAGCTGTTCGAGCGCCGGATCACCTTCAACCAGACGCTCGGCATCCGCGTGAGCTCGCTGGACCCGGCGAATCCCAGGGTGCGCTTCGACATGCGTCCGGAGCTGGTCGGCCACTACAGCTACGGGCAGCTCCACGGCGGCGTGACCTCGGCGGTGCTGGACGCCGCCGGCGGCTTCGCGCTGATGGTGGCGCTGTGCGAGAAGTTCGCCGACGAGGGCTGCGAGCAGGTGATGCTGCGCTTCGCGCGGATGGGCACGATCGACCTGCGCATCGACTACCTGCAACGCGGCCTCGGCGCCTGGTTCGAGGCCTCGGCCCGGGTCACGCGCCTGGGCGGGCGGATCGGCTCGGTGCAGATGACGCTGCACTCCGACGACGGCACCCTGATCGCCACCGGCGCCGCCGCCTACGTGATCGGCTGAGAAGGCGTGAACCATTCACTTTCGCACCAGGCAACGGCGTTGATGCGGCGCTGCGGCGGCGGTGTGTCGCCGCCGCAGCGCGAAGGCGGCTCGGCGCGACGTTCCCGCGGGAACGTTTTTGTTGAGGCTGAGGG
>JAPLQE010000069.1 GCA_026399835.1 Burkholderiales bacterium | reverse complement strand
GTCGCCGAGGTCCATGCGCTCGAGATCGAACCCACCGCGGGCGAGTTCGGCGCGCTGCTGCGCGAGATGCAGCGGATCAAGACCTGCGCGCCGCTGCACAACGTCGCGCTGCGCCGACGCGAGACCACCTGCTTCCTGCGTCCCGACGTGCCGGGTCGCGCGCCGCGCATCGTGCCGCTCGCCGACCTCGTGCACGCCGACCCGCTGTCCGAGCCCGGCCTTGCCGGTCCGTTCGGCAGCCGCGCGGGCGCCCGGGCCACGCTCGCCGCGCTCGGCCGCACGCACCGGCTGTGCGACCGCGCCCTTGGTCTGTCGGCCCGGGACGGCGCGTGCTTCTCGCGGCAGGTACACCGCTGCGATGGCCTGTGCACGGGCGACGAATCCCCGGAGACACACCATGCGCGCCTGCTCGAGGCGCTGCTGCCGCTGAGATTCCCCGAGTGGCCGTTCTCAGGCCCGGTCGCCCTGGTCGAACGCGACGCCGACTCCGGTCGCATCGATCGCCTGGCCTTCGACCGCTGGCGTGCGCTCGGCCCCGACGGCGAGGAGCCCTTCGACCCCGACGTCTTCAAGCTCCTCAGACGCCGTATCGCACGCGGTCCGCAGGCATTCGAGCCGCTCGCGCGGTGACCGCGGCCTGGGGTAGCCGGACACCCGGCGTCGCGACCGTTCACCCCGCGGTCACGCGCGGATGCCGCAGCGCAACACGAATGCGCGCATCCCGCATCCCAAGGTTTCTCTTGCAGAGCTTCGGAAGCCCCGTGCTAGATTACGCGCCCGGAGACACGGACGACCCACGAGAGAGCAACTTGCAGTTCCTCCAACTGGTCATCAGCGGTATCGCGCAGGGCTGCATCTACGGGCTCATCGCGCTGGGCTTCGTGCTCATCTACAAGGCGACCGAGACCGTCAGCTTCGTGCAGGGCGATCTCATGATGCTCGGCGCCTTCGGCGGCCTCGCCGCCATGACGATGCTGGACTTCCCCTTCTGGCTCGCGATCCTCTCCGCGATCGCAGCGATGGGCGTCTTCGGTCTCGTCGTCGAGCGCCTCGTCATCCGGCCGATCCTCGGCCAGCCCCAGTTCACGATCGTGATGCTCACCATCGGCATCGGCTACATCGTGCGCGGGCTGATCACCATGGTGCCCGGCATCGGCACCGAGACCCATACGCTGCCCGTCCCCTACAAGGACGTCGTGCTGACCGTCGGAGGTCTGCTGCTGTCGGTGGAGCAGGTGGTCGTGATCGGCTCGACCGCACTGCTCTGCGCGATCCTCTACACCGTGTTCCGCTACTCGACGGTCGGCATCGCGATGCAGGCCTCGTCGCAGAACCAGCTCGCCGCCTACTACATGGGCATCCCGGTCAAGCGGCTCAACGGCCTGGTCTGGGCGCTCGCGGCGGCGGTCGCGGCGGTGGCCGGCCTGCTGCTCGCCCCGATCACCTTCGTCCACGTGAACATGGGCTTCATCGGCCTCAAGGCGTTCCCGGCAGCGGTGGTGGGCGGCTTCGGCAGCCTGCCGGGCGCCATCGTCGGCGGACTGATCATCGGCGTGGTGGAGTCGCTGTCGGGCTTCTACCTGCCCACCGGATTCAAGGACGTCGCGCCCTACATCGTGGTGCTGGCGATGCTGTGGTTCAAGCCGAACGGCCTGTTCGGCGAGAAGCTCCGCAAGAAGGTATAGGCCATGACGCCCCCACGCTCACTACGTTCGCTGCCCCCCGAGGGGGCGCGTCAGCGCCTTCGGGCGGCCGGGCGGCGCTGACATGCGCTTCCTCTTCAAGACCTCCTACGCCGACGACGTCGCGCTCGCCAAGCACGGCGGCCAGAAGTTCTGGTACGGCGCGCTGATGGCAGCGCTCGTGGTCGCACCCTGGCTGCTGCCCGAGTACTGGCTCGCGCAGCTCTCCTTCGTGCTGATCTACTCCATCGTCGGCCTGGGCCTGATGCTGCTCGCCGGCTTCACCGGCCAGGTCTCGATCGGGCATGCGGCCTTCCTCGGCGTGGGGGCCTACACGCAGGCCTACCTCACCAACCACGGCTGGCCGTTCCCGCTCGCGCTCGCGGCGGCCATGGCGCTGTCGGCCGGCACCGGCGTGGTGGTCGGCGTGCCGGCGCTGCGCGTCAAGGGCATCTACCTCGGCATCGCGACCCTCGCGTTCGGCTTCATCGTCGAGGAGGTGTTCGCGCGCTGGGAGAGCGTCACCGGCGGCAACGCCGGCCTGCATGTCAAGGCGCCGGACATCTTCGGCTGGAAGCTCGACGACGACGCCTCGTTCTACTACCTGTGCCTGGTGCTGTGCGTGCTCGTCACGCTGGGCGTGCTGAACCTGCTGCGATCCCCGACCGGCCGTGCCTTCGTCGCCATCCGCGACTCCGAGATCTCGGCGCAGAGCATGGGCATCAACCTGGCCTACTACAAGGGCCTGTCCTTCGCGATCTCGGCGGCGCTCGCCGGCGTCGCGGGCGCCCTGTACGCACACAAGCTGCGCTTCCTGTCGCCCGACCAGTTCAGCCTCGTGCAGTCGGTCGACCTGCTGCTGCTGGTGGTGGTCGGTGGCCTGGGCTTCGTGCACGGCGCCTTCCTCGGCGCGATCTTCCTGATCACCATGCCGCAGCTCATCGCCATCGGGAAGGACTGGCTGCCCGAATCGATCGGCCAGGCCGAGGGCCTGCAGGCCGTCGTCTACGGCATCGTGCTGGTGGCCTTCGTGCTGTTCGAGCCGATGGGCCTGTACGGCCGCTGGCTCAAGGTCCGCACCTGGTTCCAGCTCTTCCCCTTCTACCGCAAGGGCATGTTCAAGCGGCAGAAGGCCTTCGCCAAGTCGGACCGACTGAAATGAGCGACACCCCGCTGCTCTCCGCCCGTGACCTGCAGGTGCGCTTCGGCGGCGTGCTCGCGGTCAACAAGGTCAGCTTCGACGTCGGCCGCGGCGAGGTCTTCACGATCATCGGGCCCAACGGCGCCGGCAAGACCACCGTCTTCAACCTGATCAGCCGCATCTACACGCCCACCGCAGGCACGATCGACTTCGAGGGGCACCGGCTGTCCGAGGTGCCGCCGTATCGCGTCGCCGAGCTGGGCATCGCGCGCACCTTCCAGAACATCGAGCTGTTCGAGTACGCGACGGTGCTGCAGAACATGCTGATCGGCCACCATGTCCACCGCAAGACCGGCTTCTGGAGCGAGCTGCTGTTCACGCCCGCCGCGCGCCGCGCCGAATGCGAGGCCCGCGAGGAAGCCGAGAAGGTCATCGACTTCCTCGGCCTTCAGCACCACCGCGACTCCCTGGTCGCCGGCCTGCCCTACGGCGTGCGCAAGGTGGTGGAGCTCGCGCGTGCGCTCTGCACCCGCCCCAAGCTGCTGCTGCTGGACGAGCCCTCGTCGGGCCTGAACGTCGAGGAGACCGACGACATGGCCTTCTGGATCCAGGACATCAAGCACGACCTCGGCATCACCGTGCTGATGGTCGAGCACGACATGACGCTCGTCTCGCGCGTGTCCGACCGCGTGCTCGCGATGGCGCAGGGCGAGCCGCTGGCGATCGGCACGCCGCGCGAGGTCCAGTCCGATCCGCGGGTCATCGAGGCCTACCTCGGCGCGGTCGAGGACATGTCGTTCCTGCGCCGCGCCGAGCCCTTCGACAGGAAGCGCGCATGAGCACCGAGGCGCCGATCCTCAAGCTCGCCAACGTCGAGAGCGCCTACGGCCCGATCCGCGCGATCCGCGGGGTCAGCCTCGAGGTCGCCCGGGGCGAGATCGCGACCGTGCTCGGCTCCAACGGCGCCGGCAAGACGACCATCCTCAAGACCATCAGCGGCATCATCGATCCGCGCCGCGGCTCGATCGACTTCAAGGGCGAGCCGATCACCGCCCGCGACCCGGCGACCATCGTGCAGCGCGGGCTGTCTCACGTGCCCGAGGGCCGCGAGGTGTTCCCGCTGCTGTCGGTGCGCGACAACCTGCTGATGGGCGCCTACACCCGGCGGGATCGCGACCAGGTCGCCCGCGACATCGAGACCGTCTACGGCTACTTCCCGATCCTCAAGGAGCGGGCCACGCAGGACGCGGGCCTGCTCTCGGGCGGGCAGCAGCAGCTGCTCTCGATCTCGCGCGCGATCATGGCCGCCCCGGAGCTGATCCTCCTCGACGAGCCCTCGCTCGGCCTGTCGCCGCGGCTCACGAAGGAGATCTTCGAGATCGTCGTGCGCATCAACCGCGAGCGCGGCACCTCGATGCTGCTGGTCGAGCAGAACGCCAACATGGCCCTGAACGCCGCCGACTTCGGCTACGTGCTCGAGAACGGCCGGATCGTCATGGAGGACACCTGTGCCGTCCTGCGCGAGAAGGAAGACATCAAGGAGTTCTATCTCGGCATGAAGGAAGAAGGCGCGCGCGGCGAGCGCCGCTGGAAGAAGAAGAAGACCTGGCGATGAGCAACCTCTGGGATCTCTCCTCCATCCGCCCCGGTCCGGAGCTGGCCATCGCCGGCGAGACCGTCCACCGGATCTTCTGGAACGGCGTGGCCGAGCGCGGCCCGCGCACGCTGATGCGCGAGAAGGATCTCGGCATCTGGCGCGCCTGGACCTGGACGCGGAGCGGCGAGGCGGTGCGCGAGATCACGATGGGCCTGGTCGCACTCGGCCTGCAGCCGGGCGAGACCGCCTCCATCCTCGCGAACACCCGCGTCGAATGGGTGCTCGCCGACATGGCCGTGCTCAGTGCCGGCGGCGTCTCGAACGGCATCTACCCGACCGACTCGGCCAGTCAGGTGCAGTACCTGGCCGAGGACTCGCGCACCGTCGTGCTGTTCGTCGAGGACGACGAGCAGCTCGACAAGGCCATCGAGGCTCGGCTGCACCTGCCGCTGCTGCGCCGGATCGTCGTGATGGACATGGACGGCCTGCGCGACCTGTCCGACCCCGGCGTGATGAGCCTGTCGGCGCTGCGCGACCTCGGCCGCCAGCACGATGCGTCGAACCCGGGCCTCTTCGAGCAGCGTCTCGAGTCGCGCGGCCCCGAGGACCTCGCGATCCTGATCTACACGTCGGGCACCACCGGCCGACCCAAGGGCGCGATGCACTCGCACCGCGGGCTGGTCTACACCGTGCGCGGCTACAACCGCATCGCAAGCGGCGACCACACCGACGAGCGGATGTGCTTCCTGCCGCTGTGCCACGTCGCCGAGCGGCTGGGCGGCGCCTTCATCGGCATCTACAGCGGCACGGTGCTCAACTTCGTCGAGAACCCCGAGACCGTCCCCGAGAACGTCCGCGAGATCGCGCCCACGCTGTTCACCGCCGTGCCGCGGATCTGGGAGAAGTTCTACTCGGCCGTGATGATCGGCGTGGCCGAGTCCGGCAAGGTCCAGCAGGCCGCCTACGCGTGGTCGATCGGCGTCGGCCGCTCGATCGCCGACGCGGTCATCGAGGGCCGTCCGGTCAGCACGATGCAGAAGCTCAAGTTCCGCATCGCGCGACTGATCGCCCTCGACAACGTCCGCAAGCTGATCGGCATCCACCGCGCGCGCTACCTGCTGACCGGCGCCGCCCCGATCTCGCCCGACCTGGTGCGCTGGTACATGGCGCTCGGGCTGCC
Source organism: Burkholderiales bacterium (assembly GCA_026399835.1). Lineage (GTDB taxonomy): Bacteria > Pseudomonadota > Gammaproteobacteria > Burkholderiales > Burkholderiaceae_E > UBA4615. The sequence continues at coordinate 139,734 of JAPLQE010000069.1, read as the reverse complement.
GATGCTCGAGGTCTGGGGCCAGACCGAGTCCTGCGGCGCATCCACCTGGATGCCCTGGGACCGCATCAAGCCCGGCTCGATCGGTCAGGCCTGCTACTTCAACGAGGTCCGCGTCGACGAGACCACCGGCGAGCTGCTGATCCGCGGGCCGAACGTCTTCATGGGCTACCTGAACCAGCCCGAGAAGACCGCCGAGACCGTCGACGCCGAGGGCTGGCTGCACACCGGCGACGTCGGTACCGTCGACGCCGACGGCTTCTTCCGGATCACCGACCGGATGAAGGACATCATCATCACCGCCGGCGGCAAGAACATCACGCCGAGCGAGTTCGAGAACGAACTGAAGTTCTCGCCCTACGTGACCGACGCCGTGCTGATCGGCGACAAGAAGCCCTTCCTGACCGTGCTGGTGATGATCGACCAGGAGAACGTCGAGCGCTTCGCGCAGGATCACGACGTGCCCTTCTCCAACTACACCAGCCTGACCCGCGCCAAGGAGGTCCAGGACCTCATCTGGCGCGAGATCGAGTCGGTGAACAGGAAGTTCGCGCGGGTCGAGCAGGTCAAGAAGTTCCGGCTGATCGAGACCCAGCTGACCGCCGAGGACGAGGAATTGACCCCTACGATGAAGCTCAAGCGCAAGCTGGTGCAGCAGAAGTACGCCGAGCTCATCGAGGGGATGTATCGCGGCTGATCCGATCCGTGGCAACGTAGCAGCGGTCGTCGCAGAGCCCCTTCCGAGGGCGGGCACCGCACCCCTTCACAGAGGAGACGAGACATGAACTTCACGCGCATGACCTCCGTCGCCGTCGGCATCCTCGCGATGTCCGTCGGCGCCGCCCACGCCCAACAGGGCCAGGGCATCACCAAGGACGAGATCAAGATCGGCACCATCCAGGACCTGTCCGGTCCGGTCGCCGGCTTCGGCAAGCAGACCCGCAACGGCATGGTCCTGCGCGTCGAGGAGATCAACGAGCAGGGCGGCATCAACGGCCGCAAGATCAAGATGCTGATCGAAGACAACGCCTACGATCCACGCAAGGCCGTGCTCGTCGCCCAGAAGCTGGTGAACCAGGACAAGGTCTTCGCCGTGCTCGGTCACATCGGCACCGCGATGAACAACGCCGCGATGCCCATCCAGTTCGAGAAGGGCGTCATCAACTTCCTGCCGGTGACCGCCGCGCGCGAGATGTACGATCCGCCGCACAAGCTGAAGTTCTCCTTCGCCGCCACCTACTACGACCAGATGCGCGTCGGCGTGCAAGAGATGTACAAGCGCAAGAAGTACCAGAAGGCCTGCGTGATCTACCAGGACGACGAGTTCGGCCTGGAGGTGCTGCGCGGTGCCGAGTGGGCGCTCAAGTCCCTGGGCACCGATTTCGCCGAGAAGACCTCGTTCAAGCGCGGCTCGACCGACTTCTCGTCGCAGGTCGCCCGCATGAAGGCGGCCAACTGCGACCTGGTGGTGATGGGCACCATCATCCGCGAGACCATCGGCACCATCGGCGAGTCGCGCAAGACCGGCTTCTCGCCCGACTTCATGGTCTCGAGCGCCGGCTACACCGACCTGATCCACAAGCTCGGCGGCAAGGCGATGGACGGCCTGTACGGCATGCACACCGCCGCGCAGCCGTACGTCGATACCGCCGACGACAAGATCCGGTTCTGGGCGACGAAGTACCAGACGAAGTTCAACGAGGATCCGACCGTCTTCTCGGCTTACGGCTACACGATCGTCGACATGTTCGCGACGGCCGCGCGGGTCGCGGGCCCGACCCTGACGGTCGACAGCTTCGTGAAGGCGATGGAGTCCACCAAGTTCCCGCCCGACATGTTCGGCGCACCCGCGATGAGCTTCTCCGCCAGCAAGCGCCTGGGCAACGACCAGAGCCGCATGGCACAGATCCAGAACGGCCGCTGGGTGAAGGTCACCGACTACCTGACGGTGCCGCCGGAGAAGTGATCCTGACGCTGCGGCGCGCCCCGCGCGTCGCACGGGCCTTGCTGCGGCCGCCTTCGGGCGGCCGTTTGCATGTCGGGGCGGGGCGGTTCAGCTTCATGGGGATAACTATAGTGCTTCGCTATAATTATCCGGCGAGCTCATAACCCGTACCAAAGCCTGCGGCGCCCCTGCCCTGCCGGCCGGACGACCGGCAGGCTTCAGCGACCGCCCAGCCCCATCGAGCGGGCGATCACCTCCTTCATGATCTCGTTCGTCCCGCCGTAGATGCGCTGCACGCGCGCGTCAGCCCAGGCACGGGCGACCGGGTACTCCCACATGTAGCCGTAGCCGCCGTGCAGCTGCACGCATTCGTCGATCACCTTGCACTGGAGGTCGCTGCACCAGTACTTCGCCATCGAGGCCGTCGCCGTGTCGAGCTTCTTCTGCATCAGCAGTTCGATGCAGCGGTCCACGAAGACGCGGGCCACCTGCACCTCCGTCTGCAGTTCGGCGAGTTTGAAGCGCGTCGTCTGGAACGCTGCGACCGTCGTGCCGAACGCCTTGCGCTCCTTCGTGTACTCGAGCGTCCAGTCGATCGCCGACTGGGCTGCCTGGATGCCGGAGATGGCGATCTGCAGGCGCTCCCAGGGCAGCTCCTGCATCAGGTAGACGAAGCCGCGATTGACGTCGCCCAGCAGGTTCGCCTTGGGCACCGCGACGTTGTCGAAGAAGAGCTCCGAGGTGTCCTGGGCCTTCATGCCCACCTTCTTGAGCCGTTGCCCCTTCTCGAACCCGGGCATCCCGCGCTCGACCAGCAGCAGGCTCGTGCCTTTGGCGCCGGCCGACGGATCCGTCTTGGCCACGACGATGACCAGATCCGCGTGCCAGCCGTTCGTGATGAAGGTCTTCGATCCGTTGAGCAGGAAATGATCCCCCGCATCCGTCGCCGTGGAGCGGATCCCCTGCAGGTCCGAGCCCGCGGCCGGTTCGCTCATCGCGATCGCCCCGACGATCTCGCCGCGGGCCATCGCCGGAAGGTACTTCGCCTTCTGCGCGTCCGTGCCGTAGCTGAGGATGTAGGGCGCGACGATCTCGTTGTGCAGCCCGAAGCCCAGCCCGGTGTAGCCCTGCCGTGCGATCTCCTCGAAGAGCGCCACCGAGTAGAGCTTGTCGGCGTCGGCACCGCCATAGGCCTCCGGCATCGACGTGCACAGCAGCCCTGCCTCGCCCGCCTTCGTCCAGACCTCGCGATCGACGTAGCCCTCGTCTTCCCAGCGGGCGTGGTGCGGTGCGACCTCCTTCTCGAGGAAGCGGCGGACGGTATCCCGGAACTGCTCGTGGTGCTCGGAGAACAGCGAACGTTCGATCATCGTGACCTCTGGGATGGACGGATCAGCCCTCCTCCAGCACACGAGCCGCGTGCACCGCGCGCAGGAGCGGCGTCGCGAACGACTCCGGCGTGAAGGGCTTGTGCAGCACGGTCGTCTCCGGCCCGGCTCGCGCACGCAGCGGTGCGATGTCGGGCTCGCCGGTGACCAGCACCGCATGGGGAGCATACCCCAGCCGATCGCGCAGCCGAGCGATCGCATCGATGCCGTTCACGCCGCCGGCGAGCCGGTAATCGCAGACGATCGCGTCGACCAGCCGATCCGACTCGGCGCCGATCGACAGCAGCTCAGCCGCCGTCGAGCAGGCCGTCGGCAGGACACCCCATTGACTCAGCAGCGCCACCATCGACAGGCGCGTGTCGCGGTCGTCCTCGAGCAGCAGGACGTACGCTCCGCGGAGCGGGCTCAGGTCGAGCGGTGCCGCGGACGGACGTGCCGCGGGACGTCTCACCGCGGAACGATCGAAGGTGCTGCCCGGGATGGCGAGCGTGAATCGCGAACCATGCCCCGGGCGCGAGCGCAGGCTCACCGAATGGTCGGGCAACTGCTGCACGATCCGCTGCACGAGATACAGCCCGAGCCCGAGACCATGCTCCCGGTCCCGCTCCGTGTTGTTGAGCTGGACATAGGGCTTCCAGACCTCCTGCAGCTGCGCGTGCTCGATGCCGATGCCGGTATCGATCACGTGGATCCGGCATCGTCCGCCGTGCATCTGCGCCGCGATCAGCACGCGGCCTCGGCCCGTCTCGCGAGCGTCGGTGAACTTGATCGCGTTCGACACGAGGTTGCCGATCACCCGGTGCAGCGAGCGCCGGTCCGTGGTCAGGAGCACCCGCTCGCGCGGCAAGCGCACCCGCAGACGGACGCCACGCATCTCCGCCTCGTCGATGTAGCCATCGTGGATGTCTCGCAGCAGCGGGCCGAGCTCCACCGGCTCGATGTTCAGCGCCTCGGTACCACTGTCGTAGCGCGCCGCGGTGAGCAGATGGTCCAGCGTCGCACCGAGCATCGACACCGCGGCCTGCGCCTTCTCGGCAGGCGCGAGGGCGTCATGATCGTCGGATGCATGGAGTCGGGCACGGGTCACCTCCAGGTACGAGATCGCAGCCGTCATCGGCTGCCGCAGGTCATGGCTGACCGCAGCGATCAACCGCGTCTTCTGCGCGTTCGCCTCCTCGGCAGCGGCCTGCCGCTCGCGTGCCACGGCCCGCGCCGCCTCGGCCTCGCGTCGCTGATGGAACAGCTCCCGCTCCCGATTCTCCCCAAGCCGCGAGACGATCATCCCGAAGACATTGGCGAAGGACAGATAGACCGCGTTGCGAAGCATCTCGCTGCCCCCGGTCACAGCCGGCGCCCAGAACACCGCCGCCGCCGCGACCGACCACCCGACCGTCGCGGACACCTTGAGCGGGAGGCGAAGGAACGCGTAGTGGAGGAAGAGGCCGAACATGATGGCGGGGGAGGCTTGGACTGCAACGGCTTGCATCTCGCCGTCGCGGAGCGTCAACAACAGCACCGCCCCACCCAGTGCCACCGCGCTGGTCACAGCAGCAATGGGAACATAGTTGTGCGGACCCACACCACTACGTGTCGACATGCAGTAGGAGACTGCCGCGAGCATCGCCACAAGCCCGCCTCGGATTACGAGTGCACCCGTGGTGTGGAGTTCAAGCAGCCATGCGATTACGATGAAGCTCGCGTAGAGCAGAGCGCCTGCTGCTGCTGCATGCGCCCCCCACCTAAGCGCCTCAAGCCGAAACTCGGAAAGGAACTCGCTTTCCGCCTCCCGGCTGCAGGCATCCGAACGCAAGGCAATCTGCCAGAGTTGTCTCTGCATGAGTGCTCCTCTTGGTGCTAGACAAGACGTCCCACAGACTCGGCCAAGAGCAGTTACTCGAGGCTTCGATAGAGCTGAATTTGTCCCTCATCGACTCTTCATCTGCAACTAGACCTTTGGCCTACACAGGAACAAATCGACGAGCCACGACTCGTGCAGCATCAGCATCACCACAGCAAACCATGCCTTGAGCCATGCACGAGCCTGGGCGCATCACTATGTGCGTCAGTGCCACCAAGATGCTGAACGCGTCAGGCTTCCAGCCTGAGGCATAGACAGCCGAAGGCCAGAGTCATCGAGTGCGGTCCGCAAGAGACACGCTCGAGCATTGCCGTGTAGAGTTGCAGAATCGGTAGATTTTTCAGGCGCCTACGCAAGATCCGTGGTGATGTTTCACACTCTTGCGACGACTCAGTCGCATTCGCTCGTCCTTGGACCCGAGTAGCGATCTGCGCTTGCGCTGCTTTGCCCACGTCCGAGAAGTCACCCGTGGAGTCCGCTGAAACGAGGACTTTGCGCTTGCGATAGCTTCATTCCGCGGTCAGCGTCCCCCTTTATGCCCCACAGCCGCTCCACAGATACAGATCGAGTCCTTAAGGCTCCCAGTCGCGCGCGGCAAATGTCCGAGATCGCCCCACCAGACGCGATCCAGCTTTCTTTTCGGGTACGGATCGTCCGGACGGAAGAGCACCTAACGAAGGCTGTGCAGATACGCGCGTCCTCTTACGGTCGACACCACCCAGAAGTCGCAGAGCTGCTGCAGTCCCCTGAAGACGCGGATAGAGCAGCATTTGCCTTGATCCTGCTAGCCGAATCAAAAGTGGATGGGTCAGCGCTGGGGACCATGAGAATCGAGACAAATACGCACGGACCGCTCCCGATTGAGGGGCTTCTTCCGAGCGACTCGCCATACGCTGCGCAGACTATGGCGTTCGTTACGCGACTAGCGGTTCGTGCAGGAGCAGATGCAACGCTGGTTAAGCTAGCAATCTTCAAGGCTCTTCATCGCTATTGCCTTGCCTGCCAGATTGACTGGATCATCGTGACTGCGCGTCCGCCGATGGATCGACAGTACCTGCGTCTCGGCTTTGTGGACGTCTACGACTCCGATACGCTTCTGCCGATCAGTTGGTCTGAAAACATTCCGATGCGACTTATGGCGCTCGAGACAATCAGCTGCGAGAGGGAGTGGCGCCGTATCGGCCACCCTCTCTACGCCTTTATGTTCAATGACTACACGCCAGACATCGAGATATTCAACTCGGTCAGCGGTGTCTGGGCCCGCCCGCGCAACCGAATTGCCAATGTGCCAGACGAAGCACAGATAGACCAGATGCTCGGAATTCCGCTGGTCTAGACCCGCTCTTCACGGCGCCGGACACACACCGGCTCCGCTCAGCATCCATAAAGCTCCAAGCGTCGGTCGCTTGCGGGTTCGGCCCGTTTCGTACCTTAGGTTCAGGCTCTCCGAACCGAAAGTACTGCCGACAAGCAGCAATGGCGCCTGAGTCCACAGTCCCTCCACAGAACACCGCTCATCGAATCCCGTTGAGTGCGGGGAGTGCGCTGTCTTTTGTCTGCCTGCTGGCCGCCGCTTTTGTCGCATGGGCGTTTCTTTCGTCAACTCAGATTGACTTTAGGCCGACGCCTCTGCACACCACAGCGACAGAGGGGACAACGTCGAACGTACCTCCAGCGGACATAGACCAGGCGCTGACACAGATTGCGAGAGGGGGCCTGGCTGTCGCCGAACTCGACCAACGAAAGCCCCTTTGGCTAAAGACCGACCTCCCGGAGTCGGTCCACACTACTCCTGCAGTACTTGAACTCAAGCTTCTTCGATTCGAGAAACCTCGTTTCTGGATAGTCCTGAAAGACAAAGAAGGAACAATCACGTACCGAGAGATTCAGCCAATGCTTGAGCCGATTCGTTCGGCCAGCAAGGGGGGCTTCTCTGTCCCAATCGACGCAACACCGGATGCTGTCGCCGTAGTTGCCGCGCTTCGATCGTATATGCCTGTCCCGCCCAAGGCATTGCTTTGGACGCCTGACGACTATGCGGCTTCAGAGCGCGCCTTCGAGCGCCAAGGGGGTGCCGTTTTTGGAGGCATCCTTATCCTAGCGGCGTTCAGCACTATCGTAGCGTTGCTGAACCGTGACCTTACTTTCCTGCTATTCAGTGGTTGGCTCCTCACCAGCCTTCGTGTCGCGGCAATAAACGCCGGTTGGGATAGGCACTGGATCCAGTTAGAACTGGACAATGACGCCTATCTCGCGCTGCTCAGAATTTCTATTGCAGCATACGGATTCTTCACCGTAGTTCTCTTCCGGGAACTACTACTGAAGCGGAGTTCAAATCCGCTCATTCGAAAGTACTTCGAGTTCTTGCAGCACTCGTTTCTTGCATTTGTCGTCGCCGCACCGTTCTTTGACCACATCCAATACCTTAGAGTCTTTTGGACCTTTGCTGCTATAGGACTTGGGACTCTAACCGTACAGATATTTGTATCTCTGCTAATTCAGCGCACTCGCCTTGTCGGCTGGTACGCACTGTCTTGGGGCTCCATGATTGTCGGTATGGCGAGCGAGATTGGCACGCAATCTGGCGTTGTTCAGTACCCGTCATGGCTTAACTCTCAGACCGCAACAATCGTTTCGGCCTTGATGATGGGGTTGGCGCTAGCAGATCGATTGAGATCGGAGCGCGACGCTCGCCTGGCCGCCCAAGCTCGCAGCGTCACGTACCTGAAGAAGTACGAAGAGAACTTCAACTCGATGCCAATCGGCTTGTTTGGGCTCGGTCTCAATGGTTCGATTCGTCTCAAGAACCCAGCGTTTAGCGAGATGTTCGATCTGACGGCCCCGGTGCAAGATAATAATCTGAATATTGACGTCTTGCTCGGGGCCGGTACCTTTCAGCAACTCTCGGACGCTGCCGAACAAGGCGTTCTGGACGTCGAATTCAATGTCGTCGCCAAAGATGGGCAGTCAAAGTGGTACTTGGCCCGCGTTACGTTGAACGACCAGGCGGTCGAAGGGTCAATCCAAGACGTAACGCTTCGAAAAGCTGCGGAAAGCAAGCTCAAGCATCTCGTTGATCATGATTCCTTGACAGGGCTCTTGAATCGGCGCGGCCTAGACGTTGCGCTTCGCACAGCCCTGACACCGAGCGACGCAGGTCATCCGTGTGCAATCGCATACGTTGATCTGGATAGATTTAAGCTCATCAATGATCTTCACGGCCATGGGACGGGCGATGCGCTCCTATTGCAGGCTGCGCAACGAGTTAAGCTGGCAGTGCGGACGCGCGACATGGTCGCTCGCATTGCCGACTCCTTTGTCGTGATTCTCCTTGACTGCCCTGAGCATGCGATGGGCGCGCTTACGGAACGAATCCGGGAGGTCATTTGCGAGCGTCCGTTTGATCTGGACGGTAAAGAACTGAATATGACCGCCAGTATTGGCGTCGTATCAATTGAATACACGATGACGTCGGTTGATGCGGTCTCAGCAGCCGACCGAGCCTGCAGCGAAGCCAAGTCCCGCGGTCGAAACTGCGTCGTCCGCCTGACCGACCAGGACGCAGCACTGCGCTCTCACCTGGAAGAGCTGAAGGTCGTGGCGGATCTGCAGCAGCGCGTTCCGACCGAGCGCTACTTCCTCGAGTTCCAGCCGATCGTGGCGCTGCAGTCGCCCACGAGTTCGCTGTGCTACGAGGTCCTGATCCGGATGCGCGGCGAGCACGGGCAGGTCATTCCGCCCGGAAAGTTCATCGGTGCTGCAGAGCGCAACGGCCTGATGTCGCAGATCGATCGATGGGTGCTTCGCAGCACGCTGGAGTGGCTCGACAACCATCCGGAACATCGCGATCGGCTCGGGTTCGCGACGATCAACATCAGCGGCGCGTCCCTCAACGACAACCGCTTCGTCGACGACGCCTTCTCGATGATCGCCGAGCATCCGCTCGCGATGCCGAAACTGTGCTTCGAGATCACCGAAAGCGTGGCGCTGCACGATCTCGGCTCGACCCGGCGGTTCGTGGATCGGGTCCGGATGTACGGCAGCAAGCTCGCGCTCGACGATTTCGGCGCCGGCTACACGTCTTTCAACTACCTCAAGGAAATCCCCGCGGATTTCATCAAGATCGACGGCAGCTTCGTCAAGGACATCAACCTGAATCCGGCGAACTACGCGATCACGCGGACCATCGTCGACCTGACGCACGAACTCGGCATGCGCAGCATCGCGGAATGGGCGGAGACGCCCGATGCGATCGCGGCGCTCATCGAGCTGGGCGTGGACTACGGCCAAGGGTTCGGGCTGGTGCGTCCGACGGCTCCGGAGATCGTCTCGGCGGCATCTTCCGGCGCCGCTCTGATCAAGGACGCCAGCGTCCTGGCCCTGCTCAACGATCGCTCGCGTTGGCAGACTGCACCGCGCACAGGCCCGCGACGGCAGCACAAGACGGCCTGATCGCCCCACGGATCGGCGCGCCTGCGCCGACTCTGCCTGCCTCGCACGGCACCGTTCCAGTCGGCGCGCGGCCAGCGTGCGACGAGGCGATATCATTGGGCGCATCGCCGCGCCCATGCGGCTCGAGAGACGCCCCATGCCGCCCCCCCCCTCCCCGCGGAGGTTCCGGCCGCGCTGTACCGGCACCCGGCGGCCGCCGCGCTGCTCAACGAAGCCCTGACCCTGCTCGGCGACGGCGTCGGCGCTGCCGCAATCGAAGCGGCTGCACGCGATGCGGGCCTGAAGGCCGGACCGTTCGCGATCCTCGATGCGATGTCCCTCGATGTCGTTGACCACGCGCTGCATGCGGCGATGGACGGCCACGGGCACGCACATGCCGCGGGCCACGATCACGGACACTCCCATGGCCATGATCACGGGCACGCGCATGGTCACGATCACGCGCACGATCACGGCCTCGGCCACGCGCACGACGCCGGGCATGATCACGACCATGCCCACGGCCGCGCGCACGGCCACGCGCACGCGCACGGCCACGATCACGGCCACGGCGATGACCACGGCCACGCGCACGATCACGGCGATGACCATGCGCACGCTCCTGCGACCGAACCCGCCCTGCCCTCGCGCCCACTCGAGAAATCGGCGGTGTACGTCGTCGAGAAGATGGCGCATGGCTACAAGCGGGCCGGTCGCGCCGCAGGCGGCGGGTTCTACGACTACACCTCGCAGCCACCCGAGCTCTGGTCGGGGCTGAAGACCTTCGAGCGCCGCTCGCGTCAGCTCGACGCAGCGGACATCCGGGATCGGCTGCTCTACGCCGCGTGTCTGGGCGCGCTGGACGTCGCCACGGACACGCCTGCGGACGCTGTGGCGCAGACCTTCGGCGAGGCGGTGGCGATGAACGCCTCGCAGGCCCGTGCCCAGATGCAGCGGATCGGGGCCGACGCGTTCCTCGCCCGGGCGCGCGACCTGGCGACGCGCTTCGGAGCGCGCTTCGAGCCGCCGGCTTCGCTCGCGGCGGGATCGACGGCGGCCTGACCGCAGCCTGCGGACCGACTCACGCGCCTACCCGTCCGGGATACAGACGATGATCCGACGAGACAAGCTGCTGCACGGCTGGCGCGAGCCGGTGGTGCCCCGCCCCGCGGCCACGATCCTGCTGCTGCGCGACGACCCGACCGAAGGCCTGCAGGTCCTGATGACCCGCCGCTCTGCGACGGCGAGCTTCGCACCCGGCGCCTATGTGTTCCCGGGGGGGGCGCTGGATGCGGCGGACGCCTCGCCGGCGGCGCTGACCGCGGCCCGGGCCCGGCCGGACCAGGACGAGGCGCACCGGCATTTCGCCGCGGCGGCGCTGCGCGAGGCCTTCGAGGAACTGGGCGTGCTGCTCGCCTGGCGCCGCGGCACGAACGAGCCTGCGGACCCGTCGTTCGCGAGCTCGCTCGATCGAGGGCACGACGGCGACCTGTACGCGCAGCTCGAACGCGAGGGCCTGGAACTCGCGGTCGACCGCACGGGCTGGCTGTCGCACTGGATCACAGACCGCGACCTGCCCAAGCGCTTCGACGTTCGCTTCTTCGTCGCGCCGATGCCGGCGGGCCAGACGCCGGACCCGGATGGCGCCGAGCAGTTCGAGCCGGTCTGGGTTCACCCCGCAACCGGCCTGAAGCGCCACGCCGAAGGCGGCTTCAGCATGATCTTCCCGACGATCCGGACGCTGCGCCAGCTCGAACGCTTCGAGACGGCGGAAGCGGTGCTGGAGGCCTGCCGCACGCAGCAGCAGGTCTTCACCTCCTGCCCCCGCGGCGGGCGCGTGGCGGGCAAGGACACGCGCTACACCGAGGACGAGATGGCCTTCGGCGAGCTGGAGATGGTGGCGCCCGACGGGCAGGTGGTGCACGACCTGGACTGGCAGAGCGAGCGGCCGGTCAGGCTGCGCACGAACGTGCGGCGTCTCACCGCCCCCAACCCGAGCATGATGACCGGCCCGGGCACGAACACCTACATCGTCGGCGATGCGGGCGGCTGCATCGTCATCGATCCGGGCCCGGCCCTGCCGGCGCACATCGCGCGGATCGCCGCCGCGGTGAGCGAAGACCTGAAGATGATCGTCTGCACGCATTCGCACCCCGACCACTCGCCGGGCGCGCCGATGCTGCGCGAGGCGATCGGCCGCGACGTGCCGATCCTGGGGCTGTCCTCGGCCCCGACGGCACGCGCCCACTCGGAGTTCGTCCCGGACCGCGAGCTGGCCGACGGCGAGCGCCTGCAGGTCGGCGACTCGACGCTGCGGGTGGTCCACACGCCCGGGCATGCCGCCAACCACCTGTGCCTGGTGCTGGAGGAGGACCGGCTGCTGTTCTCGGGCGACCACGTGCTCAACGGGTCGACGACGGTGGTCGATCCGCCCGACGGCAACATGGTCGCCTACCTCGACTCGTTGCGCCGACTCGCGGCCGAGCCGGTCGACTTCATCCTGCCGGCCCACGGCCATGTGCTGGGGCCGGCCGAGGCGGCGATGCGCAAGCTGATCGCCCACCGACTCTCGCGCGAGGCGAAGGTCGCCGCGGTGCTGCAGCGCGCGGGCAGCGGTACGCTCGATACGCTCGTGCCGCTGGCGTACGACGAAGTGTCCCCGGCGCTGCACGCGGTCGCCAGGCGCTCGCTGCTCGCGCATCTGGAGAAGCTCGAAGCGGACGGCCGTGCCACCCGGGATGGCCAGCTCTGGCGGACGCGCTGAGGGAACCGACGGGCGGTCCGGCCCGGATCCGGGCCAACGCCTAGACTCGCGGGAGAGTCGCCGGGCGGCGGCGGGACGATGCGACGCCCGCGTCGACGTCACGTCACCGGAGCCCTGCCATGGCGCCTCGACCTTCCGCTCCCTTCGCCCTGACCGCCCCGATGCTCGGTCGCCTGCTGTTCGTCTGCGCCGTCGCGCTGCCCCTGTCCGGCTGCATGGACGCTGCCGTCACGAGCGCCGAGGTCGGTGCCAGCGCCGCCAAGTCGGCGCAGAACGGCCCCGCAGCGCTCGAGAAGGCCAACGCTGCCGCCGCGACGCTTGCGACCCGACTGCCGGTCGAGCCCCCCGAACCGAAGCCCTGACGCACAGCGCACACCCATGAAAAAACCCCCGCCAGGCGCGAGCCTGGCGGGGGTTCCGATCGACGGGGCGGCCCGAAAGCCGCCCGGATCGATGACGCGGCCCGAAGGCCGCGCCGCGTTCAGGCTGCGGGTGCGGCCGGCGCGGCCGGCGCGGCCTCTTCGGCGGGGACCGCCTTCATCGACAGGCGCAGGCGGCCCTTGTCGTCGGCCTCGAGGACCTTGACGCGCAGGACCTGCCCTTCCTTGACGTAGTCGCCGACCTTCTCGACCCGCTCGTTGGCGATCTGCGAGATGTGCAGCAGACCGTCGCGGCCCGGCAGGATCTGGACGATCGCACCGAACTCGAGGATCTTCAGCACGGTGCCTTCGTAGACCTTGCCGATCTCGACCTCGGCCGTCAGGTCCTCGATGCGCTTGCGCGCCCGGGCTGCGGCTTCGGCGTCGATCGCAGCGATGGTGATGTCGCCGGTGTCCTTGATGTCGATCGTGGTGCCGGTCTCTTCCGTGATCGCACGGATGGTGGCGCCGCCCTTGCCGATCACGTCGCGGATCCGCTCGGGGTTGATCTTCATCGTGTACATCCGCGGCGCGAAGTCGGAGAGCTCCGTGCGCGCGCCGCCGATGGCCGACACCATCTTCTCGAGGATGTGCAGGCGGGCCTCGCGGGCCTGCGCCAGCGCGACCTGCATGATCTCCTTGGTGATGCCCTGGATCTTGATGTCCATCTGCAGGGCGGTGATGCCGGCGTCGGTGCCGGCCACCTTGAAGTCCATGTCGCCGAGGTGGTCCTCGTCACCCAGGATGTCGGTCAGCACCGCGAAGCGGTTGCCGTCCTTGATCAGGCCCATCGCGATGCCCGCGACGTGCTTGTCGATCGGCACGCCGGCGTCCATCATCGCGAGGCAGCCGCCGCACACCGAGGCCATCGACGAGGAGCCGTTCGACTCGGTGATCTCGGAGACGACACGCAGCGAGTAGGCGAACTGCTCGACCGGCGGGATCAGGGCGGCGAGCGCACGCTTGGCGAGCTTGCCGTGACCGACCTCGCGGCGCTTGGGCGCGCCGAAGCGGCCGGTCTCGCCGGTGGCGAACGGAGGCATGTTGTACTGGAGCATGAAGCGCTCGCGGTACTCGCCGGTGATCGCGTCGATGATCTGCTCGTCGCGCGCGGTGCCGAGGGTGGCCACCACCAGCGCCTGCGTCTCGCCGCGGGTGAACAGCGCCGAGCCGTGCGAGCGCGGGAGCACGCCGGTGCGGATGCTGATCGGGCGCACGGTGCGCGTGTCGCGGCCGTCGATGCGCGGCTCGCCGGACAGGATCCGGTTGCGCACGATCTTCGACTGCAGGTCGTACAGGATGTTCGACAGCGTGTTGCCGTCCGGCGCGGACTTGCCCGCGGCCGCGGCTTCCTCGGCGATCTTGGCGATCGCGGCGGACTCCACGCCCCGGATGCGGTGCGTGCGCTCCTGCTTGTTGCGCAGCGCGTAGGCGGCGCGCATCTCGCCTTCGGCGAGCTCGGTGACGCGCGCGATCAGCGCCTCGTCGCGGGCCGGCGCCTTCCAGTCCCACTCCGGCTTGCCGGCGATCTCGACGAGCTCGTCGATCGCCTTGATGACCGCCTGGATCTGGTCGTGGCCGTAGACCACGGCACCGAGCATCACGTCCTCGGGCAGCTGGCTCGCCTCGGACTCGACCATCATCACCGCGCCGTCGGTGCCGGCCACGACCAGGTCGAGGCGGCTGTCGGGCAGCTGCGAGGCGTTCGGGTTGAGCACGTACTGGCCGTCGATGTAGCCGACGCGGCAGGCACCGATCGGGCCGGCGAACGGGATGCCCGACAGCGCGAGCGCGGCCGACGCACCGATCATCGCCGGGATGTCGGAATCCACCTCGGGATTGCTCGACATCACGTGGATGATGATCTGGACTTCGTTGTAGAAGCCGTCCGGGAACAGCGGCCGCAGCGGCCGGTCGATCAGGCGGCAGGTCAGGATCTCCTTCTCGGTCGGACGGCCTTCACGCTTGAAGAAGCCGCCCGGGATCCGCCCGGCCGCGTAGAACTTCTCGACGTAGTCGACCGTCAGCGGGAAGAAATCCTGCCCCGCCTTGGCGTTCTTCTGACCCACCACGGTGGCCAGCACCACGGTGTCGTCCATCGTCACAACCACTGCACCCGACGACTGACGGGCGATCTCGCCGGTCTCGATGGTCAGGGAGTGCTGCCCCCATTGAATCGTTTTCTTCGCGATTTCGAACACGCTCTGTCCTCTTTTTGCTTGCTGTGACCCGCGCGATCAGCCGGCGGCGCGGTTCGCCTTCATTCGGATTCGGTTCGCTGCGGCCACACAAACGACAACGCCCGCGTCGAGCGGGCATCCACGTGCGACCGGAGCCGGGCGGCGACCGGAACCCTCGGAGCCGGAGGCTCCGCATCGGTCCCTGCCACCCGGTTGACCGCCATTCGCTGCGTTCGACCTTGCTTGCGCGGATTACTTGCGCAGGCCGAGGCGTTCGATCAGCGCCTTGTAGCCCGTCGGGTTGCGGCCCTTCAGGTAGTCGAGCAGCTTGCGACGACGGCTGACCATCTTCAGCAGGCCGCGACGCGAGTGGTGATCCTTCGCGTGGGTCTTGAAGTGGCCGGTCAGCTCGTTGATGCGGGCGGTCAGCAGTGCGACCTGGACTTCCGGCGAACCGGTGTCGCCCTGGGCGCGCTGGTAGTCGGCGACGATCTTCGCCTTGTCGATTTCGGCAACGGACATGTTTCCCTCGTTCACTTGCGGTGGCGCCGGGGTGCACCACCGTGCGGTTGCTTCGGTGTGATGTGATGCTGCGCTGCACCCGACCCCTTCAGGCGGCCGACTGCAGAACCTGCGGAGTATAGCGGATTCGGGGTTCCGGGGCAGCGCGCCCGCCAGGCGGCGACCGTACCGGCCGCCGCCCGGCCCCGGGATCAGGGCGTGACGTCGTGCTGCGGATTGACCCGCGGCGCGTTGGAATGCAGCTTGTTCAGCGCGTTCAGGTAGGCCTTGGCCGAGGCCACGACGATGTCCGGATCGGCGCCGATGCCGTTGACGATCCGCCCGGCGCGGGCCAGCCGCACGGTCACCTCGCCCTGCGATTCGGTGCCTGTGGTGATGGCGTTGACCGAGTACAGCAGCAGCTCGGCCCCCGAGGCGACCTTCGACTCGATCGCCTTGAGCGTGGCGTCGACCGGGCCGTTGCCCAGCGACTCGGCCTTGTGTTCGACCCCGCCCACCGAGATGACCACGCTCGCCTGCGGCTTCTCGCCCATCTCGGAGGACTGGCGCATCGACAGCAGCTTGTACTGCTCGACCTCGGTGGTGACCGACTCGTCGGACACCAGCGCGTGGATGTCCTCGTCGAAGATCTCCGACTTGCGGTCGGCGAGGTCCTTGAAGCGCACGAAGGCCGCATTGACCTCGGTCTCGGAGTCGAGCTGGATGCCGAGCTCCTGCAGCCGCTGCTTGAACGCGTTGCGGCCCGACAGCTTGCCGAGCACGATCCTGTTGGCGGCCCAGCCCACGTCCTCGGCCCGCATGATCTCGTAGGTGTCACGCGCCTTGAGCACGCCGTCCTGGTGGATGCCCGAGGCGTGCGCGAACGCGTTGGCGCCGACCACCGCCTTGTTCGGCTGCACCGGGAAGCCGGTGATGCCCGAGACCAGCTTCGAGATCGGCACGATCTGGCTGGTGTCGATGCCGACGTCCAGGCCGAAGAAGTCGCGGCGGGTCTTGACCGCCATCACCACCTCCTCGAGCGAGGTGTTGCCGGCCCGCTCGCCCAGCCCGTTGATCGTGCACTCGACCTGGCGGGCGCCGCCCTGCATGACGCCGGCCAGCGAGTTCGCGACCGCCATGCCGAGGTCGTTGTGGCAGTGCACGCTCCAGACGGCCTTGTCGGAGTTGGGGATCTTCTCGCGCAGGTCGCGGATGAAGGCGCCGTACAGCTCGGGCACCGCGTAGCCGACGGTGTCCGGGATGTTGATGGTGGTCGCGCCTTCCTTGATCGCCGCCTCGAGCACGCGGTAGAGGAACTCGGGCTCGGAGCGGTACCCGTCCTCGGGCGAGAACTCGACGTCGTCGGTGAACTTGCGCGCGAAGCGCACGGCGAGGCGCGCGCCCTCGAAGACCTGGTCGGGCGTCATCCGCAGCTTCTTCTCCATGTGCAGCGGCGACGTGGCGATGAAGGTGTGGATGCGCTTGCGGCGGGCCGGCTCGAGCGCCTCGGCGGCCCGCGAGATGTCGCGGTCGTTGGCGCGCGCCAGCGAGCAGACGATCGACTCCCTGATGGTCGAGGCGATCGCGCGGACGGCCTCGAAGTCGCCGTTCGAGGAGGACGCGAAACCGGCCTCGATGACGTCGACGCGCAGCTTCTCGAGCAGCTTGGCGATCCGCAGCTTCTCCTCGCGCGTCATCGACGCCCCGGGGCTCTGCTCGCCGTCGCGCAGCGTGGTGTCGAAGATGATCAGGCGGTTGGCGTCGGACATGGCGTTCGGTCTCCTCGGGACGGGGCGCTCGATGGCGCCGGCGGGCTCCGGGGATTGTACGCAAGGCAGCCGGCAGGAGCCGTCGGGAAGGCCGGCTGGGGACGGCCGGCTAGGCGCGGCCGGCCAGGCGCGGCCGGCTAGGCGCGGCCGGCTAGGCGCGGCCGGCTAGGGGCGCCCGGCTAGGGGCGCCCCGCCACCGGCTCCGGGGCCGGCTCGCGCCGCTCGCCGCCGGCGGCCACCACGATGCCGGCCAGCAGCGTCGCGAAGCCAGCGAGCTGCAGCCCGGTGAAGGTCTCGCCCAGGAACAGCCAGGCGAGCACGGCCGAGCCCACCGGCTCGCCGAGGATGGCCAGCGCCACGAAGGTGGCGGACAGGTGGCGCAGCGAGGCGTTGATGATCGTGTGGCCGGCGAGCTGCGGCCCGAGCGCCATCGCGGCGATCGGCAGCCAGGCGGCCGCGGGGATCGACCACAGCGGCTGGCCGCCCGCGATCGCGATCGCGCTCATCGCGAGCGCCGCCGCGCCGTAGACGATGGCGATGTAGGCGAGCAGCGTCAGGCGCCGGTTCAGCCCGCGCCCGACCAGGAAATAGCCGGAGATGGCGACCGCGCCGGCGAGCGCCAGCGCGTTGCCCAGCATCGGATCGCGCCCGACCGTGCCGGGCGCCGCCGACAGGTCGGACGCGATGATCAGCGCGCTGCCGGCCACCGCCATGCCGATGCCGGCGGCGGTGCGCCGCGTCGGCGGCTCGCCGAGCAGCCACCAGGACAGCAGGCCGACCCAGATGGGGTTGGTGGTGACCAGCGCGACGCTGCTGGCGACCGAGGTGAAGTGCAGCGACGCGATCCAGGTGGCGAAGTGGATCGCCAGGAAGCCTCCCGCCACCGCGGCGATGCCCCAGTCCCGCCGCTGCAGCCGGCGCAGCTCCGGGCCGCGCCGCCACATCGCCAGCGGCACCACGACCGCCGCCGCCAGCGTGAGGCGCCCGGCAGCGACCGCCAGCGGGCCGGCGCCGGCATCGATCGCGAAGCGGATGAGCAGCGCCGCGGTCGAGACGATCAGCACGCCCGCGGCGAGCGCGAGGAAGCGCAGGGGCACGGCCGAACTCGCCGCGATCAGGTCTTGGGCAGCGTGACGCCGCGCTGGCCCTGGTACTTGCCGCCGCGGTCCTTGTAGGAGGTCTCGCAGACCTCGTCGGACTGGAAGAACAGCATCTGCGCGCAGCCTTCGCCGGCATAGATGCGGGCCGGCAGCGGCGTGGTGTTCGAGAACTCGAGGGTGACGTGCCCCTCCCACTCGGGTTCCAAGGGCGTTACGTTGACGATTACACCGCAACGCGCATACGTCGACTTCCCGAGGCACACCACCAGGGTGTCGCGCGGAATCCGGAAGTACTCCACCGTGCGCGCCAGCGCGAACGAGTTGGGCGGGATGATGCAGACGTCGCCGCCGAAGTCGACGAAGTTGCGTTCGTCGAAGGCCTTGGGGTCGACGATGGTGCTGTTGATGTTCGTGAAGATCTTGAACTCGGCCGCGCAGCGCACGTCGTAGCCGTAGCTGGAAGTGCCGTACGACACGATCCTCTGCCCCGCGGCCTGCCGCACCTGCCCCGGCTCGAAGGGCTCGATCATGGCGTGCTGCTCGGCCATCCTGCGGATCCAGCGGTCGGACTTGATGCTCATGGGGAACTCGGCGGTGGGGAGCGGCGATTGTCCGGATTCGCGGCGACCGGCGCAAACCGGGCGCGCGAAGGGGCACGGCACGGCACCGCATGACGACCGCTCCGGCCCCCGCTTGACGCTCCCGGGACGATGGCTCACCCTGCCGCCGCCCACACCGGGCCAGCGCCTATGAAGGTCGCTGCATAGGGACTTCCGCCCGTCCGAGGCGGCGCCCGCGCACACGAGACGAGGAGACGCATCCATGAAGGTTGACCTGACGTTGACGGTGAACGGCCGCGCCGTGTCGCTGAGCGTCGACCCGCGAACGCTGCTGGTCCAGCTGATCCGGGAACACCTCCAGCTGACCGGCACCCACGTGGGCTGCGACACCGCCCAGTGCGGCGCCTGCACGGTGCTGCTGGACGGGCGCGCGGTGAAGGCCTGCTCGATGCTCGCCCTGCAGGCGCAGGGCGGCACGGTCCAGACGATCGAGGGGCTCACGCCCGAGTCCGGGATGCATCCGGTCCAGGAGGCGTTCAAGGAGTGCCATGGCCTGCAGTGCGGCTTCTGCACGCCGGGCATGGTGATGGCCTCGGTCCAGCTGCTGGCCGACTGCCCGAAGCCCGACGAGGCGCGCATCCGCGAGGCCCTCGAGGGCAACATCTGCCGCTGCACCGGTTATCACAACATCGTGCGCGCGGTGCAGAACGCCGCAGCGCGCTCCTGAGGAGTCTCCGATGACCGACCTGTCCAACTCGCCGATCGGCAAGCCGCTGCGCCGCCGCGAGGACGAGCGTTTCCTCACGGGCCGCGGCCAGTACACCGACGACATCGTGCTGCCCGGCCAGACCTACGCGGCCTTCCTGCGCTCGCCGCACGCACACGCCCGCATCGTGTCGATCGACACCGCGGCCGCACGCGCGATGCCCGGGGTGGTGGCGATCTTCACCGGCCGCGACATCGCGGACTCGAAGATCGGCGGCCTGCCCTGCGGCTGGCTGATCCACAGCCGCGACGGCTCGCCCATGAAGGAGCCGCCGCACCCGATCATCTGCGCCGACAAGGTGCTGCACGTCGGCGACCAGGTGGCGATGGTGGTGGCCGAGACCGCGATGCAGGCCCGCGAGGCGGCCGAGGCGATCGAGGTCGAGTACGACACGCTGCCGGCGGTCGTCGACCCGGGCCGGGCCGTCGGCTCGCCCGCCGTGCTGCACGAGGCGGTCTCGCCCGACAACGTCTGCTACGTCTGGGGCCACGGCGACGAGGCCGCGACCGACGCCGCCTTCGCCAAGGCCGCGCATGTCACGCGGCTCGAGTTCGCCAACAACCGGCTGATCCCCAACGCGATGGAGCCGCGCGCGGCGAACGCGCAATGGACCCGTCACGACGACAGCTACACGCTGTACGTCGCCAACCAGAACCCGCACGTCGAGCGGCTGCTGATGGCGGCCTTCGTGCTGGGGCTGCCCGAGTCGCGCCTGCGCGTGATCGCACCCGACGTCGGCGGCGGCTTCGGCTCGAAGATCTTCCTGTACGCCGAGGAGACGGCGCTCGTCTGGGCGTCCAAGCGCGTCGGCCGACCGATCAAGTGGACCGCTGATCGCAGCGAGTCGTTCCTGACCGATGCCCACGGCCGCGACCACGTGACCGTCGCCGAGCTCGCGACCGATGCCGCGGGCACCTTCACGGCGATGCGCGTGAAGACGATCGCCAACCTGGGCGCCTACCTGTCGACCTTCGCGTCCTCGGTCCCGACCATCCTGTACGCCACGCTGCTGGCCGGCCAGTACCGCACGCCGGCGATCTTCTGCGAAGTCACCGGGGTGTTCACCAACACCGCGCCGGTCGACGCTTACCGGGGCGCCGGGCGCCCGGAGGCCACCTACGTGGTCGAGCGCCTGGTCGAGCAGTGCGCGCGCGACCTGAAGGTCGATCCGGCGGCGCTGCGGCGCCGCAACTTCATCCGCGAGTTCCCCTACCCCACCCCGGTCGGCCTGACCTACGACACCGGCGACTACGAGGCGACGCTCGCCAAGGCGCAGGCGCTCGCCGACGTCGCGGGCTTCCCGGCACGCAAGGCCGAATCGGCGAAGCGTGGCAGGCTGCGGGGTCTGGGCTACTCCTGCTACATCGAGGCCTGCGGCCTCGCGCCTTCGAACATCGCGGGCGCGCTCGGCGCACGTGCGGGTCTCTTCGAGGCGGGCGAGGTCCGGGTGCATCCGACCGGAACCGTCACCGTCTTCACCGGTTCGCACAGCCACGGCCAGGGCCACGAGACGACCTTCGCGCAGGTGGTGGCCGGACGGCTCGGCATCCCGGTCGAGAACGTGGAGATCGTGCACGGGGACACCGGCCGGATCCCGTTCGGCATGGGCACCTACGGGTCGCGCTCGCTGTCGGTCGGGGGCACGGCGATCGTCAAGGCCGTCGACAAGGTGATTGCCAAGGGGCGCAAGATCGCCGCCCACCTGCTCGAGGCGTCGGACACCGACATCGAGTTCGAGAACGGCGAGTTCCGCGTGGCCGGCACCGACCGCAAGGTACCGTTCGCGCAGGTGGCGCTGACCGCCTACGTGCCGCACAACTACCCGCTCGACAAGCTCGAACCCGGGCTCAACGAGAACGCGTTCTACGATCCGACCAACTTCACCTACCCGGCCGGCTCGTACGTCTGCGAGGTCGAGGTCGACCCGGACACCGGCACCGTGGTCGTCGACCGCTTCACCGCGGTCGACGACTTCGGCAACATCGTCAACCCGATGATCGTCGAGGGTCAGGTGCACGGCGGCCTGGCCCAGGGCATCGGGCAGGCGCTCCTCGAGCAGGCGGTCTACGATAGCGAGTCCGGCCAGCTGATGACCGGCTCGTACCTCGACTACGCCATGCCGCGCGCCACCGACCTGCCCAACTTCGTCGTCGACACCTGCTCGACCCCGTGCACGCACAATCCGCTCGGGGTCAAGGGCTGCGGCGAGGCGGGGGCGATCGGCTCGCCGCCGGCGCTGATCAACGCGATCACCGATGCGATCGGCGTACGCGACCTGGCGATGCCGGCGACCCCGGAACGCGTGTGGCGCGCCCTGCGCGCCCGTGCCTGACCCACGAGGAGACGCACATGTTCAGCTTCGACTACCACCGTCCCGCCGACGTCGCGGGTGCCGCCCGCGCGGGTGGCACGGCCGATGCGCGCTTCCTCGCCGGAGGCCAGAGCCTCGTGCAGGCGATGAAGCTGCGGCTGGCCCAGCCCGCCGCGCTCGTCGACCTCGGGACCGTCCCCGGCCTGGCCGGCATCTCCGTGCAGGGCAGCACCCTGCGCATCGGCGCGATGACCCGGCACAGCGCGGTCGCCGCGTCGGCCGACGTGCGACGGGCGATCCCGGCCCTGGCCGCGCTCGCCGAAGGCATCGGCGACCCGATGGTCCGCAACGCCGGCACGCTCGGCGGCTCGATCGCGCACGCCGATCCGGCCGCCTGCTATCCGGCCGGCATGCTCGGCCTGGGCGCGACGGTCGTCACCGACCGCCGCTCGATCCCGGGCGACGCCTTCTTCACCGGTCTGTTCGAGACGGCACTCGAGCCGGGCGAGCTGGTCGTCGCGGTCGATTTCGCGGTGCCCGCGCGGGCGGCCTACCTGAAGTTCAAGCATCCGGCCTCGCGCTTCGCGATGGTCGGCGTGTTCGTGAGCCAGGGCGCGGGCGGGGTCCGGGTGGGCGTCACCGGCGTGAAGTCGGCCGCGTTCCGATGGCGCGAGGCCGAGGCCGCGCTGGCAGGCGGCTTCCGGCCCGCGGCGCTAGACGGTCTGGAGCTCGACCCGTCCGACGTCAACGGCGACATGCACGGCAGCGCGGCGTACCGGGCCGCGCTGGTCGCCACGCTGACGAAGCGGGCGGTCGAGCAGGCCAACGCTCCGGTGGCCGGCGCCCCTGCATGATCGGGGTGCCCGACTCCGTCGACGCCGTCGAGGCGCTGCTCGCGACGCGGGGCTACCTCGCGGATCGGCGCCTCGCGACGGCCGTGTTCCTCAGCCTGCGCCTGCAGCGCCCGCTGTTCCTGGAGGGCGAGGCGGGCGTCGGCAAGACCGAGCTGGCGAAGGTGCTGGCCGAGGTCACCGATGCGCCGCTGATCCGGCTCCAGTGCCACGAGGGGCTGGATGTGGCGCAGGCCGCGTACGAATGGAACGTGTCGCGCCAGCTGCTGCACGTGCGGCTGGCCGAGTCGGCGGGGGCGGTGGAGCGGGATGTGGTGGAGCGCTCGCTGTACGGGCGCGACATGCTGCTGGCGCGGCCGCTGCTCGCCGCACTCGAGTGCGACCGCCCGGCGGTGCTGCTGATCGACGAGCTCGACCGCGCCGACGAGCCCTTCGAAGCCTTCCTGCTGGAGGTGCTGTCGGACTGGCAGATCACGATCCCCGAGCTCGGCACAGTCCGCGCGCGGCACCGCCCGCGCGTGGTGCTGACCTCCAACCGCACGCGCGAGATCCACGACGCGCTCAAGCGCCGCTGCCTGTACCACTGGGTCGAGTTCCCCGACCTCGACCGCGAGTACGCGATCGTCGCGCGGGCGGTGCCCGACGCCCCCGCCTCGCTGACCCGCCAGGCCGTGGCCTTCGTGCAGCGCTCGCGCTCGCTCGACCTGTTCAAGGCGCCGGGCATCGCCGAGGCCATCGACTGGGTCAACGCACTGGTCGCGCTCGACCGGATCGACCTCGATCCGGCGGCGGTCGCCGACACGATCGGCGTGCTGCTCAAGTACCACGAGGACATCGCACGGATGCAGGGTGGCGAGGCCCAGCGGCTGCTGCAGGAACTCGCCACCGCGGCCGGCCGCGCCTGAACCGATGGCCGCCGTGGCCGCCGCTCCGGGCTCGCTCGCGCGAAACGTGGTCGTCTTCGCGCGGGTGCTGCGTGCCAGCGGCCTGCCGGTCGGCCCCGACCGCGCGATCGCCGCGGTGCGCGCGCTCGACGCGGTGGGGTTCGCCCGACGCGAGGACGTGCACGCCGCGCTGGCGGCGACGCTGATCGGCCGGCGCGAGGACCTCGCGCTGTTCGACGCGGCCTTCGACGCGTTCTGGCGCGATCCGAAGCTCGTCGAGCAGATGATGGCGGCCCTGCTGCCGAAGATCTCCGGACGCGGCCGCCCGCCGGCCGATGCGAAGCGCCCGGCGAGGCTGCAGCAGGCGCTCGCCGGGCGCCCGCCGCCACCGGAACCTCCGAAGGACACCGGCGGCGACGAGCACACGATCGACGCGCTGATGACCTGGTCCGAGCGCGAGCGACTGAAGGCGCGCGACTTCGACTCGATGACGGTCGAGGAGTTCCGCGAGGCCTGCCGGCTGGTGCGAGAACTGCCGACCCCGGTCGATCCGGTACCGGTGCGCCGCTGGCGCACCTCGCGACGCGGCCCGATGGATCTGGGCGCCACGCTGCGCCGGATGGCACGCGACCCCGGTCTCGCGACCCTGCTGCGCCGCGAGCGGCGCCAGCGTCCGGCACCGCTGGTGGTGCTGTGCGACGTCTCGGGCTCGATGGACCGGTACGCCCGCGTGATGCTGCACTACGCGCACGCGCTGATGCGCGAGCGGCCGCGCGTCTCGGTCTTCACCTTCGGCACGCGGCTGACCAACGTGACGCGGGCGATGCGCCAGCGCGATCCCGACGAGGCGATGGCCGCCGCCGCGCTCGCCGTCGAGGACTGGAGCGGCGGCACCCGGATCGGCCCGAGCCTGGACGAGTTCAACCGCCACTGGGCACGCCGCGTGCTGACCGGCAACGCCGCGGTGCTGCTGGTGACCGACGGCCTGGACCGCGCCGACGACGGCTCGCTCGGCGCGGCGGCAGCGACCCTCGGGCGCTTCGCGCGGCGCATCGTCTGGCTCAATCCGCTGCTGCGCTGGGACGGCTTCGAGCCGCGCGCGGCCGGCGTGCGCGCGCTGCTGCCGCACGTCGACCGGCACGTGCCGGTGCATTCGCTGGAACGGCTGCAGGACCTGGGCCGCGCGCTCGCCGAGGCGGGCCAGGCACGGCCCCGGTGGAGGCCCGCCGCCGGCTCGACTACGATTCGACAATGAGGCGCGGGGCGCCGGCCCGCAGCGGTCGGCGCGCCGAGCGAAGCAATGCGGGCGCGCCACGGTGCGCCGCGAGGTGAGGAGTCAAGCATGGACAGTCTCGATCTGCAGGTGCTCGAACAGGCCCGCGACTGGGTGCGCGCGGGTCGCCGCGCCTGGCTGGTGACGGTGGCCGAGACCTGGGGCTCGGCGCCCCGCCCGCCCGGCGCGCTGCTGTGCCTGCGCGACGACGGCCTCGTGGTCGGCTCGGTCTCCGGCGGCTGCGTCGAGGACGATCTGATCGACCGGGTGCGCCACGGCGAGCGCGTCGACCGGCCCTCGACCATCGTCTACGGCGTCTCCAAGGAGGAAGCCGCCCGCTTCGGCCTGCCCTGCGGCGGCACGCTGCGCCTCGTGCAGGAGCCGCTGGTCGACGTCTCCTGGATCGATGCGCTCCTCGAGCGCACCGCCCGCCACGAGCTCGTCGCGCGGCGCGTCGACCTGGCGAGCGGGGCGGTCACGCTCGAATCCGGCCGCCGCGGCGAGGCCTTCGAACTCACGGGCGACGCGATGCGGCAGGTCTTCGGCCCGCGCTGGCGGATGCTGGTCATCGGCGCCGGCCAGCTCTCGCGGGTGCTGGCCGAGATGGCCCTCGCCCTCGACTTCGAAGTCATCGTCTGCGATCCGCGCGAGGAGTACCACCTCACCTGGGACGTGCCCGGCACCACCTTCACCAAGGAGATGCCCGATGACGCGGTGCTGCGCCTCGAGCTCGATGCGCACAGCGCGGTGGTCGCCGTCACCCACGATCCCAAGCTCGACGACATGGTGCTGCTCGAGGCGCTGAAGTCGCCGTGCTTCTACGTCGGCGCGCTCGGCTCGCGGGCCAACACCGCGCAGCGCAAGGAGCGCCTGAAGCTCTTCGACCTGGGCGACGCCGAGGTCGCCCGGCTGCACGGGCCGATCGGGCTGGACATCGGCAGCCGCACCCCGGCCGAGATCGCGGTGTCCATCCTCGCCGAGGTGATCGCGGTCAAGAACGGCGTCGCGCTGCGGCAGAAGAAGCCGACGGGCGCAGGCGGCGAAGCCAGCGAGTGCGCGGTGGCAGGGATCGGCTGAACACGGGCCGGCGCGGCGGGCGTCGGCGGCAGGCGGTTCGTCCGCCGCGGCTCAGCCGCCGCCGCGCTGCGTGTGCCGGTCGAAGCGCGTGACCCACTCGCGCGCCTCGGCCTCGCGGCCCTCGGGCGGCACGAACACCACCCGGAGCTGCTGCGCGCGCATCAGCGCGATGCGGCGCGGCGGCATCTGCTCGGTCTCGATGCGCAGCAGGCCGCCCTCGATGGGCAGCTCGGCGCGGCCGGTCGCGGCGATGCCGTGATCGGAGCCGGTCAGCTCGGTGAGCCAGCGTCCCAGATCGGCCGGCGTGCAGGCCATGATGCGGTCGAAGCCGTGGAAGGGCATGAAGTCAGCCGGCTCTCGCCGGATTCACGTTCGGAGCGAACCAGTGCGCCGCAAGCATGCGGCGCCCGCTGATCGGGCTCGCCGCAGTGCGGCTCGAAACCCCCGATCAGCCTCCAGCGATCGGTGGCCAGATCGCGAGCGCTTCGCCATCCTTCAGGACCCGCGTCGCGCGGTCGGCGGGCGCGACGTAGGTACCGTCGACCAGCACCAGGTGCACGAGCTTGGGCGGCAGGTTGAAGCGCTCGATCAGCTGCTGCACGGTCGTGCCTTCGGCCACCTGCGGCAGTTCGATGATGTTGCCCGCGCGGCGGGC
The DNA here is from genome assembly GCA_026399835.1 of Burkholderiales bacterium. Classification (GTDB taxonomy): domain Bacteria; phylum Pseudomonadota; class Gammaproteobacteria; order Burkholderiales; family Burkholderiaceae_E; genus UBA4615. The sequence goes on along the minus strand of JAPLQE010000069.1, from coordinate 113,005 downwards.
GCCGTCGACCTCCTGCGGCAGGTGGTCGGACAGCATCGCGAACAGCTTGAAGACGATCTTCACGGACGGCTCCGGTACAACGAAGGCAGGAGTTTGAGGGCCCGCGGCGCCCGGCCGCGGGCGAGCCGGCTCAGCGAACGGTACCTCGGGAACGTCCCTGGAACTGCTCCTGCGCCTGGGCGCGCGCCAGGTAGGCCTCCATGAGCCGCGTCGGATCCTCGAGCAGCCGGTCCTTCCACGGTCCCAGCGGGATGCCACCCTCGACCAGCCCCCGCAGCACGCCGACGTGGTCGGTCATGCCGAGCGAGTTGGCGCCGACCAGCACGTCGCCCTCGAACTCGAGCCGCAGGTAGCGGAAGTTCTCGGGGTCGTCGAGCTCGGCGTGCTCGCCGCCGGGCACGCCCTGCCACTGGCCGAACGAGGTCGACACCAGCCCGAGCGTGTCCAGCACGTTGATCTGCGTGACCACGTTGGCGACGGCCTCGCCCCCGGCCATGTTGACCCCCGCGACGTAGCCCTGGTCGACCGCGTTCGGCTGGATTGCCGAGACGATGGTCTGCTTCGTCACCGGGTCGTAGGCCTCGGCGCAGTCGCCGGCGGCATAGATGCCGGGCACGGTGGTCTGCATCCGCTCGTCGGTCAGCACGCCCTGCAACGCCTTGACCGGGCTGCCCGCGAGGAAGCCGATGTTCGGCTTCACGCCGGTCGCCTGGATCACCAGGTCGAATGCCTCGACGCTGCCGTTCGACAGGCGCGCCTGGATCGCATTGCCCGGCTGGAGCGCCTCGACCCGGGTCGAAGTGTGCACGGTGATGCCCTGCTTCTCGCACCACGCCTTGATCAGGTTGCCGGCGCCCGGGCCCATCATCCGCGGCACCATCCGGTCGCCCATCTCGACGACGGTGAGCTTCACGCCGCGCTGCGCGAGCGCCTCGAGGATGATGCAGCCGATGAAGCCGGCGCCCATCTGCAGCACGCGCGCGCCGGGCTTGGCGAGCGCGAGGATGTTGCGCGCATCGGCGAGCGTCCAGCACGGATGCACGAAGGGCGAGTCGAGACCGGGGATCGGCGGGCTCACCGGCGAGGAGCCGGTGGCGATCAGCACGCGGTCGTACTCGAGCGACGGGCCCTCGGCCAGCCGCACCTTCTTCGTGTCGGTCTCGATCGACGAGACGCGGCCGGTGACGGTGCGGATGCGCAGCGACTCGAAGTGCGCGGGGTCCTTGCGCAGGTACGTGCCGCGTTCGTCGATGTTGCCGATCAGGATGCGGCTCGTCGCCGATCATCACGATCTCGTCGTCCGGGCGGCGCTTGCGGATCGTCTCGGCGGCGACGACGCCGGCCGGTCCGTTGCCGATGATCACGTGCTTCATGGGTCTCGGTCCTCGTGGAAACGAACGGGGCGGCCGAGAGGCCGCCCCGAACGCGGAACGCGACGGGCGCGTCCGGTGCGCTTACAGGCCCAGGCGGGCGCGGGTCTCCGGCTTGAGCCGGCCTTCCTCGTCCCAGCCACGGATCGCGTAGTACTCGGGGATCATCTTGTCGATGCCCGAGACCAGGCCCTTGGCCGGACCGGTCTTGGCCGGCTCGGTCTTCAGGCGCTTGGGCAGGTCGTCGTCCTTGCGGGTGAAGCCGGCGCGGTTGTTGAAGTCCCGCTCCATGTTCCAGATCCGCTCGCCGATCTCGGTGAGGTTCTCGAGCGTGAACTCCTCGCCACAGGCGGCAGCCACCTGGGGCGCGAGGTCCGCAGTCGTCCACGCGAAGGTGGTGAACACGCAGATGCCGGCGGAGTCGAAGGCCGCGGTGGCGTCCTGGAACGCCTTGACCAGCTCGGGCTTGCCGTCGGTGGTCAGCGGATCGGTCTTGACCGGAATGCCCAGCACCTCGGAGGCCACGGTGTACGAGCGCAGGTGGCAGGCACCGCGGTTCGAGGTGGCGTAGGTCAGGCCCATGCCCTGGATGCCGCGCGCGTCGTAGGCCGGGAACTCCTGGCCCTTGACCGACATCGACAGGTCCGGGTGGCCGTACTTCGCGGTCAGGCGCTTGCTGCCCTGCGCGATCTCGACGCCGAAGCCCTCGCCCTTGACGGTCATCTCGGCCAGCTTGCACAGCGCCTGCGCCGAGCCGAAGGGGGCCTCGATGCCGACCTGCTCCTTGCTGAGCACGCCCATCTCGTAGAGCTCGAAGACCGCACCGACCGTCGCGCCGAACGAGATCGGATCCATGCCGTCCTCGTTGCACAGCAGGTTGGCGTACTGCAGGGCCTCGAGATCGGAGATGCCGGGCGCGGCGCCCAGCGCCCACGCCGCCTCGTACTCGAGGCCGCCGGAGGCGCCCCAGTACTCGGGCTTGTTGACCACGGAGAAGTGGGTCTCGTCGATCTTGGAGATCCGTCCGCAGGCGATCGTGCAGCCGAAGCAGGCCTGATTGGTCACCAGCTGCGACTTGCCGTCGGTGGGCCGCTTCTCGGCCATCGCCTCGGCGCCGATCCGGCTCGCGCCCTCGAACTGCGAGTCGCGGTGGTTGCGGGTCGGCAGCGAGCCGGTCTCGTTGATGACGTTCATCAGGACCTGCGTGCCGTAGGTGGGCAGGCCCTGGCCGGTCACCGGATGGTCGTGCAGGATCTTCTTCTTCTCGGCCGTGACCTTCATGAAGGCCTTCGGGTCCTTGATGTTGCCGACGCCCTTCGTGCCGCGCACGACGATCGCCTTCAGCAGCTTGCTGCCGGCCACCGCGCCGACGCCCGAGCGGCCCGCCGCACGGTGCAGGTCGTTGACGATGGCGGCGTAGAGCACCTTGTTCTCGCCGGCACGGCCGATCGAGGAGACGCGGGCCAGCGGGTCCTGAAGCGACTTTTTGAGGATGTCCTCGGTCTGCCAGACGGTCTTGCCCCACAGGTGGGCCGCGTCCTTGAGCTCGGCCTTGTCGTCCGAGATCGACAGGTAGACCGGCTTGGCCGACTGCCCCTCGACGATGACCATGTCCCAGCCGGCCATCTTCAGCTCGGCACCCCAGTAGCCGCCCGAGTTCGAGCAGGCGATGGCGCCGGTGAGCGGGCCCTTGGTGATCACCGAATAGCGACCGCCGGTGGAGGCCATCGTGCCGGTGAGCGGGCCGGTCGCCCAGATGATCTTGTTGTCGGCCGACAGCGGGTCGACCTTGGCGTCGACTTCCTCGACGAAGTACTTCGTCGCGAGGCCGCGCTGCCCGAGGTACTGCCGGGCCCAGGTCATGTTCAACGGCTCGGACGTGCACGTCCCGGCCGTCAGGTTCACTCGGAGGATCTTTCCTGCCCATGCCATGGTCGTGTGCTCCTCAGACCGCCGACGGCTGGTTGCCCAGCTTGTCCGCCCACTGCTTCATCCGGTCGAGACCGGTCCAGTTGGCGTCGATGTAGGTGATCGCGCCGGTCGGGCAGGCGTCCGCACAGGCCGGCTCGCCGCCGCACAGGTCGCACTTCTGGACCTTGCCGGTGTCGGCGACGTAGTTCACCGTGCCGAACGGGCAGGCGATCGTGCAGACCTTGCAGCCCACGCACACATCCTCGAGGACGATCTTCGCGCCGGTGGCGGCGTCGATCTTGATGGCCTCGACCGGGCAGGCGTGCAGGCACCAGGCCTCGTCGCACTGCGTGCAGGTATACGGCACCTTGCGGCCGGTATGGTGGAAATCAAAGACCTTGATGCGCGACTTGGCGGTGTTGAAGGTGCCGTAGTTCTCGAAACTACAGGCCATCTCGCACTGCAGGCACCCGGTGCACTTGTCCGGGTTGATGTGCAGGGATTTCTGCATTTGTCTCCTCCATTAGGGCGCGAGCTCGTCGCGCACAGCCGATCAACCTATGACTTCGTGAGCATAACCCGACACTGCGGCAGGTGCATAGCGGCCGAGGCGCCCGGCGGCGGCGGCATCCGGTCCTGCGACAATGATCCGCCCAGGCTCGGCATCCGTCCCCCCTGCATGTCCGACATCGTCTCGATCACGCTCGGCTACGAGCTCGCCGCCGCCGGCGAGCCGCAGCTGCGCAACCCGTTCTTCGAGGTGCTCGGCGCGGTGCGGCAGGAAGGCTCGATCGCGGCGGCGGCCCGGCGCCTGGGCTGGTCCTACCGGCACCTGTGGGGCTATCTGAAGGCCAAGGAGACGCAGCACGGCCGCTCGCTGATCCTCTGGGACAAGGGCCGGGCCGCCCGGCTCTCGGACTTCGCCGAGAAGCTGCTGTGGGCCGAGACGCGGATCCGCGCCCGCCTGGCCCCGCAGATCGAGAACCTCGCGGCGGAGATCGGCCGCGAGCTCACCGTCGCCTTCGACGACGCGGTGCCGATCGCGACCTGCGTGGCGAGCCACGATCTCGCGCTGCCCCGGCTGCGCGCCCTGTGCGAGGCGGCCGACGGCGTGCTCTTCGACCTGCGCTTCGCGGGCAGCCTGGAGGCGCTGGCCGCCCTGCGCGCGCAGCGCTGCCTGTTCGCCGGCATCCACCTGCCCTGCTCGCGTCCCGAGCTGGCGCGCCGCGGCTCGGCACTGCACCGGGCGTTCGCGCCGCGCCTGCGGCTCGGCCGCGAGAAGCTGATCCAGGTCGGACGGCGCACCCAGGGCCTGATGCTGCCGCCGGGCAATCCGAGACGGGTGCATGCGATCGGCCAGCTGCGCCGGCTGCGCTTCGTGAACCGGGAGATCGGCACCGGCACGCGCGCGCTGCTCGACGAACTGCTGCGGGCCGCCGACATCGCGCCCGGCGCGGTGCCCGGCTACGACCGGACCGAGGCCACCCACCTCGCGGTCGCGGCGGCGGTCGCCTCCGGACAGGCGGACGTCGGCTTCGGCATCCAGGCCGCGGCTGCGGAAATGGGGATCGACTTCGTGCCGCTGGTGGTGGAGGACTACTTCCTGGTGTGTGCCCGGGAAACGCTCGAGGGCGCGGCTGCACGCAGCGTGATCGCGGCACTCGAATCGGACGCATGGCGCGCTGCCGTGGCGTCGCTGCCGGGGTACGACGCACACGACGCGGGTCGGGTGCGCTCCCTGCGCCGCACCTTGCCCTGGTACGCGGACGGCGCGGCCTGATCCGCAACGACAAGAAAAAGCCGACCACCCCGAGGGGTCGGTCGGCCGAATGAGACCGTCGGCTGACCGGATCCGTGAACCCGTCCCGAAGGGCGGGCCCCACCACGGGGACCGTACCGACAGCCAGGGACGAGCCTATCGGCAGCGCGTTGAGGTGCCATGACGCATTCCGGGTACCCGGAACGGCGGTCTATCATTCCGGAATGCGCACCAAGCACACCGCCGCGGTCAGCGTGAGGCTGCGCTTCGCCGACGACGCCCGTCTCGGCCCGGGCAAGATCGCCCTCCTCGAGGCCGTCGAGCGCAGCGGCTCGATCGCCGCGGCCGGACGCGACATGAACATGTCGTACCGGCGGGCCTGGCTCCTGATCGACTCGCTGAACCGGATGTTCGACGCGCCGGTCGTCCATGCGAGCCCGGGAGGCGCGAACGGCGGAGGCGCCTCACTGAGCGGGCTCGGCCGCTCGCTCGTCGCCGCCTACCGGGCGATGGAGGCGGAGACCGAAGCGGCGATCGATCGCCACTTCGCCCCGCTGCGGCCGCGGATGACGCCGACCGAGGCCCCGGGGTCGGAGGGGGCAGCGGCCGCCGGCGGACGCACGAAGCGCGTCGGACGCGACGAAGCCGACGAAGCCGACGAAGCCGACGAATAGGGTAGGCGCCGCCCGCCCCCCGGGCCGCTCAGCGCACCCGCGGCGCGTACGCCGTCGCGCGCTCGTCGAGCGCCGTGGCCTTGAGCATCGCGAACACCTCGTCGCCCGCATCCAGACCCAGCTCGTCGATCGCGCGGCGCGTGACCAGCGCGACCAGGCGGCCCTCGCCGCGCAGCGCGATGTCGACCCGCGCGGTCGGGCCGTCCTCGACGGCGATCGAGCGGATCGTGCCGAGCAGCACCGTGCGGAAGCTGACGTCGCGCGGCCGCTGCACGGCGAGCGCGACGTCGGTGGCGCGGACCAGCAGCCGGTGCACGTCGCCCGGTCGCCCGACCTGCCCCGGCACGCTGATCGGTCCCGCCGGATGCTCGAGCGCGGTCAGCCCGTACAACGCATCGAAGGCGCCGACCCGCGCCTCGATCACCGACACCGCGCCGAACCCGGCCGACACGCCGCCGGGCGCGAGCACCTCGCCCGGCGCACCGGTCGCGATCACTGCCCCGTCCTCGAGCACCACCACCTCGCGGGCGATCCGGGCGACCTCGTCGACCGCATGCGAGACGTAGACCAGCGGCCAGCGGAGCTCGTCGCGCAGCCGCTCGACGTACGGCATGATCTCGCGCCGCCGCTCGAAGTCGAGCGCGGAGAGCGGCTCATCGAGCAGCAGCACCCGCGGGCCGGCGAGCAGCGCGCGGCCGATCGCGACACGCTGGCGCTCGCCGCCCGACAGGCCGGCGGGACGCCGGTCGAGCAGGTGGCCGATGCCGAGCATCGAGATGACGGCGTCGGCATCGACCGGGCGCGCATCCTGGCGCGAGAAGCGCCTGCCGTAGCCGAGGTTCGCGCGCACGCTCAGGTGCGGAAAGAGCAGCGCGTCCTGGAACACCACGCCGACGCCGCGCCGGTGCGGCGGCACGAACACGCCCCGCTCGACGTCGACCAGCGTGCGGCCGTCGACGACGACGCGGCCGACGTCGGGACGCAGCAGCCCGGCGACCAGGCCGAGCACCGTCGACTTGCCCGAGCCCGAGCGGCCGAACAGCGCGAGCGCGCCGGTGTCGGAGCGGAACGCGCAGGCGAGGCGGAAATCGCCCCGCGCCAGACGCACGTCGACCTCGATCACGCGCCCGCTCCGACCGCGCGCCGCACCCGCCGCGCGAGCCACTCCGAGAGTGCCAGCGCCGCCACCGACACCGCGACGGCGACCAGCGTCAGCCGCAGCGCGCTCGCGTCGCCGCCGGGCGTCTGGGTGGCCGCGTAGATCGCCGAAGGCAGCGTGCGGGTCTCGCCGGGGATGCTGGAGACGAAGGTGATGGTCGCACCGAACTCGCCGAGCGCCTTGGCGAAGCACAGCACGGCGCCCGCGAGCACGCCGGGCAGCGCGAGCGGCAGCGTGACCGTCGCGTACGACCACAGGGGCGGTGCGCCGAGGGTGGCCGCGGCCGCGGCGAGCCGCACGTCCACCGCCTCGATCGACAGCCGGATCGCGCGGACCATCAGCGGAAAGCCCATCACCGCGCAGGCGAGCGCGGCACCCGTCCAGCGGAAGGACAGCACCAGCCCGAAGGTGGACTCGAGCCATTCGCCGACCGGGCCGCGCCGGCCGAACGCCAGCAGCAGCAGGTACCCGGTGACCACCGGCGGCATCACCAGCGGCAGGTGCACCAGCGCGTCGACGAGGGTCTTGCCCGGGAAGCGGGCGCGCGCCAGCAGCGTCGCCACCGCGATGGCCACCGGCAGCGCACCGAGCGTGGCAACCAGCGCGACCTTCACGCTCAGGCGCAACGCGACCCAGTCGTCGGGAGACAGCTCGAGCACGCGGTGTCCGGACTCAGCGCGGCGCCGGGCCGAAGCCGTGCGCCGCGAACACCGCCAGGCCGGCCGGCGAGCGCAGGAAGTCGACGTAGCCCTGCGCCCGCGACGAGCGCGTGCCGGCCACGATCGCGATCGGGTAGACGATCGGCGGATGGGCGGCCTCGGGGAAGGTGTCGACGACCCGGACCTTCGGTTCGGCGAGCGCGTCGGTCGCGTAGACGATGCCCAGCGGCGCCTCGCCGCGGGCGACCAGCGTCAGCGCGACGCGCACGTTCTCGGACTGCGCGAGCCGGCCGGACACCGACGGCCAGGCGCCGATCGACTCCAGCGCCGCTCGCGCGTAGCGGCCCGCAGGCACGGCCGCGACGTCGCCGACGGCGAGCCGGCCATCGGTGCCCAGCGCGCTCGCCAGCGGCACGCCGGGCGCGAGCCGCAGCACCGGCCCCGGGCCGGCTGCGGGCGCGACGAGCACGAGCCGGTTGGTCAGCAGCGGCGCCACCGAGCCGGCGCGCAACCGGCCGCGCCCCTCCAGCCACGCCGTCCAGGTCCCGTCGGCGGACACGAAGACGTCCGCGGGCGCGCCCTGGTCGATCTGGCGCGCGAGCGCGGACGAGGCCGCGTACGAGATCGAGGCGCGCGCGCCCGACTGCTTCGCCCAGGCGGCAGAGGCCGCGTCGAGCGCCTCCTTGAGGCTCGCCGCGGCGAACACCACCGGATCGGCGAGGACCGGCCCCGAGCCGAGCGCCAGAACGCAGAGCAGCGCACGCAGCCCTGCCGCTTTCAGGACGGCAAGGATGCGGCGGAGGCAGGAAGCGGGCGGGCGCATCACTCGGGGCGGGCCGGAGCATCGGGACAAAGCGGCACGCCTGTTATATCCCACCGGATATAGCGCCCGCAAGACCGCAGCCCGGGCCGATCGGCAGCGTGCTCAGGTGTTCTGCACCACGATCGCCGGCATCTTGAGCGACATGTCCTTCGCGCGCTCGGCGATCTTCACGGCGACGCGGCGCGCGATCGTCTTGTACGCCTGCGCGATCTCGCCGTCCGGCTCGGCGACGACCGTCGGGTTGCCCGAGTCGGTCTGCTCGCGGATCCGGATGTCCAGCGGCAGGCCTCCGAGGTACTCGACGTCGTAGTCACGGGCCATGCGCTCGCCGCCGCCGGCGCCGAAGATGTGCTCGGCGTGGCCGCAGTTCGTGCAGACGTGGATCGCCATGTTCTCGACGATGCCCAGGATCGGGATACCCACCTTCTCGAACATCTTGAGACCCTTGCGGGCGTCGAGCAGCGCGATGTCCTGCGGCGTGGTGACGATCACGGCGCCCGTGACCGGGATCTTCTGCGACAGCGTCAGGTGGATGTCGCCGGTGCCGGGCGGCATGTCGACGATCAGGTAGTCGAGGTCTCGCCAGTTCGTCTCGCGCAGCAGCTGCTCCAGCGCCTGCGTGACCATCGGGCCGCGCCAGACCATCGGCGTGTCGGTGTCGATCAGGAAGCCGATCGAGCTCGCCTGGATGCCATGGCCTTCCATCGGCTCGAGCGTCTTGCCGTCGACGCTCTCGGGCTTGCCCGAGATGCCGAGCATCTGAGGCTGCGAAGGCCCGTAGATGTCGGCGTCGAGCATGCCGACCTGCGCTCCCTCGGCGGCCAGCGCCAGCGCCAGATTGACGGCGGTGGTGCTCTTGCCGACCCCACCCTTGCCCGAGGCGACCGCGATGATGTTCTTCACGCCGGGCAGCAGCTTCACGCCGCGCTGCGCCGTGTGGGCGACGATCTTCTGGAAGACGTTGGCGCTGACGTTCTCGACGCCGGGCAGCGCGCGGATCACGTCGACCGCCGCGCGGCGGATCGGATCGATCTGGCTGCGGGCCGGGTAGCCGAGCTCGATGTCGACGCTGACGTGGCCGCCGTCGACGCGCAGGTTGCGCGCCGATTTCGACGCGACGAGGTCGCGCCCGGTGTTCGGATCAACGACGCCGGCCAGCGCCGCGCTCACTTGCTCGACCGTGACGGCCATGACCACTCCAGGATCGCTGCGGGGGGACGGTCGCGGCAGCCGCCACGGACCGGGGACGGAGTCTATCCGAAATGCAATGCCCCGCCGGGCGGCGCGGCCGCCCCGTGCGGCCCAGCTCGGCGGGCCGCGGACACGACGCGCTGCCGCGCTAAACTCGGGGTTTTCGCCGGCGACGCCCGGCTCCGCGAGACCTCTCCATGCCCCGGCGCCTCTTCGTCACGACCGCCCTGCCCTACGCCAATGGCTCGTTCCACATCGGCCACATCATGGAGTACATCCAGGCCGACATCTGGGTGCGGTTCCAGCGGATGCAGGGCAACGAGGTGCACTTCGTCTGCGCCGACGACGCGCACGGCGCGCCGATCATGCTCAAGGCCGAGTCCGAGAGGATCACGCCGCAGCAGCTGGTCGCACGGATCGCCGCCGAGCGCCCGCAGTACCTCGACGGCTTCCACGTCTCCTTCGACCACTGGCACTCGACCGACTCGCCCGAGAACGTCGAGCTCTCGCAGGACATCTACCGCAAGCTGCGCGCCGCGGGGCTGATCTCGACGCGGACCATCGAGCAGTTCTACGACCCGGTCAAGGGCATGTTCCTGCCCGACCGCTACATCAAGGGCGAGTGCCCGAACTGCGGGGCGAAGGACCAGTACGGCGACTCCTGCGAGGTCTGCGGCGCGGTCTACGCGCCCACCGAACTGAAGAACCCGTACTCGACGATCACCGGCGCGACCCCGGTGATGAAGCAGTCCGAGCACTACTTCTTCTCGCTGTCCGACCCGCGCTGCGTCGAGTTCCTCAAGGGCTGGGCGCTCGACGGTCGGCTGCAGCCCGAGGTGGCGAACAAGGCCCGCGAGTGGCTCGAGGGCACGACCGCAGACGACGGCACGAAGACCGGCGGCCTGGCCGACTGGGACATCTCGCGCGACGCGCCCTACTTCGGCATCCCGATCCCGGACGCGCCCGGCAAGTACTTCTACGTGTGGCTCGATGCTCCGGTCGGCTACCTCGCCTCGCTCAAGGCGAACTGCGCCAAGCGCGGCCTGGACTTCGCGTCCTTCGTCGCACCCGACGCCGATGTCGAGCAGGTGCACTTCATCGGCAAGGACATCATCTACTTCCACACGCTGTTCTGGCCGGCGATGCTGAAGTTCGCCGGCTACAAGGTCCCGGACCGCGTGAACGTGCACGGCTTCATCACCGTGTCCGGCGAGAAGATGAGCAAGTCGCGCGGCACCGGGCTGTCGCCGCTGCGCTACCTCGAACTGGGCATGAATCCGGAGTGGCTGCGGTACTACCTCGCCGCCAAGCTCAACGCCCGCGTCGAGGACATCGACTTCAACCCCGAGGACTTCGTCGCGCGGGTGAACTCGGACCTGGTCGGCAAGCTGGTCAACATCGCGAGTCGCTGCGCGGGCTTCCTCGCCAAGCGCTTCGACGGGCGCCTCGCCGCGATCGATCACGGCGCGCACGAGGGCTTCGCCCGACCGTGGGCCGGCCCCGAGGCGGTGGCCGCGCTGTACGAGCAGCGAGAGTTCGGCAAGGCGCTGCGCGAGATCATGCAGTTCGCCGATGCGGTGAACCAGTTCGTCGACGCCGAGAAGCCGTGGGATCTGGCGAAGGACCCGGCACGCGCGGCCGAGCTGCACCGCTGCTGCTCGACGGCGCTGCGCGCCTTCCGCGACCTGGTGCTGCTGCTCGCGCCGGTCCTGCCGGCGATGGCCGGACGCGTGCAGGCCTTCATGAACCTGCCGTCGCTCGACTGGGCCGCGCTCGCCGAGCCGCTGCCCGAGGGCCACCGCCTGGAGGCCTACCAGCACCTGATGACGCGGGTGGACCCGAAGCAGCTCGATGCGCTGTTCGATTCGCCGGCCGCCGCGGCACCGGCTGCGACGGCCGCGCCGACGGCCTCGAAGGGCAGCGGCGGCAAGTCCGCTGCGGCCGCGGCCGCCCCGCCGGCCGCCGAGGGCACGATCTCGATCGACGAGTTCGCCAAGGTCGACCTGCGGATCGCGCGGATCGTGGCGGCCGAGACCGTCGACGGCTCCGACAAGCTGCTGCGGCTCACGCTCGACGCCGGCGAGGGCCGCATGCGGACGGTGTTCTCGGGCATCCGCACGTGGCACGCGCCCGAGCAGCTAACCGGCCGGCTCACTGTCATGGTGGCCAACCTCGCGCCGCGCAAGATGAAGTTCGGCCTGTCCGAGGGCATGGTGCTCGCGGCCTCGTTCCCGGACGACGGCGGCGGCGTCTTCCTGCTCGACCCGCAGGACGGGGCGCAACCCGGCATGAAGGTACGCTGAGCGATGTCCGGCCGCGTCGTCGTCAGCGCGGCCACGGCCAGAGCGAGCGGCTGGCCGCCGAGGTCGAACGCCCCGCGCGCCTGACGCCCGAGCCCATGAAGCTGCCGGTCTTCCGCCCCCGCCTCGTCGACGCGCTGCAGGGCTACCGGCGCGAGGACTTCACCGCCGACCTGTCGGCGGGCATCACCGTCGGGGTGGTCGCGCTGCCGCTGGCGATGGCCTTCGGCATCGCCAGCGGTGTCAAGCCCGAGGCCGGCATCTTCACCGCGATCATCGCCGGCTTCATGATCTCGGCCCTGGGCGGCTCGCGGGTGCAGATCGGCGGGCCGGCGGGCGCGTTCGTCGCGCTGCTCTACGCGATCGTCGAGCGCTACGGTGTGGCCAACCTGCTGATCGCGACGATGATGGCCGGCGTGCTGATGTTCGCGATGGGCGCGCTGCGGCTCGGCCAGCTGATCCGCTACATCCCGGTGTCGATCGTCACCGGCTTCACCAACGGCATCGCGGTGATCATCGCGATGCAGCAGATCAAGGACTTCCTCGGGCTGTCGATCCCGAAGATGCCCGCCAACTTTTTCTCCCAGCTCGGCACCCTCTGGGGACATCTGTCCACGGTCAACTGGGCAGCACAGTGGCTCGGCGTGGTCTCGCTCGTGACGATCGTCCTCTGGCCGAAGTCGTACCGGCCCAACCATGCGCGATGGCGACGTGCCCTGGCCCGCGTGCCGGGCACGATCGCGGTGCTGGCCCTCGGCATCGTCTCGGTCGCGGTCTTCGGACTGCAGGTCGACACCATCGGCACCCGCTTCGGCGGGATCCCGCAGGGCCTGCCGCCGTTCGCGCTGCCGTCCTTCGACTGGGCGAGCGCGCAGAACCTGGTCGGCCCGACCATCTCGATCGCGCTGCTCGGCGCCATCGAGTCGCTGCTCTGCGCGCGCGTGGCCGACGGGATGACCGACGACCGTCACGACCCGAACCAGGAGCTGATGGCGCAGGGCGTGGCCAACGTGGTGTCGCCGCTCTTCGGCGGCATCGCCGCCACCGGCACGATCGCCCGCACGGTCACCAACATCCGCACCGGGGCGCGCACGCCCGTCGCCGGCATCGTCCATTCGGCCACGCTGCTGGCCATCGTGCTGGTGCTGGCGCCGCTGGCGCGCGACATCCCCATGGCCACGCTCGCGGCCATCCTGCTCTTCGTCGCCTGGAACATGGGCGATTGGTCGGCGTTCGCGCGGCTGCGCCGGTTCTCGATGCCGTACCGCACGATCATGCTCGCGACCTTCGCGCTGACCGTGACCTTCGACATCACCGTCGCCGTCGAGGTCGGCCTGGTGCTGGCGACGCTGTTCTTCATCTGGCGGATCTCCAGCCTGACGCGGCTCGATCCGGTGCGGCTGCCGGCCGACCTCGCGACCCTCGGCGACGGCACGCGCGTCGAGGCATGGCGGCTCTTCGGCTCGCTGTTCTTCGGATCGGTCGGCACGCTGGAGGCGCTCGTGGACCCCAAGCGCCACCAGCCGGACGTGCTGGTGCTGGAGCTCGGCCACGTGATCAACATCGACACCACCGGGCTCGATGCGCTCGAGACGATGTTCGAGCAGCTGCACAGGCGCGGCGGCACGCTGGTGCTCGCCGAGCCGACCGAGCAGCCGCTGTCGCTGCTCGAACGCTCGGGCATGCTCGAGCGGATCGGGCCGCACAACGTGTTCGACGGGTTGGACGAGGCGCTGGCGGCCCTGCGCGAGCGCCACCGGGTTCCGGCGGACGAGGCGGCGGACGAGGCGGCGCTCAGGCCCCCGGCTGCTCCTGCGGATCCTCGGTGAAGGTGAACCGCGCCGCCCGTCCGGTGGCCGGGTCGAAATGGGCATTGAAGCGCCGCTTCGAGTTGCCGTCCTGCCAGCGCCAGCTCCAGACCACCTCGGGCTTGAGCGGGTACTGCTCGACCTGCGTGGGCCTGGACAGCAGCCGCGTCAGCGCCTCGCCGCTCATGCCCGGACGGGCCTTGGCGAACTGGGCCTGCGTCAGGATGTTCTCCATGCCCTGGAAGCGGCCGTCGGCCCCGATCGTCACGCGGATCGTCTCGGTGCCCTGCGGCGCCCGCACGTAGTCCCACTCCTTCGCGCCGTCGGCGCGGTCCCACACCATCGTGGGCACGCCCATCAGCGCCCGCACGTCGTGCTCGGAATGCTGGCCGGCGATGAGCCTCTTCTGCGCCACGTAGTCGCAGCCGGCGATGGCCGCGGCGCTCGCCAGCGCGATCGCGGCCAGCACCGTCCGGCGGGTCGGCTCGTGCATCGTCGGTCTCCAGTTGGGCGGGTTGTCGTAAAATACCGCGTTTACCCCTTGCTGGACCGCCGCCATGGCCGCGTACGAATCCGACATCACGCAGTTCATCAAGCAGCTCAAGCAGGAGCGCCCGCACCTCGACGCCGAGCAGCAGAAGGGGCGCGCGATCTGGTGGGACAAGGAGCCGGTCGACCTCGAGCAGACCCGCCGCTGGCGGGACGCGAAGGTCCCGCAGAAACCGTACCCGTACCAGACCGAGTCCTGATCGCGTGAGCGCCGACGCCGCCGTGCCGGCGGATGCGACGCCCGTCCCGAGCGCCGTGCCGGACCCGGCCACCGTGGCCGCCGTGGCCGCCGGTGGCGTGGCTCTCCAGGCCGAGCTGGTCTTCGCCCGCATCCACGGCGAGCCGCTGCACCGCCTGCCGCAGGACCTGTACATCCCGCCCGATGCGCTGGAGGTGTTCCTCGAGAGCTTCGAGGGTCCGCTGGACCTGCTGCTCTACCTGATCCGCAAGCAGAACTTCAACATCCTCGACATCCCGCTCGCCGAGGTGACCCGGCAGTACCTCGGCTACATCGAGGAGATCCGCCGCAGCAACCTAGAGCTCGCAGGCGACTACCTGCTGATGGCGGCGCTGCTCATCGACATCAAGTCGCGGATGCTGCTGCCGGTGCGCCGCGCCGATACCGGCGAGGAGGTCGAGGATCCGCGCGCCGAGCTCGCGCGGCGCCTGCTCGAGTACGAGCGCATCAAGCTCGGCGCGCTGCAGATCGACCGCATCCCGCAGGTCGGACGGGACTTCCTGCGTGCGCAGGTGCTGCTCGAGCAGACCATCGACGTGCAGCTGCCCGAGGTGAACGTCGTCGACCTGCGCAGCGCCTGGGCGGACATCCTGCGCCGCGCCAAGCTCGTCCAGCACCATCGGATCAGCCGCGAGGCGCTGTCGGTGCGCGAGCACATGACGATCGTGCTGCGCACGCTGCAGGACCGCCGCTTCGCCGAGTTCGAGGAGATGTTCGATCCGACGCGCGGGGTGCCGGTGGTGGTGGTCACCTTCATCGCGCTGCTCGAGCTGGCCAAGGAATCGCTGATCGAGATCACGCAGGCCGCCGCCTACGCGCCGATCTACGTTCGGCTCGCCTACTCGCCGAGCTGACCGTGGCGGCCGTCCGCGTCGCCGACGCGCCGCTGCGCGCGCTGAACACCTTCGGCATCGACGCCCGCGCCCGCGTGCTGTGGCGCGTGGACACGCCCGATGCCCTGCCGTCCGTGCTGCGCGCGCTGCGCGACGAGGCCGGCGGCGAGCCGCTGGTGCTGGGCGCGGGCAGCAACCTGCTGATCACCGGCGATCTCGAGCAGCCGGTGTTGCAGGTCGCCCTGCCCGGCCGGCGCATCGTCGCGAACGACGGCGAGTCGGTGCTGGTGGAAGCAGGCGCCGGCGAGCCCTGGGACGGCCTGGTGCGCTGGAGCCTCGCGCAGGGGGCCTTCGGGCTGGAGAACCTCGCGCTCATCCCCGGCACGACGGGCGCCGCCCCGATCCAGAACATCGGGGCTTACGGCGTCGAGCAGCGCGAGGCCTTCGACTCGCTCGATGCGCTCGAGCTGCACACCGGCGCTGCGCGCCGCTTCGACGCTGCCGACTGCGCCTTCGGCTATCGCGACAGCGTCTTCAAGGGCCCGGATGCCGGGCGCTGGCTGGTGACGGCAGTGCGCTACCGGCTGTCCCGCCGCCCCCGGCTGCGGCTGGACTACGGCGAGATCCGGGACGAGCTGGCGCGGGCCGGCCGCGGCGATCCGGGCCCGGTCGACGTCGCGGACGCGGTCAGCGCCATCCGCCGGCGCAAGCTGCCCGATCCAGCGGTGCTGGGCAATGCGGGCAGCTTCTTCAAGAACCCGCTGGTCGATCCGGCGCAGGCGCAGGCCCTGGCTTCACGCGAGCCGGGGCTGCCCGCCTGGCCGGCCGGCGAGCGCGTGAAGCTGTCTGCGGCCTGGATGATCGAGCGCTGCGGCTGGAAGGGCCACCGGGAGGGCGATGCCGGCGTGCACGCCGCCCATGCGCTGGTGCTGGTCAACCACGGACAGGCGAGCGGCGCCGCGCTGCTCGCGCTCGCCCGCCGGATCCGCGACTCGGTCGGCGCGCGCTTCGGCGTCGAGCTCGAGCCCGAACCGGTCGTGGTCGGGCCGGCGCGTCTATAATCGAGGGCTTTGCATCCTGAGCCTTCGGGCCGCTCGCGGAAGACGACCATGGAAGACGACAGCGACAACACCCTCATCGGCTGGATCCTCGGCATCGCCGTCGCCCTGTCGGTGACGATCGCGCTGCTGGCCGGCGTGGTCGGCCTGAACGCCGGCAGCGAGGCACCGGCCACCGCAGCGCCCGCCTCGACCCCGCTCGTCGCGAAGGTCTACTTCGACAGCGGCGTCACCGCCCTGCCCGCCGATGGCGCTGCCGCACTGGCGCCGGTCGTCGACGCACTGAAGGCGAACGCCGCGGCCCGCATCGCGATCTCGGGGTACCACGACAAGACCGGCAATCCGGAGCAGAACGCGGAGCTCGCCAAGCAGCGCGCCTTCGCCGTCCGTGACGCGCTGGGCGCGGCCGGCGTCGCCGATACGCGCATCACGCTTCGCAAGCCCCAGGAAGCCCAGGGCGACGGCAACGACCGTGAGGCGCGCCGCGTCGAAGCCACGGTCGAGTAAGCCTCCGGTCGGGCCCTGGCCACGACCTGGTGCGGGCCGAGGCCAGCGGGACGGCTGCGCCGCGCCGCGCGCGGCCCCGTCAGTCGGCGTCGCCTCGGCCGGCGTCGCGCCTGAACACCCAGGTACGCGGGTCCGAGGCCCGCTCATCGAACGCCCAGCCGTCGGCGTCGAAGGCCTTCAGTGCCTCCGGCGCATCGATGCGCCGCTCGATCGCCCACCGGGTCATCGCACCGCGCGCGCGCTTCGCGTTGAACGAGATCACCTTCCAGGCATCGCCACGGCGGTCCTGGAAGACCGGCTGCACGACCGGTGCGCGCAGCGCCGCGACGTCGACCGCCCGGAAGTACTCCTCCGACGCCAGGTTGACCAGCGTGCCGCCGCCGGCCTCGCGCAGCGCACGCCGCAGCGTCCTGGCGGGGCGATCGCCCCAGAAGGCATACAGGTCGCGTCCGCGCTCGTTCTCCAGGCGCGTACCCATCTCCAGCCGGTGGGGCTGCATCGCGTCGAGCGGGCGCAGCACGCCGTACAGGCCCGACAGGATCCGCAGGTGCCGCTGAGCGAACGCGAGCGCATCGGCGTCGAGCGCACGCGCACCGAGCCCGTCGTAGACGTCGCCGTCGAACGCGAGCACCGCCGGGCGCACGTCGGCCGGCTTCGGCGCGACGCGGTAGGCGGCATAGCGCGCCACGTTCAGGGCGGCGAGCGGATCGCTCAGGTCCATCAGCGACGCGACCTGGGCCGGCGACAGCTCGCGCAGCCGCGTGACGAGGCGCTTCGCGTCGGCCGAATACTCGGGCTTCGTCGGCGCGACGTCGACGATCGGAGACGCGTAGTCGAGCGTCTTGGCGGGCGACAGCACGATCAGCATGCGAGCGGGTCCTGGTGGATGCCCGGAACACGGGCGGCGGCATTATAGGGGCGGGCGCAAAGGCCATGACGACGCTGATCCTGGACACCAACGTGTGGCTCGACTGGCTCGTGTTCGACGACGCCCGCCTGGCGCCGCTCGGGCACGCGGTCGACACCGGCCTCGTGCGGCTGCACGCCACCGCGCCGATGCTCGACGAGTTCGCCGCGGTCGTGAGGCGTCCGCACTTCGGGCTCGATGCCGCGGCGCAGGGCGCCGCCTGCGAGCGACAGCGCGCCGCCGTCGTGCTGCACGCGCCCGCCGCGGACTGCCGCCTGCCCTGCAGCGACCCGGACGACCGGATGTTCATCGACCTCGCGGTGGCCCTGCGCGTCGACTGGCTGGTCTCGCGCGACAAGGCGCTGCTGCGGCTGCGCCGGATCGCGCAGCGCCGCTTCGCGATCCGGATCGGCACCCCCGAGGACTGGCGGGCGGCCCAGATGCCCCCGCCTATAATCGACATGACACCTCCCGCACGACCATGAACGCACCCGGAACGCCGCCTGCCCCGGTCCTCGAGACCAAGATGCCCAAGGTGGGCACGACGATCTTCACCGTGATGTCGGCCCTTGCCGCCGAGCGCGGCGCGGTCAATCTCGGCCAGGGTTTCCCCGACTTCGACTGCGATCCGAGGCTGGTCGACGCGGTCGCCGACGCGATGCGCGCCGGACACAACCAGTACCCGCCGATGGCCGGCGTCCCGGCGCTGCGCCGCGCGATCGCCGACAAGGTCGCACGCCTGTACGGCCGCCGCTACGACGCCGACACCGAGATCACCGTCACCGCGGGCGCCACGCAGGCGATCTTCACGGCCATCCTCGCGCTGGTTCGGCCGGGCGACGAGGTCATCGTCGTCGAGCCGTCCTACGACAGCTACATCCCGAACATCGAGCTCACCGGCGGCGTGGCGGTGCGCGTCGGGATGACTGCGGATTTCCGTGTCGACTGGGACGGCATCGAGGCTGCGGTCACGCCGCGCACCCGCGCGATCCTGGTCAATTCGCCGCACAACCCCAGCGGCCAGACGATGTCGGACGCCGACATGCGCCGGCTCGAGTCGATCGCGGTCGACCGCGGGCTGTTCGTGATCTCGGACGAGGTCTACGAGCACATGGTGTTCGACGGCGAGCCGCACCGCTCGGCATGCAGCTATCCGGCGCTGGCCGAGCGCAGCTTCGTGGTGTCCTCGTTCGGCAAGACCTATCACGTGACCGGCTGGAAGGTCGCCTACTGCGCCGCGCCCGCGGCCCTGTCGGCCGAGTTCCGCAAGGTCCACCAGTTCAACGTGTTCACCGTCAACACGCCGGTGCAGCACGGCCTGGCGGCCTACATGGCCGACCCCGCGCCCTACCTCGAGCTCGGCGCCTTCTACCAGCGCAAGCGCGACCTGTTCCGTGCCGGCCTCGCCCACACGCGGTTCCGCCTGTACCCCGGCCAGGGCACCTACTTCCAGATGGTCGACTACACCGCGATCTCGGATCTGCCCGAGGCCGAGTTCGCAAAGTGGCTGACCACCGAGATCGGCGTCGCCGCGATCCCGCTGTCGGCGTTCTACGCCGAGCCGGTCGAGCACGGCATCGTGCGCTTCTGCTTCGCGAAGAAGGACGAGACGCTCGGGCTCGCGCTCGAGCGGCTCTCGAGGCTCTAGCGGTGGACCGCACCCGTGCGCGTTCCCCGGCCCGCCGCCGCACGCTCGGTGCGCTGCTGGCCGTCGGGTCCGCGGGCGTGGGCACGGCCGCCTGCGGCTCGCTGCTGCCGCCGGCTGACCTCAAGCCCCCGACGGTCGCATTCTCGGACCTTGCCGTCGACTCGGTCACCGCCGAGCGCGTGCGCTTCACGGTGCGCATCGCGACGCAGAACCCGAACACGATCGACATCCCGCTCTCGAATCTGTACTTCGATCTGGCGATCCTCGGTCGGCCGCTCGCGCTGGGCAAGGTCGCCGAGCAGCGCTTCGTGCTGCCTGCGGGCGGCGCCAAGGAGCTGCCGCTGGCCCTCGACGTCGCCACCGCCGACCTGCGCGCCGTGATCGCTCGGCTGGTGGCCGGACCACTTCCGGAAACCGTCTGGGAGCTCAAGGGAACGGTCAACTGGGGCGCCTCCCCGCTCCCGCTGCCGTTCTCGCGGCGCGGCGACGCCAGCAGCCTGCGACGCCTGCGCGAGCTGCTGCTGCGGGGCTGAATGCCCGCGCAACCCCCTCGCGCGTCATCGCCGCCCGTCCCATGAGCGATCGGGACCGACGCGTGCGCGGCACCCGCTGGGACGTCTTCTGCCGTGTCGTCGACAACTACGGCGACGCGGGCTTCTGCTGGCGGCTCGCACGCCAGCTCGTGCGCGAGCACGGCCTTCAGGTGCGTCTCTGGATCGACGACCTCTCGACGCTGCGGGCGCTGCAGCCGGGCGCCGCCGCAGGCACGGTGCTCGACGGCGTACGGATCGAGGCCTGGCACGAGGCGGATACTCGGCTCTCGGCCCCGGATGCAGAAGAGGTCGCCGACGTCGTCATCGGCGCCCTCGGCTGCACCCTGCCCGCGGGCTACCGTGCCGCGATGGGCGCGCGCCGGCCGGTCTGGGTCGACCTCGAGTACCTGTCCGCCGAAGGCTGGGTGCGCTCGCACCACGGCCTGCCCTCGCCGAAGTCCGACGGACTGGTCGAGCACTTCTTCTTTCCCGGATTCGACGCGTCCACCGGCGGGCTGCTGCGCGAGTCCGATCTGCTCGCGCGCCACGATGCGTTCGACGACGCGGCCCGCGGCGTCTTCCTCGCCTCGATCGGCGTCGCAGCGCGCCCCGGCGAGCCGATCGCCTCGCTCTTCTGCTATCCGGACGCACCCGCCCTGGCCCTCCTCGACGCGCTCGCCGCGCGGGATGAAGGCTGGCGCGTGCTGGTACCCGCGGGCGTGGCCCCAGCCGCAGCCGGCCATCCGCTGGCAGTACCGGTGCCGTTCGTGCCGCAGGCCGACTACGACCGGCTGCTGTGGAGCAGCACGCTGAACTTCGTGCGCGGCGAGGAGTCGTTCGTGCGTGGGCTATGGGCGCAGCGCCCGATGGTCTGGCAGGCCTACCGGCAGGCCGAAGACGCGCACCTGCCGAAGGTCCGGGCGTTCGTCGAGGGCTGGTGCGCGGCGGCCGCTCCGGGTCCCGAGCCCGCGGCGGCACTGACCGAGACGTCGCTTGCCTGGAACGCCGCCCCCGAGGCCCTGGCCGCCGATCCCGGCAGGCTGCCGGCAGCCCTCGATCGCCTGCTGCCAGCGCTGCCCGCACTGCGCGAAGCCGCCGCGCGCTGGGCCCGGAACGCGGCCCGGCGGCGCGACCTCGCCGCCCGGCTCGTCGAATTCGTTGCCGGCAAGCTATAATCGCGGGCTAACGTAGGACAATCCTCTAGCCATGAAGACCGCCCAGGAACTGCGCACCGGCAACGTCGTGATGATCGGCACCGAGCCGATGGTCGTGCAGAAGGCCGAGTACAACAAGTCCGGCCGCAATTCCGCGGTCGTGAAGATGAAGCTCAAGAACCTGCTCAATGGGTCGAACACCGAGTCGGTGTACAAGGCCGACGAGAAGTTCGACGTGCTGATGCTGGACCGCAAGGAGTGCACCTACTCCTACTTCGCCGACCCGATGCATGTCTTCATGGACACCGAGTACAACCAGTACGAGGTCGAGGCCGAGAGCATGGGCGACGCGCTGAACTACATCGACGAGGGCATGCCCTGCGACGTGGTGTTCTACGACGGTCGCGCCATCTCGCTCGAGATGGCCAACAGCGTCGTGCGCGAGGTCGAGTACACCGAACCCGCGGTCAAGGGTGACACCTCGGGCAAGGTCATGAAGCCCGCGCGCATCAAGCCGACCGGCTTCGAGCTGCCCGTTCCGGCGTTCGTGGACATCGGCGACAAGATCGAGATCGACACCCGCACCGGCGAGTACAAGAGTCGCGTGAAGTGAGGGCTGCCCGGTGACCCGCGCAGGCGGGCACCGGACGACGGGCGCCGAGGCGCCCGGGATGTGGAGACGGGCGCCGAGGCGCCCGGGATGTGGAGACGGGCGCCGAGGCGCCCGTCTGCATCTGCGGTGCGCCGCAGCGCGCGCCCGGCTCAGGCGGGCGCGACCGCCCCGCCCCGGACCGTCGATGCGAGCGACTTGCGCAGGCAGCGGGCCACGGTCTCGCGCAGTGTCTGCAGCGTCACCGGCTTCACCAGGTAGCTGTCGCAGCGCGACCAGGCGCCGCGCAGCATGTCCAGCGGCCCGGTGCGGCGGGTCAGGACGATGACCGGCATGCCACGCAGCGCCGGGTCGCGCTTGATGTCGCGGGCGAGCCGCAGTCCCGGCATGTCGGGCAGATCGGCCTCGAGGAACACCAGCTCGTAGCGGCGCACCGCCATCACGTCGAGCGCCTCCCGGCCGCTGCCCACGCCCTCGCAGTCGAGCCCCATCTGGTGCAGCGCCAGCGACAGCTGACGGCGGACCGCGGGGCTCTCGTCGATCAGCAGCGCGCGCGCCTTGCGCCCGAGAAGGGTCTCGGCGTCCAGCTGGCCCATCAGGGCGGCGGCGCTGCGGGCGATCGCCGCGGCGCCGAGCCGGGCCGGGCGCAGCACGGTGCGCTCGACCGTCCGGTTCAGCACCCCCAGCAGGTTGATCGCGAATCGCTGCAGGGTCAGGTCGTCGCAGGCCCGCGTCGGGTCCTCGCGGCGGCCCACGGTGACGATCGGGCGGTTCTCCGGCAGCCGGCGCAGCGTCTGCGCGACCTCCGGCCCGCCCTTGGCGGTCATGTCGACCAGCGCCAGGTCATAGTCGCCGGGCCCGCGCGACACCGACAGCACGAACTGGTACGGGTTGTGGCGAGCGTGCCGGAACACGATCTCGAGCATCCGCTGGAAGCGCTCGGCGAGCCCGAACGCGGCGACTCGGATCTCGGGACGCGGCGCATCGCCGCCCGATGCCGGCGGTGCAGGCGCCCTCTTCGAAGCGTCGGCTGCGGGGCGTTCGTGGCGGGTTCCAGGCATCTGCGGGGGTCGGCGGGTCGAAGTCGGGTCCGACCGAGATTTTAAACTGCTGAGCGCATCGCTGTGCAAGCGGTTCCAACAAAAAAACGCCTTGTCGCGCAGGACGTTACGCGAGGAAGTTCACGCACCGCCAGAACTGATGACGAGCTGCAGGTCGTTGTCCCGGGCGAAGTTCAGCAGGAAGGCCAGCGCCATCGGCTCGACCTCGGAAATCGCGGGGTCGACCCGCACGCACTTGTGGGCACCGTGCAGGCCGGGGACGACGTACGGGGAGTAGTGCAGGTGCGAATGAGGGCCGCTGCCCGGGGGCTGGAAGCTGGCCATCACCCCGGCGAGCCGGTCCGCCCAGTCGCTCGGCCGGAAGCCTCGACCGGCGGAGGTCACGCCGACGATCAGGAAAGGCGTCGCCGGCAGCTGTTCGACGGCGGTCGCGGCAACGGTCGGGGACGGGGTGTCGGACGACATCGGCCGGGCAGAGCGCCGGTTCGGAAAGCAATACGAAAGTATAACGGCACCGCGGCGGCACCGCGGCGGCACCGCGGCCGAACCCGGCCGACGATTCGCCGGACGGCCGGAAATCCCCTAGAATTCAGCCCCTTAGGCTCGATGCCCTGCCGCGAAGGAACCGCGATGACCGCCGCCAGCCCCGTGATGCCGACCTACGCCCCCCAGCCGGTCGCGTTCGACCGAGGCGACGGCGCGTGGCTCTACGATACCGACGGTCGGCGCTACCTCGACCTGCTCGCCGGGATCGCGGTCAACACCCTCGGGCACAACCACCCGAGACTGGTCGCGGCGATCGCCGACCAGGCCTCCAAGATCATCCACACCTCGAACCTGTTCGAGATCCCGCTGCGCCGACAGCTCGCCCAGCGGCTGGTCGACCTGTCGGGGATGACCAACGTCTTCTTCTGCAACTCGGGGCTCGAGGCCAACGAGGCGGCGATCAAGATCGCGCGCAAGTACGGCCACGACCGCGGCATCGACCTGCCCGAGATCGTGGTCTACGAGAAGGCCTTCCACGGCCGCTCGCTGGCGACGCTGTCGGCGACGGGCAACGACAAGGTGCAGAAGGGCTTCGAGCCGCTGGTCCCCGGCTTCGTGCGCGTGCCGCTCAACGACATCGACGCGCTGAACCGCATCGCCGCGGAACGCCCCAACGTCGTCGCGGTGTTCCTCGAGGCGATCCAGGGCGAAGGCGGCATCCAGCCCGCCCGCACCGACTACTTGCGTCAGGTCCGGGCGCTCTGCGACGCCCGCGGCTGGCTGATGATGGTCGACGAGGTGCAGTGCGGCACCGGCCGCACCGGCAAGTGGTTCGCCCACCAGTGGGCCGGCATCCGTCCGGACGTGATGCCGCTGGCCAAGGGCGTCTCCTCCGGCATCCCGGTGGGCGCGGTGGTCGCGCACGGCGCCGCCGCCGAGGTGTTCAAGCCGGGCAACCACGGCACGACCTTCGGCGGGAACCCTCTCGCGATGCGGGCCGGCCTGGTCACCATCGACGTCATGGAGGAGGACGGACTGCTCGATCATGCGACCGCGATGGGTGAGGTCCTCATGGGCGGCATGCGCCGGGAGCTCGCCGGGGTGCCGGGCGTTCGCGAGGTGCGCGGCACCGGCCTGATGATCGGCATCGAGCTCGACCGCCCCTGCGGCGAGGTCGTAGGCCTCGCGCTGAAGGCTGGTCTCGTGCTCAACGTCACCGCCGACAGCGTCGTGCGGCTGCTCCCGCCACTGATCCTCTCGCGCGAGCAAGCCGAGCTCGCAGTCGCCACG
Organism: Burkholderiales bacterium; assembly: GCA_026399835.1. Lineage (GTDB taxonomy): Bacteria > Pseudomonadota > Gammaproteobacteria > Burkholderiales > Burkholderiaceae_E > UBA4615. The sequence continues at coordinate 88,477 of JAPLQE010000069.1, read as the reverse complement.
CTGGCACCGATCCTGCGCGACGTCGCGTCGCGCCCGGTCGCTCAGACCTGACGGGCAGACGACGATGAGCACCCTCCCCATCCGGCACTTCCTGCAGTTCGTCGACTTCGAGCGCGCCGAGATCGAGCACCTGTTCGCGCGCACGCGCGTGATCAAGGACCGCTTCAAGCGCTACCAGCCCCATCACCCGCTGGCCGACCGCACGCTGGTAATGATCTTCGAGAAGCAGTCGACACGTACCCGACTGTCCTTCGAGGCCGGCATCCACCAGCTCGGCGGGGCCGGCGTCTACCTGAACACGCGCGACTCGCAGCTCGGGCGCGGCGAGCCGGTCGAGGACGCCGCGCAGGTCATCTCGCGAATGTGCGACCTGGTGATGATCAGGACCTACGAACAGTCGATCGTCGAGCGCTTCGCCGCGCACTCCCGGGTGTCGGTGATCAACGGCCTGACGAACGAGTACCACCCCTGCCAGGTGCTGGCGGACGTGTACACGTTCATCGAGCAGCGCGGCCCGATCGCGGGCCGCACGGTCGCCTGGATCGGCGATGCGAACAACATGGCCTACACCTGGATCCAGGCCGCCGGGCTGCTGGACTTCCGGATCCGGATCTCGACGCCGCCCGGCTACAGGATCGACGCGTCACGGGTGTCGCCGCGCGATGCGGCTCACCTCGAGTGCTTCGACGACCCGATGCTGGCCTGCGCCGGTGCCGACCTGGTCAGCACCGACGTCTGGACGAGCATGGGCTTCGAGGACGAGAGCCGCGACCGGCTGGCGGCCTTCGCGGACTGGCAGGTCGATTCGGACATGATGCGTCAGGCGCGGCCGGACGCGCTCTTCATGCACTGCCTGCCGGCCCACCGCGGCGAGGAGGTGTCTGCCGAGGTGATGGACGGACCGCAGTCGGTGGTCTGGGACGAGGCCGAGAACCGGCTCCATGTGCAGAAGGCCCTGATGGAGTACCTGCTGCTGGGGACCGTGGCCGACGCCTGAATGGCGCCGGCGGGAGCGGCAGCCCGACGCCTCGACGGCGCCGGATCAGGGGGCTGACGCCCTGCCCGCCCTCAGCGGCACAGGTGCAGCCGGCCGCTGGCGCGGATGCCGGCCGGCTCGGCGGTCACCGCGACCGCTGCCGGCAGTCGGCGGACGATCCGGTTCACCGGCTCGAGCGTGGGCATCAGCGCGACCACGCGCCGCGAATGGCTCAGGTGCAGGTTCAGCTTTCGCACCTCGGTCAGCACCGCGCCGGTCGCGGTCGGCAGGCCGCCGTCCAGACGCCCCGAGATCGACGCCCAGCGCGTCGACGCGGTCACCTGCTCGAACAGGCCGCTCAGCCTGCGGTGCCAGGCCACGCATTCGTCGAACATCGGCGCCTCGGCCAGCACCGGGAAGCCGTAGCGCGGCAGCAGTTCGCGCAGATCGCGGTCGATGGACGGCTGCTCGGGGTCGAGCAGCGACAGCAGCGAGGACGCCACGGACTTCTCGATCTGCCCGGTCAGCTCGCTGACGCGCAACAGCACGTCCTCGAAAGCCGGGCGCTCGAGCGATTTGATGTCCTGCAGCACATCGAAGAGCGACTGCTTGCGCGCCCGCAGCTTGCCCCGCAGCCCGATGTGACGGGCCAGGCGCTGCTGGAAGGTCGCATCGGTGCCGACGTCCGTCTCCCGCAGGCGGATCAGCAGCCACAGGTGCTGCTCTGCCTGCGGCGCGGCGCGTCGGATCGCCACCGGCGCAGTGAGCTCGAGGTCGCGAAGGAGCCGGTTCAGTTGACCGGCTTCGAGTGCGTGCATGAGGGGAACGGCCATCGAAGTCGAGGTATTGGCTCATCTTCGACTCGCCCCCCCACGGCGACTTAGGCACTACGGATGGCAGGCGCGGCCATGCCGATGGGCGGTTCCGTGCTGCAGCACGTGTGTGGTGGCGGTGCCGAACGATTCCGCATCGTGTCGCGCGGCGGTTGCAGCACGTCCGGCAGCGGGGCGGCATGCGCCGCCCCGCCCCCCGCCTCAGGCCGGCTCGAGATGCTCGACGAGGCGCCCGGCCAGGCGCTTGCGCGCTCGGTGCAGCCGGACCCAGACGTTGGCCTCGGTGATCTTCAGCGTCTCGCAGACCTCCGGGGTCGCGACCCCTTCGATGGCCTGCATCATGAAGACCGAACGCAGGCCCTCGGGCAATCGCTCCACTTCCTGGACGAGCGCCGCATGCATCCGGCGGCGCGCCACCTCCTGCATCGGATCGTCGTCGTCGGCGGTCGTAGGCTGCATCGAGGCCGCGCGCTCGAGCCGATCGTCGGCCGCGTCCTGACCGTCGTCCGCCACCGCGTCGAGCTTGACGTAGCGGGTCTCGCGACGGAACGCGTCCTGGATCTTGTGGTTCAGGATGCCGATCAGCCAGGTGCGGACCGCGGACTGCCCCTGGAAGCTGTGCCGGGCGCTCAGGGCGGCCAGCAGCGCATCCTGGACGGTATCCTCTGCAAGGGCCTCGTCGCGGATGCGGCGTCGCGCGAAGCGCAGCATCGCTCCGCGGTGCACGGCGAGGTCGACGGTCGGGTCGAGGGCGAGAGCGGCGGACATGTCGGACTCCGGGTGGGGTCGGGTGAGGGACCGGACGATGTCGATCCCATGAGGCTGGACTGTGCCGACCCCGCATGGCGTGGCCATCGCGCGCGGATCTCTTTTTTGTCTCGCCGCATCGCGCCCCGGCGTCGCCGTCCCGGCGTGACCGTTTTGATATCCTGCCGCGAGCAGGGTGCGATGCGCGGCGCGCACACTGCTTCTCGCTCCCGGAGAGACGATGGAACACCGGATACTGGTGGTCGAGGATCAGAAGGACATCGCGGATCTCATCGCGATGCATGTGCGCGACCTCGGTCACCGCGTCGATTGCGTGCATGACGGCAACGCCGGGCTCAAGGCCGCCCAGAGCGGCGATTACGCGATGATCGTGCTCGACGTGATGCTGCCCGGCCGAGACGGGCTCGACGTGGTCCGCACGCTGCGCATGGAGCGCAACGCGACGCCGGTGCTGATGCTGACGGCGCGCTCGACCGAGATCGACCGCGTGCTGGGCCTGGAGCTCGGCGCGGACGATTACCTGACCAAGCCCTTCTCGATCCCCGAGCTGCAGGCGCGCGTCAAGGCGATGCTCCGCCGCCGCGACATGGCACGCCAGCCGGCCGAGGCCAGTGTCGAGCGGATCACCGCGGGCGAGCTCGTGGTCGACTGCGCGAGCCGCGACGTGAAGCTGGCGGGCCGGTCGCTGCCGCTGACCTCCAAGGAATTCGACCTGCTCGCGCATCTCGCCCGGCATCCGGGGCGGGTGTTCACCCGGGTGCAGCTGCTCGACGCGGTCTGGGGGACCACCTACGAAGGCTACGAGCACAACGTCAACACCCACATCAACCGACTGCGCTCCAAGCTCGAGGCCGACCCTGCCAACCCCCGCTACGTGCTGACCGTGCGCGGGGTGGGCTACCGGTTCACCGAGGAGCGATGAACTCCCTCCGCGCGCGGGTGCTGATGCTGGTCGCAGGCGCCGGCCTGCTGACCGCGATCGTGCTCGCCGCGGTGATGCACATGTCGGTGCGCAGCTACTACACCGACGTCGTCTACTCGCAGAGCCGCGCGTTCATCGACCGCGTGGTCGAGATGTACCCGGACCTCTGGGAGAGCTACGAGCGCGATCCGGACGCGTTCTCCGACAAGCTCGCGGCCTACACCGTGTTCTCGCCGAACACCGGCATGTACCTGCTCGACCCGAAGGGTCGCGTGCTGGCGACCTCGGGCGAACATCGCCTCTTCTGGAGCAACTGGCAGGTCGACCTCGCCCGGGTCCGCGACTCGCTGGCGCGCGACGCGTCGATGCCGATCGACGGCATGGACCCGGACCACCTGAACAAGGCGTGCATCGTGGCCGCCCGCCCGCTGATGCGGGACGGCAAGGAGCTCGGCTGGCTGTACGTCGTGGCCCGCGCCGCCGACATCGGCACGCAGACGCCCGAACTGCTCAAGAGCTATGCGATCCAGACCGCGGTCAAGGTGGCCCTGCTGACGTTGGCGATCGGCGTGGCGCTGACCGTCGCGATGATCGCGCTGCTGACCCGGCCGCTCACCGCGCTGACGCGCGCCGCCGAGCGCGTGCGCAGCGGCGGCTTCTCGGCGCCGCTGTGCGAGTCCGAGTTCCCGTTCCGCGACCGCAACGACGAGATCGGGCGCCTGTCACGGACCTTCCGCGAGACACTCGAGCGCCTGCGCCTGGAGATGGACCGCGTCACGCAGACCGACGCCCACCGGCGCGAGATGGTCGCCAACGTGTCGCACGACCTGCGCACGCCGCTCACCGCGCTGATCGGCCAGCTCGAGACGATCCGGCTCAAGGCCGACACGCTGGACCGCGAGTCGCGCGAGCGCTTCATCGACGCGGCGGTGAACAACGCCCATCACCTGCGGCGGCTCACCGATGCGCTCAACGAACTCGCCAAGCTCGACAACCCGGAGCTGCGGATCGAGCGCGAGCCGATCGCGCTGGGCGAGCTCGCCGACGACCTCGCCCAGCGCTATGGCATCCGGGCCGACGAGGCTGGCGTGCAGCTGCGGGTCACCTACCCCGATGGGCTGCCGCTCGCCCGCGTCGACGCCGGTCTCATCGAACGTGCGCTCGGCAACCTCCTGGACAACGCGATCCGCGTGACGCCGCCCGGAGGCACGATCGAGCTTCGGGTGGGCACCGGCAGCGAGGGGCTGCGGGTCGAGGTCGCCGACAGCGGCCCCGGCGTGGCCGCCGAAGACCAGGGCCGCGTCTTCAACCGCTTCTACCAGGGCAGCAAGCACCGGGAGCAGCGCGGCAGCTCGGGCCTCGGCCTGGCGATCGTCAAGCGCGTCGCCGAGCTGCATGGCGGGCGCGTCGGGCTCGAGAGCGCGCCGAGCCGCGGTGCGACCTTCTGGATGCTGCTGCCCGCCGCCTGATCGCTGCAGGGCCGGCAGCCTCCCCTCGGCATCGCAGCCCGTCCGCGACGACCCAAAAAAAAGCCCGCCTCGAAGGGCGGGCCGTCGTGTGCCCGCCGAGGCGGGCACCCGTTCAAGCATCGATCCTCAGGCGGGCACCACTTCGACCGCCTCTTCGCCTTCGGCAGGAGCCGGCGGCGACGGAGGCGCTTCGTCGAAGGACAGCTGCACAGTCTCGCTCTCGTCGAGGTCGACCGTGACCTTGCCGCCGCCCACCAGCTTGCCGAACAGCAGCTCGTCGGCCAGCGCCTTGCGGATCGTGTCCTGGATCAGCCGCTGCATCGGGCGTGCGCCCATGAGCGGATCGAAGCCCTTCTTCGACAGGTGCGTGCGCAGCCGGTCGGTGAAGATCGCATCGACCTTCTTCTCGTGCAGCTGCTCTTCCAGCGACATCAGGAACTTGTCGACCACGCGCAGGATGATCTCCTCATCCAGCGCCTTGAAGGAGATGATCGAGTCCAGCCGGTTGCGGAACTCCGGCGTGAACATCCGCTTGATCTCCTGCAGCTCGTCGCCCGCCTGCTTGTTGTCCGAGAAGCCCATGGAGCGCTTCTGCAGATCGTGGGCACCGGCGTTGGTGGTCATGATCACGATGACGTTGCGGAAGTCGGCCTTGCGACCGTTGTTGTCCGTCAGCGTGCCGTGGTCCATGACCTGCAGCAGGATGTTGAAGATGTCCGGATGGGCCTTCTCGATCTCGTCGAGCAGCAGCACCGAATGCGGCTTCTTGGTGATCGCCTCGGTGAGCAGCCCGCCCTGGTCGAATCCGACGTAGCCCGGGGGCGCGCCGATCAGGCGCGACACCGCGTGTCGCTCCATGTACTCGGACATGTCGAAGCGGATCAGCTCGATGCCCATCAGGAAGGCGAGCTGCTTGGCGACCTCGGTCTTGCCGACGCCGGTCGGACCGGAGAACAGGAACGAGCCGATCGGCTTGTCCGGCTTGCCCAGGCCCGAGCGCGACATCTTGATCGCGGCGGCCAGCGCATTGATGGCGGCCTCCTGGCCGAACACGACGTTGCGCAGGTCGCGATCGAGGTGCTGCAGCTTGCTGCGGTCGTCGCTCGACACCGAGGTCGGCGGGATCCGCGCGATCTTGGCGACGATGTCCTCGATCTCGTTCTTGCCGACGACCTTCTTCTGCTTGGACTTCGGCAGGATCCGCTGCGCGGCGCCGGCCTCGTCGATCACGTCGATCGCCTTGTCGGGCAGGTGACGGTCATTGATGAACTTGGCCGACAGCTCCGCCGCGGCCGACAGGGCCGACGACGAGTACTTGATGCCGTGGTGCTCCTCGAAGCGCGACTTCAGCCCGCGCAGGATCTGCACCGTCTGCTCGACCGTCGGCTCCACCACGTCGATCTTCTGGAACCGGCGCGACAGCGCGTGGTCCTTCTCGAAGATGCCCCGGTACTCGTTGAACGTGGTCGCGCCGATGCACTTGAGCTGGCCCGAGGACAGCGCCGGCTTGAGCAGGTTCGACGCATCGAGCGTGCCGCCCGAGGCCGAGCCGGCCCCGATCAGCGTGTGGATCTCGTCGATGAAGAGGATCGCGTGCGGGTTGGCCTTGAGCTGCTTGAGCACCGCCTTCAGGCGCTGCTCGAAGTCACCCCGGTACTTAGTGCCGGCCAGCAGGGCGCCCATGTCGAGCGAGAAGACGCACGACTCGGCGAGCACCTCGGGCACGTCGCCCTGGGTGATCCGCCAGGCCAGGCCCTCGGCGATCGCGGTCTTGCCCACGCCGGCCTCGCCGACCAGCAGCGGATTGTTCTTGCGCCGGCGGCACAGGACCTGGATGACCCGCTCGACTTCGGACTCGCGCCCGATCAGCGGATCGATCCGGCCTTCCTTGGCAGACACGTTCAGGTTGGTGGTGAACTGCTCGAGCGCGCCCTGCTGGGCGGCCGCGGCGCTCTCCTCGCCCTGCTCCTGCGGCTCCTCCTTGGCCTGCTCCTTCGGCTGCGGCGTCTTGGTGATGCCGTGCGAGATGAAGTTGACCACGTCCAGCCGGGTGATTCCCTGCTGGTGGAGGTAATAGACCGCGTGCGAATCCTTCTCGCCGAAGATCGCGACGAGAACGTTCGCCCCGGTGACTTCCTTCTTGCCGTTGGAGGTCGACTGGACGTGCATGATCGCCCGCTGGATCACCCGCTGGAAACCCAGCGTGGGCTGCGTGTCGATCTCCTCGTTGCCGGGGACGACCGGGGTGTTCTCTCGGATGAAATTGCCAAGGTTCTTGCGCAGGTCGTCGATGTTGGCGGCGCAGGCGCGAAGCACCTCCGCTGCAGACGGGTTGTCCAGCAACGCGAGCAGCAGGTGCTCGACGGTGATGAACTCGTGCCGCTGCTGCCTCGCTTCGACGAAGGCCATGTGCAGGCTGACTTCCAACTCTTGCGCGATCATGCTTCCTCCATCACGCACTGCAAAGGGTGCTGATGCTGGCGTGAGTATCCGCTAACCTGTTCCACCTTCGTGGCCGCGACGTCCTTGGGATACAACCCGCAGACGCCCCGCCCATCGCGGTGGACCTTCAACATCACCTGGGTCGCCTTCTCGCGACCCATACCAAAGAACTTCTGCAGCACCCCGACTACGAACTCCATCGGAGTGTAGTCGTCGTTCAGCAGAGCGACCTCATACATCGGAGGCGGCTTGAGCCGAGCCTCCTTCTTCTCGAGGACTGTCGAGGGATCACGCGACGTGGCCATGGCAACGACCATTCTATCGGGTCGGGCCTGCCCTGCAACAAGGCTGCCCGACTCTTTGATGGGGTCTGTGCAGGGATTCACAACCTTGAGCGATTCGATCGGTGTTCCCCGGCACGGATTGCGACAGGCGGGGCCGTCAGCGCCACGGCCGGACCCTGGAAGCTTGACGTACCCCGACCTTTGACAAAGAATCCGCCGGCGCCCGTGGGAGCCTTCCCGCGGTCCGACACATTCAAATAACGCTTCAGGGACGGCAGGGTTATGGCAACCGGTACTGTCAAATGGTTCAACGACGCCAAGGGCTTCGGCTTCATCACACCCGATGACGGCGGCGAGGACCTGTTCGCTCACTTCAGCGCGATCCAGATGAACGGGTTCAAATCGCTGAAGGAAGGCCAAAAGGTCCAGTTCGACGTCGTGCAGGGGCCCAAGGGCAAGCAGGCATCCAACATCCAGAACTCACAATAGGCCTCGATCGGGCCGCAGCAGCAGACAAAAACGCCGGGGCAAACCCGGCGTTTCTCATTGCCGATACATCGCCGGACACTGTAGGTTGTCGCAGGAGCGGCCGATTGCTGACGCATTGCCTGGCGAATCAGCGACCGAGCGGTCGCGATCCGGTCTATTGTGCAGTGCATCGAGCCGGATCGCCAAGCGCTGCCCGCCCGCCGGTGCCCAGATGGAACTCGCCCTCCGATGAGCGACCTCCCCGCCTGGATCTCGTCCGCACGCGAGCACTGGCACTGGCGCGGCCAGGCTCGACCGCCGTTCGCCACCGAACCCGCCGCCGGCCAGGTGTCGGTGTGGGACTTCCCGCGCCCACCCCGGCTGGCGCCGGACTCGCGTGAGGTGGTCGTCCGATGGGGGGCGCGTGAGGTGGCACGGACGCACCGGGCCGTGCTCGTGCTGGAGACCGCGCATCCGCCCGGCTTCTACCTGCCTTGGGACGACGTCGCACGCGACCTGCTGCGCCCGGCCGCCGGCTCGTCATTCTGCGAATGGAAGGGACCGGCGCAGTACTGGAGCCTGGTCGACGGCGACGACCGGATCGACGCCGTCGCCTGGAGCTACCCGCGTCCGATGGCGGGCGCCGAGGCCTTGTCGTCGTGCGTCGCCTTCTATGCCGACGGGCTGACGTGCAGCGTGGGGGGCGCGCCGGTCCGGGCCCAGCCCGGCGGGTTCTACGGCGGGTGGATCACGCCCGAGCTCGTCGGTCCCTTCAAGGGCGCGCCCGGCAGCGAGGGCTGGTAGCGGCCCGAGACGCAGGGACCCGACGTCTGCCTGCTGCCGTGCTGCGGCCGAGTCCGTTCACCGGAGAACGCACCGACTCAATGGCGCGCGAGCTGCAGGCGCAGGCGATCGATCTCGGCCAGCAGTCCCATCACCAGGACCACGGCCGACGGGTCCAGATCCAGATCGCGAGCCAGCCGCGCCGCCCTGCGGGCCTGCGGCAGGGCGGCGCCACCGAACGCCCAATCGGCCAGACCCTGCCCGCTCGGCGCGAGCAGGCCTTCGCCCACCAGGGCAGCGAGCAATTCGGGCTCGGCACCGCTGGCCCGGCACAACGCCGGCAGCGTGAAGGACACCTGCTCTTCGACGACGACCACGGTGGTCGCAAGCACATGGAACTGCGTCATGGCCTCAAGCCTCCAGCGCGGCGCGCGCGTCATAGCCGGCGAACGCCTGCGCGAACACGCGGTAGGCGGCCTGCTCGGATTCCGAGGCCGACGGGGGGAGTGCGATGGTCAGCACCGCATACAGGTCGCCCGGCACCTTGCCTGCCAGCCCCTTGCCCTTCAGGCGCAGCCTGCGCCCCTGCCCCGACCCGGGGGGCACGCCCAGCTGCACGCTGCCGTCGGGCGTCGGCACCGTGACGGTGGCACCGAGCGCCGCCTCCCAGGGCGCGAGCGGCAGCTCGAAATGGATGTCGGCACCGTCGAGCCTGAACACCGGGTGCGGCAGGATCTCGATCTCCAGGTACAGGTCGCCGGCCGGCGCGCCCCCCTGACCCGGGGCGCCCTGCCCCGCCAGCCGAAGGTGCTGGCCATCGCGCACCCCCTTGGGGATCGCGACCTCGAGCTGGCGCACCTGCATCATGACCTGCCCCGCGGCGTCGATCGTCGGCATGCGCAGCGAGATCGTGCGCAGGGCGCCCCGATACGCGTCGAGCAGTTCGATGGCGACCTTCGCGTGATGATCGCGCCCGTGCGCCCGCGCACTGCCGGAGCGGCGGCGGTGAATGTCCTGGTCGTCTCCGGCCCCGCCACGACCGAAGAGCGACTCGAAGAACTGGCTGAAGTCCGCGCCGTCAGCCGAACCGGCGCCAGGCTGCCGGCCCCGCATGCCTCCGGGACCCGCGCCGCTGTATTCGAAGCCGCTGTCCCAGCCCGGCGGTGGCTCGAAGGGCTGGCCGTTCGCATGCCGCTGCGCGATCTCGTCATAGGCCGCCCGGCGCTCGACATCGATCAGCGCTTCGTGCGCCTCGGCCACCTCCTTGAAGCGGGCCTCGGCGTCGGGCTCGCTGCTCACGTCGGGATGGAACTTGCGCGCCAGCCTGCGATAGGCGCGCTTGATCTCGTCCCGGGTGGCGGTGCGCTCGACCCCGAGCACGGCGTAGTAGTCCTTGAATTCCATCGTCGGCCCTTCTCAGATCAGCCCGGACATCGCCACCATCGCGATCAGGGCCCGGCAAGCCGAGCATCGATGACTTCGATGGTCCGGTCGCATCGCTCGGCGAGGGTGGCGTTGTGCGTCACGAACAGCACGGTCGTACCGTGCTCGGTGTTGAAGCGCTGCAGGAGCGCGAACACCTCGTCGGCGCTCCTGGTGTCGAGGTTGCCGGTCGGCTCGTCGGCGAGCAGCAGCGCCGGCCCCATCGCAAGTGCCCGTGCGATGGCCACGCGCTGCTGCTGGCCACCGCTCAGCTTGCCGGCCCCGTTGTCCTGCCACGGCGTCAGGCCCACGCTGGCGATCAGCGCCTCGGCCCGTACCCGCATCGCGTCGTTGGCGAACGACGCGGCGCCCAGCATGGGCAGCATCACGTTCTCCAGCGCCGTGAAGGCGGTGATGAGGTGGTGGTACTGGAAGACGAAGCCGATGCTGTGGCCGCGCAGCCGCGTCAGTGCGCCATCGTCCAGCACCGTGGTCTGCTCCCCGCACACCTCCACCGTACCCGCGGTGGGTCGGTCGAGCAAGCCGACGATGTTCAGCAGCGTGCTCTTGCCCGATCCCGACGGACCCACCACGGCGCAGAACTCGCCGTGTCGGACGATCAGGTCGATCCCGTGCAGGACCTCGGATTCGTTCGACAGGCCCAGGTTGTAGGCCTTGCGCACTCCGGACAGCTGCACGACCGGGCGCGGGCCTTCGGCTGCGGCGGGCGGCACCTTAGACGGCGCTGCGGTCGACACCACGGCCTCAGCCACGGATCGCCACCACCGGGTCGAGGCGCGCCGCGTTGCGGGCCGGCGCGAAGGCCGCGACGAGCCCGGTCAGGGTGGCGAGCAGCAAGGCCACCGCGAAGAGCTGGGGGTCCAGGACCAGCGGAAACAGCGGCGTGCCGTCGGCATTCTTGGCCACGCGCTGCCATAGCACCAGACTGAGCGCGCCGATCCCGCTGCCCAGCACGGCGCCGCTCAGCGCGAGCAGCCCCCCCTGCAGCAGGAACAGCCTGAGGATCTGCGCGCGCGAGATGCCCATCGCACGCAGGATGCCGATCTCGCGCGACCGCTGCACCACCACGACCGCGAGCACGCTGGCGATGCCGAACGCCACCGACAGGCCGACGAAGAAGCGGATGGCCGTGTTGGCGGTGGTCTGCGCGCTGACGGCGGTGAAGAACTGGGCATTGGTGGTGATCCAGCTGTCCGCCTCGATGCCCGTGGCCGCCGTGATCGCCTGCGCGACCGTCTCGGCCGCATACACGTCGTCGACCGTCACCTGCAGCGCGCTGACGCCACCCGGCAGCCCCAGCAAGCTCTGCGCGGTGCGCAGCGCGACGAAGGCGCTGCGCTGGTTGGCGCCCTTGTTGCCGAGGTCGAACACGCCGCAGATCGACAGCGTGGTGGACACCACGTCGGCGCCGATGCCGGCGCTGATGCGCAGCTTGTCGCCGACGTCGACGCCGAGGTCTCGGGCCAGCTCGGTGCCGATCAGGATGTCGCGGCCCAGCAGGCGCGTGTTGCCGCGGACCACCTTGTCGGGCAGGTTCACGATGCGACAGTACAGCTCGGGCGCGATGCCCGAGAGCGTGATGGCGCGGTTGGCGCTGCCACGCACCGCCAGCGCCGAGCCGGTGGCGATCGGCGCCACCACCCGCACCTGCGGCATGGCCTGGATCTGCGCGGCCATGGCCTGCCACTGGTCGATGGATTTCAGGCGCTGCAGCGGGGCCTGCACGATCGCCGCCTCGAGCTCGCCGTCGACGGCCTGAACCCCCTGTCGCAAGGGTCGCGACACCTGCCTGGGCGGCAGCAGCTCGATATGTGCCGAAGCCGACAGCACACGGCGGATGAAGTTCGATTGCAGGCCCGCCATCAGGGCCGACATGAAGACGATGACCGCGACACCGACAGCCGGTGTCGGCGTCACCGGTGCGCAGCATCCGGCACGCGGCCCACGTCCTCGAGCCGCGAGGGAGGGCTCAACGTGCGCCCTTGTGGTCCTTCTGCCCCGTGTTCTTGTGGCGGCCCAGCACCTCCGAAGGCTCACCGGGCGTCGTCCGCGGCGTCGGAGGAAGCGGGGACGCGGGGGCGCCCCGAACGGGTGTCGACGTCTTGCGCTGCTTCGGTTCCCGGCTCATCGAGATCTCCTGTCGTGACGCGCCGCACGACCGGCGACGCCCATCCGAGCCTACGCAGGATGGCGAGGTCCGACCGTGCGCCATCGAACACACGACGCGCCGGGATGTCCGCTGCGGCGCGTTCGCTGGCGCACAGACGGCGCGGTCGTGGCGACGCATGCTCGGGGCCGCTCGAGCAGGCGTCGGACATCGGAGCCACGTTCGTGCGACGCGGCCAGCCATCGCTCCGACTGCACCGCTTGCCACACCCACCAGGACGGGTCATGGACATCACCACACACCGCGCGCGCATCACGGGACCGGTCGACTACCTGTCCGACAGCGGTCGCAGGCAGCACATTCCGATCGGTCCCTGCCTCGTCGAACGCCTCAGCGGGCGGTTGATCGACATCGCCTGGGGCTCGCACGGCCAGAGCTCCGTCGCGCTGCCCGTCGAAGAGATCGAGGCGGCCCGGGACAGTGGGCGACTCGTGCTGCTTGACTGAAGGCGGATCACCCGGAGGGCGCCGGAAAAGGAAGAACCCCGGTCGCGAGGGCGATCCGGGGTTCAGGGCCGGCGCTCGGGGGACGTCCGCAGACGCCCCGCGACTGCGTCACATGTGGTCGATCATCACCTGCCCGAAGCCCGAGCACGACACCTGCGTGGCACCCGGCATCAGACGTGCGAAGTCGTACGTCACCTTCTTCGACAGGATCGACTTCTCCATCGACGAGATGATCAGGTCGGCGGCTTCGGTCCAGCCCATGTGGCGCAGCATCATCTCGGCCGAGAGGATCTCCGAGCCCGGGTTCACGTAGTCCTTGCCGGCGTACTTCGGCGCGGTGCCGTGGGTCGCCTCGAACATCGCGACCGAGTCCGACAGGTTGGCGCCGGGGGCGATGCCGATGCCGCCGACCTGGGCGGCCAGCGCATCCGACACGTAGTCGCCGTTCAGGTTCAGCGTGGCGATCACGCTGTACTCGGCCGGGCGCAGCAGGATCTGCTGCAGGAACGCATCTGCGATCACGTCCTTGACGGTGATGACCGTGCCGGTCTTCGGGTTCTTGAAGCTCATCCACGGACCGCCGTCGATCAGCTGGGCGCCGAACTCCTTCTGCGCCAAGGCATAGCCCCAGTCACGGAAGCCGCCCTCGGTGAACTTCATGATGTTGCCCTTGTGGACCAGGGTCACCGAGGTCTTGTCGTTGTCGATCGCGTACTGGATCGCCTTGCGCACGAGCCGCTCGGTGCCCTCGCTCGAGACCGGCTTGATGCCGATGCCCGAGGTCTCGGGGAAGCGGATCTTCTTGACGCCCATCTCCTCGCGCAGGAACTTGATCAGCTTCTTGGCGGCGTCGGAGCCGGACTCCCACTCGATGCCGGCGTAGATGTCCTCGGAGTTCTCGCGGAAGATGACCATGTTGGTCTTCTCCGGCTCCTTGACCGGCGAGGGCACGCCGGTGAAGTACTGGATCGGGCGCAGGCAGACGTACAGGTCGAGCTCCTGGCGCAGCGCGACGTTCAGGGAGCGGATGCCGCCGCCGACGGGGGTCGTGAGCGGCCCCTTGATCGACACCACGTACTCCCTGAGGACCTCGAGCGTCTCGGCCGGCAGCCAGACGTCCGGGCCGTAGACCTTGGTCGACTTCTCGCCCGCGTAGATCTCCATCCAGTGGATCTTCTTCTTGCCCGCGTACGCCTTGGCCACCGCGGCGTCCACCACCTTGATCATCACCGGGGTGATGTCGAACCCGGTGCCATCACCCTCGATGTAGGGAATGATCGGCTGATCGGGCACGGAGAGCGAGAAGTCGGCGTTGACCTTGATCTTCTCGCCTGCCGCGGGAACCTTGATGTGCTGGTACATGGAATCTCCCTGGGATTCGGACTGCGCGGTGTCGTCAGCGGCGGCATTATAAGCGCGAACCCGTCGGGCTCCGGAGGCCGTCCGGCCGCCGGGAGCGCGGCGCGCCGGACCGGATTCGGGCTATCGTTCGCGGTGCGCGCCGCGCCGCGGCGCCTCTGCGAACCGACCCGACGATGCACGCCTCGATGCGCCCCGCCCTGCCCCGCCCACCGGGCGCCGACCTCTCGCTGCGCCCGATCGCCCGGCCTGCCAGCGCCCGGCCTGCCGCGGCCGCGCTGCTGCTCGCGACGCTGCTCGCCCTCGCGCCGGCCGCACCGCTCGGCGCCCAGCCGGCGCCCGCCCGGGTCGAGCCGCAGCCGACGCTGCCGAAGATCGAGATCCAGGCCGGCCTGCACGTGATCCGCGCCGAGGTCGCCGATGCCGTCGACACCCGAATGCGCGGCCTGATGATGCGCGAGAAGCTCGGCCCCAACGAGGGCATGCTGTTCGTCTTCGACCAGAGGGCCGGGCACTGCTTCTGGATGAAGAACACGCTGCTGCCGCTGTCCATCGCGTTCGTCGACGACGACGGCACGATCGCCAACATCGAGGACATGAAGCCGCAGACCGAGGACAGCCACTGCCCGCTGCGGCCGATCCGCTATGCGCTCGAGATGGAGCAGGGCTGGTTCGCCCGTCGCGGCCTGAAGGCGGGCACGAAGCTCACCCAGCCGAAGCTCTTCAAGGCGCCGGCGAAGAACTGAGCACGCTCCGGCGCCGCGCCGCCCCAATGAAGACGCCCCGCGGCCGCCTGGGGCGACACGCGGGGCGCGGAGGCGCTGCGCCGCCCCCGACGGGGCCGGCGCGACGACCGGACTTCAGCCGAAGTTCTTGGCCGCGAAGTCCCAGTTGACCAGGTTCCACCAGGCGCCGAGGTAGTCCGGACGACGGTTGCGGTAGTCGACGTAGTAGGCGTGCTCCCACAGGTCGCAGGTCACCAGCGGCGTGTCGGTGCCGGTGATCGGCGTGCCGGCGTTGCTGGTGTTGACGATGTCGAGCGAGCCGTCGGCCTTCTTGACCAGCCACGTCCAGCTCGAGCCGAAGTTGCCGATCGCGGACTTGGTGAACGCCTCCTTGAAGGCGGCGAACGAGCCCCATTTCTTCGTGATCGCCTCGGCCAGGGCGCCGGTGGGCTCGCCGCCGCCGTTGGGCTTGAGCGAGCTCCAGTAGAACGTGTGGTTCCAGATCTGGGCCGCGTTGTTGAACACGCCGCCGGACGACTTGCGGACGATGTCCTCGAGGCCGAGGGCCTCGAATTCGGTGCCCTTGATCAGGTTGTTCAGGTTCACCACGTACGCGTTGTGATGCTTGCCGTGGTGGATCTCGAGCGTCTCCTTCGAAATGTGCGGCTGGAGGGCATCGGTGGCGTAGGGAAGCGGCGGAAGCGTGTGTTCCATGTTCGTGTCCTCGTCTGGGGTGAATGCTGCGCCACGGCGGGACCGGCGCGAGCCGTCCCCCGATCGGGAACCCGCGATTCTAGGCCAGCGCCGCGACCACGCTCAATGCTCCCCCGTGTCGGACGCGGGCTTGGCGTGCCCGGCCGAGGTGACGCGCGCGTCGAAACCGCCTTCGCCCAGAGCGACGGACACCGCGTCGCCGGGGGCGAGTGCGGTGCCCCGGCGCACGATCGAGCCGTCCGGGCCGGTGACGATCGCATAGCCGCGGGCGAGCACGCCGCGCGGGCTCACCAGGTCGAGTGCGGCGCCGGCGTGGGCGAGGCGGCTCGCGGCGCCTTCGACGCGGGTGCGCAGCGCGGTACCCAGTGCCCGCGCTGCGCCGTCGAGCCGCGCCGCGCGCACGGCGAGCTCGGGCGGACGCAGCGCGGCACAGGCGGCGGCGAGCCGTGCGCCGCGCTCGCCGGCCGCACGCTCGCCGGCCACGGCCAGTCGCCGTGCGAGTTGCTCGACACGGGCCGCACGCTGCGCATGCAGGAGCGACGGCGGCCGCAGCAGCCGGGTGGCTACGTCGAGCCGCTGCTCGCGCTGCTCGATCTGCCGCCGCCAGGCGAGCAGCAGCCGGCGCCGGTCGCGCTCGAGCGAGACGAGCAGATCGGCGCGGTCGGGCACCGCGCGCATCGCGGCGCCCGTCGGCGTGGGCGCGCGCTGGTCGGCGACGAAATCGGCGATGGTGAAGTCGGTCTCGTGGCCGACGCCCGAGATCACCGGGATCGGGCTCGCGGCGATCGCGCGGGCGAGCCCCTCGTCGTTGAATGCCCACAGGTCCTCGATCGCGCCGCCGCCGCGCACCAGCAGCAGCACGTCGCACTCGGCGCGCGCGGCGGCGGCGGCGAGCGCGCGGCACAGCTCGGCCGGGGCCTGGGCACCCTGCACCGAGGCCGGATACAGCACGACCGGCACCTGCGGCGCCCGACGCGCAAGCGTGGTCAGCACATCGCGCAGGGCCGCGGCCTGCGGCGAGGTCACGATCCCGATGCATCGGGGCTGCGGCGGCAGCGACCGCTTGCGCGACGCGTCGAACAGGCCTTCGGCCTCGAGCCTGGCCTTGAGGCGCAGGAACTGCTGGAAGAGGTCGCCCGCGCCCGCCTCGCGCATCTGCTCGACGTTGAGCTGGAAGTCGCCGCGCGCCTCGTAGAGGCTCACCTGGGCCCGCAGCTCGACCCGGTCGCCGTTGGCGGGGGTGAACGGCACGTGCTGGTTGCGCCCGCGGAACATCACCGAGCGCACCGAGGCCTGCGCGTCCTTGAGGCTGAAGTACCAGTGCCCGCTCGCCGCCCGGGTCAGGTTCGAGATCTCGCCGGATACCCACAGCAGCGGGAAGCTGCGCTCAAGCAAGCCAGCAACCGCGCGGTTCAGCTGGCCGACCGTGACGATTTCCCGCGCCGTTGCTCGATCCGCAGTCTCCGATCCCATGTTCAAGCGCCTCTCCGGGCAGAACCTATCCACAAACGCCGAAAATCCGTCATCTTCGCCCCTAACGGCCCGGAGCGCACGAAGCTACGTCGCAAGTCATTGATATAATTACGTTTCTTATCTGCGTGTTTTTTCGGCATACCCCGCCGCCCCAGGTTTGGCGCGGCTTTGGGCGCCACCGACACCAGTCATGCACAGACTTATCCACAGGGTCTGGGGATAGGTTCGACAATCATGGGCCACGACCCATGAATTTCCGTCTGAAAGGTCGCCAACCCGGGTGGGGAGACCCCGACTTGCTCCAGTCGGCACAAACCGCGGACAATCCGGTGTCCGCCACGCGTCTGCCCGGCACGTGCTGCGGCCCCTTCCGGAGGTGCTTTTGTTCTCGATCATCCAGGCGGCCGGCTGGCCCGTGTGGTTCCTGATCTTCGCGTCGTTCCTGGCGGTCGCCCTGATCATCGAACGGGCCCTTTCGCTGCAGCGCCGCAAGGTCCTGCCCGATCACCTGCTCGACGAGGTGCTGACCCTGTACCGCAACCGTCAGACCACCCCGGAGATGGTACAGAAACTCGAAGCCGGATCCCCGCTGGGGCGGGTGTTCGCCTCCGGGCTGCGCCATGCGCTCGACGGCCGCGAGATCATGAAGGAAGCGATGGAGGAGACCGGCAGAGCCGTCGCCCACGACCTCGAGCGCTACCTCGGTGCGCTCGGCACGATCGCCACGGTCACGCCGCTGCTCGGGCTGTTCGGCACCGTCGTCGGCATGATCGAGATCTTCGGTGCGACCGCGCCCTCGGGGACCAACCCCCAGGCGCTGGCGCACGGCATCTCGGTCGCGCTGTACAACACCGCGCTCGGCCTGGTGGTCGCGATCCCGGCGCTGGTCGCCTACCGCGCGTACCGCACGCGCGTCGACGGCTTCGTCGTCGAGATGGAGCAGCAGGGCCTGCGGCTGGTCGACATACTCGATCCGCGCCGTCTCGCGGCCGCCCGCGCCGCGCAGGCGGCGCAGCCAGCCCCGACCGCGGCCCGATGAACTTCCGGCGCGGCCAACGGCGCGAGGAGCCGGAGATCAACTTCATCCCGCTGATCGACCTGCTGCTGGTGGTGCTGATCTTCCTGCTGGTGACGACCACCTACTCGAAGTTCAGCGAGCTGCAGGTGAACCTGCCCTCGGCCGCAGTCGATCCGGCGGTCGAGCGTCCGGTCGAGATCGCGATCGGCGTCGGCGCGGACGGCCGCTACACGATCGACGGGGCGGCCGCCGCGTGGCGCGACGCGGGCACGTTCGCGCAGCAGCTCGCGCGCAGTGCCGCCGGCCGCAGCGAGCCGACGGTGGTCGTGTACGCGGATGCCGGGGCCAGCCACCAGGCAGTGGTCAACGTGCTGGAAGCCGCCCGGCTCGCCGGCCTGGGCAAGGTCAGCTTCGCGACCCAGACCGGCGGCGCGCGCAAGCCCTGATGATCGGCGGGCCCGCCGCACCCGCCGTCCGGCGAGCCCCGCCCGCGCTCGCCGCGCGCCTCGAGACCCGATTGCGCCGGATCTGGTTCGGCCCGCGCGGCGCGCTCGATGCGATCGCGGGACTGCTGCTCGCACCGCTGGGTGCGGTCGTCGGGGCGGTCGCCGCCGGTCGGCGCAGGCAGATCGCCCAGGACAAGGCGCAGCCGCGGCCCGCCGGCCAACCGAAGGTGGTGGTCGTCGGCAATCTCGTGGTCGGCGGCACCGGCAAGACGCCGCTGCTGATCGCGCTGTCCGCGGCGCTGGCCGCGCGCGGCTGGCGACCCGGCGTGATCGCCCGCGGCTACCGGGGTCGCGCCGAGGGCGAAGCGCCGCGCAGGATCGGCCCGACGGCGGTTGCGGCCGAGGTCGGTGACGAGCCGCTGCTGGTGGCGCAGCGCACCGGGCGGCCGGTCGTGATCGGCCGCGACCGAGGCGCGGCCCTGCGAACGCTGCTCGAGGGCGACGACTGCGACGTCGTGCTCTCGGACGACGGGCTGCAGCACGTCGGGCTGCGGCGCGACATCGAGCTCGCGGTGTTCGACGCGCGCGGCGCGGGCACGGGCCGCTGCCTGCCGGCCGGGCCGCTGCGCGAGCCGCTGCGCGGTGCGCTGCTGCTCGATGCGGTGCTGCTCAACGGGCGCAGCGCGCCCCCCCCGATCGTGCACTCGCGCGTGTTCCGGTTCGAGGTCGTCCCGACCGCCTTCGTCGCCCTCGACGGTTCAGAGCGCTGGACGCCCGCGGGCTTCGCCGCGGCCGCCGACGGCATGCTGCTCGATGCGATCGCCGGCATCGGTGCCCCGCAGCGCTTCTTCGACACCCTCGACTCGCTCGGGCTGCAGGCCCGTCAGCACCCGCTGCCCGATCACGCGCCGATCGATCCGGGCTGGCTCGCGGCGCTGCCCGGCACCTTCCTCGTCA
Organism: Burkholderiales bacterium; assembly: GCA_026399835.1. GTDB lineage: Bacteria > Pseudomonadota > Gammaproteobacteria > Burkholderiales > Burkholderiaceae_E > UBA4615. Next base: position 68,784 of record JAPLQE010000069.1, on the reverse strand, counting down.
TGACCGAGAAGGACGCCGTAAAATGCGCGGCTTTCGACCCCGCGCTGCTCGCGCGGTGCGTCGCCCTTCGCGTCGAGGCCGTCCCCGAGCCGGCGCTCGTCGACTGGCTGGAGGATCGCCTGCGTGGATAGCCGCCTTCTCGAGATCCTGGTCTGCCCGCTGTGCAAGGGGCCGCTGCAGTACGACAAGGCCACGCAGGAGCTGATCTGCAGGCCCGATCGCCTCGCGTTCCCGATCCGCGAGGGCATCCCGGTGATGCTCGAGCAGCAGGCGCGCACGCTGCCGGCCGAGCCGTGAGCGCGGCGGGCTTCGTCGCGCTGATCCCGGCGCGGATGGCGTCGACGCGCCTGCCCGACAAGCCGCTCGCCGACATCGACGGCGAGCCGATGGTGGTGCACGTCGCGCGCCAGGCGCAGGCCTCCGGCGCACGGCTGGTCGCGGTCGCCACCGACTCCGAGCGTGTGCGCGACGCAGTGCGCGCCGCGGGCGTGCAGGCACTGCTCACCCGGGCCGACCATCCGAGCGGCACCGACCGGCTCGCCGAGGCCGCGGACCTGCTGGGCCTCGATGACGACGAGATCGTGGTCAACGTGCAGGGCGACGAGCCGCAGATTCCCCCGGCACTGGTGGCCGAGGTCGCAGCGCTGCTTCGGGCGAGCCCGGACTGCTCGATCGCCACGGCCGCGCATCCGGTGGCCAGTGTCGAGGACTGGATGTCCCCGAACGTGGTCAAGGTCGTGCTCGATGCGGCGGGGCGTGCGATGTACTTCTCGCGCGCGCCGATCCCCTTCGCCCGGGATGCGCTCGCAGGCTTCCCCCAGCGCCTGCCCGAGGCGCTGCCGGCCGCGATCGCGGTCGACGGCATGGTGCGGCGTCATGTCGGCCTGTACGCCTACCGCGTCTCGTTCCTGCGCGCCTATCGTGCGCTCGCGGCCTCGCCGCTGGAGGCGATCGAGGCGCTCGAGCAGCTGCGCGCGCTGTGGCACGGGTACCGGATCGCGGTGCTGTGCACCGACGACGCCCCGCCCGCGGGGGTCGACACGCCGTCCGACCTCGAGCGCGTGCGACGCGCATTCGCGGACGCCCGCAAGCGGCGGGCGCCGAATTGACCCCTCGCGGGCTTTGCGGTTAACGTCCGAGAGCCCCGCGTCCGCGCTCCGCATCGCACCGCCCCAAGATCCCCACCACGCTCAGGGAAGAACGTCCATGCGCTTGATCCTCCTCGGACCGCCCGGTGCGGGCAAAGGCACCCAGGCCGCCTTCATCAAGGAGAAGTTCGGCATCCCGCAGATCTCGACGGGCGACATGCTGCGCGCCGCCGTCAAGGCCGGCACGCCGCTGGGCATCACGGCCAAGAAGGTCATGGACTCGGGCGCGCTGGTCTCGGACGACCTCATCATCGGCCTGGTCAAGGACCGGCTCACGCAGCCCGACTGCGCCAACGGCTACCTCTTCGACGGCTTCCCACGGACGATCCCGCAGGCCGACGCGATGAAGGACGCGCAGGTCGCACTCGACTTCGTGCTCGAGATCGACGTGCCGGACAGCGACATCGTCGAGCGCATGAGCGGGCGCCGCGTGCACGCGGCGAGCGGTCGCACCTACCACCTGCGCTTCAACCCCCCGAAGGTCGAGGGCATGGACGACGTGACCGGCGAGGCGCTCATCCTGCGCGACGACGATCGCGAGGAGACCGTGAAGAAGCGCCTCGAGGTCTACCAGGCCCAGACCCGTCCGCTGGTCGACTACTACTCGAACTGGGCCGCCACCGGCGACGCCCGCGCGCCGAAGTACCGCAGGATCGCGGGAATCGGCTCGGTCGATACGATCCGCGACCGCGCGTTCGCCGCGCTCGTCTGATCCCGCGGGCGCTGCCCGGCGCCCGCGCTTCGCCTGTCCCCACGCGACGCCTTTTCCCCGCTTCCCTCCTCACCCCGCTCCCCGTCCTCTCGCTGCCTTGTCGGTCACTGACAGGCCGCTTCTCCCGAGACGTGCGAATCGACCCGACAACGTCGACGTGGCATGCGCCTGCGCGCGCGTGCGGCCGCCGCTCGCGCAACCCCCGCACACCGTTCCAGTCGCCGCAACGCGCCTCGGCGACGCCTTGCCAACGCGAGGGGTATTCGGTGAAGATCGTTCGAGCGAGGGCGGGCGGGAGTGGAACATGCCCCCTTGGCCAACGACGATTACTACACACAGGAGATAGCACTATGAGTGGAGCCACATCCACCGCCGTTTGGTTCGCCCTTGCTTGCGGCGCGCTGGCGGTGCTGTACGGCATCGTGTCGAGCCGCTGGATCTTGGGCCTCGACGCCGGCAACGTGAAGATGCAGGAGATCGCCACGGCGATCCAGCAGGGTGCGAAGGCCTACCTGAACCGTCAGTACCGCACGATCGGTATCGTCGGCGTCGTGCTGTTCGTGCTGATCTTCTTCGTGCCCGGGCTGGGCGCGACCACCGCGCTGGGCTTTGCGATCGGCGCGATCCTGTCGGGCGCCGCCGGCTACATCGGCATGAACGTCTCGGTGAAGGCGAACGTGCGCACCGCGCAGGCCGCCACGCGCGGCCTCAACGAGGCGCTGACCGTCGCCTTCCGCGGCGGCGCGATCACCGGCATGCTGGTGGTGGGCCTGGGCCTGCTCGGCGTCGCCGGATTCTTCGTGTGGCTGGGCGGCCTGAACGCCACGCCCGAAGGGCTGCACGACGTCATCAAGCCGCTGATCGGACTGGCCTTCGGCTCGTCGCTGATCTCGATCTTCGCGCGACTGGGCGGCGGCATCTTCACCAAGGGCGCCGACGTCGGCGCCGACCTGGTCGGCAAGGTCGAGGCCGGCATCCCCGAAGACGACCCGCGCAACCCGGCGGTGATCGCGGACAACGTCGGCGACAACGTCGGCGACTGCGCCGGCATGGCGGCCGACCTGTTCGAGACCTACGCGGTGACGCTGATCGCCACGATGCTGCTCGGCGCGCTGATGCTGACCAATGCGCCGCTGGCCGCGGCCACCTACCCGCTGGCGCTGGGCGGCTTCGCGATCATCGCGTCGATCGTCGGCTGCGCCTTCGTGAAGGCGACGCCCGGCAAGAAGATCATGAGCGCGCTGTACCGCGGGCTGATCGTCGCGGGCGTCATGGGGCTCGTCGCCTTCTACCCGATCACCGCATGGCTGATCCCGGACAACGCGCTGGGCGGCACGGGCGCGGTGATGAAGATCTACGGGGCGGCGGTGGTGGGTCTGGTGCTCACCGGCCTCTTGGTCTGGATCACCGAGTACTACACCGGCACCGAGTACAAGCCGGTCCGCTATGTCGCGGCCGCGTCCGAGACCGGGCACGGCACCAACATCATCGCGGGCCTCGCGGTGTCGATGAAGTCGACCGCCTGGCCGGTGCTGATGGTCTGCGCGGCGATCATGGTGTCCTTCAGCCTCGCGGGCCTGTACGGCATCGCGATCGCGGCGACCTCGATGCTGTCGATGGCCGGCATCATCGTCGCGCTCGACGCCTACGGCCCGATCACCGACAACGCCGGCGGCATCGCCGAGATGGCGGGCATGCCTGAATCGGTTCGCGACATCACCGACCCGCTCGACGCGGTGGGCAACACCACCAAGGCGGTGACCAAGGGCTATGCGATCGGCTCGGCGGCGCTCGCCGCGCTGGTGCTGTTCGCCGACTACACGCACGCGCTCGAGTCGGCGGGCAAGGCGGTGAACTTCGACCTGTCGAACCACATGGTCATCGTGGGCCTCTTCATCGGTGGCCTGGTGCCCTACCTGTTCGGGGCGATGGCGATGGAGGCCGTGGGCCGCGCCGCGGGCTCGGTGGTGGTCGAGGTGCGCCGCCAGTTCCGCGAGATCAAGGGGATCATGGAAGGCACCGCAAAGCCGGACTACAGCCGCGCGGTCGACATGCTGACCACCTCCGCGATCAAGGAGATGATCGTCCCGTCGCTGCTGCCGGTGGTGGTGCCGATCCTGGTGGGCGTGTTCCTCGGACCCGAGGCGCTCGGCGGCCTGCTGATGGGCACCATCGTGACCGGCCTGTTCGTGGCGATCTCGATGTGCACCGGCGGCGGCGCGTGGGACAACGCCAAGAAGTACATCGAGGAAGGCAACCACGGCGGCAAGGGCAGCGAGGCGCACAAGGCCGCGGTCACCGGCGACACCGTCGGCGACCCGTACAAGGACACGGCCGGCCCCGCCGTGAACCCGCTGATCAAGATCATCAACATCGTGGCGCTGCTGCTGGTGCCGGTGATCGGCGGCACGGGCACGCCGCCGGCCAAGCCGCAGGCGGCGGCACCGGCCGCGGTGGTCGCCGCGGCACCGGCCGCGGCCCCGGCCGCGATGCCGACGGCTGCGCCGCGTCCCGACACCGCGAAGATCTACTTCGAGAGCGGCGCCACCGCGGCGCCCGCCGAGGCGGCGGCGGCCATCGCGAAGATCGTGGAATGGGCGAAGGCCTCGCCGGATGCGAAGATCGCGGTCTCGGGCTTCCACGACAGCACCGGCAACGCCGAGCAGAACGCCGAACTGGCGAAGGGCCGCGCGAAGATGGTCGTCGACCTGCTGACCTCGAACGGCATCGCTGCGGACCGGCTCGTGATGCAGAAGCCCGTCCAGATGGACGCCGGCGACGGGCGCGAGGCGCGCCGCGTCGAAGTGTCCGCGGCACCCTGACCCTACAGAGGACGATTCGATGCAATTCAAGGACACCGTAGTCATCGTCACCGGCGGCGCATCGGGCCTCGGCGGCGCGACTGCCGACGCGATCGTCGCCGGCGGCGGCAAGGTCGTGATCGCCGACGTCAACGCGGCGCTCGGCGACGAGAAGGTCCGCGCGCTCGGCGCGGCCGCGAAGTTCGTCAAGTGCGATGTCACCTCGGAAACCGACGGTCAGGCGGTGGTGGACGCCGCCCTCGCCTTCGGCAACCTGCGCGGGCTGGTGAACTGCGCGGGGATCGGCACGCCGGGCAAGACCGTCGGCAAGGACGGTCCGATGAAGTTGGCCGACTTCACGCGCGTCGTCACCGTCAACCTGATCGGCACGTTCAACATGATCCGGCTGGCAGCGGGCGCGATGGTGAAGAACGAGGCGTCGGCCGAAGGCGAACGCGGCGTGATCGTCAGCACCGCTTCGGTTGCGGCGTTCGACGGCCAGATCGGGCAGGCGGCCTACTCTGCGTCCAAGGGCGGCATCGTCGGCATGACGCTGCCCATCGCCCGCGACCTCGCCCGCGACGGCGTGCGCGTCGTGACGATCGCGCCGGGCCTGTTCCTCACGCCGTTGCTGCTCGGGCTGCCGCAGGAGGCGCAGGACTCGCTGGGCCGGCAGGTGCCCTTCCCCTCGCGGCTGGGCCGCCCGCCCGAGTACGCGCAGCTCGTGCAGCAGATCTTCGAGAACACGATGCTCAACGGTGAGGTGATCCGCCTCGACGGCGCGATCCGGATGGCACCGCGCTGAGCCGACCCGGTTCCTGCGGCCGCCGGCCGCAGGACTGTCGCACGTCGACCACGGCCGCCGCAGGGCGGCCGTGTCGCATTCACGGCACCGGCGGCCGGATTCCGGCCCCACGACCGGCGATCGGGCCCGATGCAACGAGAAGGCATCGTTTTCCCCGGCTGTTCGGCATATCCCCAGTCGTGACTAAGCCTAAGTTCTGGCAAACATCCGCCACGCCTCATGCCGCCCTCCCACCCTACCCCGACGCGCTCCCCGGAGCCCGCCCCGCAGCCTGCAGCGGCCCCGCAGGCTCGGCCCGCCGCACCGCGCGGCACGGGTACCCGCTCGCCCCATGGCCCCTGGGCGCCCGGCGTACGGCTGTTCCGAAAGCTCAGCTTCGCGGGGAAGTCGCTGCTGATCTCGATCGCGTTCTGCCTGCCGCTGCTCGTGCTGGCGGGCTGGACCGTGACCGACCAGACTGCGCGTCTGGAGGCTGCCCATGCCGCGCGCGCGGCCGACACCCCGGCAGCGGCCCGCGCCCTCGACCCCGCGATCCTCGGCCTGGAGCGCGACCGCTGGCTGGTGGGCCTGCTGGTCATGAGCGCACTGGGCGTGGGTGGCTACCTGTTCCGGTGCTACTACCTGGTGATGCAGGGCGGCATGAAGGTCGTGGCCGACCACATGAGCGCCATCGCACACGGTGACCTGACGCGACAGCCGCGCGCCTGGGGCAACGACGAGGCGGCGCACCTGCTGCGCGGACTGGCGGCGATGCATGCCGCGCTGCGCGAGGTGGTGGGTCAGGTGCGCGACGGCTCGGATGCGATCCTGGTGGCGAGCCGCGAGATCAGCGGCGGTTCCAACGACCTGGCCCAGCGCACGGCGAACACCGCCTCGATGCTCGAGGCCTCGGTCGCGTCGATCGGCCAGATCACCGGCATGGTGGACTCGACGGCCGACCGATCGCACGACGGCGCGGCGATGGCCGCCGACAACGTCGCGGTGGCTCGACGCGGCGGCGAGGCCATGGGTCGGGTCAGCGAGCGGATGGAACGGGTGGAGGAAGCGGCGGGCCGCATCCGGATGATCCTCGGCGTGATCGACGACATCGCGTTCCAGACCAACCTTCTGGCATTGAACGCCGCGGTCGAAGCGGCCCGTGCCGGCGACTCCGGGCGTGCGTTCGGCGTGGTGGCCACCGAGGTGCGCCGGCTCTCGGGACGTTCGGCGACGGCGGCGCGCGAGATCCGCACGCTGATCGAGTCGACCCTGGACAGCGTCGAACAGGCAGGCAGCGCGGTGGGCGATGCGCGACAGACGATCGATCGGATCGTCGAGCGCGCCGAGGCGATGACCGCGCGCGGATCCGAGATCGCCGCGGACGTGCTCCGCCAGAACAGTGCCGTGGCCCAGGTGCGGCAGACACTCGAGAACCTCGACCGCGGCAGCCAGCAGGATGCCGCAGTGGTCGAGCAGACCGCGTCGGCGGTGGGTGCCCTGTACGATCAGGCCCAGGCACTGAACCGCACGGTGGCGCGCTTCCGGCTGCCCGCCGGCTGACGGGCGACCCGCCGGGCGCTAGGCCCGTGCTTCCAGCCAGCGCCCGAGTGCGAGCACCGACGCATCCGCATCGCGCGCACCCACCACCTGCATCGACGCCGGCAGCCCGTCAGCCGTGCCCATCGGCAGCGCCAGGGTCGGCAGGCCGACGAAGCTGAACGCGAGCGTCTGGCCGAGCACCGCCTCGCGGGTGCTCAGCGTACCGCCCTCGACCTGCACCTCGAGCTGGCCACGCGTCGGCGGCGGCACGGCGCTGGTGGGCAGCAGCAGCGCGTCGTGGTCGCGCAGCATCGCGTCGAGCTCGGCGCGCAGCAGCTCGCGCTCGCGCATCGCGTCGAGATAGACCTGCGTGAGCTGCGCGGCGCCGTCGCGCATCGGGGCGAGCACGGCGTCGGAGAAGCCCTCGCCGCCGGCCGCGAGCACCGCGCGGTGCACGAAGGCGGCCTCGGCGCGGACGATCGCGGTGTACGGCGCAAGCGCGCGCGACAGCGAGGGCAGCTCGACGTGGACGATGTCGGCCTGCGTGCGCAGCGCCGCGATGCGTGCGTCGAACCATGCGCGCGTGGCCGGATGCAGGCGCCCCTTGAGCCAGGTGGCGGGCACCGCGAGGCGCGGGCGCCGGGCGACCTTGCCGTGATCGGTGCGGCGGCCGGCCATCACCTCGTAGAGCAGCGCGGCATCGTCGACCGAGCGCGTGAGCGGGCCGGCGTGGTCGCAGGTCCAGGACAGGTGCAGTGCGCCCGCCAGCGGGATCGCGCCGAAGCTCGGCTTGAAGCCGACCACGCCGCTGAAGGCCGCCGGGATCCGCACCGAGCCGCCGGTGTCGCTGCCCAGGCCCGCGAAGCCGATGCCGACGGCGGTGGCCACACCCGCGCCGCTCGACGAACCGCCGGCCTGGCGCGACGGGTCGACCGGGTTCTTCACGTCGCCCGTCCAGGGGTTCTCGCCGGTCGCGCCCAGCGCGATCTCGTGCATGTTGGTCTTGGCGAAGGGCAGCGCGCCCACCGCGCGCATCCGCGCGACCGCGACCGACTCGCCGCCGAGCGCGGGCAGCGCCGCGCGGGTGCCGCCGGCGGTGGGCATGCCGTCGACCTGGTAGAGGTCCTTGATCGTCAGGGGCACACCGTGCAGGGGCCCGAGCGGGCCGCCCGCACGGGCCCGCACATCGAGCGCGTCGGCCGCGCGGGCGGCGGCGTCCCAGTCGACCCAGGCGATCGCGTTCAGGTCGCGGTGGCGGTCGGCGGCCGCGTGGGCCTCGTCGAGCAGCGCGCGGCTGGTGGTCGTGCCGGCAGCGATGGCGGCGACGGTCTCGCGGATGCCGGGGCGGGAAGAGGCGTTCGGGGTGTCGGTCATGTCGGCGCCCGCGGGTGCGGATCGATCGGTGGGGGTCGTCTGCGTATAGTAGCGGCTGCCCCGACCCCGCCGCGCCGACGATGACCCCGACCCCGTTCCGCTCGATCGCAGGCGTGGTGCGTGCCCTGCGGCACGCCGTCTGGCTCGCCGGGCTCGCATTGCCGCTGGCGGCGACAGCGCAGGCACCGGCGCAGCCGGAGGCCGCGAGCGGCTACGCGGCGCGCGAGGCGGTCGAGGCGGCCCGCGCGATGGTCGCGACGGCGAACCCCCACGCCACGCGCGCCGGCCTCGCGATGCTCGAGCGCGGCGGCAGCGCACTCGACGCGGCGGTGGCCGCGCAGATGGTGCTGACGCTGGTCGAGCCGCAGTCCTCGGGCATCGGCGGCGGCGCCTTCCTGCTGCACCGCGACGGCCGCAGCAACGCGCTCGTCGCCTGGGACGGCCGCGAGACCGCGCCGGCGGCGGCCGACGAGCGCCTGTTCCTGGGCGCCGACGGCAAGCCGGTGCAGTTCTTCGACGCAGTGGTGGGCGGCCGTTCGGTCGGCACGCCGGGCGTGGTGCGCATGCTGGAGGCCGCGCACGCGCGCCAAGGCCGCCTGCCGTGGGCGACGCTCTTCGAGCCTGCGATCCGGCTCGCGACCGAGGGCTTCGAAGTCAGCCCCCGCCTGAACACGCTGCTGGCCGCCGAGCGCCATCTCAAGCGCGACCCGGCGGCCGCGCACTACTTCTACGCGCCCGACGGCACGCCCTGGCCGGTCGGCCACCGGCTGCGCAACCCGGAGCTGGCCGACACGCTCGTGCAGATCGCCTCGCGCGGCAGCCTCGCGCTGCATGCCGGGCCGATCGCGCGCGACCTCGTCGATGCGGTGCAGCGCCACCCTGCGAATCCCGGCCTGCTGACCGAGCGCGACCTCGCGTTCTATGCCCCCATCGCCCGCGCGGCGCTGTGCACGCCGTACCGGCGCTGGGTCGTCTGCGGCATGCCGCCGCCCTCCTCGGGCGCCATCGCGGTCGCGCAGATCCTCGGCATCGTCGACGCGGCGAAGGCGCCGGCGCTCGCGGACCCCGACCGCGTGGTGCGCGCCGACGGCGTCCATGCCTTCGCCGAAGCCGGCGCACTCGCCTTCGCCGACCGCAACCGCTACGTCGCCGACCCGGCCTTCGTCGCGCCGCCTGCCGGCCTGCTCGATCCGCGCTACCTCGCACGCCGCGCGGCGCTCGTCGGCGAGCGCGCGATGGGCCGTGCCACGGCCGGCGACCCCGACGGCATGCCGCGCGCAGCGCTCGAGGAGGCGACGCTCGAGCAGCCGTCGACCTCGCACCTGTCGATCGTCGACGCCGCCGGCAACGCGGTCTCGATGACCACCACCATCGAGGACCAGTTCGGCTCGCGCACGATGGTCCGCGGCTTCCTGCTGAACAACCAGCTGACCGACTTCTCCTTCGCGGCCACCGAAGGCGGCGCGCCGGTGGCCAACCGCGTGCAGGCCGGCAAGCGGCCGCGCAGCTCGATGGCGCCGACGCTGGTGTTCGAGCGCGCCGGTGGCACCGACGCCGCGCCCGGGCGCGGCGCGCTGGTGATGGCGGTCGGCTCGCCCGGCGGCTCGCAGATCATCGGCTACGTCGCGCGCACGCTGCTGCTCACGCTGCGCGACGGCCATGACGTGCAGTCCGCGATCGCGATGCCCAACCTCGGCAGCCGCAACGGGCCGGTCGAGCTCGAGGCGGGCCGGGCCCCGGCGGGACTGTCCGATGCGCTGCGCGCGCGCGGCCACGAGGTCCGCGAGATCCCGATGACCAGCGGGCTGCAGGGCATCGTCCGGCAGTGCGGCCCGACCGGCCGCTGTACGCTCGTCGGCGGCGCCGACCCGCGCCGCGAGGGACTGGTGCTCGGGCGCTGACAGCGCTCCCCGGAGATCGACATGCAACGCAAGCCCCTGCACACCGACCGCCTGAAGTCCGCCGGCTACGACGCGCGCACGCAGCGCCTCGAGATCGAGTTCACCTCGGGCGAGGTGCGCGCCTACAAGGGCGTGCCCGACGAGGTCGCGCGCCGCTTCTTCTCGGCACCGAATCCGTCGGCGTTCTGGGAGGACCGGATCGCCGAGGAATACCCGGCCGAGCGCGCCGCGGGCGGGCCCGACGCCGAGGCGCGGGCGAAGCTCGACGCGCTGTTCGACCGCAAGGATTGAGCTTTCGGAACCCCACAGAGGAGACACCCCAGATGAGCCTGTTCGACCTGACCGGAAAGGTCTGCATCGTCACCGGATCGAGCCGCGGCATCGGCCGCTCGATCGCCGAGAACATGGCCGCGCACGGCGCGAAGGTCGTCGTCTCGAGCCGCAAGCTCGACGCCTGCCAGGTGGTCGTCGACGCGATCACGAAGGCCGGCGGCACCGCGATCGCGATCCCGGCGAACATCAGCGACAAGGCCGGCCTGCAGAACCTGGTCGACCAGTCGCGCAAGGCCTTCGGCCCGATCGACGTGCTGGTCTGCAATGCCGCGTCGAACCCCTACTTCGGCCCGAGCAGCGGCATGGGCGACGAGGTGTTCGAGAAGATCATGCGCAACAACGTGCTGTCGAACCACTGGCTGTGCCAGATGGTGCAGCCCGACATGGCGGCGAAGAAGGACGGCGCGATCATCATCGTGTCGTCGATCGGCGGCCTGAAGGGCTCGACCGAGATCGGTGCCTACTGCATCTCCAAGGCCGCCGACATGCAGCTCGCGCGCAACCTCGCCTGCGAGTGGGGCCCACTGAACATCCGCGTGAACTGCATCGCGCCCGGCCTGATCAAGACCGACTTCGCGCGGGCGCTGTACGAGGATCCGGCGCGCAAGGCGGCCGCGGAGGCGCGCTTCCCGCTGCGCCGGCTGGGCGAACCCGACGACATCGGCGGGATCGCGGTGATGCTGGCAGGCCGTGCGGGTGCGTTCATCACCGGCCAGTCGATCGTCGCCGACGGCGGCGCAACCATCACCGGCTGAACGAGGTCGGCGGCGGCGCGTCGCACGCGCCGCAGCGGCTTAAGCGGCTCTCTTCATCTCCGGCTCCCGCAGCTCGCGCCGCAGGATCTTGCCGACGTTGCTCTTGGGCAGCTCGGTGCGGAACTCGAGGTGCTTGGGCTTCTTGTAGCCAGTGAGCTGCGTTGCGCACCACTCCTGCACGTCGCGCTCGGTGAGGCCCGGGTCCTTCTTCACGACGAAGACCTTGATCGCCTCGCCCGAGTGGCCGTCGGGCACACCGATGGCCGCGCACTCGAGCACGCCCGGATGGGCCGCCACGACCTCCTCGATCTCGTTCGGGAAGACGTTGAAGCCCGAGACCAGGATCATGTCCTTCTTGCGGTCGACGATCTTCACGTGGCCGCGCGCGTCGAACACGCCGATGTCGCCGGTCTTGAAGAAGCCGTCCGGCGTGAAGGCCTTCGCCGTCTCGTCAGGCCGGTGCCAGTAGCCGACCATCACCTGCGGGCCGCGCAGGCAGATCTCGCCGCGCTCGCCGATCGGCACCTCGTTGCCTTCATCGTCGCGGACCGAGACCTCGCAGGACGGCACCGGCAGGCCGACGGTGCCGGTGAACTCGGTCAGCGTCACCGGGTTGACCGTGCCGACCGCACAGGTCTCGGACAGCCCGAAGCCCTCGCCGAGCGGCACACCGGTGACCTTGAACCACTGGTCGGCGACCGCCTGCTGCGTGGCCATGCCGCCGCCGCCGGCGAACAGCAGGCGCGAGAAGTCGAGCTTCGCGAAGTCGGGATGGTTGGCGAGCGCGTTGAACAGCGTGTTGAGCGCCGGGAAGGTGTTCACCGGGTGCTTGGCGAGCTCGGCGATCAGGCCGGGAATGTCGCGCGGGTTGGGCACGAGCAGCTGGCACGTGCCGGTCTTCATGCCAAGCCCGAAGGCCACCGCGAGCATGTAGATGTGATACAGCGGCAGCGCGCACAGCGCCATGCCGCCCTCCTCGCCGAAGCGCTCGCGCAGGCGGTCCTGGACCGGCTGGAACCACGCGTCGCCCTGCAGGATCGCGGCGACCACGTTGCGGTGCGAGAGCATCGCGCCCTTCGACAGGCCGGTGGTGCCGCCGGTGTACTGCAGGAACGCGAGGTCGTCGTGCGCCATCTGCACCGCACAGTACGGCAGGCGCGAGCCCGCCTCCAGCGCCTCGCCGAAGCGCGTGACATGCGCGAGCTCGAAGGCCGGCACCATCTTCTTCACGTGACGGATCGCGAAGTCGATCATGCGGCCCTTGACCGGGCCGAGCATCTCGCCGACCGAGGTGAGCACGACCTGGCGGATCGCGGTGCGCTCGATCACCTGCTGCAGGGTCGCGGCGAAGTTCTCCAGGATGACGATCGCCTCGGCGCCGGAATCCTTGAGCTGGTGCTCGAGCTCGCGCGGCGTGTAGAGCGGGTTCACGCAGACCGCGGTGCAGCCGGCCCGCAGCACGCCGGCGGCGGCGACCGGGAACTGCAGCAGGTTGGGCAGCATCACGGCGATCCGCTGCCCGCGGCCGAACCCCTGCGACTGCAGCCAGGCGGCGAAGGCTTGCGAGCGCTCGTCGAGCTCGCCGAAGCGCATCGTGCGGTCCATGCAGACGTAGGCGGGCTTCGAGCGATGGCGCTCGAGGCTCTCGTCGATCAGCGCGTTGAGCGACGGGTAGGCGCCGGGATCGATGTCCGCCGGCACGCCGTCGGGGTAGGACTTCAGCCAGAAGCGGTCCACGTGTCTTCCTCCAGGAGGCGCACGGTCCGTGTCGCGCGCAGCGGGATGATAGCCCGTCACGCGCACCGCCCGGCTAAGGGGCCCGACCGGTCGCCGCGCCGCGCCGGCCCGCCCGCGCCGCGAGCCGGCGGAACAGCCAGCCGCGTGCCGGTTCGACGCCGGACCGCACGAATTCGATCGGACTCGGATCGAGCAGGAAGCGGCGCTGCAGCGTCTCGACCCCCGATGTGCCCGCGAAGAGCACCCGGTCGCCCGGGGCGAGCGTCGTGTCCTCGGATGGGAGGGCGATCGACTCGCCGCGGTCCGATTCGGGCAGTCCGGTGCCGGCCCGGTCGAGGACACCCGTGCCGGGCGTGTCGGCGCCCCGTGCACGCGAACCCGGGAACCGCACGCGCGGCGTCCGCGCCTCGTCGGACACGCCCGCGGCCTCGGCGGCGCCGGCGCGAGGGGCCGCGGCCACCGCGCTCCGGGCCCGTGACAGCATCAGCGGCACGGCGCACAGCCGCACGCCGGGATCGCGCGGATCCACCAGCAGCTCGCCGATGCGCAGCGGCAGCGCCTCGCCCGACAGCGCCTGCCGGATGCCGGGCTGCGAAGGGTCGCAGTCGAAGGTCCAGACCTCGGGCACCCGGTGGCCGAACGCGGCCTCGAGCCGGCGGCAGGCCTCGCCCGCGAGCACCGCCCGCTCGCCGCGGACGAGTTCGAGGAAGCGCTCGAGCAGCGGCGTGGTCAGCGACTGCAGCACCTCGTGCAGCATCAGGTCGGACTGCACGAAGGTGAGCATCGGATCGGCGGCGTCGATCAGCGCCTGGTTGAACGCCTTGTTGCGACGGACGACCACCGCGACCGCCGGATTGACCCGGCGCGCCATCTTGACCACCGCGAGGTTCACCGTGTCGTTGTCGGTGCCCGCGATCACGCCGACGGCGCGTGCGATCCCGGCGTCGCGCAGGCCCTCCTCGGTGCCGCCGCAGGCCTGCACCCGGTCCTCGGCGTCGTCGGGCGGCACGAAGCGCGGATCGAAGGCGCGCCACGACTGCCCCGAGGCACCGAGCGCGGCGGCCAGCGGCCGCCCGAAGCGCCCGTACCCGGCCAGCACCCAGTGGCCGCGCGGCAGGCGCAGCGGTTCGGGCCGCTCGGTGCCGGGCGCGCCGGTCAGCCACTCCTCGAGCTGCAGGACCTCGGGCGCGGCGAAGTCGAGTCCGACGTTGCGCGCGAAGGTGCGGAACGGATTGATCACCTGCACGCCGCCGAACTCGGCGAGGTTGGTGTGCACGACAGGATCGGCGACCCGTGCGATCACCTGGGTGCCTGGGTCCAGTACCCGGGTGCCGATCGCGATCGACTGGTTGGCATCGTCGTCGCCGGTCAGGGCGAGCACGGCCCGGCACTCGGGCTTGGCGATGCCCGCGTCGCGCAGCACCTCGGGGCGCCGCGCATCGGCCACCAGCACCAGCGGCGCGACGGAGAACGGCTGCACCGCGATCGCCGCCACCCGCGCCGCGTCGGTGTCGACGATCACGAGGCGCACCCGCAGCGCATCGAGCGCCTGTGCGATCGCCGTGCCGCTGCGGCCGTAGCCGCAGACGACGCAGTACGGCTCGCGCAGGCGGGCGACGCGCCGCAGGAAGAGGCTGCGCGCCGCGGCCGACCGGAAGGTCGGGTCCTGGGACAGCGAGAACACCGAGCCGAGCGCGTACGCCCAGCCGATGACCGACAGGTAGATCGTGAACGTCACCCAGAGCCGCTGGGCATCGGTGAACGCATACGGGATCTCGCCGAAGCCGATCGTCGTCGCGGTATAGCTCATCACGTACAGCGCGTGGAAGTAGCCCATCCGCCACGGCCGGCCCTCGCCGTCGACACCCGGGATCGCGACCAGCCCGGCCACCGAGACCGCGTAGACGACGATCAGCGTGATCAGCGGCAGCCGCAGCCGCCGCAGCACCAGGAAGAGGACGTCGCCCATCGGCTCGCTGCCTGCGCGCGGCGCGGCTCAGCGGCTCGCGCGCAGCGTCTCGCCGATCAGCAGCGTGACCGAGATCAGGTTGGCGAGCAGCGCGCCGCCCGACAGCGAGACGATCGTCGACATCGTCGACGGGGTCATCGGCTCCTGTGCGACATGGGCGCTCCAGGTCCACACGAAGGCCGCGGCGAACAGCTGCAGGCAGGCCGCGAGACTGGTGGCGAGATGGGTGGCGCCGATGTGGGTGCGGTCGCCGAACTTGAGGACCAGCGCGACCAGGTTGACCACCACCGCGGCGAACAGCTCCGCTGGATGGTGGAACTCGATACGGCCGATGTCGCCGATGAAGAAGCCGAAGTTCAGCGTGCAGGCGAGGATGATGAAGAAGCCGAAGACGACCTTCTCGAGGTTCATGACTGAGGGGCCGCGGCGGGCCGTGGGGGAACGTCGCCCGATGATCGCACGCCCGCCCGGGGTGATGCGCCGGCGCGCCGGCGCGGCGGCGCGCGCCGCCCCCGGCCGTCTCGCTCCGCGCCCGCCCGCCGTGCTTCAATGCGGGCTGACGGATCGGGGGCGGCACGGCGCGCATGCAGGCAATCGGTGGAGTGGTCGGCATCGCGGCGATGATCGGGATCGCCTGGGTCCTGTCCGAGCGGCGTGCCGGCATCGCCTGGCGCCCCGTTTGGAGCGGCCTGCTGCTGGCGCTCGTCATCCTGGCGACGGTCCGCTGGGTGCCGGGCGCGCAGCACGCGCTCGAGTCGATGAACGGCGTGCTGGATGCGCTGCAGGCCGCCACCGCCGCGGGCACCTCCTTCGTCTTCGGATACCTGGGCGGCGCGCCCCTGCCCTTCGAGCCGATGCGTCCGGGCGCGGCCTTCGTGCTGGCCACGCAGGTGCTGCCGCTGGTGTTGGTGGTCTCGGCGCTCTCGGCCCTGCTGTTCCACTGGGGCGTGCTCACCGCGGTCGTGCGCGCCTTCGCCTGGGTGCTGGTGCGCACCCTCGGCGTGGGCGGGGCGGTGGGCGTGTCGGCCGCCGCGAACGCCTTCGTCGGCATGGTCGAGGGGCCGCTGGTGATCCGCCCCTGGCTCGCGCGGATGACGCGCGGCGAGCTCTTCATCGTGATGAACTGCGGGATGGCGACGATCGCCGGCACGGTGCTGGTGCTGTATGCGGCGATGCTGCGGCCGATCCTGCCAGACGCGCTCGGCCACCTGCTGGCCGCCTCGGTCGCCGCGATCCCGGTCGCCATCGCGGTGGCGGCCGTCATGGTGCCCTCGGACGGGCCGCCCGACCGCACGCCGGTCGTGCTCGGCCGCGAGGACGCCAGCGCGCTCGCCGCCATCACCCGCGGCACCATGGAGGGTGTGCAGCTGCTGATCAACATCGTGGCCATGCTGGTGGTGTTCGTCGCACTGGTGGCGCTGGCCAATGCCGGCCTCGCGCTGCTGCCCGCGATCGGCGCTGCCCCGGTCTCGGCCGAGCGCGTCCTCGGCGTCGTGTTCGCGCCGCTCGCCTGGCTGGTCGGCGTGCCGTGGAGCGAGGCGGGCGCGGCCGGCCAGCTGCTCGGCAAGAAGACCGTGCTCAACGAGTTCGTCGCCTACGCCGAGCTCGCCTCGCTCCCGCCCGAGGCGCTGTCGCCGCGCTCGCGGCTGCTGATGACCTATGCACTCGCCGGTTTCGCCAACTTCGGCAGCCTCGGAATCATGGTGGGCGGGCTCGCGCCGTTGCTGCCCGCCGAGCGGCGCGCCGACCTCGCGCGGCTCGCCGCGCGTTCGCTGCCGGCCGGGCTGCTGTCGACCTGCATCACGGCGGCTCTGGTCGGCCTGCTCGCCTGAGGGCTCGCGCACGATGGACCGCTTCAAGCAGATCGAGACCTTCGTCGCAGTGGCGGCGCGCGGCAGCCTGTCGTCGGCCGCGCAGATCGAGGGCGTCGCGCCCGCTGTGATCGGCCGGCGGCTCGACGGCCTGGAGGAGCGCCTCGGCGTGAAGCTGATGGTGCGCACCACCCGGCGCATCACGCTCACCTTCGAGGGCAGCGCGTTCCTCGAGGACTGCCAGCGGATCCTCAACGACTATCACAACGCCGAGGCCTCGGTGTCGGCCGGTGGCGTCAAGGCGAGCGGGCACGTCCGGGTGAGCGCGCCGGCCGGTTTCGGGCGGCGCCATGTCGCGCCGCTCGTGCCGGCCTTCCTGGCGGCGCATCCGGACGTGACCGTGTCGCTCGACCTGTCCGACCGGCTGGTCGACATCGTCAACGAGGGCATCGACGTCGCGGTGCGCATCGGCCAGCTCGACGACTCGAGCCTGGTCGGCATCCGGCTGGCCGGCAACGAGCGTGTGGTGGTCGCGAGCCCCGCCTACCTCGCCGCACACGGCACGCCGCTGCATCCGGACGCGCTGCAGCGGCACGCCTGCCTCACCTTCGGCACCCGCGGCAGCCAGGCGCGCGGCTGGCTGTTCACCATCGACGGCCAGGTGGTGCCGGTACGGGTCGGCGGGCCGCTCGAGTGCAACGACGGTGCGGTGCTGCACGCCTGGGCGCTCGCCGGCCAGGGGCTGGCATGGCGCTCGATGTGGGAGGTGGCCGACGAGATCGCGTCCGGGCGCCTGGTGACGGTGCTCGATGCGTTCCGTGCGCCGGACAACGCGATCCACGCGCTGTTCCCGCAGCGCCGGCACCTGCCGCTGCGGGTGCGGATGTTCATCGACCACCTGAAGCACACCTACGGGAACCCGGCCTACTGGTCGGGGTCGCCCATGGGCTCGGGGCCGATCGCGGGCCGTCCGAGGCGCGACTGAACGGCTCGCGCCGTGACCCGCTCGGGTACGACACGCACGCGGGGCCGCTGGCTCGTGCGCATCGCCGCCGCTCGGCCGTGTCATCGCCGCGACAGGCACTGCGCTTGCCTCCTCGGGGGGTGACCTGAGCCATTCCGGCTAGCCCCGCCAGAGAGACCGCGATGAACCGAAACCTTGCCGAGACCCGGAACCCGCCGACGTATCGGGATGTCGGCCGCCCGATGGCCCCCGTCGTCAGATCGGTCTCGGACCACGTCCGCCGCCCGCTGATCGTCCACTGTCACCTGCGGTGGGACTTCGGCTGGCGGCGTCCGCAGCAGCTCTTCTCGCGGCTCGCCGCGCAGCATCCGGTGCTCTTCGTCGAGGATCCGGTGCACGAACCGGTGACACAGGCCGTGCTGCGCGTGACCGAGCCGCAGCCGAACGTCGTGCGCGTGGTACCGGTCCTGCCCGACTCGCATCCGCGCGATGTCGACGCGCAGTGCGCGAGCATCGTGCTGCTGCTGCGGGCCGCCCTGGCCGGCCATCCGCGGATGGCCGGGCGCTTCGCGGGCGCGGCGCAGTGGTTCTGCTCGCCGATGTCCGCACCCGTCTACCTCGGACAGTTCGGGACGGTCGGCGCCGTCTACGACTGTATGGACGAACTCGCGAACGTCCGCTTCGCACCGCCCGACATCGCGGCACGCGAGCGCTTCCTGCTCGGAGAGGCGAAGCTGGTGTTCACCGGCGGCCTGCAGCGCTTCGACGCGACGTCGAGCCTTCACCACAACGTCCACTGCTTGGGCTGCGGCGTCGACGTGACGCACTATGCGCAGGCCCGTGCCGCCGCGACCGTGGTGCCGCCCGAGATCGCCGCGCTGCCCGGCCCGGTGCTCGGCTATTTCGGGATGATCGACGAACGCATCGACTACGCGCTGCTCGAGCGGCTCGCCGATGCCTTTCCCGACGGCTCGATCGCGATGATCGGCCCGTTCGCCAAGGTCGATCCGGAATCGCTGCCCCGGCGAGCGAACCTGCACTGGCTGGGCCCGCGCGATGACGCCCAGCTGCCCGCGCTGGTGAAGGGCTTCGACGTCTGCCTGATGCCCTTCGCGCTGCACGACGCGACGCGCTTCATCAATCCGAAGAAGACGCTGGCGTACATGGCGGCCGGCAAGCCGATCGTCTCGACCGCGGTGCCCGACGTGCTGCGCCGGTTCGTGCCGATCGTCGAGGTCGCGCACGACCACGACGCCTTCGTCGACGCCGCGGCGCGCGCCGTGCACGCGCCCTGCGTCGAGCTGCTGGACAAGGGCGTGGAGCGCGCCCAGCGGGCCTCCTGGGACACGATCGTGGCGTCGATGCGCGACCGCCTGCTCGAGGCCTTCCGGCCGGCGCGCACCATGGCGCTGCCCGGCGCCTTCCTCGGTGCCTCGGCGCGCGCCCTCGGCGGGGAGTGAGACGAAGGCTCGAGGCGCCCCGATCGCGCTCGCGCGCGCATGAAACGCACCGCCGGGGCCTGCGCACCGTCGCGGTATCCTCGCGCCCTCCGGAACCCGCGACCGCCGGGCCCGCCTCCGACCTCCTGGACCGCCTCGATGACCGCCGCTGCCCCCTCGCTCTTCTCGCCCCTGCGCATCGGCGCGATCGACTGCCCGAACCGCGTGCTGATGGCGCCGCTGACCCGCTGCCGCGCGGACGCGGACACGCTCGCGCCGCGGGCGCTGAACGCGGCGTACTACGCGCAGCGTGCAGGCGCCGGGCTCATCGTGTCCGAGGCCACCCAGGTCGAGCCGCGCGGCCTGGGCTACATGCGCACGCCGGGCTGCTACTCGAACGCGCAGCGCGACGGCTGGCGGCTCGTCGCCGACGCGGTGCACGCGGCGGGCGGGCGCATCGTCGCGCAGATGTGGCACGTGGGCGCGGTCTCGCACCCCGACCTGCAGCCCGGCGGCCTGCTGCCAGTCTCCTCGTCCGAGTACACCGCGGTCGGCTCGATCCACGGGCCGCAGGGCAAGCGCGATCGGATCGCCGCGCGCGCGCTCGCCACCGAGGAGGTCCGCGCGATGGTCGGCGCCTACCGCAACGCGGCGCAGGTCCTGAAGGACGCGGGGCTCGACGGCGTCGAGCTGCACTCGGCCAACGGCTACCTGCTCGAGCAGTTCATCCGCGACTCGGTGAACCGCCGCGACGACGCGTACGGCGGCAGCGTGCAGAACCGCATCCGCCTCACGCTCGAGTGCATCGACGCGGCCATCGAGGTGTTCGGCGCCGATCGCGTCGGCATCAGGCTGTCGCCCGTCACCGACGCCAACAGCTGCCCGCAGGACTCGAACCCCCAGGCCACCTACATGGCGCTGGTCGAGGCGCTCGATGCGCGGCGCATCGCCTTCATCCACTTCATCGAGGGCAACACCGGCGTCGAGCGCCATGCACGCGGCTTCGACTTCGGCGCGGCGCGGCGTGCGTTCCGCGGCACCTACATCGCGAACAACAAGTACTCGCGGCAGATGGCGATCGATGCGCTCGCCTCGGGTGCGGCCGACGCGGTCGCCTTCGGCGTGCCCTACATCTCCAACCCCGACCTCGCGCACCGCCTCGCGCTCGACGCACCGCTGGCGGCGGCGAACACGAAGACCTTCTACGGCCCGGAAGCCGTCGGCTACACCGACTATCCGGCGCTCGAGACGGCCTGAGCGAACACGAATGCATCCATCGACAGCATCCGCGCCGCCACCCCGCCGACGATCACCTCGGCGCGGGCAGCCGGGGCGAGCGGCCGCGCCCCGGTCGGGCGCTCAGCGTGCCTTGCAGGACAGCGGCGCACTCAGTTCGCAGTAGGCCGCAGGCACCTGCAGCGCGATGCACGTTCCGACGGCGGCACGCTCCTTGAGCTGCTCCGCCGACAGCGCCTGGTGGTCGGCCGACAGCCGTCCCAGCGCGCCCTCGTCGGTGGCGCGGATCGAGTAAGGCACGAAGGACGAGGGCCCGCCGCAGGCGAGCGCGCCCATCGGCAGCACGCGGCACTCGCCGTCGCTGGTGCAGGCCGCCGGACCGATCCGCGTCCTGACCTCGGCTTCGATGACGTCGATGCGCGCCTGCAGCGTGACCGCCTCGACCTTGTCGGAGCCGTTGCAGCCCGCGAGCGCACCGAGCCCCAGCACCGCGAAGGCGGCGACGAGCGAGCCGAGCCGCGCGCCGGAGGCGGCGACGCGCGCACCGCCCGGAGGGGCGCCGCGCATGCCGGACGCGGCGCCGATCACGCCGCCTCGGTCTCGCGCGAGGCGCGCTTGCGCTCGTGTTCCTTCAGGTGACGCTTACGCAGCCGGATCGACTTGGGCGTGATCTCGACCAGCTCGTCGTCGGCGATGAACTCCACCGCCTTCTCGAGCGTGAGCTGCATCGGCGGGGTCAGCACGATCGCATCGTCCTTGCCGGCCGAGCGCACGTTGGTGAGCTTCTTCTCCTTGACCGGGTTCACGATGAGGTCGTTGTCCCGGGTGTGGATGCCGATGATCATGCCCTCGTAGAGCTCCTCGCCGGGCACGACGAACATGCGGCCGCGGTCGTCGAGCTTCCACAGCGCGTAGGCCACCGCCCCGCCGTCGTCGCCGCTGATGAGCACGCCGTTGCGGCGGTCCTCGATCGGGCCGGCCATCGGCGCGTAATCGTCGAACACGTGGCTCATGATGCCGGTGCCGCGGGTGATGTTCAGGAACTCGGAATGGAAGCCGATCAGGCCGCGCGCCGGCACCCGGTAGTCGAGCCGCACGCGGCCCTTGCCGTCCGGCTCCATGTTGGTCATGTCGGCCCGGCGCGTGCCGAGGTACTCCATCACGGCGCCCTGGTGCTGGTCCTCGACGTCCATCGCGAGCGTCTCGAACGGCTCTTCCTTGACGCCGGTCTCGGGGTTGATCCGGACCTTGGGCTTCGGACGCGAGACGGCCATCTCGTAGCCCTCGCGACGCATGTTCTCCAGCAGGATCGTCAGGTGCAGCTCGCCGCGGCCCGACACCACGAAGGTGTCGCTGTCGGAGGGGAACTCCACGCGCAGCGCGACGTTCGACTGCAGCTCGCGCTCGAGGCGGTCGCGGATCTGGCGGCTGGTGACGTACTTGCCCTCGCGGCCGGCCAGCGGCGAGGTGTTGACCATGAACTCCATGGTCAGCGTCGGCTCGTCGACCTTCAGCAGCGGCAGCGCGTCCGGCGCATCCATCGCGCAGATGGTCGCGCCGATGTCGAGCCCGTCGACCCCGGTGACCGCAACGATGTCGCCGGCCTCCGCACCGTCCATCGGAATGCGCTCCAGGCCCTTGTAGCGCAGCACCTGGTTGACCTTGCTCATGACCGGCTTGGAGTCCGGACCGTGCAGCGTCTGCACCTGCATGCCCGCGGTCACGCGGCCGCGGTTGATACGGCCCACGCCGATCCGGCCGACGTAGCTGCTCCAGTCGATCGACAGGATCTGCATCTGCAGCGGACCCTCGACGTCGTCGGCACGCTGCGGCACGTGCTTGAGGATGGCGTCGTAGAGCGCGCGCATCGTGCCCTGCGGCATGCCGTTCTCGGCCCGCGGCAGCGCCTCCATCTCCTCGATCTCGTTGACCGCGAAGCCGGCGAGCGCCGAGCAGTAGACGATCGGGAAATCCATCTGCTCGGCGCTGGCGCCGAGCTTGTCGAACAGCTCGAAGACCTGGTCGATCACCCAGTGCGGGCGCGAGCCGGGGCGGTCGATCTTGTTGACCACCAGGATCGGCTTGAGGCCCAGGGCCAGCGCCTTGCGGGTGACGAAGCGGGTCTGCGGCATCGGGCCGTCGACCGCGTCCACCACCAGCAGCACGCTGTCGACCATCGACAGCGCGCGCTCGACCTCGCCGCCGAAGTCGGCGTGCCCGGGGGTGTCGACGATGTTGATGCGGGTGCCGTCGACCTCGATCGCGCAGTTCTTCGCGAGGATCGTGATGCCACGTTCCTTCTCGAGGTCGTTGGAGTCCATGATCCGCTCGGTCATCGCCTGGTGGGCGCGGAAGGTGCCGGACTGGCGCAGCAGCTGGTCGACCAGCGTGGTCTTGCCGTGGTCGACGTGGGCGATGATCGCGATGTTGCGGATGGCTTGCATGGGAGGAGTCCTGATGCTCTATGTGTTCGAACGGTCGCGGGACACGGTGGCCAGCACGCGCTGGGGCGCGAGCAGGCCGGGCGGTGCAAAATCGGCGATGCCCAGCAGGCGATCGCCACGGTAGACGCGCACCGGCCCCGCGGGCGCACGCGACAACGGGGCACGGTCGGCATGATCCAGCACGATTCGTTGCCCCATGATGAAACGGTCGGCCAGCGCGTCCCCCAGCCCGACGCGCGGCAGGCCGGCGACGAGGGTGTCCAGGGGCTGCAGCCAGTCCGTGCGGGCGGACGGCTCGGCCGCCTCCAGCGTATCGAGCGCCACCGCCTGCGCGAGGTCGAGCGTGCCGACCCGGGTGCGGCGCAGCGCCACGAGGTGGGCGCCGCAGCCGAGCCGCTCGCCGATGTCCTGCGCGAGCGTGCGGATGTAGGTGCCCTTCGAGACGCGCGCACGGAAGGTCGCGAGCGGCCGCGCGGCGTCGCTGCGGTCGACGGCGAGGAGCGCGATCTCGTGGACCGTGACCGGGCGCGCATCGCGCTCCAGCGTCACGCCCTCGCGCGCGTAGGCGTAGAGCGGCCGGCCGTCGCGCTTGAGCGCCGAGTGCATCGGCGGCACCTGCGCGATCTCTCCGGCGAAGGCCGCGCAGGCCTCGGCGATCGACGCGTCGTCGCAGCTCGCCTCGCGCTCGGCGGTGATCGCGCCCTCGGCGTCGCCGCTGTCGGTCGACACGCCGAGGCGCATCGTCGCCTCGTAGGTCTTGTCGGCGTCGAGCAGGTCGTGCAGGAACTTGGTCGCCTCGCCGAATGCGATCGGCAGCAGCCCGGTCGCCATCGGATCGAGCGTGCCGCCGTGGCCGCCCTTGGCCGCCGAGAAGGCCCGGCGCGCGCGCTGAAGCGCGTCGTTCGAGCTCGGGCCGCGCGGCTTGTCGAGCAGCAGCACGCCGTCCACGCGCTGCCACGCGCGACGCGCGCGCGGTGCCTCGGTGCGCAGGACGGTGTCGGTCACCCCGGGGCTCCGGCTCAGTCGGCCGGACGCGACGCGTCGCGCGCGCCGTCGTCGGTCGAGGGCGCAGGCACGGGATCGAGGCCATCGTCGGCGGCCCGCACCGCGTTCGCCTCGTCGATCAGCCGCGACATGCCCACCCCGTGCTCGACCGAGCGGTCGTGCACGAAGCGCAGCTGCGGATTGGTGTGGATGCGCACGCGCCGCCCCATCTGCGAGCGCATGAAGCCCGCGCTGCGGCGCAGCCCCTCGAGCGTGCGCGCGACGGTGTCCTCGTCGCTCGGCATCACCGTGAAGTGGACCGTGGCGTACGCGTAGTCGGCGGTGATGTCGACCGTGGTCAGCGTCACCATGCCGATCCTGGGGTCCTTGACCTCGCGCGCGATCAGCTGCGCGAGCTCCTGGTGGATCTGCTCGGCGACGCGAGTCCTGCGGTCGCCGCCGCTCTTCGAATGCCTGTTCATGCCGTTGCCGTCCGTCGTGCGTGCCGGGTGAACTCGGGCGCCGCCGGCCGGAGGCGGCCCGCGATCGCGAGGGCCGCGCCTGGCACCGCGGCGCTCAGAGCGTCCGCGCCACTTCCTTCACCTCGAACACCTCGAGCTGGTCGCCGACCTTGATGTCGTTGTGGTTCTTCAGGGTCAGGCCGCACTCGAAGCCCTCGCGGACCTCGCGGGCGTCGTCCTTGAAGCGCTTGAGCGAATCCAGCTCGCCGGTCCAGATGACCACCGACTCGCGCAGCAGGCGGATCTTCGAGCCGCGCCGCACCACGCCGTCGGTGACCATGCAGCCGGCGATGTTGCCGATCTTGCTGACGCTGAAGATGTTGCGGATCTCGACCGTGCCGATGGTCTCTTCGCGCTTCTCGGGCGCGAGCATGCCGCTCATCGCCGCCTTCACCTCGTCGACCGCGTCGTAGATGATGTTGTAGTAGCGGATGTCGACGCCGTTCGACTCGGCCAGCTTGCGGGCGGCCTGGTCGGCGCGCACGTTGAAGCCGATGACCACCGCCTTCGAGGCCACCGCGAGGTTGATGTCGCTCTCGGTGATGCCGCCGACCGCCGCGTGCACGATCTGCACCCGCACCTCGTCGGTCGAGAGCTTGAGCATCGACTGCGCCAGCGCTTCCTGCGAACCCTGCACGTCGGCCTTGATGATGAGGGCCAGCGACTGCGTCGCGCCCTCGGCCATCTGGTCGAGCATGTTCTCGAGCTTGGCGGCCTGCTGGCGGGCCAGCTTGACGTCACGGAACTTGCCCTGGCGGAACAGCGCGATCTCGCGCGCCTTGCGCTCGTCGGCGATGCCCTGGACCTCCTCGCCCGCGGACGGGACCTCGGACAGACCCTGGACCTCGACCGGAATCGACGGACCCGCCTCGGTGACCGGCTTGCCGGCCTCGTCGAGCATCGCCCGCACGCGGCCATAGGCCGAGCCGGCGAGGATCACGTCGCCACGCTTGAGCGTGCCTGACTGGACCAGCACGGTCGCCACCGGACCCTTGCCCTTGTCGAGTCGCGCCTCGATCACGATGCCCTTGGCGGGCGAATCGACGCTCGCGTTGAGCTCGAGCACTTCGGCCTGCAGCAGCACGTTCTCGAGCAGCTCGTCGATGCCCGCGCCGGTCTTGGCCGACACGCCCACGAACGGCACGTCGCCGCCGTAGTCCTCGGGCACGACCTCCTGGGCGACCAGTTCCTGCTTGACGCGGTCGAGGTTGGACTCGGCCTTGTCGATCTTGTTCATCGCGACGACGATCGGCACGGCGGCGGCCTTCGCGTGGGCGATCGCCTCGATCGTCTGCGGCATCACGCCGTCGTCGGCGGCGACCACCAGGATGACGATGTCGGTCGCCTTCGCGCCGCGCGCCCGCATGGCGGTGAACGCCTCGTGGCCCGGGGTGTCGAGGAAGGTGATGATGCCGCGCGGCGTCTCGACGTGGTACGCGCCGATGTGCTGCGTGATGCCGCCGGCCTCGCCCGCGGCGACCTTGGCGCGCCGGATGTAGTCCAGCAGCGAGGTCTTGCCGTGGTCGACGTGGCCCATGATGGTGACGACCGGCGGACGCGGCAGCTTCTCGACGTCGACGTGCGTCGCGGTCTGCTCGAGCAGCGCCTCGGGGTCGTCGAGCGCCGCGGCGATCGCCTTGTGGCCGAGCTCCTCCACCAGGATCATCGCGGTCTCCTGGTCGAGCGGCTGGTTGATGGTGACCATCTGGCCCATCTTCATCATCAGCTTGATGACCTCGGCCGCCTTGACCGACATCTTGTGCGCGAGGTCGGCGACAGTGATCGTCTCCGGCACGTGCACTTCGCGGACGATCGCCTCGGAGGACTGCGAGCTGCCCGCATCGTGGCCGCGATGGTCGCCGCGACCGCCGCGATGACCACCGCGCGGACCGCGCCAGCCGGCGGCGCCGCCGCTGCTGTCGCCGCGGGTCTTGATCGCACGACGCTTGGCCGCGTCGTCCTGCCAGGTCGACGAGAGGTTCTCGGACTTGACGTGCTTCTTGACCGTGCCCGGGGCGGACGGCGCGGACTGGCCCGGACGCGCCGCGCCGGGCGCCGGACGCGCGGTCGGACGGTGCAGCGTGCCCGAAGGCTTGATGTCGGCAGCGGGTGCCGCAGCAACCGGCGCTGCGGCGATCACAAGCGGCGGCGGAGCCTCGGCCGGCTTGGGCTGCGGACGGCGCGAAGCGGTCAGCAGCCGGTTGATGGCGGCGGCCTCGTCCTCGGCCTTGCGGCGGGCGGCGACCTGAGTGGCCGCCTCTTCCTGAGCCTTGCGGGCGACCGCGGCGGCAGCCTGCGACGCGAGGCGCGCGGCCTCGGCGGCGGCTTCGGCCAGCACGGCGGCGGCGTCATTCTGCGCGGACGCGACTTCGTTCTCGGCGGCAGCGGCCTGCAGCGCCGCGATGCGAGCCTGTTCGCGACGCGCCTCCTCCTCGCGCAGCGCGGCCTCGCGGGCGGCCTCCTCGGCGCGCTGGCGCTCGGCCTCGGCACGCTCCTCGCGCTCGCGCATCTCGGCCATCTCGCGTTCCTGGCGCTCGAGAGCCTCGCGCTGCTTGCGGTCCTCCTCCTCGCGCAGGCGCTGCTGCTCGATCTCCACCGGCGACGGAGCGCGCCCGGTCGACTCGACGCTCGGCGCGAGCTGCACCTCGGCGCCCTCGGCGTCGCGCTGCACGAACACGCGCTTCTTGCGCACCTCGACCTGGATCGTGCGGTTCCGCCCGGTGGCGTCGGCCTGCTTGATCTCGGAGGTCTGCTTGCGCACGACCGTGATCTTCTTCTTCGGCTCGTCCGCGCCGTGGGCGCGGCGCAATGCCGTCAGCAGCTGCGCCTTGTCGGCCTCGGTCAGGTTGTCGTCGGCCGAGCGCTTCTCCACGCCGGCGGCGCGCAGCTGCTCGAGCAGCACCTCCGCCGGCACTTTGAGCTCGGCGGCGAAATTGGACACGTTGGTGCTAGACATTCAGGTCCTTCCGGCTCAAGCCGACTCGTTCTCGAACCAGTGCGCGCGCGCCTTCATGATCAGCGACTTCGCACGTTCCTCGTCCAGGCCGGTGGCCTCGACGAGTTCGTCGACCGCGAGTTCGGCCAACTCTTCACGGGTATGGACGTTCGCATCGGCCAGCTTCGCGGCCAGGTCACGGTCCATGCCCTCGAGGGTCAGGAGATCCTCGGTGGTGCTCTCGAGCTTCTCTTCCTTGGCGATCGCCTCGGTGAGCAGCACGTTGCGCGCTCGATCGCGCAGCTCGTTGACCGTGTCCTCGTCGAAGGCCTCGATCTCGAGCATCTCGTTCAGCGGCACGTAGGCCACCTCGTCCAGCGACGAGAAGCCCTCGTCGATCAGGATGTCGGCGACCTCCTCGTCCACGTCGAGCTTGGCCATGAACATCCCGCGCAGGACGGAACGCTCGTTGGCCTGCTTCCCGGCGCTCTCCTCGGCAGTCATGATGTTGATCTGCCAGCCGGTCAGCTCCGAGGCGAGGCGCACATTGCGCCCGCCAGTGCCGATCGCCAGCGCGAGGTTGTCCTCGTCGACCACCACGTCCATCGAGTGCTTCTCCTCGTCGACCACGATCGACGAGACGTTCGCCGGCGCCAGCGCGCCGATCACGAACTGCGCCGGGTCCTCGGACCACAGCACGATGTCCACGCGCTCGCCGGCGAGCTCGCCGGTGACCGCCTGCACGCGCGAGCCGCGCACACCGACGCAGGTGCCGATCGGGTCGATGCGGCGATCGGTGGTGTGCACGGCGATCTTGGCGCGAACGCCCGAGTCGCGCGCGGCCGCCTTCACCTGCAGCAGGCCCTGCTCGATCTCGGGCACCTCCAGGCGGAAGAGCTCCATGATGAACTCGGGCGCGGTACGCGACAGGATCAGCTGCGGGCCGCGGCCCTCGCGGTTGATCCGCGCGACCCAGCCGCGCACGCGGTCGCCGACCCGCAGGTTCTCCTTCGGGATCATCTGGTCTCGCGGCAGGCGGGCCTCGATCTTGCCGGACTCGATGACCGCGCCCTCGCGGTCGAGCCGCTTGATCGTGCCGGACAGCAGCGAATCGCCGCGGCCGAGGAAGTCGTTGATGATCTGCTCGCGCTCGGCGTCACGGATCTTCTGCAGGATCACCTGCTTGGCCGCCTGCGCGCCGATGCGCCCGGCCTCGATCGGCTCGAGCTCTTCCTCGACGTAGTCGCCGACCTGGATGTCCGGGATCTGCTTCTGCGCCTCGGTCAGGATCATCTGGATGTCGTGATCCTCCATCTCGCCGTCGGGCACCACCAGCCAGCGGCGGAAGGCCTCGGACTCGCCGGTCTCGCGGTCGATCGACACTCGGCAGTCGACCTCTTCCGTGAACCGCTTCTTGGTCGCCGAGGCGAGCGCACTCTCGAGCGCGGCGAACACGACCTCGCGGGCCACGCTCTTCTCGCGCGCCAACGCATCGACCAGCAACAGCACTTCCCGGCTCATCCTGAAGCCTCCTAGAACTTGACCTTGGGCACCAGCCGCGCCCGCTCGACCTCGTCGAGCGTGAACGACAGCCTGCGCACCGTCTCGACCTCGCCCGCGTCATCCGCGGGCGCAGTCGCCTCATGTCCTTCGACACCGCCTTCGGCGGCCCTCCCTGCGGCGGCTATTGCTGCGGCAGCCTTCTTTGCCGCAGCCTTGATCGCCTCGGCCTTCATCGCCTCTTTCTGCGCCAGCTTGCGCGCCGCTTCCTTGGCCGCCGCCGCCTTGCCCACCTTCGCTCCCGGCTTGCGCGGCTTGGGCGCGAGCGGGTCGGGCAGCTCGAGGGCCCAGCGCACCGGCTCGCCCGGCACCGTCGGCACGCTGTCGTCGCGCACCAGCACGCCCTCGAAGTTGCGCCGGCCGGCCAGCGGCTCACGCAGGCGCAGCACCACCTCAAGACCCTCGAAGCGCTCGTAGTCGGTCGCCCGCTTCAGCGGACGGTCGAGACCCGGCGACGACACCTCGAGGCGTGCGTAATCGATGTTCTCGACGGTCAGCACGTGCGACAGCTGGTGGCTGACCTTCTCGCAGTCCTCGACGCGCACCGCGGGCGGCATCGCATCGGCGGGACGCGCCGGATCGGGCAGGTATGCCGCGGCCGGAAGGTCGATCGTGACGCGCAGCAGACCGCGGCCCGCGAGCTCGATATCGACCAGCTCGTAGCCCATTCCGCTCACGGTCCGTTCGATCACGGCTTGCACCGGCCCCACCACTGCCAACGACGTCCTTTGCGAAATGACCGAACAACGACTCGGCCGGCCGACAGGAAAAAAAAATGGGCTTGGCCAGCCCATTCACTCGATTCGAGCACGCCCGCCTGTGCAGGGTGTCTAGCCTGAAAAGTATAGCGGAAAAAGCGTCGGGAATCCAGCCGCCGGACATCTGCGCTTGCCCGAGGCAGGCACGGGGGGGCCGCAGCGCTCCCACGCGCGGCGGGACGCGTCGATCGCGCCCGGGTCGGCGAGCCTGCGGCCCGGAGCCGTGGCGAATGCGGGACCGACGCCCGCCGCGCTGGCCGCCGCGACCCGGGTCAGGCGCCGGCCGGGCCGCGGCGTCGACCGCCGCCGCCGCCGCCGCCATTGCCGCCATTGCCGCCATTGCCACCGCCGGTACGGCCCCGGTTGCCGCCGCCCGGACCGCGGGGCGTGCCGCCCTGGCCCTGACCTTGCCCGCCCTGCCCGCCCTGTCCGCCCTGTCCGCCGCGGTTGCCGCCCTGCGCCCCCCGTTTGCCGCCCTGCCCGCCGCGCGGACCCCGGCCACCGCCCGCGGGCTTGCCCCCGCCGCCGAAGCCGCCGGCCGGGAAGCCGCCCGTCGCGCCGCCGGCGCCGGCGCCCGCGCCATAGCGCGCGCCCCCGCCGCCCCCGCCGCCGAAGCCGCCTTGTGCGCCGCGCTTGCGGCGCGCCTGGCCGCCGGCCGGCTTGGCCACCCCGGGCAGCCCCGGCTGGCCGAAGCCAGAACCGGCGCCGAAGCGCTGACCGCGCGGGATCGCCTTGCGCACGGCCTTGGTGATACCCGACAGGTGGGCGTCGGCCGAGGCCGGCTGCCACTCGTCGTCATCGTGATTGATGCCCTTCGGGCCACGCGGCTGTGGCTCCTCTGCCGAGAGGAACGCGGGCTGGGTGTCGTCGTCGTCGTCGATCTCGTCGTCGTCGTCGAAGGCATCGCCGTCACGGGCGCGGGCGGGCGGCGGCGCGTCCTCGTCGGCGAACGCCGGCTGCCGATCCGACGCCTCGGCACGCGGCGGTCCGTCGTCATCCGATGCCCCGGTGGCACCGTCGCCCGAGCGCTCGTCGTCCTCGTCCGGCTCACCCGGGGCGCCGTCGGCGACAGGCTGTCGCGGGCCGCCGGGGACCGGGTCGCGTCCGAGCTGCTTGAGTAGCGTCGCGAGCGCGACCGCGTCGCTCTCGGCGAGCTCGACCCAGCGACCGCGGGCCAGTCCGCGCGGCAGTCCGATCGGACCGAACCGGATCCGGACCAGCCGGGACACGGTCAGGCCGATCGCCTCGAAGATCCGGCGGACCTCGCGGTTCCGACCCTCGGAGATGACAACCCGGTACCAGTGGTTGGCGCCGTCGCCGCCGACGTCCTCGATCGTGGAGAACGCAGCCGGACCGTCCTCGAGCTGCACGCCGGCGAGCAGCTTCTCGCGGGCCTCGTCCTCGAGACGCCCGAGGATGCGCACGGCGTACTCGCGCTCCCAGCCGTAGCGCGGGTGCATCAGCTTGTTGGCGATCTCGCCCGAGGTCGTGAAGACGAGCAGCCCCTCGGTGTTGAAGTCGAGACGGCCCACGGCGACCCAGCGCGCACCCTTGAGGCGCGGCAGACGCTCGAAGACCGTCGACCGCTGGCCGGGGTCGTCGCGGCTGCAGATCTCGCCGGGCGGCTTGTGATAGAGCAAGACCTTCGGTGCAGCGGGCAGCTGCTGGCGCTGCACGCGGCGATTCAGCGGGCGGCCGTTGACGCGGATCTGGTCGTTCGGCCCGATGCGCTGGCCGACATGCGCCGGCTGGCCGTTGACCGACACCCGACCCGCGACGATCAGCTCCTCCATCTCGCGGCGCGAACCGATGCCTGCATCAGCCAGCAACTTGTGGAGCTTGGGTGCGTCCTCGTCCGGCGCCACCGGTGCGGCACCGCGCGGCGCGCCGCGAGCGGCGTTGCGGCGGCGGGGATCGTTGGCGTCGATGCCGATGCGCGCCTGGCGCGAGTAGACAGGGATCGCCTGGTCGGGGTCGGCCGCGCCCCCGGCCCCGGGCGCCAGGGCGCCCTCGGCCTGCAGCGCCTCGCCATCGCGTCCTTCACGTCCGCCGCGGCCACCACGGCGCCGGTTGAGGCGACTGCGCGTCCCCTTGGGCCCGCGACCGCGGCCGTCGCCGTCGGGCCCGCCGGAGGCCATGCCGTCGTGCTCCGTGCCCATGGCGTCACGCGCCGCAGCCGGCTCGCCGGCCGTGCCGGGCTCCCGGTCCGGGCCAGGCTCGCCGTCGGCGCGGGGCGCAGGATCGGAGCGGGGCGGTCGGTCTGCACGGGCCCGGCGCGGCGGCCGGGCCGGACGCGTCGGGCGCTCGGCGGTCGGAACGTCGGACGCACCACCCGCATCGGCCGCCACGGCCGTGGCGCCGCCCTCGGAGGCCTCGCCCGCTGCACCGCCCGCCCCTCCGGCACCGCGGCGACCGCGTCGTCGCGGTCGCGGCGACGGCGCGCCCTCGACCGCAGGGCTGCCGGGCACGGCGGATTCGTTGGGCTCGGGATGCTCGCTCATGGGTCGGGCTGGAAGTCAATGGGGGAACGGGGATGGGCCGGCCCCGGCGGAGCCGGGTCGGAGGAGGCGCCGGAATCGGGGTCGGGCGCATGCCGGACCGTGGACGGATCGTCCACGGCTGGAGACGGCGCGGCGGCTGGCTCGCCGGGCGGCTCGGAGGCGGGCTCCGGCACGGACTCGTCGAGGTCCGCCGGATCCGGTCCGGAATCGGACGACGATTCGGACGACGATTCGGACGACGATTCGGACGACGAATCGGACGAGGAAACGGGCATCGGTGCGGACTCGGCGCCCACCGCTACGGAGATCGGCTCGGCGTGGACACCGGCCTCGTCCCGAGGGGCGCCGGGCGCGCCCTCGGCCGGCGTCGATCCCGCGAGCGCCATCATCTGCTGGCCGAAGGCCTCGGCTGCGGGCTGCTCGGCATCGAGGGCCGGCAGTTCCTGGAGCGAGCGCAGGCCCAGATCGTCGAGGAACTGCCGGGTGGTCGCGAACAGCGCGGGCCGTCCGACCACCTCCTTGTGGCCGATGACCTCGATCCAGCCCCGGTCCTCCAGCGTCTTCACGATCTGCGACGACACCGCGACGCCACGGATCTCCTCGATGTCGCCGCGCGTGACCGGCTGGCGATAGGCGACGATCGACAGGGTCTCGAGGACCGCCCGGGAGTAACGGGGCGGTCGCTCGGGATGCAGGCGCGCCACGAACCGGGAAATGTCGGGGGTCGTCTGGAAACGCCAGCCGCCGGCCAGCGACACCAGTTCGACACCGCGCCCCTGCCAGGCGATGCGCAGCTCGTCGAGCAGCGCGCGCACGGTATCGGCACCGATCTCGACGTCCTCGGCGAACAGATGGCGGAGTTCGGACACCGGCATCGGCTGCTGCGCGCTGAGCAGCACGGCCTCGATGATGCGCTTGACGTCCGCGGTGTTCATCACGCGGCTAGAACCCTATCGTGTCGGATGGACGGCCCGCCTCGGGCCGTGGCGCTGTCTGACGAGCGTGCGCCGTGCACGCATGCCGCGACCGGGGCGGCGGGGAAGCGGCGCGGCACGGGGCGAGTCGATCGGTCGGATCAGAGCCGGGGCTGGGCATCCCGGCCGGCGGGCTCGGTGGCCGCCCTCGCAAAAGCCCGATCACTGATCATAGCAGCAACGCCGTCGCGCCAACAAGCCGGGCCGCGCCGGAGCCCATCCGCTCCGCTCCGGGCCCGCCGCGTGCATGCCCGGGGTCCACGGCCCAGGGCAGGCCGGCCGCGACCGACCGACCGGAACGGACGGTCCGATACGCGGCCGCGTCGGCGGGGCGCGACGACCACGACACGGCACAGGAGTGACGACATGGCTCAAGGCGACAAGGATCGGAGAGACACCTCGCACCGCGGATTCGCCTCGATGGACCCCGAGAAGCAGCGGGAGATCGCGAGCAAGGGCGGGCAGGCGAGCGGCGGCAACTTCGCGAACGACCCCGAGCGCGCTGCGCAAGCCGGCCGCAAGGGCGGCGAGATGAGCGGCGGCAACTTCAGGAACGACCCCGAGCGGGCCGCCGAGGCCGGCCGCAAGGGCGGGCAGAACAGCGGCGGCGGTACGAAGCGCTGACGGCTCGACGCGCGGCATCGCCTTGCCGGGCGTTTCCGTCCCGCCGGGACGGCGCCCCCGTCGTCGAGACGAGCGCATGCGTGTGCTCGGCTCGCACTCGGACGCGCCGCCTGTCCGGAAGGCGGCGCCCGAGCGGACGCGCGAGCTCAGAACATCAGGCGGTAGCGCAGCGCGACCAGCGTATCCGCCTCGGCCCGCGCGTCGTGGTTGGGCTGCCAGCGCCGGGCCACGGCAGCACCGAGGCTCGACGTGCGTCCGAGCGGCGCCCGCCATCCGATCTCGGCGATCCGCTCGCGCCCGTCCGGCACGAGCGAGTACGCGGTGGCACCGAGGATCGCCGAGCCGTCTTCGGCGAGCCCGGTCTGCACGAGCGCCCGGGCCTCGCCGGATCGCGTGCGCATCGGCTGCGACACCGACAGCGACAGCGCGTCGTCGGGCATGACCGCGCCGTGACGGACCAGCGCGAGCGAGCTCGCGTCGCTCAGCGACGTGCCGACCGAACCGATCAGCCCAGCCCCCCCGTGTCCGGGCGTGCGGCCCCAGGAACGCGTGCCGGCCAGCGTCCACCCCGGCGCGAGCACCGCGGTCGCGCCGACCTGGATCGCCTCGGTCCTGACAGTGTCGGCCGATGCGAACGCGCCCGTGCCGATGGCGCCGAGCCAGGAGCCCCGCTCCATCGAACGGGTCCAGGTCGCCGATGCCGCCAGCCCCGGGGCGATCCGGCGCTGGGCCTCGATCACCGTGGTGGTCGCCGAGACCGAGGTCCAGCCGGTGCCCGAGGTGACCGACTCCGAGCCGCCCAGCAGGCCGGCCTTCAGGGTGGTGTCGCCGAGCGAGAGGCCGCGACCGAGCAGCGCGCCTCGCGGCGAGAGCGCCGCATACGGGTTGGCGAGCGCCGCCACGTCCAGGCCGGCGGCCACGCCGAACCAGTCGCGTGCCCTCGCACCCGCGCCGAACGCGTAGTCGCCGATCGCATCGCGCCCGGTGAGCGCGAACGAGTCGCCCGGCTGCATCGACAGCCGCGACTCGCCCGGCAGCGTGCGCTCGAGCCGCTCCATCCGGCGATCGAGGCCGTCGATGGCACGCTGCACGGCCATCGGAAGCGGCGCGACGATGCGCGACGAGAGGTCGGCGTTGAAGTCGCGCCGGTAGGCGTCGAGCACGACCGCGGGCAGGCCGGCGCGCGCGGTCGCCTGCGCGAGCGCCACCGTCGCGGGCGAGGTCAGCAGACCGGTGGCCGACAACGGCCGCTCGCCCGCCGGGCCGAGCGTGCTCAGTGCGCCCACCGGGCGCAGCGCCGCGTCGACGTCGAGCAGGCCACGGCCGTAGACCGGATCGGTGCCCGGGGCGCCGAGGTCCCGGGCCGTCGCCAGCAGGATCGCCGCGGCATCCCCGCCGCTCAGTCGCGGCCACCGTGACTGCAGCAGCGCCGCCGCACCCGACACCGCGGGCGCGGCCATCGAGGTGCCCGACTGGCGTGCATAGGACACGTCGCCGTCGGCCGATGCGGACAGCAGCGCCACGCCCGGCGCGACCAGGTACCACGCAGCGGCGTCGCCGGCACGGTTCGAGAAATCGGCGATGCGGTTGGCCGAATCGACCGCGCCCACCGCGATGACCGCACCCGCCACCGACGGGCCGTTCGCCCACGCCTCGCGGGCGAACCGGGCGGGCCAGTCGGGGTTCGCAGCACCGCGGTTGCCGGCCGCGATCACCACCAGCGCGCCGCCGGCCACCGCCTCCCGGATCGCCGGGCCGGCGATCGGAGCGGACGAGGTCAGGCTCAGGTTCAGGATGCCGGAGCGCGCCGCCGCCCATCGCACGCCGGCCGATAGCACCGCGTCGCTCGCCGCGCCGACGGTGAACACGCGCACCGGCAGGATCGACGCCTCGGGCGCGACCCCCGCGATGCCCGCGCCGTCGCGGGCGGCGGCGAGGAGGCCGGCCACATGGGTGCCGTGCCCCATGCCGTCGGTGGGAACGAGGCTGCGACCGGTCGCATCCCAACCCTGCAGGAGTCGGCCGGAGAACTCCACATGGGTCGCACGCACGCCCGAGTCGACGATCGCGACGACGACGCCGCGGCCGCTCGCCCCGAGCGTCCAGGCAGCGGGAGCCCCCACCCGCAGGGCCGGCCAGGACAGTGCCGCCTCGGCGGCCAGTGGAACGGTCCGATCGCCGCTCGTCGGGACCGCGCCGGCGGACGGCAGCGCCGCGCACGCCACGAGCATCGACACGGCGAGGCGGACGAACGGCGGCGTGGGGGCGATGGCTGACATGGACGGGACCGGGTACGAACCGCAGGGTCGCCGCTGGTCGGTCCCGCGTCATGGCACCTTGTCACATCGCCGGCCGACGAACGGTCCCCCATGTGCGGGTTCGCACGGCCGCATCGAATCCGCGACAATCGCCGGATGCCCCCCCTCACCGCCGCCGATCTCGCCCCCGGCACGCTCGTCCAGCACTGGAAGGGCGGCCTCTACCGGATCGATGCGCTGGCCGTGCGCGAGGCCGACGGCCAGGCCGACGTCGTCTACCGCCCGCTCGCCGATCCGGCACGTCGGGCCTGGACCCGCCCCCTGGAGTCGTTCGTCGAGACGGTCAGCGCGCTCGACGGCGACCTGCGGCCCCGCTTCGTGCCGGTGCCGTTGCCCGACGATCGGGCGCTGCGCGCTGCGACCGCCATGGCCGGCATCGATGCCGACCTCGTCAATGCGACGCTGGCCCGCTACGCCGAGCCGCAGCGCCACTACCACGCGTCATGGCATGTGCACGACGTGTTCGCACGGGCCGCCGCCCGCGGCCTGTCGCTCACGCGCGCTCAGGTGCTCGCGCTGCTGTTCCATGACGCGGTCTACGTGGCGGGGGCACAGGCGGGGAGCAACGAGGCACTGTCGGCCCTGCTGCTGAGACAGGCAGCGCACGCGCGTGCCGACCTGCCGGGCGACGAGGTGGAGCGCGCCTGCGCGATGATCCACGACACCGCCGGACACCGCCCGGGATCGGCCGAATCGGAGGTGGTGATCGCGCTCGATCTCGCCACGCTCGGCGACCCGCCGGTGCGCTTCGACACCTGGACCGAGCTGGTCTGGCTGGAGTACCGGCACCTGTTCGCCGGCGAGGCCGATCCCAGGCGCGCGTTCGTCGAGCGGCGCGTGCGCGTGCTGGGCGCGCTGCAGCAGGCGATGCGCGGACAGTCGCTCCAGGACGCCGCCTTCGAAGCGGCGTTCGCGGCCAACGTCGAGCGGCTCGCGCGGCTCGCGCCGCGCTGAGCCGCTGCCGCGGGGCCGCGCGACCTCTCTAGAACCCGAGCGAGCTCAGCAGATCGTCGACCTCGCCCTGCGTGGTCACGGCGTCGCTGCGGCCGGCCACCACCTGCGGGCCCTCGAGCATCTCCTGGTGGCGCGCACGATGGTCCTCCGGCGCGGTGTCGATCAGCAGGTTCAGCAGCTTCTGCTCGATGCGCTCGGTGATGCCCTCGATCTTGCGGCACACCTGGCCGGTCAGGTCCTGGAAGTCCTGCGCCATCATGATGTCGCTGTGCAGGCTCGCCGTGCGCTCGGCACGCGCCACGCTCTGCGACAGGTGGACGCGGGTCGCCTCGAAGAGCGCCATGTACCCTTCTTCGGGCCGGTGCTTCTCGTCGAGCATCCGGCTCCAGCGCACATGCAGCGCCTGCGAGCCGTCGCGCTCGGCATCCTGCAGCGGCGACAGCTCGTCGAGGGTGTCGAGCACCTTCTGGGCGCTGCGCTCGCACATCTCGGTGACGTACTTGAGCCGGTTGCGCGCATCGGGGATCTCGTTCGCCATGTCGGCGAGCGTGCTGTCCAGGCGCAGCTCCTGCAGGCTCTCGTGCAGCTCTCGGGTCAGGCGGCCGACCCGATCGCGCAGATCGCGCGCGCTGCCGCAGATGCAGTTGCGGCAGACACCGTCGGGATCGGCGTTCGGGCAGCTCTCGGGCGGATGCTCGACGGCGATCGGGATCGTGCCGGCGCTCGGCGCAGCGACCGGCGCGGGCGCGGACGGCGCCGGCGCGGACGGCGCGGGAGGCGGCTCCGCCAGGGCGGTGACCGATCGCTCAGCCTCAGCGCGGGTCGCTTCGAACAGGGCTTCGAGGTCGTCGTGTTCCATGTCGTCGTCTTGAGTGCGGCGTACGTTCAGGCCTTGACCTGGCCCATGATCTTGGAGACCTTTTCCTCGAGCGTCGCCTTCGAGAAGGGCTTGACGATGTATCCCGAGGCACGCAACTGCGCCGCGCGGACGATGTCCTCCTTGCGGGCCTCGGCGGTCACCATCAGCACGGGCAGGGTCTGCAGCGCGGCGTCCGCACGGATCGCCTCCAGCAGCTCGAAGCCGTTCATGTTCGGCATGTTGATGTCGGTCACGACGAAGTCGAACCGGCCGTTGCGCAGCTTGGTGATCGCCACCGCGCCGTCTTCGGCCTCGTCGCAATCCAGATGGCCCATCTCCTTGAGCAGGCCACGGACGATGCGTCGCATCGTCGAAAAATCGTCAACGATCAGGAATCTCATGACAGCGAGCCGTGGTCCTGGTTTCGCGATATGGGCCCGGACCGGAACGGTCCAGGGTCGGAGCGGTGGTGATGCGGGTTCGTCACGAGTCAATCCATCTCGACAAGGCGCCAATGGATGGTGCAGCCACCGGCGCGGCGGTTAGACGCAACGAACCGGGAAAAAACTGCCGGTATTCGTGCGACCGACCGTGCTTCCGTCGCGGCCATCCGGCGGTCGGCCGTGTCGCAGCAGCGAAGGCCCCGTCCGTCGGACTCCTGGTTCGGCGGGAGACTCGGCAAGGCGATCGCAGGCCGGTGCGCTCGCGACGGGCCGTCCCCGCCGATACCCTAGTTCGCGGTGAGCCGGGTCGTGATGCCGTTCCGGGTCGCGAGGGTCTGGATCTCGCTGATCGACAGCGCGCCGTCGGCCTTGATCAGATAGGTCCTCGACGCGGTCCCGATCGTCTCGCCGGTGTCGTCCGTCGACACGCTGACGACCCTGAACTTCACGTAGCCCGACCTGGGCCCAGCGGACGCGACGGCGCTGCCGAGTTCGATCGGCTGCCCGCTCACCGAGAACGTGCCGCCGAACGTGTCGGCCACCATCAGCGCGGGCGTGCCTTCGAAGGTCGCGTGCACCGCTCGCTTGACCGAGTAGGCGACCTCGCCGCTGAACTTGACCGACTCGTTGCCTCGGGCGACGGTGCCCGAGGCGGCCAGCGATCGATCGAGCCCGTTCGACAGGAAGCCTGAGATCGCCTGCTTCACCGGGCCCGCCCATCGGACCGCCTCGCACGCTCGTCGGGGGCCCGCCTCGCGCGCGGCACCGGGCGCGGGCGACGAGCCCCCCGTGACGCGGTTGCGGCGCGGAGCAGGCGCGTTTGCGCCGCACCTGACGGGCGGTTAGATAGCACCACCGAGACGATGCGAGCGCGCAAGCGATGAGCCCTGTTTCCGTTGCGCGAACGTCCCTGGGTGTGCTGCGCGGTGCGCTCGAGTCCGGCGTGTGCACCTTCCGCGCCGTGCCCTATGCGGCGCCACCCGTCGGGGCCCGCCGCTTCGCGCCGCCCGAGGCGCCCGAGCCCTGGAGCGGCGAGCGCGACGCGACCCGTGACGGTCCGATCGCGCCTCAGCCGCCTTCGCGCCTGCGCGCGGCGATGGGCGACTTCGACCTGCCGCAGTCCGAGGACTGCCTGACCCTCACCATCTCGACGCCCGCGCCCGACGGCGCCCGCCGGCCGGTGATCGTGTTACGGCACGGTGGCGCGTTCTGGACCGGGGCCGGTTCGCTGCCCTGGTACGCGGGTGCCGCCATGGCGCGGCACGGCGACACGGTGGTCGTCGGCGTGAACCACCGGCTCGGCGCGCTCGGCTTCATGCATCTGCCCGGCGTCGCGGCGCCGAATCTCGGCCTGCACGACCAGTTCGCCGCGCTCGCCTGGATCGCCCGCGAGATCGAGGCGTTCGGCGGCGACCCGGACAACATCACCGTCGCCGGCCAGTCCGCCGGCGGCCTGTCGGTGCTCGCGATGCTCGGCTCGCCGCAGGCCCGTCCGCACTTCCGCAGGGCGATCGTGCAGAGCGCGCCGTTCGGCCGGATGTTGCGCTCGCGTGCCGACGCCGCGAGGATCGGCGAGGCCATGCAGCGCGAGCTTGGCATCACCGACGCGGCCGGCTGGCGGGAGGTGCCGTTCGAGCGGATCAACGCCGCGCAGGTCGCGGTGGCCCGCTCGATGGTGGCGTTCGCGAGCACCACCCCGCCGTTCATCCCGGTCGCCGACCACGAGCTCCTCGGCGACGACGTGATCGGCGCGGCGGTCGCGGGCGCGACGCGCCATGACCTCATGCTCGGCTGGACCCGTGACGAGATGGCGGCGTTCTTCAGCCCCTCGCCCGACATGGCGGCGGCCTCGGACGCCACGGTGCGCGCGGTCTTCGCACGACACTTCGGCGACGCCGCCGACGAGGCGATCGCGGAGTACCGTCAGCGCGTGCACCTGCCCAGCCCCTCGGGCCTGCTCGGCGCGATGCTCGGCGACGCATCGTTCGGCGCCGGCCTGCTGGCGTTCGCCGAGCGGCTCGCGGCCCTGGGGCGTCCGGCTCACGTGTACCGCTGCGACTTCGCCGCGCCGGGCAACGCCTTCGGCGCGTGTCACTGCATCGAGCTGCCGTTCGTGTTCGATACCGTCGCCGACTGGCCCGCGCCGATGCTGGCCGGCGCCGATCCGCGGACGCTCGCCGCGCTCGCGGCGCGGATGCGCGATGCCTGGGTCGCGTTCGCCCGCACCGGGGATCCCTCGCACGCCGGCCTGCCCGGCTGGGCGCCGCACGGTGCCGACGGCGCGACGATGCTGCTCGACGCGCAGTGCCGGCTCGAGGCCGATCCCGCGGGCCGGCGCCGGTGGCGGTATTGGCCGTGACCGGCCCCGCCTCGGACGAATCACGCGCCGCTGCGGGCGACGCGATCGCATTCGAAGGCGTGCGCCTGAAGTTCGGCGGCGAGACGCTCTACGACGGCCTCGACTTCACCGTCGGACGCGGCGAGTTCGTCTGCCTGCTCGGCCCCTCGGGCTGCGGCAAGTCGACCTCGCTGCGGCTGATCGGCGACCTGCTCGAGCCCGACTCGGGGACGGTGCGGGTCGACGGGCGCGCGCCACGGGATGCGTGGAGCGAGGTCGCCTTCGTGTTCCAGTCGCCGCGGCTCGCGCCGTGGCGCGATGCGCTGCGCAACGTGATGCTCGGCGCGGAGCTGCGCTTCGGGCGCGCCGAGGCGCGCCGGCGCGAACCCGCGGCGCGTACGCTGCTGGCGATGGTCGGGCTGGCCGACGCGGCCGGCAAGTACCCGTCGATGCTGTCGGGCGGAGAGCGCCAGCGCGTCGCGATCGCGCGCGCCCTCGCGGTCGAGCCGTCGATCGTGCTGATGGACGAGCCGTTCTCGGCGCTCGATCCCAACACGCGCAGACGGCTGCGTGCGGAGATCGAGCGGATCTGGCAGCACACGGGCCGAACGGTGCTGTTCGTCACCCATGACATCGACGAGGCGCTGACGCTGGCCGATCGCATCGTCCTGCTGTCGAACAAGCCCACTCGCGTGCTGGAGACCATCGCCGTCGAGGCGGCCCGGCCGCGTCGGCTCGCCGACGACGCCCGCCTCGCCGCGCTGCGCGAGCACCTGAACCGCCTGTTCGCCTCGCTCGAGGCGCCTTCGGACACCGACCCAGAGGAACCCTCCGCATGAAGCGTCGTCAATTCCTGGCTGCCGCGCCCGCGGCGATCGCCGCGCCCTCGCTGCGCGCGCAGTCGAAACAGAAGGTCACCTACGGCTACCTGCTCGACCCGGCCTACGAATCGGCGCTCTGGGCGATCCGCAACGGCAAGGTGCGCTCGGACCTGATCGAGGTCGAGGCCACCGGCCTGCTCATCCCGCAGCTCTTGCAGGCGACGGCGACCAAGCAGTACGACGTGATCATGACGGCGGTGATCGGCGTGCCGACCGCCGTCTCCCGCGGCCTCGACCTGAGGATCCAGTCGGCGGCGCTGCATGCGTCGCCGGTGGGCGAAGGCGGCGGCGTCTGGGTCAGGAAGGGCAGTCCGATCCGGAGCGCCGCCGAGCTCAAGGGCAAGACGCTCGCGTCGTACGGGCTGCGCTCGACCGGCTACATGTACGTGCGCGAGGCCCTGCGCCGCGAGTTCGGCCTGAACATGGCGCTCGAGGGCGGCGACGTGCGCCAGGTCGAGGTACAGGCGCCCAACCTGCCCGCCGCGCTCGCCACCGGCCAGGCCGATGCGGCCTCCCTGATCCACAGCCAGGCGTGGCGCGCGATGACCTCGGGCGACTTCGTCAACATCTGCGAGACCGGGCAGATCCTGAACAAGGCGCACGGACCGCTGACCTCGGCCGTCAACGTGTCGTATCCCGACCGGCTGGCCGCCCGCCCCGACGCCTTCCGCGAATTCAACCGGATGCTCAAGGCCTCGGTCGACTACACCCTCGCGAATCGCGACGAGGTGTTCGGCGCGATGGCCCGGCAGGCCAACATCGACCGCAAGTTCTTCGACTGGTGGTTCGACCGCACGACCACCGTGCCGGCGGTGTTCGGCGACGTGCACGCCCGGGCGGTCGCGACCGCCTGGACGATCGGTCGCGTGATGGGCATGACCACCAGCGTGCCCGACGTCCGCGCGCTGACCTGGGACCAGACCCTGCGCGCGTGAACACCGCGGCTGCCGCACCCGGGGCGCCCGGCGCGCCGTCCGTCCTCGCCCGTCGGGCGGTCGCGGCGGGGTTTCTGCTCGTCCTGGCGGCGGCCTGGGTCGCCTCGGCAGGGCACGTGCCCGCGTATGTGCTGCCGTCGCCGGCCGAGGTCGGCGCCGCGCTGGCGGACTTCGTCACCACACCGGTCCGTCTCGCCCACCTCTGGGCGACCCTGACGCACATCAGCGCCTCGATCGCGATCGCGTTCGTCGGCGGCAGCGTGCTCGCGTTCGTGGCGCACTACGCGCGCTGGAGCGCGCCGGCCATCCACCGGCGCCTCGGGCCGTTCCTGTCCGCGTTCTCCGGCATCGGCTGGACCCTGCTCGGCGTGATCTGGTTCGGCGTGTCCAGCTTCACCGTGGTGTTCACCATCGTCGCGGTGCTGCTGCCGTTCGCCCTGGTGAACCTGCGCGAGGGTCTGCTCGCGCTGGACGCCGAGCTCCTCGAGATGGGGCGCAGCTTCGGGCGGCGGCGCGACGCGGCCTTCGTGCTGCTGGTGGTGCCTTCGCTGCTGCCGTTCGCGGCCGCGACGCTGCGGATCATGTTCGGCGTGGCCTGGAAGGTCACGCTGACCGCCGAGCTCTTCGGCGGCGGCCGCGGCCTCGGCTACGTGATCAACCTCGCCCGGCAGGACTACGACACCGCCACGCTCTTCGCGGTGATCGCCTTCATCATCGTCGCCGTCACGCTCGCCGATCGCCTCGTGTTCGGCCCGATCGAGCGCCACACGTCGCGGCAGTTCGGCGGGCGCGCGTGAGGACGCTCGTGGGCATCGCTGCGCGCCCCGCGTCGATGTGGCTCGCCGACGCGCTCGTCGTCTGCGCGATCGCGGCCTGGGCATTCGGCGCGCGATCGCTTCCCGAGTTCGTCCTGCCGGGCCCGATGGCGGTGGCGCAGCGGATGGTCGCGCTGTTCACCGACGCCGACTTCCTCGTGCACACCGTCGCCTCGACGGTTCGGGTGCTCGCCTCGGTGCTGATCGCACTCGCGCTGGGCAGCGGCCTCGCGCTGCTCGCCCGGGCCGTGCCGGTGCTCGACGGCGTGATCTCGGGCCTGCTCCAGCCGTTCCTGAACGCCTTCCCCTCGATCGGCTGGGCGATCCTCGCCGCGATCTGGTTCGCGCCCGGACACCTGTCGATCGTGTTCGTGCAGGTGGCCATCCTCGTGCCGTTCTGCCTGATCAACGTCGCCGAGGGGTTGCGCCAGATCGACCGCGAGATGCTCGAGATGGGCCGCAGCTTCAGCCGGCGCCGGGGGCGCGTGCTGTGGCGGCTGACGCTGCCGCTGCTGATGCCCTACGTGGCCGGATCGCTGCGGATCGCCTACGGCGTGGCCTGGAAGATCGCGCTGGTCGCGGAACTGCTCGGCTCGACCTCGGGGCTGGGGTTCCTGATGCTGCGCGCCCAGGGCTCGGCCGACATGGTCACCGTGCTCGCCGCGTGCCTGGCGATCGTCGCGCTCTACTACGCCGGCGAGCGGCTGCTGCTCGATCCGA
Source organism: Burkholderiales bacterium (assembly GCA_026399835.1). Taxonomy (GTDB): domain Bacteria; phylum Pseudomonadota; class Gammaproteobacteria; order Burkholderiales; family Burkholderiaceae_E; genus UBA4615. The sequence continues at coordinate 24,717 of JAPLQE010000069.1, read as the reverse complement.
TCGCGCGCCGGTTCGCGGCGCGCTGAGCGCGCCATGCCGCCGGAAGCGGTCCGACATCGGGCGTGAATACGGCCGTACAAACGAAACAGGCCGCACAAAAGAAACAGGCCGCATCAAGCGGCCTGTTTCTGGATCGGGTTGCGGGGGCAGGATTTGAACCTGCGACCTTCGGGTTATGAGCCCGACGAGCTGCCAGACTGCTCCACCCCGCGTCTGAGCCAAAGAGATTAGCACGGATCGCGGTGGGCACGCAAATGCGGCGTCTAGGCGCGCCTGGATTGACTGCTACACTCGACTCGAACCGATCCTCTGCACTCGCATGAAATTCTGCTCGACCTGCGGCCACGAAGTCGTCCTGGAAGTGCCCGCGGGCGACAACCGTCCCCGCTGGTGCTGCGCCCGCTGCAGCACGGTCCACTACCAGAATCCGAAGATGGTCGTCGGCACCGTCGCGGTCTGGGAGGACAAGGTCCTGCTGTGCAAGCGCGCGATCGAACCGCGCTACGGCTACTGGACCCTGCCGGCGGGCTTCATGGAGAACGGCGAGACCACCGACGAGGGCGCCGCGCGCGAGACGCTCGAGGAGGCCGGCGCACGCATCGAGCTCGGCCCGCTCTACTCGCTGATCGACGTGCCTCACGTCGATCAGGTCCACCTTTTCTACCGCGCCACGCTGCTGCACCTGGACTTCGATCCGGGACCGGAGAGCCTCGAGGCGCGGCTGTTCACCGAGGCCGAGATCCCCTGGGACGACATCGCGTTCCGAACCGTCGGCCAGACGCTGCGCTGGTTCTTCGAGGACCGCAGCCGGGGCCGGTTCGAGCTGCACACCAGCGCGATCCGCTACACGCCCCGCCCCGCCGCCTGAGCGCGACCCGTCGCGCATGCTGACCTGGGTCGATCCCGACAGGCCGCTGCCGCCACCCTCGAAGGCGCTGCAGGACCCGAACGGCCTGCTCGCCGCCGGCCGCGACCTGTCGCCCGAGCGGCTGCTCGAGGCCTACGGCCGCGGCATCTTCCCGTGGTATTCGGCGGGCCAGCCGGTGCTGTGGTGGTCGCCCGACCCGCGCATGGTGCTGTTCATCGACGAGTTCAAGCTGTCGCGCTCGCTCGCCAAGACGCTGCGCCGCGTGCGCCGGGACGGCAGCTGGACGATCGCGCTCGACCGCGACTTCGAGGCGACGATGCTCGCCTGCGCCGAGCCGCGCCCGGACCAGGACGGCACATGGATCACGCCGCTGATCCGCCGGGCCTATGTGGGCCTGCACCGCCTGGGCCACGCGCATTCGGTCGAGGTTCTCGAGGACGGCGTGCCGGTGGGCGGACTGTACGGCGTGTCGATCGGGCGAATGTTCTTCGGCGAATCGATGTTCACCCGTCGTCCGGACGCTTCCAAATGTGCACTGGCGTCGCTCGTCGGGCTGCTGCGCGAGCACGGATTCAGCGTGATAGACTGCCAGCAGGCCACGTCGCACCTCGCCTCCCTCGGAGGCAGAGAGATCCCCCGCGACGCGTTCCTGGACCGGGTCGCCACCCTCGCCGCGCAGCCGCCTCCTGACTGGTCCGCGCTGACGATGGAGTTCCCGGACGTTTGAGCGTATCGGGCACGCATGACGCATCTCAAGGAACTGCCGTTCTCGGCCCTCCAGTTCTACGCGACGGCGCCCTACCCGTGCAGCTACCTCGCGAGCCATCAGGCTCGCTCGCAGGTCGCCACCCCGAACCACCTGATCAACGCAGACGTCTACTCCGAGCTCGTGCGCTCGGGGTTCCGACGCAGCGGCATCTTCACCTACCGCCCGCACTGCGACGGCTGCCGGGCCTGCGTGCCGGTGCGCGTCCCGGTCGCCCGGTTCGAGCCCGACCGCAGCCAGCGCCGCGCGCTCAAGCGTCACGCCGACCTGCGCACCCTGGTCGCCCGGCTGGGCTTCGCCCCCGAGCACTACGCGCTGTACCTGCGCTACCAGTCCACGCGCCACGCCGGCGGCGGGATGGACCACGACAGCCGCGAGCAGTACGCGCAGTTCCTGCTGCAGAGCAAGGTCAACACCCGGCTGGTCGAGTTCCGCGATGGCGACGGCACGCTGCGGATGGTGTCGATCATCGACCTGCTCGACGACGGCCTCTCATCCGTCTACACCTTCTTCGATCCGGACGTGCCGAACGCGAGCTACGGCACCTTCAACGTGCTCTGGCAGATCGAGCAGTGCAAGCACCTGGGCCTCGACTACCTGTACCTCGGCTACTGGATCGAGCAGAGCCCGAAGATGGCCTACAAGGCACGCTTCCGGCCGATCGAGCAGCTGGTCGGCGGGCAGTGGCAGACGCTGCACCCGGCGGCTGACGCCGGCTGAGCGCGCCGCGCGGCTCCCCCCTTCCCTCGGCGCCTTTCCCCCTGTCCCGATGAGCCCGTACGTACTGGCGCGCCCGCTGCTGTTCGCGATCGACCCCGAGCGCGCGCACGACCTCACCCTCGCCTCGATGGACGCGCTCGCCGCCAGCGGCGCGCTGCGCATGGCCGCGGGCCCGCGTGTCGACGACCCGATCGAGCTGCTCGGGCTGCGCTTCGCCAATCGGATCGGCCTGGCCGCCGGCCTCGACAAGAACGCGGCCCATGTCGACGCGCTCGCGCAGATGGGCTTCGGCTTCGTCGAGGTCGGCACGGTCACGCCGAAGCCGCAGCCCGGCAACCCGAAGCCGCGGATGTTCCGCGTGCCCGAGGCCAATGCGCTGATCAACCGGATGGGGTTCAACAACCTCGGCCTCGACGCCTACGTTGCGAACGTGCAGCGGCGCCGCTCCGAGGTGACGCTGGGCCTGAACATCGGGAAGAACGCGGCGACGCCGATCGAGCGGGCGACCGACGACTACCTCGAGGGCCTGCGACGCACCTGGCCGCACGCGGACTACGTGACGGTGAACATCTCGTCGCCGAACACGAAGAACCTGCGCCAGCTGCAGGGCGGCGACGAACTGACGGCGATGCTCGCCGCGCTCGGCGCCGAGCGCGCGAGGCTCGGCCGCTCGACGAAGCGCGAGGTGCCGATGCTGGTCAAGATCGCCCCGGATCTCGACGACGCGCAGATCGAGGCGATCGCGCGGGTGCTGGTCGAGCAGTCGGTCGACGGCGTGATCGCGACCAACACCACCGTCTCGCGCGAGGCGGTCCGGGGCCTGCGGCACGCCGACGAGGCGGGTGGCCTGTCTGGCGCGCCGGTCTTCGAGTCGAGCAACCGCGTGATCCGGGCGCTGCGCGCGCTGCTGCCGTCGCGCTATCCGATCGTCGGCGTGGGCGGCGTGATGTCGGGTGCCGACGCGCGGGCCAAGCTCGAGGCCGGCGCGGATCTGGTCCAGCTCTACACGGGACTGATCTACCGTGGCCCGGCGCTGGTGGGCGAGTGTGCGCGAGCGACGCGCGGATTCGCCCGCACGGACGCGTCGGTCAGCCCGCGCCCCCCGCATCCTCGGCACGACCGAGCCGACGCGCCGCCGCGTTGAGCCGCACCGGCTGGCCGTGCGGCGTGGCCTCGGCCGCGGTGCGCCAGGCGGCACGCAGGCCGGCGAGCGCGAGGGGCGCGGCGATGCTGCGATCGAGCAGCAGGCGCTCGAGCGCAGCGAGCCAATGCAGGTAGTAGGTGTCGCCGAGGTCGGGGTCGCCCTCGGCCTGCGCGTCGCGGATCGCGCGCGACAGATGCTCCGCCCACTCGGTCCAGGCGAAGAGGCCGCGCTCGTGCAGTGCGAGCGTCAGCGCGAACACCTGGGCCTGCCACGGCTCCGCGAACACCGGGCCCTGCGCGTCGCACGGCAGGTCCGGCAGCGGCGGCAGACTCATCGAGCGGCTCCGGCGGCGAGCGGCTCCAGGTAGGGCTCCCAGGCGTCGACATGCACCGCGGATGCGGTGGTGTCCTCGCCCCACAGTTCGCGCGCCTCGAAGCGCACGGTGTACAGCCATCGCGGGCTCGGATCACCGGCGGGCGTGGCATGGGTCTCGGGGTAGACGTGGGCGCCGTGCACGGAGACCACGGTGCCGATGCGACCGCGCACGTAACGAGGCAGCCGGGTGTGGCCGCTCGGATGCATGGTCCTGGCGCGCACGGTGTCGCCCGGCGCGAAGCGGGCCGGGCCGGGCGCGGGACGATCGGTCGGCGTGCCGGTGGCGAGCACGCGCGGCACGGCCTCGAGCTCGAGGCGGCGCGGCAGCGGACGGGCCGGCTCGCGCACGATGCCGTCGGCGAGCTCCTCGCGGGTGACCAGCCCGCGCTCGAGCAGCAGCCGCTGCATGCCCTCGAGCCAGATGCGGTAGTAGGTGCTGGTGAGGTACTGCCCGGGCGGAAGCGACTCGCGGGCATGGCGCGACTGGTCGATGTTCCACGCGCCGGTCGCGCCCATCGCCAGCGTCAGCGCCAGCACGCGCGGCTCCCAGTCGGCGTGCCACAGCGGCTCGTCCGGCTCGGGTCGGATCGGGCCGAAGCCCTGCATGCCGCCGAGATCCTGGCCGCCGTTCACGGCTGCCCCCCCACCGACGACGGCTCGAGCGCCAGGCCGGTGCCGATCATCGCGTCCCGGGTCACCAGCGTGGCCAGGCGCGCTTCGCTCCAGCCCTCGGTGCCCGCCGGCCGCATCGGCACGACCAGGTAGCGCAGCTCTGCGGTCGAGTCGTAGACGCGGACCTGCGTCCCTTCGGGCAGCGTCACGCCGAAGTCCGCGAGCACGCCCTTGGGGTCGATCACCGCGCGCGAGCGGTACGGCGCCGACTTGTACCAGGTCGGCGGCAGTCCGAGCACCGGCCACGGATAGCACGAGCACAGCGTGCAGACGACCATGTGGTGAACGCCCGGCTCGTCGAACAGCGCGATCATGTGCTCGCCCTGGCGGCCGCTGTAGCCGAACTCGGAGACGATCGCAGCGGTGGCGTCGGCACGCAGCCGCTCGCGGTACGCCGGATCGCTCCAGGCACGGGCGACGACGCGGGCGCCGTTGTGCGGGCCGATCCGGTGCTCGTAGGTCTCGATCAGCGCATCGAGCGCGGCGGGATCGACGTAGCCCTTGTCGACCAGCAGGGTCTCGAGGGCGCGCACGCGCAGGTCCGTCTCGGACAGGGCGCTGCCATGGGGGTGATTGCCGGACACGGGTGGAATCCTCCTGCGGCGATCTTCGCACATAGAATCCGGCGATGACCGAGATCGTGCTCGCGACGCTGAACGCCCGCTGGACCCATGCGTCGCTGGGGCTGCGGTTCCTGCATGCCAATCTCGGCGCGCTGCGCGAGCGTGCGCGCATCGAGGAGGCGACGGTCGCGACGCCGCTCGACGAGGTGATCGAGCGGCTGCTGCGCGGTGCGCCGCGCGTGCTCGGGCTGGGTGTCTACATCTGGAACGTCGAGCGGACGACCGAGCTGGTCCGCCGGCTGCGCGCCGAGGCCCCGGGGCTGAAGATCGTGCTCGGCGGCCCCGAGGTCAGCCACGAGCTCGACGCGCAGGAGATCGTGCGGCTCGCCGACCACGTCGTCACCGGCCCCGGCGAGCGCGCGTTCGCGACGCTCGCGCGCCAGCTGCTCGACGGGCCGAGACCGCTGCAGAAGGTCGTGCACGGCGGCGAGCCCGAACCCGAGTCGCTCGCCCTGCCCTATGCGCTCTACACCGAGGCCGACCTCGCGCACCGGCACCTGTACGTCGAGGCCTCGCGCGGCTGCCCGTTCAAGTGCGAGTTCTGCCTGTCGGCGCTCGACCGCACGGCCTGGCCCTTCGAGCTGCCGCGCCTGCTCGAGGCGCTGGCCTCGCTGCACGCGCGCGGGGCCCGACGCTTTCGCTTCGTCGACCGCACCTTCAACCTCAAGGTCGACACCGGCCGCGCCATCCTCGCCTTCTTCCTCGAGCGCATCGAGGCGGCGCCGCACGAGCCGCTGTTCGCGCACTTCGAGCTCGTGCCCGACCGGCTGCCCGACGGCCTGAAGGACCTGATCGTGCGCTTCCCGCCGGGGGCGCTGCAGTTCGAGATCGGCATCCAGACCTGGAATCCCGACGTGCAGGCGCGGATCTCGCGGCGCCAGGACGACGGGCGCGCCGAGGCGAACCTGCGCTGGCTGCGCGCGCACACGCATGCCCACCTGCATGTCGACCTGATCGCCGGACTGCCGGGCGAGGACCTCGCGAGCTTCGGCGCGGGCTTCGACCGGCTGGCGGCGCTGCGCCCGCACGAGATCCAGGTGGGCATCCTCAAGCGGCTGCGCGGCGCGCCGATCGCGCGGCACACGGCCGAGTTCGGTCTGCGTTTCGCCGAGCGCGCGCCGTACGAGGTGCTGGAGACCGCGGCGCTGCCGGCGGCCGACGTCGCCCGCATCGCCCGCTTCGCGCGCTACTGGGACCTGTACGGCAACTCCGGGCGCTTCGCGCGCTCGCTGCCCGCGCTGCTCGGCGAGACGCCCTTCGCGCGATTCATGGCGTTCTCGGACTGGCTGTGGGCGCACACCGGCGCAACGCACCGGCTGTCGGCCGAGCGCCAGGCCGAGGCGCTGCACGACTGGCTGATCGAGGCGGACGGCGGCGACCCGGTCATCGTTCGCGAGCGGCTCGTGGCCGACTACGCCGCGAGCGGTGCGCGCGGCCGACCGGCCTTCCTCGAGCACGGCCTGCCGGGCGGGCGCCGCGCCGCGGCGAGCCGGCAGGACCGGCACGCTGCGGCGGCCGAGCCTCACGCGCTCAATGCCGCTGTTTCGCCCAGCGTTCCTTGAAGGTCGGGCCGCTCGGGGCCGGCAGGTCGCGGGTGGCGGTCCAGCCGCCCGCCATCGGCAGGCTGCCGATGCGGCCGTTCTCGCCGCCCAGCCGCGCGAGCACCCACGAGGCCATCCGCACCATCGGCCTGTAGAGGCCCGGACGCTTCGCGGCGAACGCCCATGCGGCCAGCCCCGCGCGCTCGCGCCAGGGCCGCAGCCCGCGCTCCATCTGCTTCTCGCGCAGCTTGCGCAGCAGGTCGGGCAGCGGGATCTTCATCGGGCACACGACATGGCACTCGCCGCACAGCGTGGCCGCCTGCGGCAGGTCGAGCGTCTTCTCGATGCCGACGTAGGCCGGCGTCAGCACCGAGCCCATCGGGCCGGGGTAGACCCAGCCGTAGGTGTGACCGCCGATCTTCTGGTAGACCGGGCAGTGGTTCATGCAGGCGCCGCAGCGGATGCAGCGCAGCATGTCCTGGAACTCGCCGCCGAGCAGCCCGGTGCGTCCGCCGTCGACGAGCACGAAGTACATGTGCTCCGGGCCGTCCTGCTCGCCCGGGGCGCGCGGCCCGGTCAGGATCGAGAAATAGTTCGAGATCGACTGACCGGTCGCCGAGCGCGGCAGCAGCCGCGCGACGGTGGACAGGTCCTCGAGCGTGGGCAGCACCTTCTCGATGCCGGTGACCACGACGTGGACCTTCGGGGGCAGCACGGTGCACATGCCCTCGTTGCCCTCGTTCGTGAAGACCGCGACCGAGCCGGTCTCGGCCACCAGGAAGTTGCCGCCCGACACGCCCATGTCGCTCGACAGGAAATGCGGACGCAGGAACTCGCGCGCCTCGCGCGTCATCGCCGGGATCTCGGTCAGGCGCGGCCGGTTGTGCACCCGCGCGAACAGGTCCGAGACCTCGTCCTTCGACTTGTGCACGACCGGCGCCACGATGTGCGACGGCGGCTCGTTGTCGTTGATCTGCAGGATGTACTCGCCGAGGTCGGTCTCGACGACCTTGACCCCGGCGGCCTCGAGGTGGCGGTTCAGCGCCATCTCCTCCGAGACCATCGACTTCGACTTGGTGACCTTGGCCACCTCGTGCTTCTTGGCGATCGCGACGACGAGGCGCGAGGCCTCCTCCGGTGTCTCGGCCCACAGCACGGTCGCGCCGCGCCGCGTCGCCTCGGCCTCGAAGCGCTCGAGGTAGGCGTCGAGGTTGGCGAGCGCGCGATTGCGCCGCTCGACCGCCTCGTCGCGCGTGCCCTCGAAGTCGTCGAGCTCGGCGATCGCGTTGGTGCGACCGACCGTCCAGCGCTGCGAGAGGATCTTCAGGTTCTGCTGCAGGCGGACGTCGGCGAGCTTCTGCCCGGAGCGCGCCTTGAAGTGCATCGACTGGACCTGCATCACGCCCCCTTCGGCGCGGCGGGCGCAGGCACGGCATCGCCGGCGAGCACCTGCGCGACGTGCAGCACGCGCGTCGTGGTGTCGCCGGTGCGCCGCAGCCGGCCCTCGATGTTCAGCATGCATCCGAGATCGCCGAGCACCACGCAGGGCGCGCCGCTGGCGTGGATGCGTTCGATCTTCTCGTCGACGATCGCGGTGGAGATGTCGCCGTACTTGGCCGCGAAGGTGCCGCCGAAGCCGCAGCAGGCCCGCGCGTCCTTCATCTCGACGAGCTTCACGCCCGACTGCAGCGCGAGCAGCGCACGCGGCTGCGCCTGCACGCCGAGCTCGCGCAGCCCGCTGCAGGAGTCGTGGTACGTGACCTCGCCCTCGAAGCGCCCGGGCAGCGACTTCATCCCGACCACGTCGTGCAGGAAGGACGTCAGCTCCCAGGTGCGCGAGGCCAGCGCCTCGATGCGCACCCGCAGGTCGGGGTCGTCGGCGAAGAGCACCGGATAGTGGTGGCGGATCATGCCGCCACAGGAGCCCGAGGGCAGCACGACATGCTCGAAGCGCTCGAACTCGGCGAGGACCTTGCGGGCCAGGTCGTGCGCGCTGGCGGTGTCGCCCGAGTTGTAGCCGGGCTGGCCGCAGCAGGTCTGCGCCATCGGCACCTCGACCGTGCAGCCGGCCGACTCGAGCAGCCGCACCGTGGCCTCGGCGATCTCCGGTCGCATCACGTCGACCAGGCAGGTGATGAACAATCCGACTCTCAACGTCCCCTCCTCGAGGCCCCGATGATCGCACCGCCGGCGTGGCGGCGGTGCGCGACCGACCTCGACAGCGATTTCACTGCTTGATATAACGTACCACCATCCACGATACCACCGGCCGCCAGCGGACCGGTCCATACCGCTATCTCCATGGCCCGACGGCAAGACGACGGCAACGTCAAGGACGAGGCAGGGGCACCGGACGCCGCGAGCCGCGGCGCCATCCAGGTGATCGACCGGCTGGTGTCGCTGCTCGATGCCCTCGCCGAACAGCCCGATGCGGTGAGCCTGAAGCTCCTGTCGCAGCGCACGGGGCTGCACCCGTCCACCGCGCATCGGATCCTGAACGACCTGGTGTCGGCGCGCCTGGTCGACCGATCGGAGCCCGGCACCTACCAGCTCGGCATCCGCCTTCTGGAGCTGGGCAACCTGGTGAAGGCGCGCCTGAGCGTGCGCGACGCCGCGCTCGGGCCGATGCGCGAGCTGCACCGGATGACGCACCAGCCGGTGAACCTGTCGATCCGACAGGGCGACGAGATCGTCTACATCGAGCGGGCCGTGTCCGAGCGCAGCGGCATGCAGGTGGTGCGGGCGGTCGGCGGCCGCGCGCCGCTTCACCTCACCTCGGTGGGCAAGCTCTTCCTCGCCGCCGACGATCCACGCAACGTGCGCGCGTATGCCACCCGCACGGGCCTGGCCGGCCAGACACGCAACAGCATCACCGAGCCGCCGAAGCTGGAACGCGAGCTGGCGCTGGTGCGGGCGCGCGGCTACGCGCGCGACAACGAGGAGCTCGAGCTGGGGGTGCGCTGCATCGCCGCGGGCATCCGCGACGATGCGGGCAAGCTGGTGGCGGGGCTGTCGATCTCGGCGCCTTCGGACTTCCTGCAGGACGACTGGATCGACCTCCTCCGCCGCACGGCCGGTCAGATCTCGGCGGCGATCGGCTTCGACACGGAGTCGTAGCGCCCGCCCCGGGGGCACCCGAAGGGTGGGCGCCCAGGACGCGCCCGAGGGGGGCGTTCGGTCAGCCGCCCCGCGGCGTCAGGAGCGGGCGTCGGCGCGGACCGGCCGGGTCTCGTCGCGCGGCTGCTGCTCGATCCACTTTCGCAGGCGCTGCGCGTCCGCGAACCGCGACTGCGCGCCGGTGGCATCGAGCAGCACCAGGATGACGGCCCGGCCGTCGACCTTGGCCTGCATCACCAGGCACTTGCCGGCCTCCGAGATGTAGCCGGTCTTCTGCATGCCGATCTGCCAGTCGGGATTGTCGACCAGGCGGTTGGTGCTGCGGAACCCAACCTGACGGTAACCGGTGTCGACGGTGAGCGAGGTGGCGGTCGAGTACTCGCGGATCAGCGGGTAGCCGTGCGCGGCGCGCACCATGCGCGCCAGGTCGCGCGCATTCGAGACGTTGTTGCTCGACAGTCCGGTCGGGTCGGCGAAGCGGCTGTCGGTCATGCCGATCGAGCGGGCCTTCGTGTTCATCGCCTCGACGAACGCCGGCATGCCGCCGGGGAAGTGGCGGCCGAGCGCATGGGCCGCGCGGTTCTCGGACGCCATCAGCGCCAGCTGCAGCATCTCGCCGCGCGAGAGCTTCGAGCCCATCGGCAGGCGCGAACCGCTGTGACGCTCGGTGTCGCGATCGGCCTCGGACACGTCGAGCATCTCGTCGAGCGGCAGCCCGGCATCGAGCACGACCATCGAGGTCATCACCTTGGTGATCGAGGCGATCGGCAGCACCGCATCCGGGTTCTTCTGGTAGAGCGTCTCGCCGGTCGCCTGGTCGATGACGAGTGCGACCGAGGAGCGCAGATCGAGCGGATCATCGGTCAGGTGCAGGCCGATCGCGTTGCCGATCGACAGCCGCTGCGGCTCGACGGACCGTGGCGCATAGGAGGTCTTGACGATCCGGGCGCTGCGGGGCTGCGCCGCGGCGCCGGCGCGCTGCGCCTTGGCGGGGGCCTTCTCGGCACGCGGGCCGACCTGCTTGCGCAGCGGCACGGCGGAGACGCGGGCCGGCAGGGTCGCCTTGCGCACGGGCGGCTCGGCGGCCTTGCGCGAGGCGGACGCCTCGGCGGCCTTGCGGGCCTTCATGGACGTGGCCAGACGGTCCGAGGCGATCGACTCGAGCGGGAACTGGAGGGCGAGGAGACCGGCCACCAGGGCCAGGAAGCGTCGCGCGCGGACGCCAGGAAACACCGGACTCATCGACTCGATCTCCCTCGGAACGGGCGCGAAGTTTAACAAACGCCACCCCTTGTCGGAGAGAAAAAGCGCTCTCCGGAGAAGTACTTGGAACGAAAAGCCAACACGCCGCATCAACATCCCGACGGATGGCGCCGCGCGCCGGAGAGAATGCGGCATGCGTGTATTCCAGATCGAAGGCGGGTGGGGCCTCGACCACCTCGTGCTGTCGTCCAGGCCGGATCCCAGGCCCGGCGCCGGCGAGGTGCTGCTGCGGATGAAGGCCGCGTCGCTGAACTACCGCGACCTGGTCGTCCCCGATCGCGGGTATGGCCAGTACACCGGCACGCTGCCGCTGATCCCGATCTCCGACGGCGTCGGCGAGGTCGTCGAGGTGGGCGCCGGCGTCTCGCGCGTGGCGGTCGGCGACCGGGTCTGCCCGAGCTTCCTCCAACGCTGGGTCGGCGGCGAGCTGAACCTCGAACGGATCACCGGATCGCTCGGCGGCCCGATCGACGGGGTCATGGCCGACCTGATGGTGCTGCCTGAGGGCGGCGTGTGCCGCGTGCCGGAGCACCTGAGCGACGTGCAGGCGGCCACCCTGCCCTGCGCGGCGCTGACGGCCTGGAGCGCGCTGGTCACCGAGGGCGGCCTGCGCGCCGGCGACCGGCTGCTGGTACAGGGCACCGGCGGCGTCGCCCTCTTCGCGCTGCAGTTCGCGAAGATGGCGGGTGCCCACGTGACGGTCATCTCCTCGAGCGACGACAAGCTCGCTCGCGCCCGGGCGCTCGGTGCCGACGCGGGCATCAACTACCGGAGCGAGCCGGAGTGGGCCCGGGCCTCGCGCGCGATCACGGACGGCGCGGGCTTCGACCATATTCTGGAACTCGGCGGCGAGAAGACGCTGCCGCAGTCGCTGCGCTGCATCCGGCCGGGCGGCACGGTATCGATGATCGGCGTGCTGTCGGGCGGCACGATGAGCGCCTCGCTCGGGCTGATCGTCACCCGTCAGGTCCGCCTGCAGGGCATCACCGTGGGCTCGCGCGACGGCTTCGAGGCGATGCTGCGCGCCATCGGCCAGCACCGGCTCGAGCCGATCGTCGACCGGGTGTTCGAGTTCGCCGAGCTCAAGGACGCGATGGCCTACCTGGCCTCGGGCGCGCACTTCGGCAAGGTCTGCCTGCGCCACTGAGCGCGCGCGGCGTTCAGGTCCGCATGCTCAGGTCCGCACGACCAGGGCGACGCCGATCGCGGTCAGCAGCATGCCGAGCGCGGCGAGCACGCCGAACGGCTCGCCGAACAGCGCCCAGGCCTGGAGCGCCGTGACCGGCGGCACCAGGTAGAAGAGACTCGCGACGCGGGTCGCGGTGCCGCGCCGGATCAGGGTGTTCAGCAGGAACGCCGCGCCGATGGACAGCGCGCACACCGACCAGGCGAGCGCGATCCACGTGCCGGCGTCCGGCGCCCAGGGGCCGCGCTCGACCCAGAGCGCCAGCGGCGCGATCGCCGCCAGTGACACCGCGTTCTGCACGAAGGCGCCGGTGCGCAGGTCGAAGCTCGGCACGTGACGGCGCTGGTAGAGCGTGCCCGCGGTGATGGACAGCAGCCCGGCGACGGCGAAGGCGATGCTCGCCGGGCCCAGCCGGTCGGCGTCGATGCGGTGCGCGCCGACCAGCGCCACGCCGCCGAAGCCCAGCGCCAGGCCCGCCCACTGCCTCACGCCGATCCGCTCCCGGCCGAAGGCCAGCCACAGCGCGGTCAGCACCGGCTGCAGGTTCACGATCAGCGCCACCAGCCCGGCACCCATGCCCAGCGCCACCGCGATCCAGACGCCGGCGAGGTAGCCGGCATGGATCAGCAGGCCGGCGACCGCGAGGTGCGCGAGCCCGCGGCGGTCCGGCCAGGGCGCCCGTGCGATCAGGATCAGCGGCGCCAGCACCCCCAGCGTCGCGGCGAAGCGCAGCGCGAGAAACCCCAGCGGCGGCACCTGCGGCACGGCGAGCCGGGCCGCGACGAAGCCGGTCGCCCACAGCAGGACGAACAGGATCGGCACGACGGTGCCGAGGCCCGCATCGACCGGGCCCGGACCGGCCCCGCGTGCGGACGGGGTCACGCGGACGGCATCGGCGGTCCGCGCCGCGCACGTCCCGAAGCCGCATGCATCAGCGCCTCGCGGACCGTGCCGGCATGGATGTCGACGATCCGCGCGATGTCCGGGCAGTAGCCCCCGCCCATCGCCACCGCAACCGGCAGGCCGCGAGCCCGCGCGAACGCGAAGACACGGCGGTCGCGCTCGGCGATGCCGGGGATCGACAGCGACAGGCGTCCGAGGCGGTCGCCCTCGTAGACGTCGGCCCCCGCCAGGAAGATCAGGAAGTCGGGCTCGAAGCGCGCCGCGAGCATGGCGAGCGCGCCGTCGAGCGCATCGAGGTAGGCATCGTCGCCGGTGCCGTCGGGCAGGTCGACATCGAGGTCGCCGTCGCAGCGGTTGCGGAACGGGAAGTTGCGCGCGCCGTGGATCGACAGCGTGAACACCGAAGGATCGTGGCGCAGGATCTGCGCACTGCCATTGCCCTGGTGGACGTCGAGGTCGACGATCGCGACCCGCTGCGCACGGCGTTCGGCCTGCATCAGGCGTGCGGCGACCGCGACGTCGTTCAGGCAGCAGAAGCCCTCGCCGCGGTCGGGTCCGGCATGGTGGGTGCCGCCGGCGAGGTTCGCGGAGGCGCCCTCGTCGATCGCCGCGCGGCAGGCGGCGATCGTGGCGCCGACCGAGCGCCGCGAACGCTCGACCATCGCCTCCGACCAGGGAAAGCCGATCGCGCGCTGCTCGAGCACGGTGAGTCGCCCGAGGCTCAGGCGCTCGATCCAGTCGGGTGTGTGCGCCAGGGCCAGCACCCCGTCGGTCGCCGGAGGCGGCTCGGCCAGCGCGACCCCGGGCAGCTCGGCGGCGATGCGCTCGCGCAGCAGCCGGTACTTGGCCATCGGGAAGCGGTGGCCGTCGGGCAGCGGGAGCACGAACCGGTCGCTGTAGAACGCCTTCACCGGGTCAGTCTAGCATCGTGCTGCACCGCAACAAAAAAGGACTTGACTTCCGAACATACGACCCTATAATTCGTTTCTGTTGCAGCGCACAACGCTGCGTCGCCAACCGTGACGCCCTTGTAAACGGTTGATTCAATAAACGAATTTTCCCTACAGAGGTCAACATGTTCACCACCCCCGATCAGATGGTTGCGATGCACAAAGCCGCGCTCGAGTCCTTCCAGGCGATGGCCGCCAAGTCGTTCTCCGGCCTCGAGAAGCTGGCCGAGCTGAACATGGCCGCGACCAAGTCGTCGTTCGAAGAGTCCGCCGAGCAGTTCAAGGCGCTGCTCGAGGTCAAGGACGCCAAGGCGTTCGCCGACTTCGCCGCCGGCTCGGCCCAGCCCGCCGCCGACAAGATGACCGCGTACGCCAAGCATGTGTACGAGATCACCAGCGACACTGGCAGCGAGATCGCCAAGCTGATGGAGAAGCAGCTCGCCGACGGCAACCGCCAGCTCCACTCGGCCATCGACGCGCTCGCCAAGAACGCGCCGGCCGGCAGCGAGGGTGTGGTCACGTTCATGAAGTCGGCGGTCTCGGCGGCCAACACCGCGTACGACCAGGTCAACAAGGCGACCAAGCAGGTCGTCGAGATGGCCGAAGCCAACCTGGTCGCCGCCGGCAAGACCGCGACGACTGGTGCGGCCCGCGCCAAGAAAGCGGCCTGAGGCGCCTGATCGCCCGCGGGGCTGCGGCCCCGCGACGCGGTAAAGCCTCGATCGTCTCGAAGTCGTCGCCGTCTCTCCTCCCCGATACAGAGCGACGCACCCGGCCCGGATCCGCAAGGAGACCGGGCCGGTTCATTTTCGGGCCCGGATCCGGATCCGGCCGCGACCTCTCAGGCGATGGTGCCGCCCAGCGCGAGCACGCCTGACCGAAGCCACTCGAACGCCGGCTCGACCTGATCGGCCGCGCCCTTGGCGCCGAGCTCGATGTGGCGGCGCATGCCGCCCTCCCCCACCGACGGCAGGCTGTAGACCTTGATCCCGCCGAACTCGCGCTCGACCGCCTCCATCAGCGGCGTCAGCGTCGACTCGGCGAGTTCGTAGACCATCATCGAGCGGTCGCCGCGCGCCTCGAGGTGGAAGAGCTGCGAATAGTGCGCATCGAGCACCTGCTCGATCATCGGCCAGGCCATCACCGGGAAGCCCGGCACGAACCAGTGCGCGCCGACGTTGAAGCCCGGGATCCGGTTGAACGGGTTCGGTACGATCCGCGCGCCCTCGGGGAACTCGCCCATCTTCAGGCGCTGGCGGTTCTCGGGCGCGCCCATGTCGGGCGCGGCCTTGCCGTCGCGCGCCATCTCCATCGTGCGCTCGGTGATCAGCCGCTCGGCCTCCGGATGCAGCGCGAGCGGCACGCCGAGCGCCGCTGCCGCGGCCTGGCGGGTATGGTCGTCGGGGGTCGCGCCGATGCCGCCGCAGGAGAAGACCACGTCGTCGCCGGCGAATGTCTCGTGCAGCGTCGCCACCAGGCGCTCGCGGTCGTCGCCGAGGTAGCGGGCCCAGGACAGCTGCAGGCCGCGCGCGCCGAGCAGCTCGACGACCTTGGCGAAGTGCTTGTCCTGCCGCTTGCCCGACAGGATCTCGTCGCCGACGATGATCAGACCGAAATTCGCCACGTGTGCTCCGAGGGCTCGATGGAATCCGGGTCCCGGGCCCGGCCAGGCGCCAGTATGCCGGGTGCCCGGGTCACGCCCGTCAGGCGCGGCCGAACCAGCGACCGATCGCCTTGCCCTGCTGCGACCAGAATCCGCGGCCGTAGTCGCGTCCCTCGAGCTGATCACGGATGCCGGTGGGCACGAAGCCCGGTCGGCGGTCGGCGGTGCCGAAGATCAGGTCCCAGATCGGGAACAGCACCGCGAAGTTCACGCCGTGCGCCCGCCCCTCGTGGCCGTAGCCGATCGCATGGTGCAGCCGATGCCAGCTCGGGCTGACCAGCACGGTCTCGAGCGGGCCGGGCCAGCGCCAACGCAGGTTCGCATGCTGCACGCTCTGCAGCACGCGCGAGGCGATCACCAGCGCCACGAACTGTCCGGGCGAGGCGCCCAGGGCCACCGCCACCAGCGCCATCGCGGCGTCGCGGATCAGGTCGTCGAGCAGGTGGTTGCGCTGGTCGCTCCAGAAGGTCATCTGACGCTGGCTGTGGTGGACGGCGTGCAGCGACCACCACCAGCCCCAGCGGTGCTGCCAGCGATGCAGCCAGTAGTCGACGAAGTCGAACAGCACCAGGTAGATCGCGAAGCTGACGATCGGCAGGTCGGTGACGCCGGGCCAGAGCTGGTCGACGTTGATGCGCGAGAAGCCGACCAGCCGCAGCGCCCCCTCGAGGCTGTCGAGGAGCGGCGTGAGCAGCGCGAACACGACCAGCGCGAACCCCCCGAGCCGATGCAGCAGCGTATAGATCACGTCGGTGCGGATCGCCCGGCGGTCGGTCACCGGCTCGGCCGGCCAGAGCCGCTCGGCCGCACCGAGCAGGATGGCGAGCACGACGACCTCGATCGCACCCAGCACCACCCATTCGGTGAAGTCGAACAGCTCCTCGGCGTAGCGCATCCAGCCGAGCGCGAAGAGCAGCGGCTGCACCGCCGACTCGTACAGCCACTGCTGCAGCCCGTGCACGGTCGCGTCCAGCCAGCCGATGGGGTCCATCCTCGTGTGTCCTGTCCGCTCAGCGGCGGTAGTCCGGGTGCTCGCGCAGCGTCGCGAAGCACAGCCCGCGCGACTTGAGCCCGCCGATCAGCGGGTCGAGCATCGGCGCGTACGGATCCTTGCGCGACCAGATGCCCAGGTGCGCCATCAGGATGTCGCCGCCTCGGATCGACGCGAGCGCCTGGGCCAGCAGCCGGTTGTTGGGATGGCTCTCCGAGGGCAGCTCGTCGCCGAGGAAGCCGGCCGGTGCCCAGTGCACGTGCGCGTAGCCGCAGGCCTTGGCCGCGGCCATCGCCTGCGGCGGGGCCTTGCCGCCGGGGGCGCGCCACAGCGGCTCGAGGCCCTGCCCGGTGAGGGCCTTGAATCGGGTCCCGACCCGGTCGAGCTCGGTGCACAGCGCGCGGGCGCTCCACTGCAGCGTGCGGCCGGCCTGCTCGCCGAACTGCGGGCGCACCGTCAGCGAGCCGTCGGGCGTGACGCCGCGGAAGTACACGTGATCGAAGGTGTGGCTGCCGAAGGCATGGCCTTCCTTCGCGCGCCCGCGCCAGTAGCCGGCCCAGCCGTCGTCGAGCGAGAAGTCGCCGTTCGGCGTCTTCTCGTTGGCGAGGAAGAACGTGGCGCGCACCTCGTGCTTCTTGAGGATGCCGGCGATCCGTTCGGCCTCGCGCATGTTGCCGGTGTCGAGCGTCAGGTAGACGGTCCCCGCCGGACAGGAGGCGGCCGCGGCCGGCGCGACCACGGTCGCGGCGAGCGCCAGGACGCCGAGCCGGCGCGCGAGTCCGCGGGTCACAGCAGCGGGGCCCGGTTGTGCAGGTAGATGCCGTGCGGCGAGCGCCCGACCCGGATCGTGCGCACGACCTTGCGGCTGGCCATGTCGACGATCGAGACCTGCTTGGCGAAGCGCGAGGTCACCCACAGCTGCTTGCCGTCGGCGGTCAGCTCCATGCAGTCGGGGCCGCCGGGCACCGGAATCTGTCCGACGACCTTCATCTCGGTCATGTCGAGGATCGAGACGGTGTTGTCGACCCGGTTGCTGACCAGCAGGTGGCGCTTGTCGCCGAGCCCGCGGAAGTTGTGCGCGCCCTTGCCCGTCCGGATCTTGTTGACCGTCTTGCGGGTCGCGATGTCGACGACCTCGACGTAGTCCTCGCCCATCACGCCGACGAACAGCGTCTTGCCGTCCGGCGACACGAGAATGCCCGCAGGCTGACGGCCGACCTTGAGCTTCCAGCTCACCGTCTGGGTGGGGATGTCGACGGCCGCGATCTCGTTGCTGTCCTGCAGGGTCACGTAGACGGTACGGCTGTCGGCGGAGAACCACAGATGGCTGGGCGCCTTCGGCAGCGGCACCTGCCTGACCAGCTTCTTGTCCTTGCCGTCCCACGAGTACACGTCGACGCGGTCGAGCCGCAGCGCCGCGGTGACGAACCACTTCTCGTCGGGGGAGAACGCGAGCTGGTAGGGATCGTCGATGCCGCGCAGGCGGCCGAGCACCTTGCCGCTCGACGGGTCGAGGAAGTGCAGGTCGTTGCTGACCGCGTTCGCCACGATGAGCGTCTTGCCATCGGGCATCGGGTACAGGTGATGCGGCTCCTTGCCGACGTCGACGCGGCCCACCTCCTGGAAGGTGGTCTGGTCGATCAGCGAGACGGAGGCGTCGCGCGAGTTCAGCACGATGGCGAACTGCGCGAAGGCGGCGGCGGGCATCGCGAAGGCGGCGGCGGACAAGACAGCGGCGGCCGCACGGCGGAGCGAGAGGTTCATGGTGTCCTTTGACTGACGGGTTCGTCCGGCACTACCTGATCGAATCCCAGACCTTCTCCAGGCGCTTGACCGACACCGGGACCGGCGTGCGGAGCTCCTGCGCGAACAACGATACGCGCAGCTCCTCGAGCAGCCATCGGAAGTCCTCGAGCCGGGGATCGCGACGCCCCTTGAGCGCGGCCTGCGCACGGTTGAAATTCTGAAGCATCGGGGCGATCTCGGCCAACTTGTGGGCATCCCTCGCAGGGTCGGCGCGCAGTTTGTCCAGACGGGCGGAGGCCGCCTTCAGGTAGCGGGCGACATGCGGCAGACGCGCCGGGTCGGTGTCGGCCACGAAGCCCCTGGGCAGCAGGGCCGCGAGCTGCTGCGCGAGATCGGCCGCGGCCTGCGGGAAACCACGGGCTGCGGCGAGCTTCTTGTGCACCGTCGCGTGCTCGGCGAGCAGCACGGCGAGCGTGCGGGCGAGCTCCTGGCCGATCAGCGCGAGCCGCGGGCGGGCCTCGGACGCGCGCGCCTCGAAGGCCGCGCGATCGGTGGGCAGCGGCTCGCCCAGGCAGGCCCGCTCGAGCACCGCGGCGACCAGTTCGCGGCGCAGGTCCTCGGCGGTGCCGAAGGGCATGTAGAGCACCGCCAGCCGCTGGGCGTCGGGCAGGTTCTTCTCGAGCCACTTCAGCGGCTCGCGCAGCACGATCGCGAACAGGCGCCGCAGTCCGGCGCGGTGCTCGCGCTGCGCGCGCTCGGGCTCGTCGAAGACCTGCAGCTCGACCGCGTCGCCGCGGTCCACCAGGGCCGGCCAGCCGATCAGCGTCTCCTCGCCACGGGGGCCGACCGCCAGCTCCAGCAGCTCGGGCAGCGCGCCGAAGGTCCAGTCGGTGAACCGCTCGCCGGTCGGTGCCGGCGGCGATGGCGACGGTGCGCCCGCCGTGGGTGCCGGGCTGCGGCGGCCGGGGGGCGACGGCCCCCGCTCCGGCCCCGCCCCGTGCCCGCGGGTCGGCGGGCGGCACGACTTCGGCGCCGCGCCGGCCCGCGCGAACGGCAGGCCCGGCGGCGGCGGCCGAAGCCTCTGCCCCCACCCCGGCCGCCTTGAGCGCGGCCTGGAAGCTGCCGTGCGCGCTCGAGCCGAGCTGCGCACGCAAGGTCGAGAGGTTGCGCGAGGCCCCCAGGAAGCGGCCGTGCTCGTCGGCCACGCGGAAGTTCATGAAGAGGTGCGGCGCGAGCGTCTCGAGCCGGAAATCGGCCGCGGTCACGCGGATGCCGGCGTGCTCGCGCAGGTCGTCGATCAGCGCGTCGACCAGCCCCCGCGTACCGCCCCCCTCGCCCGCCCGCTCGACGAAGCCCGCGGCCCAGGCATCGAGCGGCAGCAGGTGGCGCCGCTGCTTCTGCGGCAGCGACTTCAGCAGCGCCGCCACCTTGTCGGCGAGCATGCCCGGCACCAGCCACTCGGCGCGCGCCGCATCGACCTGGTTGAGCGCGTAGAGCGGCACCTGAAGCGTGACGCCGTCGTCGTCGGCGCCCGGGTCGAAGTGATAGAGCGCCTCGAAGCCGACGCCGCGCATCTCGACCCGCTTGGGAAAGTTGCGGTGGTCGACCCCCTCGGCATCCTTGCGCAGCAGCGCCTCGCGCGAGAGCCTGAGCAGCTCGGGCCGCTCGCGGCTGGCCGCGCGCCACCAGCGCTCGAGCTGCTGGCCGCTGGTGACCTCGGCGGGGATCTGCGCATCGAACCAGTCGAAGAGGAAACGCTCGTCGACCAGCAGGTCCGGGCGGCGGATCTTGGCCTCGAGCTGCTCGACCTCGGCGACCACCTTGCGGTTGTGGCGGAAGAACGCGCAGTCGCTCTCCCAGTCGCCGGCGACCAGCGCCTTGCGGATCAGCAGCTCGCGCGCGAGCTTCGGATCGATCGACGCGTAGTGCACGCGCCGCTGCGCGTAGACCACGAGGCCGTAGAGCACGCCGCGCTCCATCGCCACCACCTGCCCGGCGCGCTTCTCCCAGTGCGGCTCGCTCCAGGACTTGCGGATGAGGTGGCCCGCGGCCTGCTCGATCCAGGCCGGATCGATCCGCGCGAGGGTGCGCCCGTAGAGCCGCCCGGTGTCGACCATCTCGGCCGCCATCACCCAGCGTGCGCTGCCCGAGGCCTCGGTCTTGTGCTCGGCGTGCGCGGCATCGGCGGCCTGCTGCTGGCGCGCCGAGCTGCGCTTGGACAGTCCGGAGCCGGGATGCAGCCAGAACTTGGTGGCGTGGGTGCCGAGGTAGTACGGCTCCTCGGGCGCCCGGCAGCCCAGGTTGCCGAGCAGCCCGGCGAGCAGCGCGCGGTGCAGCGGCTCGTAGCCGGCCGGCTCGGCGTTCGGTGCCCAGTGCAGCTCGGCCACGGCCTCGGCGAGCTGCGCGTGGACGTCGGCCCACTCGCGCAGCTTGCGCATCGACAGGAACTCGCGCTCGAGGCGTGTCGCGTAGGCCCGGTTCGACTCGCCCGCACCCTTGCCCGCCTGCCAGGCGTCCCAGAGCTTCACCAGCGAGGCGAAGTCCGAGCGCGGATCGGTGAAGCGTGCATGGGCCTGGTCGGCGGCCTGCTGGCGCTCGACCGGGCGCTCGCGCGGATCCTGCACCGACAGCGCCGAGGCCACCACCAGCGCCTCGCGGAGCGCCCCGCGCTCGCGCGCCGCCAGCAGCATGCGGCCGATCCGAGGGTCGACCGGCAGCCGCGCGAGCTGCTGGCCGACCTTCGTCAGGTGCCCGTCGGCGTCGACCGCGTCGAGCTCCATCAGCAGGTCGTAGCCGTCGGTGATCGCGCGGCGCGGCGGCGGGTCGACGAAGGGGAAGGCATCGATGTCGACCAGCCTGAGCGACTTCATCCGAAGGATGACCGCGGCGAGCGAGGAGCGCAGCACCTCGGGGTCGGTGAAGGCCGGCCGGCGCACGAAATCGGCCTCGTCGTAGAGCCGGATGCAGATGCCGTCGGCGACCCGCCCGCAGCGCCCGGCGCGCTGGTTGGCCGCCGCCCGCGAGACCGGCTCGATCTGCAGCTGCTCGACCTTGCCGCGGTAGCGGTAGCGCTTGACCCGGGCCAGGCCGGTGTCGACCACGTAGCGGATGCCCGGGACGGTCAGCGAGGTCTCGGCGACGTTGGTGGCCAGCACCACGCGGGGCGGGCCGCCGGTGCTGAAGACGCGCTGCTGATCGGCCGCGGACAGGCGCGAGAACAGCGGCAGGATCTCGGCCGAGGCCACCAGGCCCGCGCGGGCGCCGCGCCGCGCCCACGCGCGGCGCAGGTGCTCGGCGGTCTCGCGGATCTCGCGCTCGCCCGGCAGGAAGACCAGGATGTCGCCCGGCCCCTCGGCCCAGAGCTCGTCGACCGCGTCCTCGATCGCGGCCGGCAGGTCAGTCTCGTCGTCGTCGTCGCGCTTCGCGGTGCGTCCGTGGGACACCGGCGCCGGGGCGGGCGGGGCGGGGGGTGCCGCCGGCACGGGCACGCCGGTCGCCGCCGCCAGCGCCGAGGCCCCCGCGGCGGCCGCCGCCTCGCCGGGCGGTCGCCAGCGGATCTCCACCGGGTAGGTGCGGCCGGACACCTCGATCACCGGAGCCGGCCCCTTCGGCCCGGCGAAGTGCTGCGCGAAGCGCTCGGCGTCGATGGTCGCCGAGGTGATCACCAGCTTGAGGTCGTCGCGGCGCGGGCCGTCGACCAGCTGCTTGAGGTAGCCGAGCAGGAAGTCGATGTTCAGGCTGCGCTCGTGCGCCTCGTCGATGACGATGGTGTCGTACTGGCGCAGCAGCGGGTCGCCCTGCGTCTCGGCCAGCAGGATGCCGTCGGTCATCAGCTTGATGCGGGCGGTCTTCGAGACCCGCTCGTTGAAGCGGATCTTGTAGCCGACGTCGGTGCCCAGCGGCGAGCCGAGTTCCTCGGCGATGCGCTTGGCCACGCTGGTGGCCGCGAGCCGGCGCGGCTGGGTGTGGCCGATCAGCCCGCGCGCCCCCCGGCCGGCCATGATGCAGATCTTGGGGAGCTGGGTCGTCTTGCCCGAGCCGGTCTCGCCGCCGACGATGACCACCGGATGGGCGGCGATCGCGGCGGCGATCTCGTCTCGCCGACCCGAGACCGGCAATGCTTCTGGGAGCTCGAGCCGCACCGTCAAATTATAATGGCCGGATGCCCTATCACTCCGAGCCGCAGCAGTTCGTCGCCTGGCTGCGTGCCGTCGCGCCGTACATCCATGCCTTCCGGGGCAAGACGATCGTCGTCGGCTTCGCCGGCGAGCTGGTCACGCGAGGCCGCCTCAACGCGCTCGTCCAGGACCTGAGCCTGCTTCATGCGATGGGCATGCGGCTGATCATCGTCTACGGCTCGCGCCCGCAGATCGAGGAGCAGATGTCGCTGCGCGGCACCAGCAGCCGCTATCACGCCGGGCTGCGGATCACCGATTCGGTCGCCCTCGAGTGCGCCAAGGAGGCCGCCGGCGAGACCCGTCTCGACATCGAGGCGGCGTTCTCGCAGGGGCTGCCGAACACGCCGATGGCCCATGCGACCGTGCGCGTGGTGTCGGGCAACTTCGTGACCGCGCGCCCGGTCGGCATCGTCGACGGCGTCGACTTCGAGCACACCGGCGTGGTCCGGAAGGTCGACGTGCAGGCGATCCGCCTCGCGCTCTCCAGCGGCGCGCTGGTGCTGCTGCCGCCGCTCGGCTTCTCGCCCACCGGCGAGGCCTTCAACCTCGGCATGGAGGACCTCGCCTGCGCGACCGCGGTCGCGCTCGATGCCGACAAGCTGATCTTCGTCTCCGAATCCGGCGGCATCGTCGATGAGGACGGCGCGCAGCTGACCGAGATCACCGAAGGCACGGCGCGCGCGATCCTCGCCGCCGCCTACCTGCCGAGCGACGCCACAGACTACCTGCGCTACGCGCTGAAGGCCTGCGACGGCGGCGTGGCGCGCGCGCACATCGTGCCGGTCGACATGGACGGCTCGGTGCTGCTCGAGCTCTTCCTGCACGACGGCGTCGGCTCGATGGTGGTCGAGGAGACGCTCGAGGCGCTGCGCGAAGCCACGCTCGACGACGTCGGCGGCATCCTGTCGATCATCCGCCCGCTGGAGGACGACGGCACCCTCGTCAAGCGCGACCGCGCCCTGATGGAGCGCGAGATCGCCAACTTCACGGTCATCGAGCACGACGGCGTGATCTTCGGCTGCGCGGCGCTCTACGCGTTCCCGCAGGACAGCATCGGCGAACTCGCCTGCCTGGCGGTCAATCCGCAGGTGCAGGGTCAGGGCGACGGCGAGCGGCTGCTGCAGCGCATCGAGCAGCGGGCCCGCGCCGCGGGCCTGAAGCGCCTCTTCGTGCTGACCACCCGGACCGCACACTGGTTCCAGAAGCGCGGCTTCGTCCTCGGCTCCGTCGACGACCTGCCGGGCGTGCGCAAGAATCTCTACAACTGGCAGCGAAAGTCCCAGGTCCTGTTCAAGACGCTGGGATGATCCGCTGCGACGCGGGCGCCGCCCGCACCCCGACCCCTTCCAGAGGCACCCGATGGCACGAACCGTTCAATGCGTGAAGCTCCAGCGCGAGGCCGAGGGCCTCGATTTCCCGCCCTACCCCGGCGAGCTCGGCAAGCGCCTCTGGGAGAGCGTCTCCAAGGAGGCCTGGCAGGGCTGGCTCAAGCACCAGACGATGCTGGTCAACGAGAACCGCCTGAACCTCGCCGATGCCCGGGCCCGCAAGTACCTCGCCCAGCAGATGGAAGCCTGGTTCTTCGGGGGCGGCGCGGTCGACCAGGCCGCCGGCTACGTCCCGCCGGCCTCCTGAAGGCCCGGAATTGCGGGGCCCCGCTCCCGCTGCTCGGGACGTCGACTGCAGGGGGAGACGGACCGCGCCCCTCGACCCCGGGCGTCCGCCGACATAAGGGGGGATTCCGCCCGCGTTCATCGAGCACCTAAGGGTTTACCCTAGTATCTTGTTCGGGGAGGTCCCTCCCGATAACCGTTCATGTAGCTCGCAGGACAGCGCGCCGCACCCGACGAACGAATCGAAAGGAGCCTCGACCATGCAAGTCATCAACACCAACCTGATGTCGCTGAACGCCCAGGGCAATCTGTCGGCGACGAAGAAGGATCTGAGCACCGCGATCCAGCGCCTGTCGACCGGCCTGCGGGTGAACAGCGCCAAGGACGACGCGGCGGGC
>JAPLQE010000047.1 GCA_026399835.1 Burkholderiales bacterium | reverse complement strand
GCCGACACCGCCAGTTCGCTGTCGTCGAACAACGCCGCAGTCTGGCCGGCACTTTCTCGTTCAAGGGGCTCGGTGCTCATGCGCCGATTATCCCTTCAACGAGCCGATTGCTTCACACGTTCTGAGCGGAGCGGGGCGGGGCGCGCCCGGTCACCCTAGAATCGCCGCATGGACACGCCCCCTCTGCCCACGCTGCGCCGCTTCGACCCGAGCGCCGAATACGACATCGCCGAGCGCTGCGCGATCCTGGAGCTGGCCAACGACGCCTCGGACCCCGCGGTGTCGATCGCGCGGGCCCGCGTCGCGCCCGGCGTGACCACCGCCCGGCACCGGCTGCGCGGCACCGTCGAGCGCTACCTGATCCTCGAGGGCCGCGGCCGCGTGGACATCGACGGCATGCCGTCGGCCGAGGTGGGGCCGGGCGACTCGGTGACGATCCCCGCGATGTCCGCGCAGCGCATCGCGAACCTGGGCGACACGGACCTGCTGTTCCTCGCGATCTGCACGCCGCGCTTCGTGCCGGCGTGCTACGAGTCGCTCGAGTAGGGCGAGCCGCGCAGCGCCTTCACGCGCCCGCGCAGCGCCTTCTCGTCGAGGCGCCGGCGCTTCGACGCATAGGTCGGCTTGGTCGGCCGGCGCTCCACCGGCACGACGGCCGCCTCGTCGACGATCGCGCGCAGCCGCGCGATCGCGTCGTCGCGGTTCTTCTCGAGGCTGCGGAAGCGCTGTGCCTTGATGACGACCACGCCCTCGTCGCTGATGCGCGCATCGCGCCGCTCCAGCAGCCGCGCCTTGATCGCATCGGGCAGCGAGGAGGCGCGCACGTCGAAGCGCAGGTGGATCGCGTTCGAGACCTTGTTGACGTTCTGGCCGCCCGCGCCCTGCGCGCGGATCGCGGTCAGCTCGACCTCCTCCTCGCGCAGCAGCGTGCCGCTCACGAGGCCGGCCCCGAGGAGGCCGCACGCAGCCGGCGCCCGCGCGGCGTCTCCTCGACCAGGGGGGCGGGCGTCTCCTGCGGCTCGGGGTCGAGCACCACCTCGCGCCCGAACAGCTCGTCGGCCACGCGCCCGACGCGCTCGGTGTCCCACCAGGCATAGGCCGCGACCGCCGCCGCCCCGATGCCGGGCACCCAGCGGCTCGCGGACTTGGCGATCAGCTGCTGGCTGAGCGAGACGCCCAGACGCGCGGCGATCGACTGGAGCGCGCCGACCGTCAGGCGGTGGACGATCGCCCGCTCGCCCGCCCGCACGACGACGTCGCGCAGCAGCTGCGAGGCCGCGTGCCGGAACAGGCAGTAGAGCATCTGCTCGCGGGTCAGCGAGCCGCTGCGCCCGCGGGCGCCGGCGATGTCGGCGACCAGCTGCGCCTGGATCTTCCAGATCGCGATCAGGTCGGGGATCAGCGTCAGCACGCCGAGCGGCCCGGGCGGCAGCGCCAGCCCGCCGGAGACCAGCGCGGCGCGGCGCGCGGCCTGGCGCGAGAGCTCGCGCACGCGGGCATCGGGATCGGCCAGCGGCGTCTCGCGGGTGACGGGCACGCGCGAGATCACCGCGACGATCGCGTCGCCCACGGCCGTGCCGACGCGCGGCGCCGCGTCGTCCACGGTGCGCGCCTCAGCCGCGGCCATGACGGCGGGCCGCAGGCGGCGGCAATACAGGGCTCACGACAGGGCTCTGGGGCGGCGATCGGCGCATCGGCAGGGGCTGACCTGGGGCGGATTGATCCACATCATACGGCGGCCGATCTGCGTAAGGCCGCCGTCAGGCGATCGGCCGATCATCGCGTCCATCCAGAACCAGGCCGAATCAGGGAGCGCCGGAATGAGAGAAGTCGTCGTCGTCAGCGCGGTGCGCACCGCGATCGGAACCTTCGGGGGCAGCCTCAAGGACCTCCCGCCCACCCAGCTCGCCGCGCTCGTCGTGCGCGAGGCGGTGCGCCGCGCGGGCGTCGCGCCGGCCCAGGTCGGCCACGTCGCCTTCGGCCACGTGATCAACACCGAGCCGCGCGACATGTACCTGTCGCGCGTGGCGGCCGTCGACGGCGGCCTGTCGCAGGACGTGTCGGCGATGAACGTCAACCGGCTGTGCGGCAGCGGCCTGCAGGCGATCGTGTCGGCGGCGCAGTACGTGATGCTCGGCGACACCGACGTCGCCATCGGCGGCGGCGCCGAATCGATGAGCCGCGGCCCGTACATCGTGCCGAGCGCCCGCTGGGGCGCGCGCATGGGCGACTTCAAGACGCTGGACATGATGACCGGCGCACTGCACGACCCGTTCGACGTGATCCACATGGGCGTGACCGCCGAGAACGTCGCCGCGAAGTACGGCATCACCCGCGGCGACCAGGACGCGCTCGCCCTCGAGAGCCACCGCCGCGCCTCCGCCGCGACCGAGGCGGGCTACTTCAAGGACCAGATCGTCCCGGTCGAGCTGAAGTCGCGCAAGGGCACGGTGCTGTTCGACACCGACGAGCACATCCGTCACGACGCGACGATCGACGACCTCGCCAAGCTCAAGCCGGTCTTCCAGAAGGAGCACGGCACGGTGACCGCGGGCAACGCCTCGGGCATCAACGACGCGGCCGCCGCGGTCGTGCTGATGGAGCGCCAGGCGGCGCTGCGCGCGGGCCTGAAGCCGCTCGCGCGGCTGGTGTCCTACGGCCACGCCGGCGTCGACCCGAAGATCATGGGCATCGGCCCGGTGCCGGCCTCGCGCAGCGCCCTCGAGCGGGCGGGCATCACCGCCTCGCAGCTCGACGTCATCGAGTCGAACGAGGCCTTCGCCGCGCAGGCCTGCGCGGTCACCCGCGAGCTCGGCCTCGATCCGAAGAAGGTCAACCCGAACGGCAGCGGCATCTCGCTCGGCCATCCGATCGGCGCGACCGGCGCGATCATCACCACCAAGGCGCTGTACGAGCTGCAGCGCATCGGCGGACGCTATGCGCTGGTGACGATGTGCATCGGCGGCGGCCAGGGCATCGCCGCGATCTTCGAGGCGATCTGACGGCCACGCCCGTGCGATGATCGGGCGCGCCGCCCGTCGCGGCGCGCCCGATCATGACCGAACCCGATCCCCCGCTCCCGTCCCCGCCCTCCGACGCGCACCGCGCCTGGGTCGGCCATGCGATCGCCGCGATCGCCGCCGAGCTCAACCGCTCGGCCGACACGCACCTGCTGCGGCTGCCGCTGCCGTCGATGCCCGGCATCGACCTGTACCTGAAGGACGAGTCGACCCATCCCACCGGCAGCCTCAAGCACCGGCTGGCGCGCTCGCTCTTCCTGTACGGGCTGGTCAACGGTCACATCCGCGAAGGCACGACCATCGTCGAGGCCTCGTCGGGCAGCACCGCGATCTCCGAGGCGTACTTCGCGCGCCTGCTCGCGCTGCCCTTCGTCGCGGTCGCGCCCGAGACCACCGCCGCGCGCAAGCTCGAGCAGATCGCGCTGCTCGGCGGCGAGTGCGTGCGCGTGCCCGGGACCGACATCTACGCGGCGGCGGCACGGATCGCCCGCGAGCGCGGCGGCCACTACATGGACCAGTTCACCAACGCCGAGCGCGTGACCGACTGGCGCGGCAACAACAACATCGCCGAGAGCCTCTTCGCGCAGATGTCGCGCGAGCCGCATCCGGTGCCGGCCTGGGTCGTGGTCGGCGCGGGCACCGGCGGCACCTCGGCGACGCTCGGGCGCTGGGTGCGCTACCGGCCGCGCTACGCCGCCACGCGGATCGCGGTGGCCGACCCGGAGTTCTCGGTCTTCCACGCCTACCACCGCGACGGTGACGCGGCGATCACCAGCCCGCGCGGCTCGCGCATCGAGGGCATCGGGCGGCCGCGCGTGGAGCCCTCGTTCGTGCGCGCGCTGGTCGACGAGGTGGTGCCGGTGCCCGATGCCGAGAGCCTGGGCGCCATCGGCTGGCTCGAGCGCGTGCTCGGCCGCCGGGTCGGCGGCTCGACCGGCACCAACCTGTGCGCGGCCCTCGCGCTCGCGCAGCGCATGCACGCCCGCGGCGAGACGGGCAGCGTGGTGACGCTGATCTGCGACGGCGGCGAGCGCTACGCCGACACGATCTGGAACCCGGCGTGGCTGGCGCGCGAGGGGCTCGACCCGGCGCCGCACACGGACCGCATCCGCGCGCTCACCGGCATCGGCTGAGCGCGCGCACCGTCATCGCCGGCCCCGGCGCCGGCGACCCGCTCAGCGCGTGCGCTCGCCGATCCAGCGGCAGGTGCGCGCGATCGCGCGGTCGGCGCCGTCGAGCACGCCGCCCCAGTTGAAGAAGCCGTGGTGCATGCCGTCGAAGCGCTCCGACTCGACCGCCACGCCCGCCTCCCGCAGCCGCGTCGCATACGCCTCGCCCTCGTCGCGCAGCACGTCGTAGCCGGCGGTGAGCACCAGCGCCGGCGGCAGCCCGCGCAGGTCGGCCGCTCGCAGCGGCACGGCCTGCGGCGACAGCGCGGCCGCCGCGGCGGCGTCCATCGGGCCGCCGAGGTAGTGGTCCCAGAACCAGGCCATGGTGTCGCGCGTGAGGCCGTAGCCCTCGGCGTTCTCGACATACGACGCGAAGCCTGCCGTGTGGTGGTCGGTGACCGGATAGACCAGCAGCTGGCCGGCGGCCCGCGGGCCGCCCTCGTCGCGCAGGCGCAGCGCCACCGCGGCGGCGAGGTTGCCGCCCGCGCTGTCGCCGGCGATCACGACCCGCTTCGGGTCGGCGCCGAGCGCGGCCGCGTTCGCGAACGCCCAGCGGGTGGCCGCCGCGCAGTCGTCGGGCGCCGCCGGGAAGCGGTGCTCGGGCGCGAGCCGGTAGTCGACCGACACCACCACCGCGCCGCTGCCCAGGCACAGCCGGCGGCAGACCGCGTCATGGGTGTCGAGGTCGCACACCACCCAGCCGCCGCCGTGGAAGAACACGACCAGCGGCCGCGCGCCCTCGCCCGACCCGGCCTGCGCGACCGGGGTGTAGACCCGCACCCGCAGCGGGCCCGCCGGGCCGTCGATCGAACGGTCCTCGACACCGACCGGCTCGGTGGGCTTCGGGATCAGCTTCGCCGAGGACTCGGCGTACGCGCGCCGGCCCACGTCGACCGGCAGCAGGTTCAGCGTGGGGCGGCCGACGACCAGCTGGTCGAGCAGCGCGCGCACCTGGGGATCGAGGGCCATGGGGTCGCTCCGCCTTCAGGGCTGCAGCACGACCCGACCGACCACGCGCCCGGCGGCGAGGTCCTCGAGCGAGCGGTTGACCTCGGCCAGCGGACGCAGGGTCAGCGGGATCTCGGGCAGCGTCACCCGCTGCGCCAGCTCGATCAGCTCGCGCAGTTCGTTGAGCCCCGCGACATACGAGCCCTGCACCGCCATCGACTTCAGCGGGAACATCGGCACCGGGCAGCGGAACTCCCCGCCGAAGAGGCCGACGATCACCACCATGCCGCCGCGCCGCACGACCGCCACGCCGAGCGCCGAGCTCGACTCGGCGCCGACGAAGTCGACGACGCCGAGCACGTTGTTGCCGGTCGCCTTGATGATCGTGCGCGCCGCATCGGCCGAGCCGGGGTCGACGACCAGCGCCGCGCCGTAGCGCTGCGCGGTCTCGCGCTTGGCCGGATCCGGGTCGATCGCGACGACCTTGGCCTTCGACAGCGCCGACAGCAGCGCGACCGCGGTCATGCCCACGCCACCGCAGCCGATCACCGCGATCCAGTCGCTCGCCTCGGCCTCGGGCAGCTTGCGGATCGCGCCGTACGCGGTGATGCCCGCGCAGGCGAAGGTCGCCGCGCGCGCCGGGTCGAGCGTGCCGACCGGCACCAGGTAGCGCTCGTGCGGCACCCGCACCAGGTCCGAATAGCCGCCCGGCAGCTGGATGCCGAGGTTGCGCGCGCCCTTGTTGCACAGGTGGTCGTTGCCCGACAGGCAGGTCGGGCACTCGCCGCAGCCGAGCCACGGATAGACGACGACGCGGTCGCCGACCTTCGCGTCGGTCACGTCCGGGCCGACCTCGACCACCTCGCCGCCGATCTCGTGGCCCATGGTCACCGGCAGCTTCGTGCCGGCGCGCTCGAGCGAGGACAGCTTGCCGCCGCCCATGTCGAAGCCGCCGGCCTGGATGTGCAGATCGGAATGGCAGATGCCGCAGTGGGTGACGCGGATCGTGACCTCGCGGCCGGCCGGGGCGGGCAGCGTCTCCTCGATCGGTTCGAGGGCGGCGCCCCATTTCGGGAACGCCCAGCGATGCGCGCAGCGGTAGTCCATCCGTCATCCTCCTGTCGTGTGTCGTCGATCGTGCGTGGAGACGGATGATGCCTCGGCGCCGCGTGCTTGGCGATCGGGCGCGCCGGCCGCCGGAATCAGGCCTCGACGACGTCCGTCTCGCGCGGCAGCCGCACGACGAAGCACGCGCCGTGGCCCGGACCGTCGCTGTAGGCGGCCACGCGCCCGCCGTGCAGCTCGACCAGGCGCCTGACCAGCGACAGGCCGATGCCCAGCCCCCCTTGCGCGCGGTCGGCGCCCGAGTCGACCTGGGTGAAGAGGTCGAAGACACGGTCGAGCTGCTCCGGCGGCAGGCCGATGCCGGTGTCGCGCACGCGGATCTCGACGTCGTCGCCGATGTCGGTGACCGAGACCTCGATGAAGCCGCCCGGGTCGGTGTACTTCGACGCGTTCGACAGCAGGTTCTCCAGCACCTGCGCGAGCCGCAGGCCGTCGGCCAGCACGATGGGGGCGGACGGCGGCAGCCGCAGCGCGATGCGCTGGCCCCGCTGCTCGATGGCGGGCCGGAGGGTCTCGACCGCTTCGCGGACCGCCTCGCACACCCCGACCGGGGTCCGGTGCAGCGCGATCTTGCCCTGCGTGATCCGCGACACGTCGAGCAGGTCGTCGACCAGCCGCGTGAGCTGGCGCAGCTGCCGGTCGGCCATCTCGACCGTGCGGCGCTGCACCGCGTCCGCGCCGAGCGAGCGCTTGAGCACGCCGATCGCGTTGCGCATCGGCGCGAGCGGGTTGCGCAGCTCGTGCGCCAGCATCGCGAGGAACTCGTCCTTGCGCCGGTCGGCGTCGCGCAGGGCCGCCACCGCCTGCTCGCGGGCGCGCTCCTTGTCGCCCTGCACGCGGCTGGCCTCGCGCAGCGACTCGAACAGCACGGCGACCTGCGTGACCGACGAGCGGCGCGTGGTGACCGGCGCCCCCGCGGCGAGCGCGCGCGCATCGAGCGCCACCGACTCGACCGCCCGCGAGATCGAGCGGCCGAGCATCACGCTCGCCCCGGCCCCGGCGGCGAGCACCAGCAGACCGAAGCCCAGCAGCACGCCGAACGAGCGGCGCAGCGCGCTGTCGAGCACGCCGATCGGTACGCCGATCGTCACCGTCCAGCCCGAGGGCAGGCGCTGCCACGCGGCCAGGACCGTGGCGCCGTCGAGCGTGGTCAGGCGCCCGATGCCCCGCGTCGGCGACGCGGCGAGCGCGGCCCCCAGGTCCTCGGTCACCGGATGACCGAAGAAGCGCGGGGCGTCGCGGTTGCGGGCGACGATCCGCTGCTGCCGGTCGATGACCGCGGCGATCGCGCCCTCGCGATAGCGCTGCTCGCCGACGAAGCGCGACAGCACATCGGGGCTCAGGCGCGCGCTCAGCACCCAGCGCACCGTGCCGTCGCGGAACACCGGCACCGACACGCCGATGGCGCGTCCGCCGGTGAGGCGGCTGTCGTAGACGTCCGAGACCACCGGCTGCCCGGTCCGAGCCGCCTCGAGCAGGTGCGGCGCGTCGACCCGCTTCGGCGGCTCCGCGCCGAACGGCAGCGTCGCATTGACCAGCACGACGCCCTCGGTATCGGTGACGATGATGTTGTCCCAGCCGTCGTTGCGTGCGACCAGCGAGCGCGCATAGGCGTGGAACTCGGCGAGGCCGCCGGGCGCGAGCGTCGGGAACTCGGCGAGCCGCTGCAGCTCGCGCACCGAGCCCGCGATCTCGCGGTCGAGCGCGATCGCCAGCGTGGCGGCGACCTGCTGCAGGTCGCGGCGGGCGTCGTCGCGGCCGTTCTGCCAGACGAGCTGCAGCAGCCACAGCGCGAACGCGAGCAGGGGCAGCGTCGCCAGCGCCGAGAGCGCGACGAGCAGCGTCTGCAGGCTGACCGTTCGGGAGCCGCTCGTCGCCATTCTTGGATCCGGGGGGCTGGCTGTGCCGCCGAGTGTAGCGAGAAGCCCCGTGCATGTCAGGGCTCGGGCGGCCGTCTCAGGCCTGCCAGACGGCATACCCCTCGGCGCGCAGCCCGATGGCCAGCTCGACCTCCATCTCGCGCGCGGCCTCGTACGGCATCGGGTTGGCCCAGGCGTACAGCTCGGGCAGCAGCCGCAGACCGTGCTCGCGCACATAGCGATTCGCCTTGACGCCGGCCTTGTGCCGCGCGAGGCGCAGCTCGGGCGTGAGCCCGGTCATGCCCACGTACAGGCAGGGCCGCGTCGCGTCCCAGCCCGGGTTGGCTCGGGCGTAGCTCCGGTCGTTCATCACGCGGTCGTCGAGCAGCACGACGTACACGTGATGGCGATGGCGAGCGGAGGAAGCCATCGCGACCGGCCGCCCTCAGCGCCCGAGCAGGCCCCGGAGCGCGTCGATCGCGCGGGCACCGCGCAGCAGCTGGCCGAGGCCGTCGCCCACGCGTGCGGCGATCGCCGCGGCCGCGCGCGACGCGATGTCCTCCGACAGCGAGAAGCGCGGATCGTCCAGCCGTCCGTCGATCGTGAAGTCGAGCTCGATGCGGCGGGCGCGGTCCTCGAGGAGCGCGATCACCGCCTCGCGCGACAGGTCGCCGAGGCCGCCGGCGCCGCCGGGCGCGAGCTTCAGGCCGGTGACCGCCAGTCGGCCCGGCGCACGCAGGCGCTTCGCGTCGACGGTCGCATCCAGATCGAGGTCGAACACGCCGCCGCTCACGCGCAGATCGAGCGCACGCTGCAGGTAGGGCGCGAAAGCCACGACGTCGACGCCGCGCAGCAGGGTGCGCACCTTCGCCTCGCCGCGGCCGATCACCATCGTCCCGTCGATCTCGATGCGTCCGTCGGCCACAGCGGCGCGCGTCGCATCGGCCTTGAGCCGCCCGCTCAGGCGCAGCGCGCTGCGCCCCGTCAGCGAGGGCTGGCGCAGGTCGGTGACGGAGGCCTCGACGCCCTCGATGCGCAGGACATGGGCCGGGGCGCGAACGCGGGTGTCGAACAGCTCGATCGTGCCGTCGCGCAGCGTGACCCGCCCCACCGTCACGGTGTCCACGGGCACGGGTGGCCCGGTCGGCCCCCGGGGCACCGGCTTGCCGGGCGCGGGCGCGGTCAGCGCGATCGCGGCCCGGTGGCTGCCTTCGAGCCGCGGCACGACCCGCAGCCGGCCATCGCCGGCGCGCAGGACCGCGAAGTAGGCACCGTCCAGGGCGACGCTGGCGATGCGCACCTGCCCGGTGAACAGCGTTCGCAGGTCCGGCACGATCACCACGCGCCGCGCGGTCATGGTCACCGGCGCGGGCCAGCCTTCGACCGCCGGCATCCGCACGCCGAGGAGCTCGACGCGGCCGAGGCCGAGCGACATCGACTCGAAGTGGCCCTCGGGGCCGAGCGCCTGCCGGATGCGGTCCTCGATCGTGCGGGCCGCGAGCGTCCAGGCGGTGGCCGCGAGCAGCCCCGCGACCGCCAGCCCGATCGCCACCGCGCGCGCTGCGCGCAGCCCCCGCCCCGCCGGCCCCGGCCCGACGCTCACGGCCCCGGCCCGACGCTCACGGCCGCGGCACGGTGCTCACCGCAGCGGCTTGAACCGCAGCCGATGCGGACGCGCGGCTTCCTCGCCGAGGCGGCGCTTCTTGTCCGCCTCGTACTCCTGGTAGTTGCCGTCGAAGAACGTCCATTGCGAATCGCCCTCGGCCGCGAGGATGTGGGTCGCGATCCGGTCGAGGAACCAGCGGTCGTGCGAGATCACCATGATGCAGCCGGCGAAGTCGAGCAGCGCATCCTCGAGCGCGCGCAGCGTCTCGACGTCCAGGTCGTTCGACGGCTCGTCGAGCAGCAGCACGTTGCCGCCGGTGAGCAGGGTCTTGGCCAGGTGCAGCCGGCCGCGCTCGCCGCCCGACAGCGAGCCGACGAGCTTCTGCTGGTCGCTGCCCTTGAAGTTGAAGCGGCCGATGTAGGCGCGCGACTGGATCTCGAAGCGGCCGACCGTGATGATGTCGGCGCCGCCCGACACCGCCTCCCAGACGTTCTTCTTGTCCTCGAGCGCGTCGCGCGACTGGTCGACATGCGCGAGCTGCACGGTCTTGCCGAGGGTGACCTCGCCCGAGTCGGGCTTCTCGACGCCGCTGATCATCCGGAAGATCGTCGACTTGCCGGCGCCGTTCGGGCCGATGATGCCGACGATCGCGCCGGCCGGCACCTTGAAGCTCAGGTTGTCGATCAGCAGCCGGTCGCCGAAGGCCTTGCTCACGCCCTTGAACTCGATGACCTCGTGGCCCAGGCGCTCGCCGACCGGAATGAAGATCTCGGCCGTCTCGTTGCGCTTCTGGTACTCGTGCGAGGACAGCTCGTCGAAGCGGGCCAGGCGCGCCTTGCTCTTGGCCTGCCGGCCCTTCGGATTCTGGCGGACCCACTCCAGCTCCTTCTTCAGCGCCTTCTGGCGGGCCGATTCGGTCGCCTCCTCGCCCTTGAGCCGGTTCTGCTTCTGCTCGAGCCACGAGCTGTAGTTGCCCTTCCAGGGAATGCCCGAGCCACGGTCCAGCTCGAGGATCCACTCGGCGGCGTTGTCCAGGAAGTAGCGGTCGTGGGTCACGCCGACCACGGTGCCCGGGAAGCGGTGCAGGTACTGCTCGAGCCAGTCGACCGACTCGGCGTCCAGGTGGTTGGTCGGCTCGTCGAGCAGCAGCATGTCGGGCTTGGACAGCAGCAGCTTGCACAGCGCGACGCGGCGCTTCTCGCCGCCCGACAGCGGGCCGATCTTGGCGTCCCACGGCGGCAGGCGCAGCGCGTCGGCGGCGATCTCGAGCTGGGCGTCGGTGTTCTCGCCGCCGGAGGTGGCGATCAGCGCCTCGAGCGCGGCCTGTTCGGTGGCGAGCGCATCGAAGTCGGCGTCCGGCTCGGCATAGGCCGCGTAGACCTCGTCGAGCCGCTTCTTGGCCGAGACCACGTCGCCGAGCGCGGTCTCGACCTCGTCGCGGACGGTCTTCTCGTGGTCGAGCTGCGGCTCCTGCGGCAGGTAGCCGATCTTGATGCCCGGCATCGGCGTCGCTTCGCCCTCGATGTCCTTGTCGACACCGGCCATGATCTTCAGGAGCGTCGACTTGCCCGAGCCGTTCAGGCCGAGCACGCCGATCTTGGCGCCGGGGAAGAACGACAGCGAGACGTCCTTCAGGATCTGGCGCTTGGGCGGGACGATCTTGCCCACGCGGTTCATGGTGAAGACGTACTGGGCCATGGCGGGTCGCTTTCGGATGTTCGGAGTGGCAATCGCGGGCCGCTGGCGCCGCGGGCGCGGCGCGGGTCCGCGGCGGGCGCGGCACGGCGGCAGGAAAGTCCGCATTGTAGCGGGCCGGCAGGCGCACCGACCGCGCCCCCGGTACGATCCCGGGATCCCGACGAGGATCCAGAGGAGACACCATGACGACCGCCACCGACAGGCCGGCCCCCGGGGCCGCCCCGGCCCCGGCCCCTGCCCCTGCCCCCATGCGCTTCGGCGTCAGCCACGCGGCGAGCAGCGCCTTCGTCCCCGACGGGCTGCGCACCTACTTCGAGTACCGCGACCTGGGCGTGCGCGACGCCACCGCGGGCCGCGCGGTGATGCACGTCATCCGCGCCCGCGGCGACCACCAGGCGACCGGCGAGTGGCACCGCCACGCCGTCCAGCTGCAGCTGGTCTACGTGACGCGGGGCTGGGTGCGCTTCGAGTACGAGGGCGTCGGCGAGGTCCGGCTCGAGGCCGGCTCGTGCGTGCACCAGCCGCCCGGCATCCGCCACCGCGAGATCGAGCACTCGGCCGACCTCGAGCTGATCGAGATCGTGCTGCCCGCCGAGTTCGAGACCACCGCCGCCTGACCGGGAGCCTGCACATGGACAGCGTGAGCATCGAGCGGCACGGCCGCATCGCGATCGTCCGCCTGGACCGCGGCGACGGCCGCAACACCTTGTCGATGGAGGTGTGCCGGCAGCTGACCCGCGCGGCGCGCTCGTTCGAGGACGACCCGGACGTGTCGGCGGTGGTGCTCACCGGCACGGCCTCGGTCTTCAGCATGGGCGCCGACCTGAAGGACCCCGAGCTCAAGCGCGCCCGCGAGGCGCGCTTCGCCGAGTCGCGGCTGCTGATGCAGACCGGCGGGCGCATGTGCCGCGCCTGGGCGCAGATCGAGGCGATGACGATCGTCGCGGTCGAGGGCTGGTGCATCGGCGGCGGCGCGGCCCTCGGCGTCTCCTGCGACCTGCGCGTGGCCGGCGACGGCGCGACCTTCTACGTGCCCGAGATCGAGCGCGGCATGAACCTGTCGTGGAACGCCGTGCCTCGCATCGCGCACCTGGTCGGCCCGGCGCGGGCCAAGCGGATCGCGGTGCTGGGCGAGAAGCTCGGCGCGGCGGGGGCCCTCGACTGGGGGCTGGTCGACGAGGTGGCGCCCGCCGGCGGCGCGCTCGCGGCGGCGATGGCCTTCGCCGAGCGCGCGGCCTCGCTGCCGCCGGTCCAGCTGCGGATGATCAAGCAGGCGGTCGATGCGTCGGTGTCCGCGCTCGACCATGCGGTCAGCCACGCGGACTTCGACCAGTTCGCGCTCGCGACCCGCTCGGGCGACTTCGCCGAGGGCATGCAGTCGTTCGCGGAGCGGCGCCCGCCGAAGTACACGGGGGGCTGAGGGCAGCGGGCGCCAGACCGGCCGGCCGGGCCGGGCCTGGCGGCGTGGATCAGACCATCGCCAGCGGCGACTTCCCGCGGGGCGGCGCGAACGCCCGGTCGAGCACCACCCGATGCCGGGGCTCGAGCCGCAGCGCGACCGCCGCCGCGTTCTCGTCGACCCGCGCGACCGATGCGCTCTTCGGGATCGCGATCACCTGCGGTTCGCGCACGTCCGGCGCCAGCAGCCAGGCGAGCGCCACCTGCGCGCAGCTCGCACCCAGCTCCGCGGCGATCGGCCTGAGCGCCGGATGGTCGACCAGGCGCCCCTCGTCGAGCGGGCTGTAGGCCATCGCCGGCATGCCGAGCGCGGCCATCCGCGGCAGCAGCTCGAACTCCGGGCCGCGCTGCGACAGCGCGTAGTAGATCTGGTTGGTCGCGCAGCGCCCGCCCGCCGGCAGCGCCGCGAGCGCATCGAGATCGGCCACGTCGAAGTTCGACACGCCCCAGCCGCCGATCTTGCCCTGCGCCACCAGCCGCTCGAACGCGTCCACGGTGTCGCCCAGCGCCCAGCGGCCGCGCCAGTGCAGCAGATAGAGGTCGATACGCTCGAGCCCGAGGCGCTTCAGGCTGCGCTCGCAGGCCGCCACCGTGCCGGCCGGCGACGCATTCGAGGGCAGCACCTTCGAGACCACGAAGACGCGGTCGTGCTGCCCCGCGATCGCCTCGCCGACGACCGACTCGGCACCGCCCTCGCCGTACATCTCCGCCGTGTCGATCAGCGTCATGCCCGCCTCGACGGCGTGCCGGATCGCCGCCACCTCGGTGCGCCGGGCCTCGGGACGCTCGCCCATCCGCCAGGTGCCCAGGCCGAGCGCAGGCACGACGCGCCCGTCGGGCAGGCGCACCTCGGGCATCGGAACCGCAGCCATCGTCGACGCTCCATCAATGTGTCGGGCCCCGAGCATACGTCCGTCGCGCGACGCCGGCGCGCCGGGCCCGCGATCCGCCACACCGGGCCCGGCACCGGCTGTGCTACGCTTTTAACCAGACGGTTAGTGCAGTTCGTCCCATCCACGAGGACGACGCGCCGGCCGTATCCGGAAACGCCCGCGCCGTCCGGCACGGGCCCGTGAACCTGGAGGAGACCCACGATGCAACGCAGACACTTCCTCGGCTCGATGGCGGCCGCGGCGGCCGTTCAGGCCCCATTCGTCCACACCACCGCGCGCGCGCAGTCGACGATCACGCTCAACGGCGCCTCGCAGTTCAACGACGACCACGCCTTCACCAAGTGCATGGTGCGCTTCGAGGAGCTGGTCAAGAAGTACTACGCCAAGCCGATCAATTTCGTCATCCACAAGAACAGCTCGCTCGGCCTCGAGAAGCAGTACTTCGAGTACATGGCGCAGGGCAAGGCGGTGGACTTCGCGATCGTGTCGCCGGCCCACATGTCCACCTTCTCCAAGGCCGCGCCCTTCGTCGACGCGCCCTTCCTGTTCCGCGACCTCGCGCACTGGAACAAGGTGCTCGACGCCGACCTGTTCAAGGGCGTCGCCGACGAGGTCGAGCAGAAGGCCGAGGTCGCGCTGATCGGCTACGCCGGCGGCGGCGTGCGCAACATCTTCTCGAACAAGCCGGCCCGCACCCTGGCCGAGCTCCGCGGCCTGAAGGTCCGCGTGCAGGGCGCACCGATCTGGAGCAAGACCTTCGCCGCGATCGGCATGTCGCCGACCGTGATCGCCTACAACGAGGTCTACAACGCCATCCAGAACGGCGTGATCAACGCCGGCGAGAACGAGGCGGCGGGCGTCGAGCAGATGAAGTTCTTCGAGGTCGGCCCGAACCTGCTGATGACCCAGCACGCGATCACCATCCGCCCGCTGTGCTTCTCGACCAAGACGATGAAGCGCCTGCCGGCCGATCTGCAGGCCGCGATCACCAAGGCCGGCCGCGAAGCCGCCGCCTACGGCCGCCAGATCGAGTCGAGCGAGGACGGCGCCAAGATCGACGCGCTCGAGAAGGCCGGCAAGCTGAAGAAGGTCGAGTTCACCGAGCGCGCCCAGATGAAGAAGCTGGTCGACCCGGTGATGGAGCAGTACGCCAAGGAGATCGGCGCCGACGGCATCTACCAGAAGATCAACGCCCTGGTCTGAGACCGTCCCGACGCGGCGGCCCGCACGGGTCGCCGCGTGTCATCCGGCGGGCCGGCGGGCCCGCCCGAGCATCAGTCCGCGGCCCCCCCCGCGGGCCGGCCCCGAACGACACCGGTCCCACCCCCATGAATTCCGCATCACAGTCCGCACCCGGCGCCTGGCGCCGCTTCACCGCGGCCTACGCGACGCTGCTCGACTGGCTGCTCGGCCTGTCGGTCGCGATCCTCGTGCTGCCGGTCACGCTGCAGATCTTCGCGCGCTTCACCGACCT
This sequence comes from Burkholderiales bacterium, assembly GCA_026399835.1. Lineage (GTDB taxonomy): Bacteria > Pseudomonadota > Gammaproteobacteria > Burkholderiales > Burkholderiaceae_E > UBA4615. The sequence goes on along the minus strand of JAPLQE010000047.1, from coordinate 90,634 downwards.
GCTGCCGCACTACATCTGGACCGAGGAGATGGCGCGCCTGCTCTTCGTGTGGATGATCATGATCGGCTCGATGCTCGGCGTGCGCGAGAGCACGCACTTCATCGTCGACGTCTTCCCGTCGGCCACCGGCCGCTTCGGTGCCGCGCTGAACCTGTTCGCGTCGCTCGCCGTGCTGGTCTTCGCGATCGTCTTCGCCTGGTACGGTGTCGAGTTCACCCGCTTCGGCTGGAACCGCACGTCCGAGCTCGCCGAGCTGCCGCTGTGGATGATCCACATCGCGTGGCCGATCACCGGCTTCACCTGGATCGTGTTCCTGGGCGAGCACCTCACCACGCAGTGGCGCGCGCTGACCGGGAGCGCCGCATGAACGCGCTGACCTCCGTCGATCCGGGCACCGCGTCCTGGATCCTCTTCGGCGTGTTCTTCACGCTGATGTTCCTGCGGGTGCCGGTGGCGATCGCGCTCGGCCTGGCCTGTCTGCCGATGCTGATCCTCGAGCCGAACCTCTCGCCGATGACGCTGGTGCAGGAGACCTTCAACGCGTACAACTCGTTCATCCTGCTGGCGGTGCCGTTCTTCCTGCTGACCGCCAACCTGATGAACATCGGCGGCATCACCGACCGTCTGGTCACGCTGTCGCGCGCGATGGTCGGCCACCTGCCGGGCAGTCTGGCGCAGATCAACGTCGTGCTGTCGATCTTCTTCGCCGGCATCTCCGGCTCCTCGACCGCCGACGCCGCCAGCCAGTCGAAGATCTTCATCGACGCGCAGAGGAAGGAAGGCTACGACGACAGCTTCTCGGTGGCGATCACCGCGGTCTCGGCGGTGCTCGCGGTCATCATCCCGCCGTCGATCCTGATGATCGTCTGGGGCGGCGTGCTGTCGGTGTCGATCGGCGCGCTGTTCCTGGCCGGCGTGATCCCTGGGCTGCTGCTCGGGCTGGTGCAGATGGCCACCGTGCACGTCTACGCCAAGCGGCGCGGCTACCCGACCTACGGCCGCTCGACCTTCAAGGTGTTCCTGGCCGCGCTGCTGGTGGCGCTGCCGGCCCTGATGACCCCGGTGATCATCATCGGCGGGAAGATCTTCGGCTGGTTCACCGCCACCGAGTCGGCGTGCATCGCGGTGCTCTACGCGGGCGTGCTGTCGATGATCGTGTACCGCGAGATGAACCTGGCGGGCCTGAAGCTCGCGCTGACCGACACCGGCCGGCTGGCCGCGGTCGCGCTGTTCTGCGTCGGCACCGCGAGCGCGTTCGGCTGGCTGCTCGCCTACTACCAGATCCCGAAGGCGATCCTCGCCAACGTCGGCAGCTGGGGGATGGGCCTGTACCAGACGGGGTTCTTCATCGCCGCGGTGTTCCTGGTGGTCGGCTGCTTCCTCGACGCGATCCCGGCGATCATCATCGTCGGCACCATCCTGCAGCCGCTGGCCCAGGCGGTCGCCATGGACCCGGTGCACTTCGCGATGATCGGCATCGTGTCGCTGGCCTTCGGCCTGGTGACGCCACCGTACGGGCTGTGTCTGATGATCGCCTGCTCGATCGCGAAGGTGACGATGGCCTCGGTCCTCAAGGACACGATGATCATGCTGATCCCGATGCTCGGCGTGCTGGTCCTGGTCATCGTGTGGCCGGACGTGGCGCTGATCCTGCCGAAGCTGATCTCGCCCGAGTACCTGAAGTAGGGCGCGGGCGACGATGCACTGCGCGTCGCTGTCGAAGGGCTTCGGCCTGCGGGCCGAGGGCGTCGACCTGTCCGCCTGACGATGGCCGCAGCCGAATCGGCGTCGCGCCCCGTCGCGCTGGTCACCGGCGCCAACCGCGGCATCGGCCGCGGCATCGCCTGGGCGCTCGCCGACGCGGGCTTCGATCTCGCGCTCTGCGACCTCGCGCACGACGCGGACACCGAGGCCACGCTCGCCGGCCTCGCTGCGCGCGCCGCGCGCACCGTGTTCCATGCGGGTGACGTCGCCGCGCTCGACGGGCACGGTGCGCTGCTCGAGGCGGCCCGTTCGCTGTCGGGGCGCATCGACTGCCTGGTGAACAATGCGGGCGTGCCCGCGGTGCGGCGCGGCGACCTGCTCGAGCTGCGCCCGGAGGAGTTCGACCGGGTGCTCGCGGTCAACCTGCGTGCGCCGTTCTTCCTCGCGCAGGCGGTGGCCCGCGCGATGCTGGCCGACGGCAGGCCGGCGCTCGCGCGGCGCTCGATCGTGACCGTGTCCTCGATAAGCGCGACCCATGCGTCGCCCGAGCGCGCCGAGTACTGCCTGTCGAAGAGCGCGCTGCCGATGATGACGCGGCTGCTGGCGCTGCGGCTCGCCGCGCACGGCATCGCCGTCTGGGAGGTGCGCCCCGGCATCGTGCGCACGCCGATGACCGCGCCGGTCACGGCGCGCTACGACGCGCTGATCGACGACGGCCTCGTGCCGCAGGGGCGCTGGGGCGAGGCGGCCGACGTCGGCCGCACGGTCGCCTCGCTCGCCTCGGGGGCGCTGCCCTTCGCCACTGGCGAGGCCGTCCACGTCGATGGCGGGCTGCACATCGCGCGGCTGTAGCCGCGCGCCTTCGCCTCAGCGCGGGACGATCTTCGCGCCGGTGAGCTGCTCCTGCGCCTCGACCAGCGAAGGCACGTACTTCTTGCCGTGGCCGAGCGCCGACGCCAGCGCGAGCGACTGATGGACCGCCTCGCCGACCACCGTCGGGATCGACAGGTTCTCGGCCAGGTGCGTGTAGTAGCGGACGTCCTTGCGCGCGTTGTCGAGCTCGAACTTCAGGCCGCCGAGGTCGCCGGTCAGCGTCTTGGCCATCGCCTGGAAGAGCCCGGAGTTCACGGCGCCCGCCGACACCAGCTCGACGAGCTTGCCCACGTCGATGCCGGCGCGCTGTCCGACGGCGAAGGCCTCGGCGGTGGCGGTGCAGATCGCCTGCGCGATGAAGTTGTTCAGCAGCTTCACGATGTGGCCGGCCCCCGGGCCGCCGACGTGGAAGACGTTCTCGGCGAACGCGCGGATCACCGGCTCGAGCTGGGCGAAGGTGGCGGCGTCGGCGCCGACCATCACGTTGAGCCGCCCCAGCTCGGCCTCGACCGGCGTGCGTGCGAGCGGCGCGTCCACCAGCGACGCGCCGGCATCGGCCGCGAGCGCGCGCAGCTTCGCGGTGGAGTCGGGCTCGCTGGTCGAGCAGTCGACGATCGTCAGACCCTGGCGCTTCATCGACAGCAGGCCGTCGGCGCCCGACACCACCGCCTCGACCTGCGGCGAGCCTGTCACGCAGATGAACACGATGCTCGACTGCGCGGCGAGCGCGGCGGGGCTCGGCGCCTCGGTCGCGCCCGCGGCCAGCAGGTCGGCGACGCGCTCGCGATTGCGGTGCACGGTGAGGGCCAGCGGGTACCCCTTGGCCAGCAGGTTCCTGGCCATGCCGTGTCCCATCAGCCCCGATGCGCCGATGAATCCGATCCGTTCCGTCGTCGACATGCCGTCTCCTCGTTGTGTGGCGCGAATGCTAGCGCGACGCGGCCGGCGGATCGCGACGCAGCGCGGCCAGCAGTTTCATTCCGGCGCGGCCGTCCTGCGGCACGCCGATGCGCGCCTGCTCGTCGCGGATCGCGCGGCGGCTCAGGCTGCCGATCATCCCGTCGGCCTCGCCGATCGCATGGCCGCGCGCCAGCAGCAGCGTCTGCAGCTCGCGGCGCTCGGCCCGCGACAGCCCGGGGTCGTCGGTCGGCCAGGGCGTGACGAAGGGCGTACCGCCGCGCAGGCGGTCGGCCAGGTGCACGATGGCGAGCGCATAGCTCTCGGCCGCGTTGTACGCGTAGACGGCGTCGAAATTGCGCAGCACGACGAAGGCCGGCCCCGCGGGCCCGGCCGGCAGCAGCAGCGCGGACGCGGTCTGCGAGGCCTCGAGCGGTCGGCCGTCGACGCGCCGCACGCCGCGAGCGGCCCAGTCGGCGAGCGGGCGCCGCTTGGTGCGTCCGGCGAGCGAGGCATCGAACCCCTCGGGCAGGCGCACCTCCCAGCCCCAGGGCTCCCCGGTGCGCCAGCCCGCGCGGCGCAGGTAGTTGGCGGTCGAGGCGAGCGCATCGGGCACGGTGCCGACGATGTCGCGCCGGCCGTCGCCGTCGAAGTCGACCGCGGCCTCGAGGAAGGTCGTCGGCATGAACTGCGTCTGGCCGAAGGCGCCCGCCCACGAGCCGTTGAACACCGCCGGATCGACGTGCCCCTCGGCGAGGATGCGCAGCGAGGCGAACAGCTCGTTGCGGAAGAACGCCTGGCGGCGACCTTCGCAGGACAGCGTGGCGAGCGAGCGCAGGATGGGCTTGCGCCCGGTGGAGCGCCCGAAGTCGCTCTCCACGCCCCAGACCGCCACCACCGTCGCCGGATCGACGCCGTGCCGGGCCTGGACCCCGTCGAGCACCTCGCGCCAGCGCTCGAGCATCGCGCGCCCGTCGTCGACCCGCTGGGTGTCGACCAGGCCGGCGAGGTAGTCCCAGATCGGCGTGCGGAACTCGGGCTGGAAGTCGAGCGACTCGAGCACCGACGGGTCGCGCTCGAGGCCGGCGAGGTGGCGCTCGGCGGCAGCACGGGGCACGCCGCGCGCGATGGCCTCGGTGCGCAGGCGTGCGACGCAGGCGTCGAGCGCGGCCTGCTGCGCGGCCGCAGCCGCGGTCGGTGCGGCGGGCGGCGCGGCCTGCGCGGCCGGCTGGGAGGCAGGCGCGGCGGGCGTCGAAGACTGGGCGCCGGCCTGCGAGGCCGGCAGCAGCACGACTGCCGCGAACGCGGCGGCACGGAGGATCGGGGTCATCGCGAGAGGGCTCGTCGTAAAGACGAAGGGGAGCTCGCGCTCCCCTTCGGTGGTGCTCGTGACGCTCAGGAATTCAGGACGATTGCGCAGGTGTCGACTGCTGCGGGACCGGCCGGTCGGCCTTGGCATCCTTCATCGAACTGCCCGGGCAGGCGACCGCGACGGACGTACCCAGGGACAGCATGGCGAGCACGACGGACAGTTTCTTCACGGATAACCTCCTTTCGATGGTTGGAGCAGCGATCCGACCTTACCACCAACGCACCGCGTCGCCTACCGGGACCGGGCCGCCGCGCGCGGACAAGCGAGCCCGTGCCTTCAGCGGGTCTCCGCGGCCACCAGCCGGTAGCCGAACCCGTAGACCGACTGCAGCGTCCAGCCGGCGCTGCCGTCGAGCTTGAGCTTGCGCCGGACCCGGCTAGCATGGGTGTCGACGGTGCGGGTGTCGACCTCGGCGCCGATCGACCAGACCGCCTCGAGCAGGCGCGCGCGCGTGACCAGGGTGCCCGGGTTCTGGAAGAGGTAGGCCGCGAGGTCGAACTCCTTGAGCGTCAGCAGGATCTCCTTGCCGTCGAGCAGCACGGCGCGCCGGCTGGCGTCGATCTCGAAGCGCCCGGCGCGCAGCGGCGCGCTGCGCCCGCCACGGGCGCGGCGCGACAGCGCCTCGATGCGCGCGAGCAGTTCCATCCCCTTGGCCGGCTTGACGATGTAGTCGTCGGCGCCCAGCCGCAGCGCGCCCACCACGTCGGCCTCGCCGTCGCGGGCGGTGACCACGATCACCGGCAGGTCCAGGCCCGGCCGCTTGCGGAGCGCCTCGAGCACCGCGTCGCCCGCCATCTCGGGCATCACCCAGTCGAGCAGCAGCAGGTCGAAGGTGCGGCGCGTGACGGCGTCGAGCAGCTCCATGCCGTGCGAGAAGCCCGTCGCCTGGTGCCCGCCCGCCTCGACGAGCATCGAGAGGAGCTGCCGCTGGTACGGATCGTCATCGAGGATGGCGACGTTCATGGGGTGAGACGATACGACCAGATCGACGGGCCGTGAACGCGGGGAATCCGCAGTAGACGGCCGAATCGCCGCGTCAATGGCATTTTTTTCCACAAGAAGCGCCTCCACGCGCGTCATACCCGGGTCGGCCGCGATGGCGTCGCACGCACGCCACTCGCCGCCCCCAGATTGTGTCACTTGTTTTCGCAGAGCGAGCGCATCACCCACCGTTTCGCGCTGATGGGAACGCGCGCAGGCCGCGCCGAGCGGCCCGGGGCGCTCAGCGCAGGACGAGGTTGTCCCGGTGGATCAGCTCCGGCTCCTCGACGAAGCCGAGCAGCGACTCGATCTCGGTCGACGGCCGGCGCGCGATGCGCCGTGCATCGGAGGCCGAATAGTTGACCAGGCCGCGCGCGAGCTCGCGGCCTTCGGCGTCGAGGATCGCGACGACCTCGCCGCGCTCGAACTCGCCCACCACCTCGACCACGCCGATCGGCAGCAGGCTCTTGCCGTCCTCGCGCAGCGCGCGCCCCGCGCCCGCGTCGACGCGCAGCGCACCGCGCAGCTGCAGGTGATCGGCGAGCCACTGCTTGCGCGCGGCCAGCCGCGGCGTCTGCGCGACGAACTCGGTGCCGACCGACTCGCCACCGGCCAGCCTCACCAGCACGTCGGGCTCGCGCCCGGAGCAGACCACGGTCGATGCGCCGCCGTGCGCGGCACGGCGCGCGGCGAGCACCTTGGTGATCATGCCGCCGCGGCCGATCGAGCTGCCAGCGCCGCCCGCCATGCCCTCGAGCACCGGGTCACCGGCGACGACGCGCGGCAGCAGCACCGCGGCGGGGTCGTGCCGCGGGTCGGCGGTGTACAGGCCGGACTGGTCGGTGAGGATCACCAGCGCGTCGGCGTCGATCAGGTTGGTGACCAGGGCACCGAGCGTGTCGTTGTCGCCGACCTTGATCTCGTCGGTGACCACGGTGTCGTTCTCGTTGATGATCGGCACCACGCCCAGCCGCAGCAGCGTCAGCAGCGTCGAGCGCGCATTGAGGTAGCGACGCCGGTCAGCGAGGTCCTCGTGCGTGAGCAGCACCTGCGCGGTCTGCAGCCCGTGCGCCCGGAAGCAGGACTCGTAGACCTGCGCCAGGCCCATCTGGCCGACCGCGGCCGCCGCCTGCAGCTCGTGGATCTCGCGCGGGCGGCGCGGCCAGCCCAGCCGCTTGATGCCCTCGGCGATGGCCCCGGACGAGACCATGACCACTTCCTTGCCCAGCGCCCGCAGCCGGCCGATCTGGCCGCCCCAGAGCGCGATCGCATCGGGGTCGAGGCCGCGGCCCTCGTTGGTGACCAGCGCCGAGCCGACCTTGACGACGATGCGCCGCGCGTCGCGCAGGCAGGAGACGTGGCTCATGTCGGATCGACCCGGAAGCGGGGATCGTCGGGGTCGACCGGCGTCGGCGCGTCGCTCTGCGGGGGCTCGTGCGCGGCCTGCTCCGGCAGGTCGAGGATCTCGGGCACCGGGTCGCGCATCGCCGCGAGGTGATGCCAGATCGCGTTGCACAGTTCGGTGCAGCCCTCGCCGGTCAGTGCCGAGATCTCGAAGCTCGGGCCCGACCAGCGCAGCCGCCGCTTGAACTCCGACACCGCCTTGGCGCGGGGCGTGCCGCGCGAGCCCGGGCTACCCTCGAGCGTGTCGAGCTTGTTCAGCACCAGCCAGCGCGGCTTCCCGTGCAGGTCCGCGTCGTACTTGCGCAGCTCCTTGACGATCGCGCGCGCCTCGGCGACCGCATCGCGCTCGTTGTCATAGGGCGACAGGTCGACGAGGTGCAGCAGCAGCTTCGTGCGCTGCAGGTGGCGCAGGAACTGATGGCCCAGCCCGGCGCCTTCGGCGGCGCCCTCGATCAGGCCCGGCACGTCGGCGACCACGAAGCTGCGCTCCTCGGCGACCCGCACGACACCCAGGTTAGGGTGCAGCGTCGTGAACGGATAGTCGGCGATCTTCGGGCGCGCGTTCGAGACCTGCGTGATGAAGGTCGACTTGCCCGCATTCGGCATGCCGAGCAGCCCGACGTCGGCCAGCACCTTGAGCTCGAGCCGCAGCATCCGCGCCTCGCCCTCGCCGCCCGGCGTCGACTGGCGCGGCGCGCGGTTGGTGCTGGTCTTGAAGTGCAGGTTGCCGAGCCCGCCCTGCCCGCCGCGGGCCAGCAGCACACGCTCGCCGTGCTGGGTCAGGTCGTGCAGCAGTTCGCCGCTCTCGGCGTCGAAGCACTGCGTGCCCACCGGCACGCGCAGCACGATGTCGTCGGCACCGCGGCCGTAGCGGTCCGAGCCGCCGCCGACCTCGCCGTTGCGCGCGCGGTGCAGCCGCGCGTAGCGGTAGTCGATCAGCGTGTTGACGTTGAGGTCGGCCACCGCCCAGATCGAGCCGCCGCGTCCGCCATCGCCGCCGCTCGGGCCGCCCTTGGGGATGAACTTCTCGCGGCGGAACGCGACAGCGCCCTTGCCGCCGTCCCCGGCGATGACTTCGATGCGGGCTTCGTCGACGAACTTCATGGTGATTCCGGTGGTGCGGCGTGCGTCAGAAAAGGCTGCCGACGTTCAGCAGGGCCGCGATGCCGAGCACCGCGAACACCGCCGCGGCGACCCGGTGCACGATCGGGATCGGCACGATCCGGGTGATCCGGTCGCCGAGGAACACCGCCGGCACGTTGGCCAGCATCATGCCGAAGGTGGTGCCGGCGACCACGGCGACGAGCGCATCGTAGCGCGCGGCAAGCGCGACCGTCGCCACCTGCGTCTTGTCGCCCATCTCGGCGATGAAGAACGCGAGCAGCGTCGTGCCGAACACGCCGAAGCGCTCGGCCGCCCCGGCCTCCTCCTCGTCGATGGTGTCGGGCACCAGCATCCAGGCGGCCATCGCCAGGAACGACACGCCGAGGATCCAGCGCAGCACATCGGGTCCGAGCATGCGCTGCACCCAGGCGCCGACCAGACCGGCGAACGCGTGATTCGCCAGCGTCGCCACCAGGATGCCGAGCACGATCGGCCAGGGCCGGCGGAACCGGGCGGCCAGCAGCAGCGACAGCAGCTGCGTCTTGTCGCCCATCTCGGCGAGCGCGACGATGCCGGTCGAGACGAGGAAGGCTTCCATCAGCGGGATCCGCAAAAGACGAAAGCCCCGCCGAGGCGGGGCCTTCGGTCACCGGCCCGGAGGCCGGCGTGCTGTGGCCGGCTGACCGCAGCCGACTTACTGCAGCGGCTCGATGCTGACCGTGTGCCGGCGCAGCGGTCCCTTGACCGCGAACTTCACCGTGCCGTCGACCAGCGCGAACAACGTGTGGTCCTTGCCCATGCCGACGTTGTCGCCCGCATGGAAGCGGGTGCCGCGCTGGCGCACGATGATCGAGCCGGCGTGGATCGCCTCGCTGCCGTAGGCCTTGACGCCCAGTCGTTTCGACTCGGAGTCGCGCCCGTTTCGCGTAGAGCCGCCGCCTTTCTTCTGTGCCATGTCAGTGCTCCTCGATCAGGCCGCGGCGGGCGCGGCTGCCGGCGCTTCGGCCGACACCGAGCCGAGCTCGGAGGCGATCTTCGCGATGAACAGCTCGGTGTAGTTCTGCCGATGCCCCTGGCGCTTCTGGTAGTGCTTGCGACGGCGCATCTTGAAGATGCGCACCTTGTCGTGCCGACCATGGGACAGGATCGTCGCCGAAACCGTTGCACCGGACACCAGCGGCGAGCCGATGGAGAGCGCCTCGCCCTCCCCGACCGCCAGCACCTGGTCGATCACGATCTCGGTTCCGACGTCCGCAGGTATCTGTTCTACTTTGAGTTTTTCGCCAGCGGAAACCTTGTACTGTTTCCCGCCGGTTTTTATGACCGCGTACATGTGGAACCTCGAGTGGGTGTGTTCCGCCACCTCCCGGGCGCAAGAAGACGCCCGAAACGGCAGGGAACCCGAGAGTATATAAACCGCAGGCCACGGGGTCAACCTGCGGGTCCCGGGCGGCGGCCGTCGCTATAATCCGCCGAATCGCGGCACCCGCCGTGCACCCCTGCCCGGACCGCGTCGTGCGCCCCCCTTTCCTGCCTCCCGCCGTCGTCGGCGACCTCGCCGAGATGGACCGCCTGATCGGACGCAGGCTCCGCTCGGAGGTCGCGCTGGTGAATGCCGTCGCCGACTACATCGTCGGCGCGGGTGGCAAGCGGCTGCGCCCGGTGATGCTGCTGCTCTCGGCGCGCGCGCTGGGCTACGGCAACCGGCCCGGAGAGCGCGAGGCCGCGCATCACGTGCTGCTGGCCACGGTCGTCGAGTTCATCCACACCGCGACCCTTCTGCACGACGACGTCGTCGACGAGTCCGAACTGCGCCGCGGCCGCGAGACCGCCAACGCCGCGTTCGGCAACGCCGCCTCGGTGCTGGTCGGCGACTTCCTCTATTCCCGCGCGTTCCAGATGATGGTCGAGGTCGACCGGATGCGCGTGATGAAGATCCTGGCCGATGCGACCAACACCATCGCCGAGGGCGAGGTGCTGCAGCTGATGAACGTCAACGACCCGGACGTCGACGAGGCGCGCTACCTGCAGGTGATCCGCTACAAGACGGCGCGCCTGTTCGAGGCGGCCGCGCAGCTCGGCGCAGTGCTGGTCGACGCCACACCCGAGGTCGAGGCCGCCGCCGCCGAATTCGGCCGGCGCATCGGCACGGCGTTCCAGCTGATCGACGACGTGCTCGACTACTCGGGCGTCACCGCGGACATCGGCAAGAACGTCGGCGACGACCTGCGCGAGGGCAAGCCGACGTTGCCGCTGATCCACGTGATGCGCACCGGCAGCCCGCAGGCGCGCGAGATGGTGCGCGAGGCGATCCGCGAAGGGCACACCGAGCACTTCGACGAGATCGTGGCCGCGATCGGCGACACCGGCGCCCTCGACTACGCGCGGGGCCGCGCCCGCAAGGAGGTCGACGCCGGCCTGGCGGCGCTGAGCGCCTTTCCGGACGGCGAGCACCGGGCGGCCCTGGCCGCGCTGGCCGAGCAGGCCGTCGAGCGCGACCGCTGACAGCCGGCGCGGCAACTGCTATACTAATCGACTCTCTCGCCGGGACATCCGACGGATCTTCGGATCCCTCGTCGCGGCGGCAGGACCCTCGGGGTGTAGCTTAGCCTGGTAGAGCGCTACGTTCGGGACGTAGAGGCCGGAGGTTCGAATCCTCTCACCCCGACCAGATCCGAAGACACGACGGCCACAGCGATGTGGCCGTCGTGCTTTCCGGCCCCCGGGGTGCCCCGGATACCTGAGCACCCCGCGAAGCACCCCGCACACCGCCGTCCGAGACGCATGTCACGGCGCGAACCTGCGTTCCGGGATACAACGGACGCCTGCCGTCCTGCAAGCCAACCCGCCCACCGCACCGCCCTCCGGATGATCGAACGCGCTCCAGCCACGCCCCACACCGGCGCGATCGACGCCGGCCTGCCCGCTGCCCTGCGCGGCGTCGGGCCGGGTTCGCGCGGGGGCCGGGCGGGCGCGACCCCCGCCGACACGGCCACCGCCGCCCCGGCCCTCCTGGCGCACGCCTACCGGCCCGACATCGACGGCCTGCGGGCCGTGGCGGTGCTGCTGGTGCTCGCCTTCCACGTGCTGCGCGGCCGCCCCGCGGGCGGCTTCGTCGGCGTCGACGTGTTCTTCGTGATCTCGGGCTTTCTGATCACCTCGATCCTGCTGCGCGACCTCGACTCGGGCCGCTTCTCGCTGGCGGACTTCTACGACCGGCGGGTGCGCCGGATCTTCCCGGCGCTGATCGTCGTGATGGCCACCGGCCTCGCGATCGGCTGGGTGGCGCTGCTGCCCGACGAGTTCGCGCGGCTCGGCCTGCACGCGGCGGGCGGGGCGAGCTTCCTGTCGAACCTGCTGCTGTGGAGCGAGAGCGGGTATTTCGACCGGATCGCGGAGTCGAAGCCGCTGCTCCACCTGTGGAGCCTCGCGATCGAGGAGCAGTTCTACATCGTCTGGCCGCTGGTGCTCGCCCTCGCGTGGCGCCGGCGCGGCTCGATCCCGGTGGTGATCGCGACGCTGGCGGCAGGCTCCTTCGTGCTCGGCCTCGCCCTGACCGCCGCCGCGCCGACGCTCGCCTTCTACCTGCCGCTGTCGCGGGGCTGGGAGCTGATGGCGGGCGGACTGCTCGCCTGGGCCCTGCTCGCCCGGCCGGCGCTGCTCGAGCGCGGCGCCGACCTGCGCTCGGCGCTCGGTGCGCTGCTGCTGGCGGCAGGCGTGCTCGCGATCTCGGCGAGCCGCCCGTTCCCCGGTGCCTGGGCCCTGCTGCCGGTGCTGGGCACGGTGCTGCTGATCTCCGCCGGCCCGCGGGCCTGGCTGAACCGCCGGCTGCTGGCGCACCCCGCAGCGGTCTTCGTGGGGCGGATCAGCTATCCGCTGTACCTCTGGCACTGGCTGCTGCTGGCGATGCTCAACATCACCGAGCAGGGCGCCGCCTCGATCCGGGTGCGGCTCGCGGCCGCGGCACTTGCGGTCGTGGCCGCCTGTCTCACCTGGCGGTTCGTCGAGCGGCCGATCCGCGAGCATCCGCGCGGCGCCCGGACGGCGCTGTCGCTGCTCGTGCTGATGGCGCTGGTCGGCCTCGCGGGCCTGCTCGCCTGGCAGCACCTGCTGCCCGCACAGTCGGAGGCGCAGCCGCGCGCGGCCGAGGTCGCCGCGGCCTTCGAGTGGACCGAGGCCGACAACCGCGACGCGGCCTGCATGCGCCGCCACCCCGGCCACCGATTCTGCCGCATCGATGCCGACGCGCAGCCGACGGTCGCGCTCGTCGGCGACAGCCATGCGAACCAGTTCTTCCACGGCTTCGCCGCCGCGCTGCGTGCACGCGGCGAGAACCTGCTGATGCTCGGACGCGCCCACTGCCCACCGCTGCTCGACATCACCAGCGGCTACGCCTCGAAGGCAGACTGGTGCGAGGGCGAGATCAGCCGCTCGCTGCGCGCCGTCGCGCAGGATCCGGGCATCCGCACCGTGATCCTCGCCGGCAACTGGCACCTGTACGTCGTCGGCACGCGCTTCCACCGGCACCATCGCTTCCAGCCGCCGTGGCGCATCGCCGCGGCCGATACGGCGCCGGCAGGGGGCGCGCCGTCCGGACAGGTCGGCCCGGAGCAGGACAACGCCCAGGTGTTCGTCGAGCGGCTCGGCCGCTCGATCGCGCTGCTGCAGGCGGCGGGCAAGCAGGTCGTGGTGATCCGACAGATCCCCGAGCTCGACTTCGAGCCCCGGCACTGCGTGATGCCGCGCCCGGTGAGCCTCAAGGGCTTCGACGAGGACGCCTGCGACGGCGTGCCGCGCGAGGACGCGCTGCGCTACCTCGGGGAGTACCGCCCGACCCTGGATGCCGCGCTGCGCCCGTTCCCGAAGGTGCTGAGCTGGGACCCGACCGAGGTGCTGTGCGACGGGCCGTCCTGCCGCTATGTCGAGGACGGCATGCCGCTTTACCAGGACGACCTGCACCTGTCCCGCATCGGCTCGGCGCACGTCGCCGCGCGCCTGCTGCGGGACGCGCCGCTGCCGGCGGCCCGCTGAATCGGGTCGCCGCTCAGCCGGCCAGCCAGCCCGACCACCACCAGTACAGCGGCAGGCCCGCGAGCAGGTTGAAGGGCAGCGTGACGCCGAGCGACGCGGTGAGATAGATGCCCGGATTCGCCTCGGGCAGCGAAGCGCGGCAGGCCGCCGGCGCGTCGATGAACGAGGCGCTCGCGCAGATCGCCCCGAACACGAAGGCGCCGCCGACGGACAGCCCGACCGCGTGCCCGAGCGCCACGCCGACCAGCCCGTTGAGGATCGGCATCAGGACGCCGAAGGCGAGCATGAAGCGGCCCACCTCGCGGAAGGCCTTGGCCTGCCGCGCCGCGGTGATGCCCATCTCGAGCAGGAAGAGCATCAGCATCCCGCGGAACAGGCCCTCGTAGAACGGCGAGATCTGCGCCCACTGCGTGTCGGTGGCGAGCGCGCCGATCGTCATGCCGCCGGCGAGCAGCAGGATGCCCCGGCCGCGGACCACGCTCAGCACGAGCTCCGCGACCCGCACGCCGGTGCCGCCCTGCCGGCCGGTCGCCACCCGTGCGATCGCGAGCGAATAGATCACGCCGAACTCCATCAGCGCGACCATCGCGGCCATGTAGCCCTCCGCGGGCGCACCCATCGCCGAGGCGAAGCTCATCGACGCGAAGAAGGTCGCAGTCGACACCGAGCCGTAGTGCGCCGCGAGCGCTGCGGCGTTCGACACGTCGAAGCGGCCGAGGCGCCGCAGCAGCTGGTAGACGACGGTCGGGATCGCGAAGGTCATCAGCAGCGTCGCCGCGATCAGCGGCAGCACGTCACCGGCTTCGGTGCGGGCGAGCTCGCGGCCGCCGGTCAGGCCGAGCGAGAACAGCAGGTAGATCGACAGCAGCTTGATGACCGCATCGGGCAGCTCGAGCTCGCTGCGCACGAAGCCGGCGATGGCGCCGAGCAGGAACGCCAGCACGATCGGCTGGAGCAGGTTGGACAGCAGGAGGTCGAGGCCGGGCATGGCAGGGTCCGCTCGGACGGGCAGCAGGGAACCCGACGCTAGGCAGTCGGATCAGTTCGATCCAATTCATTGTTTTTCCGCGATCCTTCTTCAGGACAGAACGATCCGCGCGTGCCCCGCGCGGCCCGAAGCGCTCAGCTGCCGATCGGCCCGCCGTCGGCGCGCCGTATCACGACGGTCGCCGAGCGCGGCCGCGAGCTGCCGCCCGGCCAGGTCGAGAAGCGGGTCGGCGCATCGGGATCGCTCCGGTCGCTCGGCGTCTCGCCCGGATGCTGGATGTTGACGAACATCGTCGCCAGGTCGGGCGTGAGCGTGGCCCCGGTGACCTCGCAGTTCGTCGGCCCGGTCAGGAAGCGCCGGATCTCGCCGGTACGCAGGTCGCAGGCGAGCATCTGGTTGTTGCCGATGCTGCGGAACTCGCCCTGGTACATCTGGGTCGCGTGCGCATCGGTCTGGATCCACAGCAGGCCGCGCGCGTCGAGCATCAGCCCGTCAGGGCAGCCGAAGATGTCGCCCTTGACGTTGCCGCGGGCCTCGGCGCGCTCGTTGGCCGGGTCGCCCGCCAGCACGAGGTGGCTCCAGGAGAAGGTGGTCGCGTCGAAGTCGTGGTCCTCGGTCCAGCGGATCACCCCGCCCATGCTGTTGTTCGCCCGCGGGTTCGCGGCATCCACGCCGGGCAGGCCCGGCTGGCCGCGCGAGGCGTTGTTGGTCAGCGTGCAGAACACCTCGCGGCGCGCCTGATCGATCGCGAGCCACTCGGGCCGGTCCATCTTGGTCGCGCCGAGCAGGTCGCTCGCCTGCCGCGCCTTGATCAGCACCTCGCCCGGGTCGGCGAAGCCGTTGGCCGCGGTCAGCGGGCCCTGGCCGTGCAGCATCGGCAGCCAGCGGCCGCTGCCGTCGGCCTCGAAGCGCGCGACGTGCAGGACGCCGTGGTCGAGCAACTCGCGGTTGGCCTTCGCGCCGCCGGGCGCCATGCGGTCGCGGCTGACGAACTTGTAGATGTACTCGAAGCGCGCGTCCTCGCCCGAGTACACCACCGCGCGGCCGTCCGCGGTCGTCGCGACCCAGGCGCCCTCGTGTGCGGCGCGGCCGAGTGCGGTGCGCTTGACCGGCATCGAGCCCGGATCGGTCGGGTCGATCTCGACGACCCAGCCGAAGCGGTTGACCTCGTTCGGATGGCGGCGCGCGTCGAAACGCTCGTCGTGCTCGGCCCAGCGGTAGCCGCTGCGGACCGGCACGCCCCAGCGGCGCTGGTGGGCGTCGCGCTGCTCGCCGCCGTCGAAGTAGACCGCGAAGTTCTCCTCGCCCGACAGGTAGGTGCCCCAGGGGGTCATGCCGCTCGCGCAGTTGTTCAGCGTGCCGAGCACGGTGCGACCCTCCGGGTCGGCGGCGGTGCGCATTAGCCGGTGGCCCGCGGCCGGTCCGCCGACCGCGAAGGGCGAGGCCGCGGTGAAGCGGCGCGCGTACGGGCTCGGCAGCACCATCGACCAGCGGCCGTCGCGCAGCGCGACCTCGATGACCGACACGCCGTGGGCGGCCTGCGCCTTGCGGACCTTCTCGGCGCTCCAGGTCTTCACGCCGTCCTGGTGCAGCAGGCCGTCGTCGACGTACTCGTGGTTCGTCACCAGCAGCCCGCGGGCGCTGCCGTCGAGCGGCACGTAGTGCAGGCCGTCGTGGTGCATGCCCATCTGCGCGGCCTGCTCGTCGGCGGTGTTCGAGGCGTCGTCGCGCCAGGCCGGCATCCGACCCGCCAGCCCCACCGGCTCGCCCCAGGGCGCGATCGCCTCGGCGACGTAGCCCTTCGGGACGACGAGCCGATCGCCGGTGCCGACCGGGATCGGCTCGAAGCTCGGGACGAAGCCGGCGGTGCGCGCCATCGCGCCGGGCGATCCAGTCGAGGTCGCGCAGCCGGCGAAGAGCGACCCGAAGGCGGCGGCGCTCGCGGCGCCGAGGGCGCCGCCGAGCACCGTGCGCCGGGCCGGCGACGACAGCGAATGGATGTCGGCGTTGGCCGACCGGTTGCTGTCTTCCATCTCCTCGAAGGGCTTGGGCATGTCTCGTCGCGTCTCGTCTCGTCCGGTGTCGTGTGTCCCGCGCAGCGCCATGCACTCGCGCGGCGCTGCCGGAACGACGATACGGAGGCGCGGCACGGCCCGCAAGCGAATCGCGGGCAGGGCCGCGGGCCGGTGCGCATCGACGGGCTGCGCACTCGCACCGCGCGCCGCGACGCCTGTAGGATGGCCGGGCCTCCGGAGCCTGCCGTCATGCACCCGCCCCCCTGCGACCCTTCGCACGGTCACGATCACGACCCCGCACCCGCCGCGCCCGCCGGCATCGGCATCGGCATCGCGCGACGGGATGCCTTCGACGCGCCCGCCTTCGAGCGCGCGATCGGCGAGCTGCTGCGCGCCTGCGGCCTCGCGCCCGACGCCAGCCACATGGGCCGCACGCCGCAGCGGGTGCGCGAGCTCTGGCAGCGTCGGCTGCTCGGCGGCTACGACCTCGATCCGGCGGCGGCGCTCGGCGAGGGCTTCGCCGACACGCGCGACGACATGGTGGTGATCCGGGGCATCGCGGTCCACGGCGTGTGCCCGCACCACCTGGTGCCGTTCCGCGGCGTGGCGCACGTCGGCTACATCCCCGGCGGGCGCCTGCACGGCTTCGGCCGGATCGCGCGGATGGTCGACGCGATCGGCCACCGCTTCACCTACCAGGAGTGGATGACCCGCGACATCGCCGAGGCGCTGGTGGCGCACGGGCAGGCACGCGGCGCGGCCTGCGTGATCGAGGCCGAGCAGCTCTGCCTGCTGCTGGGCGAGGACCGCCGCGGCGACGAGCGCGTGGTCACGCAGGCCTTCGCCGGCAGCTTCGAGCGCTCGGACCGCGACCGCGCCGAGTTCCTGCGCGCGATCGAGCCGCGGGGGCGCTGAACGCGCCGCCCGCTCCGTCCGTCAGTCGCCGGCCTTGATGCCGTGCTCGCGCACGACGCGGGCCCACTTCGCGGCCTGCTCGTCGATGAACTTCGCGAACGCGTCCGGCGATGAGGCCACGATGTTCATGCCCTGGCCGCCGAGGCGCTCGGCGATCTGAGGGTCGCGCAGGATCTTCGTGAGTTCGGCGTTCATCCGCGCGACGATCGCCGGCGGCGTCTTCGCGGGTGCGAGCACGCCCCACCAGGCGGTCGCCTCGAAGCCGGGCACGCCGGCCTCGGCGACGGTCGGCACGTTCGGCAGCACCGGATCGCGGCTGGCGGTGGTCACCGCCAGCGGCACCAGCGCGCCGCTGCGGATGTGCGGCGCGAGCAGCGCGATGCTCCCGATCGCGATCGGCACGTGGCCGGCGAACGCGTCCTGCGCCAGCGGGCCGCCCCCCTTGTAGGGCACGTGCGTGCCGGTGAAGCCGGCCTGCGCGCCCATCTGGGTGATGGCGAGGTGCGCCAGGCTGCCCGAGCCGATCGTGCCGTACTGGGGCAGGCCGGGCTTGGCCTTCGAGGCCGCGAGCAGGTCCGAGAAGGTCTTGTACGGCTGCGCGCTCGAGTGCCCGGTGATCACCATCGCGCCGGTCGCCACCAGCATCACCGGCGCGAGGTCGGCCTTGGTGTCGAAGGGCAGGTTCGGGATCAGGCTCGGGTTGACCGCGTGCGTGTCGAAGACGACCACGAAGGTGTACCCGTCGGGCGGCGACTTGGCGACGAAGCCGGTGCCGACCGAGCCGCTCGCGCCGGCGCGGTTCTCGACGATCACCGGCTGCCCGAGCGCCTGCGACAGCGGCTGCGCGAACACGCGCGCCAGCAGGTCGGCGGTGCCGCCGGGCGGGAACGGCGCCACCAGGCGCACGGTGCGGTTGGGCCAGGCGTCGGCCTGGGCGGCGGCGGCCAGCGGCAGCGCCATCACGAGAGCGGCCAGGCCGCGTCGCAGCATCGGGATCAATCGGGTCTCCTCCGGGAAGCCGCGACCGGTCGGGCGACCGCGGTCCGTGCAGTGTAGGCGCGACGGCCGACGCGCGCAGCAGCGGCCCTTCAGGCCGACGCGGCGCGGCGCCTGGCCACCGCCTCGGCGAGCCGCTCGAGCGCGACCGCCGTCTCGTCCCAGCCGAGGCAGGCGTCGGTGATGCTCTGGCCGCGCCGCAGCGTCGACGGATCGTCGCGGCCGGGCACGAACGGCTGCGCACCGGCCTCGAGGTGGCTCTCGAGCATCGTACCGAACACGTGGCGACTGCCACCGGCCACCTGGGCGGCGAGATCGGTCGCGACGTCGAGCTGCCGCTCGTGGCGCTTGGCGCTGTTGGCGTGCGAGCAATCGACCATCAGCGAGGGCACGAGCCCGGCCGCGGCGAGTGCCTCGCAGGCGGCGGCGACGCTCGCCGCGTCGCAGTTGGGCGCCTTGCCGCCGCGCAGGATCGCGTGGCAGTCAGGGTTGCCGGTGGTGCGGACCATCGCGACGCCGCCGTTCTTGTGGACGCCCAGGAAGGTGTGCGTGCAGCGCGCGGCCTGGATCGCGTCGATCGCGACCTTCACGTTGCCGTCGGTGCCGTTCTTGAAGCCGATCGGCGCCGACGAGCCGGACGCGAGCTCGCGGTGCACCTGGCTCTCGGTGGTCCGTGCACCGATCGCGCCCCAGGCGACCAGGTCGCCGATGTACTGCGGCGAGACCGTGTCCAGCAGCTCGCTGCCGGCCGGCACGCCCAGCCGCGCGATGTCGATCATCAGCTGGCGCGCGATGCGCAGGCCCTCGTTGATGCGGAAGCTCCCGTCCAGGTACGGGTCGTTGATCAGCCCCTTCCAGCCGACGGTCGTGCGCGGCTTCTCGAAGTAGACCCGCATCACCACCTCAAGCCGGTCGCCCAGCCGCTCGCGCTCGCGCGCCAGGCGCCGCGCGTACTCGAGCGCCGAGGCCGGATCGTGGATGGAGCAGGGACCGACCACCACCAGCAGGCGGTCGTCGCGGCCCTGCAGGATCGCCCGGATGCGCTCGCGGGTGTCGGCCACCAGTGCCTCGACCGGGGTGCCCTGGATCGGGAAGAAGCGGATCAGGTGCTCGGGCGGGGGCAGCAGCTGGACCTGATCGACGCGGGCGTCATCGGTCAGCGAGGTGCGGTCGTTCGGGGCTGCGGCGGCGGCTTCGGAGGACATCGGTCGGGCTCGGGGCAGGCGGTCGGAGTCGGGAGTCTAGCGGCCCGGGCACGGGCGACGGCCCCGCGGCCGCCGGGGCGCCGCCCGCGGGGGCGGGCCGCGGGTGCAACTCGCGCCCTCCCGTCGCGTCAGTCGAAGATGCTCAACATCGTCTGGTTCAAGCGCGACCTGCGGGCGGTCGACCATGCGCCGCTGGCACGGGCGGCCGCGGCCGGCGTGCCGGTGCTGCCGCTGTGGATCGCCGAGCCGGCGCTGCTCGACGCGCCGGACGCGTCCGCCCGCCACCTCGGCTTCGTGCGCGAATGCCTGCACGAGCTCGACGCGGCGCTCGCCGCGCTCGGCAGCCGGCTGTGGACCGCGCAGGGCGACGCCTGCGCCGTGCTGGCGGCGCTGCACCGGCGCTTCGGCGACTTCGAGCTGCTGTCGCACGAGGAGACCGGCAATGCGGCCAGCTACGCACGCGACCGCGCGGTGGGCGTCTGGATGCGGGCGCGCGGGCTGCGCTGGACCGAGGTTCCGGCCAACGGCGTGGTGCGCCGCCTCGACGACCGGGACCGCTGGAGCGCGGCCTGGATGGCCCGGATGCAGGCCCCGACCTGCGCGGCGCCCGGGGCACTGCGCCCGCCGCCGACCGGCGGCTCGCGCCTCGGGCAGGGCGGGCACGAGGGGCACGAGGGGCCGGGCAGGCTCGACGGCCGCAGCCGCGGCGTCGACATCGGCCCGGCCCCCGGCCTGGCCGCCGTCCCCGACCCCGCCACGCGCTATCCCGGCGAGCCCGACGCGCGGCTGCGCCAGCGCGGCGGGCGCAGCGAGGCGATCGCCTGCCTCGAGCGCTTCCTCGACGCGCCGCTCGCACGGTACCGCGCCGGCATGGCCTCGCCGCTGACCGCCCCGGACGACTGCTCGCGGCTCTCGCCCCATCTGGCGCTCGGCACCGTGTCGGTCCGCGAGCTGGCGCAGGCGACCTGGGCGGTGCGCCGCGGCGAGACCGATCCGGCCCGCCGCGCTGGCCTGAAGTCCTTCGAGTCGCGGCTGCACTGGCACTGCCACTTCATCCAGAAGCTCGAGTCAGAGCCCGCGATCGAGCATCGCAACCCGCATCGCGGCTTCGACGGCCTGCGCAACGAGGGCGAGCTCGACCCCGCCGAGCGCGCCCGGCTCGCAGCCTGGCGCGACGGCCGCACCGGCTGGCCGATCGTCGATGCCTGCATGCGCATGCTGGACGCCACCGGCTGGCTGAACTTCCGGATGCGCGCGATGCTGGTCTCGGTCGCCGCCTACCCGCTGTGGCTGCACTGGCGCGAGCCCGGTCTGGTGCTGGCGCGCCGCTTCGTCGACTACGAGCCGGGCATCCACTGGCCGCAGCTGCACATGCAGTCCGGCGTCACCGGCATCAACGCCACCCGCGTCTACAGCCCGGCGCGCCAGCAGCACGATCAGGATCCCGAGGGGCGCTTCGTGCGCGCGTGGCTCCCCGAGCTGGGCACGGCCGACTACCCGCCGCCGATCGTCGACTGGGCGAGCGCCGCGCGCGAGGCCCGCGACCGCGTCTGGGCCGCCCGCCGTGCGCCCGGGGCGCAGCGCGTCGCGCAGCAGGTCTGGTCGCGCCATGGCAGCCGGCATCCGCAGCGCGAGCCGGTGCGCCGGCCCCGTGCCCGGACCGCGTCCGACCCCGACGCCCGGCAGCTCGCGCTCGGCTTCGACGATGAGTGAGCCGCCGCCGGTCGATCGGCACGTGCCGCGCTTGACCCGCCGCAGGGCATCGCGAAGAATCGGTCGGAACGGACCTCGGCTGTCGCCCCGCGCGACCGACCGGGGCCAGTCCCACGGAATGCCCCACGGAGACGCCGCGGATGATCACCCTAGAACCGACCGGGGCGGCCTGCGGCGCCGTCGTGCGCGGCCCGGACCTGTCGGACACGCTCGACGAGGCCACGATGGCCGAGCTGCGCGCCGCCTGGCTCGAGCACGGCGTGCTCGCCTTCCCCGACCAGCGGATGTCGATCCCCGACCTCGAGCGCTTCACGCTCGGTCTCGGGCCGCGCGGCGACGACCCCTTCATCGCGCCGATCCCCGGCCATGCGCACGTCGTCGAGATCCGCCGCGAGGCCGACGAGGCGGCGCCGATCTTCGCCGAGACCTGGCACTCCGACTGGAGCTTCCTGCCGGTGCCGCCGGCGGGCACGGCGCTCTACGGCACCATCGTGCCGCCGGTCGGCGGCGACACGCTGTTCGCCTGCGGCGCAGCGGCCTGGGACGCACTGCCCGCGGCCGACCGCGCGGCGCTGCGCGAGCGGCTCGGCGTGCACTCGGCACGCCGCGGCTACGCCCGCGACGGCATGTACGGCGAGCGCGACCGCGCGCGCGGCCGCTCGATGGCGATCCGCTTCGGCGACGACGCGCTCGCCACGCGTCTGCATCCGATCGGCCGCGCGCACCCCGAGACAGGACGCGTGACCCTCTTCGTCAGCCCCGGCTACACCATCGGCATCGACGGCATGGACGAGGCCGAGTCGGCCGACGTGCTGCGGATGCTCTTCGAGCACCAGAAGAAGCCGGAGTTCGTCTACCGCCACCGCTGGCAGCCCGGGATGCTGGTGCTGTGGGACAACCGGCGCCTGGTGCATGCGGCCACCGGCGGCTACGAGGGCCACCGCCGGCTGCTGCACCGGATCACCATCGCCGAGCGGCTGCCTCTGGCGCCGGCTCCGGCGGGCGGCGCCCGGACCGCGGCGCCCGCCGGAGGCCCGCATTGAGCGTCGCCGCGCCGCTCGTCTTCGACCCCGCCGACGAGGCGGTGCGCCGCAACCCGTTCGCGGTGTTCGCGCGCCTGCGTGACGAGGACCCGGTGCACTGGAGCCCGGCGCTCAAGACCTGGGTGGTCACGCGCTACGACGACGTGCGCGACGTCGCGATGACCGCCGACCTGTCGCCCAACCGCCTCGCGCCCTTCTACGCCTCGCTCAGGGACGAGCGCCGCTCGATGCTCGCCGAGGTGATGCGCTACCTGTCGGTGTGGCTGGTGTTCCGCGACCCGCCCGAGCACACGCGGCTGCGGCGCCTGCTCAACGGCGTGGTCAATCCGAAGCTGGTCGCGGCGATGCGCCCGTCGATCCGCCGCGTGGTCGACGAGGTGCTCGACCGCGTGGCGGGCCGCGACGAGATCGACTTCGCCTCGGAGGTCGCCGCGCTCGTGCCGGCCTGGGTGATCCTCGACATGCTCGGCATCCCGCGCGAGCGCTTCGACGAGATCAAGGTGTGGTCCGACGACATGCGGACCTTCATCGGCACCTCGCGCGGCGAGCCGGCCCGCTACGAGCGTGTGCAGCGCGGCGCGCACGCGATGGCCGCGTTCTTCCGCGAGGCGATCGCCGAGCGCCGCGCCGAGCCGCGCGACGACGTGATCAGCCGGATGATCGCCGCCACCGACGACGAGGGTCGGCTGTCCGAGGACGAGCTGGTCGGCACCTGCATGCTGATCCTGTTCGGCGGCCACGAGACCACCACCAGCCTGCTCACCAACGGCGTGAACGCACTGCTCGAGCATCCCGGCGAGCTGGCGCGGCTGCGCGCCGATCCCGCGCTGCTCGAGTCCGCGGTCGAGGAGTTCCTGCGCTACGACGGGCCGAGCCTGTCGATCGCACGCGTGGTCGCCCAGGACCACGAGCTCGGCGGGCGGGTGCTCGCGCGCGGCGAACGTGTCTACGCGATGGTGAGCGCCGCCAACCGCGACCCGCGGCAGTTCGAGCGGCCCGACACGCTCGACCTCGGCCGCAGCCCCAACCGGCACCTGACCTTCGGCTTCGGCATCCATTTCTGCCTCGGCGCGCCGCTCGCCCGCCTCGAGGGCCAGGCCTGCGTCGCCGCGCTGCTCGAGCGCTTCCCCCGGCTGGCGCGCGGCGCGGGCGAGCCGCAGTGGCTCGACGCGATGGTGATGCGCGGCCTGACCCGACTGCCGCTGCGGCTCGCCTGAGCCGCAGGACGACCCCACACCGCCGCCCCCGGCACCAGGAGCCTCACGATGAGCACGATGTTCCGCTACGCACTGCCGGTCGAGCAGACCGGCTGGCAGGTCGGCACCGAGATGCAGGCGAGCTTCGCCTGGGAGTACGAGGACGGCCGCGCCAAGCTGCTGAACCTGTACGACACCGCGAAGCAGCACCAGTGGGACGCGGCCACGCGCATCGACTGGTCGGTCGACCTCGATCCGGCCAACCCGATGCGCATGGACGACCGGGGCCTGGCGATCGTCGAGACGCCGCTGTGGGCGAAGCTCGGCGCCGAGGACCGCGCCCGCGTGCGCAGCCACGTGCAGGCGCACACGCTGTCGCAGTTCCTGCACGGCGAGCAGGGCGCGCTGCTGGTGGCCTCGCGCCTGGTGCAGTGCGCGCCGCAGATGGACGCGAAGTTCTACGCCGCCACGCAGACCATGGACGAGGCGCGCCACGTCGAGGCCTACTCGCGGCTGCTGCACGAGAAGTTCGACGTGGTCTACCCGATCACCCCCGGGCTGCGCTCGCTGCCCGGGCAGATCCTCGCCGACTCGCGCTGGGACTTCTGCTACCTCGGCATGCAGGTGCTGATCGAGGGCCTCGCGCTCGCCGCCTTCCAGCGCTACCGCGACAGTGCGCAGAACCCGCTGGTGCAGCAGGTCAACGCCTACGTGATGCAGGACGAGGCGCGCCACGTGGCCTTCGGGCGCATCGCGCTGCGTGACCTCTATCCGCAGCTCACCGACCTCGAGCGTGCCGAGCGCGAGGACTTCGTCATCGATGCCTGCCGCGCGATGCGCGACCGCTTCGACCAGCGCGAGGTCTGGGAGAACCTGGGCTTCGGCGACGCGCTCGCCGACACCGCCGTCGGCTCCGAGACGATGAAGGCCTTCCGCCGTCGGCTGTTCTCGCGCGTGGTGCCAGTCGTGCGCGACATCGGCCTGTGGAGCCCGAAGGTGCAGAAGGCCTTCATCGACATGCAGGCGATCGAGTACGCCGACATCGACGTCGACACGATGCTCGCCGCCGACCAGCGTATCGCAGAGGAATTCGACGCGCAGCGCCACGTCGCCGAGGCCATCGCGGCCGCGCCGGCGCCGGGCGTGGCGCCGGTAAAGTGAACGGAGCGAGACGAGCATGAGCGACGTGTACGTGATCGGCGTGTCCTGCACCGCCTTCGGCAAGCGACCCGAGGCATCCTTCAAGGACCTCGCCCGCGAGGCCTACGAGGCGGTGCTGCGCGACGCGGGCCTCGACGACGGCGGCCCGATCGAGTCGTCCTGGTTCGGCAACTGCGGCATGGACAAGTTCGGCCAGCCGAACATCCGCGGCCAGGTCTGCTTCACGCCGCTGGTGCGCGAGGGGCGTTTCCCCGAGCGCGTGCCGATGGTCAACGTCGAGGGCGGCTGCGCGACCGCATCGATGGCCTTCAACGGCGCCTGGAAGGACGTGCTGTCCGGCCAGTCGCAGCTCGCGCTCGCCATCGGCGTCGAGAAGACCTACGTCGAGGGTGACCCGGCGCGCACGCAGTCGATCTTCGCGGGCGGCATCGACCAGATCGACCCGCAGGAGTGGCACGAGTACTACCGGCGCGCCGGCGAGGCGGCGGGCAAGCCCTTCGCGCCGGGTGCCGGCGGCGGCACGGTGTTCATGGACACCTATGCGATGCAGGCCGCCTGGCACATGAGGCGCTGGGGCACGAGCGCCGCGCAGATCGCCGCCGGCGCCTCGAAGAACCATGCGATGGGCGCGCGCAACCCGCTCGCGCAGTACCGCTTCGAGGTCTCGCCCGAGCAGGTGCTGGCCGACCGGATGGTCAGCGCGCCGCTCACGCGCTCGATGTGCGCACCGATCGGTGACGGCGCCGCCGCCGCGCTGCTGTGCTCGGCCTCGATGCTGGCGACGCTGCCGCCGCGCGTGCGCGAGCGTGCGGTGAAGGTGCGCGCCAGCGTGCTCACCGGCGGCAAGTACCGCTCGCTCGACGAGCCCGGCCTGTCGCGCCCGGCCGCACAGCGCGCCTATGCGGCCGCCGGCATCGCGCCGGCGGACATCGACCTCGCCGAGGTCCACGACGCCACCTCGTTCTGCGAGATCTACCAGTCCGAGATGCTCGGCTTCTGCGAGGACGGCGCGGGCGGCGCCTACGTCGCCTCGGGCGCGAGCGCCCTCGACGGCGAGCGCCCGGTCAACCTGTCCGGCGGCCTGGTGTCCAAGGGCCATCCGGTCGGCGCCACCGGGCTGTCGATGATCTACGAGCTCGCGCTGCAGCTGCGCCGCGAGGCCGGCGAGCGGCAGGCCCGCCGCGCCGACCTGGCGCTCGCCGAGAACGGCGGCGGCGTGATCGGATTCGACGAGGCGGCCTGCTCGGTCATCGTGCTGCAGGCCCCCTCGCGCGGGACCACCGTCGGCGGCGTGTAGCATCGGGGCTCGGCGCGCCTCGGGCGCCGCCCTCTGGAGCGACGACGCGGATGCACCCTCAGCCGAAGACCCCCACCCCGCGCGGCATCCCCCTTCAGCGAGGCGCGCGCCGTCTCGCGGTACTCGCCCTGGCCGCGGCCGCCGCGGGCTGCGCGTCGTTCACGGCGCCCGATCCCGGCGCGGCATCGGTGTCGCCCGCAGCCCCCGTGGTCGTCGCCGACATGCGCACCTACCGGATCGACGTCCGCTCCGGCGAGACGTTCGAGGTGCGGCTGCCTTCGAACACCGGCACCGGCTACCGGTGGGAGCTGGTCGATCCGGTGCCGGCGTCCGTGCGGGCGGCGGGCGTCTCGCGCGTGGAGCCGCCGCTCGGGAACCTGGTGGGCGCCACCGGCCAGGAGGTCTGGGCTTTCCAGGCCGCCGAGACGGGCCGCGGGCTGCTCGCCTTCGTCTACCGCCGGCCCTTCGACGCGGCGAGCGTGCCGCCCGCGCAGCGCGCGATCTTCCGGATCCAGGTGCGCTGAGAAGCCGGCCTCAGAGGCTGCGGCCCGTACGTTCCCAGTAGGGCGCGCGCAGGTCCTTCTTCAGCACCTTGCCCAGCGCGTTGCGCGGGAAGGCCTCGCGCAGCTCGAGCCCGCCCAGGCGCTGGTGCTTGCCCAGCCGGGCGTTGGCCCACGCGAGCAGTTCGTCCGCGCTCGCCGACATCCCCGGCCTGCGGATCACCAGCGCCAGCGGCGTCTCGCCCCAGCGCTCGTGCGGAATGCCGATCACGGTCACGTCCATGACCGCCTCGTGCCCGGCGACCACCTGCTCGAGGTCGCTCGGGAACACGTTGAAGCCGCCGCTGATGATCATGTCCTTCTTGCGGTCGAGGATCGACAGGAAGCCGTCCGCGTCGAGCCGGCCGATGTCGCCCGAGCGCATGAACGTGCGACCGCGCTCGTCGCGCCAGACGAGCTTGGCGGTCTCCTCGGGCTTGCCGTGATAACCCTGCATCATCCCCGCGCCGTAGCCGCAGATCTCGCCGGTCTCGCCGCGCGCGAGCTCCCGCCCCGCGTCGTCGACGATGCGGATCTCGTAGCCGACGACCGGCGTGCCCACCGTCTCGAACTTCGAGGCCGGATGCCAGGGCTTGAGCATGGTGGCGAAGCCCTCGGAGAAGCCGTACAGCTCGGTCAGCAGCGGCCCGAACCGGTCGATGACCTGCCGCTTGGTGTCCGGGCGCAACGGCGAGCCGGCGCACAGGATCGACTGCAGCGACCCGGTGTCGGCCGCCGCGAGCGCGGGCTCGGCCAGCACCATGATGAACTGCGAGGGCACCATGAACGTATGGGTGATGCGCTCGGCGGCGACGGTCTCGAGGAAGGCCTTCGGATCGAAGGTCGGCATCGCCACCAGCGTGCCGCCGCAGAACAGCACCGGCAGCATCACCAGCCAGGTGCCGTTCGAGTACAGCGAGGTGGTGGTCAGCGCGCGGCTGGTGTCGCGGATGCCGAGCTCCAGCGCGTTCGACCACGCCCAGTGCTGGCGGGCGCGGTGGGTCTGCACGATGCCCTTGGGCAGGCCGGTCGTGCCCGATGAATAGATGATGTTGAAGGTGTCGTCGAGCCGGTAGGTCACCGCCGGCTGCGTGGCGGGCATGCCCTCGACGAACGCCGCGAGCGCGCGCCACGCGGGCCCCGCGCCCTCGTCCGCCGCGACCAGCAGGTCGGCACGCAGGCAGGCCGGGCGCTCGGGCAGCGCATCGAGCTTCGCACGGAAGTCGGCGGTCGCGAAGGCGCCGATCGCGCCGGAGTCGGCGATCAGGCCGGCGAGCTGCGGGCCGGTCAGCAGCCCCGACAGCGGCACCGCGCAGCCGCCGGCGCGGATGATGCCGAACACCGCCTCGAGCATCTCGACGCGGTTGCCCATCAGCACCGCGACCCGATCGCCCCGCGCCAGGCCCGCACCGAGCAGCGCGTGCGCGATGCGGCTGATGTTCGCGTCGAAGTCGCCCCAGCTGCGCCGCACGTCGCCGCAGACCACGGCCTCCTTGTGCGGCTGGAAGCGCGCGTGGTTGGCCAGCAGGTCGGGGACGAAGACCTGGGGATCGTCGAGGGGGGTCGTCACGGTCGTGCTCCGCGCGTGCAGGAAACGAAAGAACGGGCCCGCACGCCGTGGGGCGGGCGGGCCCGTTCAGGTCGGCAAGATCGGGTCGAGCCGATCGGCTCGACCCGATCAGGCGCCGGTCGTCACCGACCGATCACCTTGCCGAACAGCACCCAGGTCTTGCCGTCCCAGCGCGCCAGCTGCTCGCGCTCGATCGGGAAGAAGTCGTCCGGGCCGGTCTTGATGTTCACGCCGGGCAGCAGCATCGGCAGCGTCAGGTCCAGGTTGGCGGCCTGCTTCATGATGTTCTCGCGCGTCAGCGTGTCGCCCGACTTCTTCAGCACCTCCACCAGCGTCTGCGCGACGGTGTAGCCGAAGACGTTCAGGTTGTCCTTCAGGTCGCCGCCCGGGAAGTACTTCTGCATCCAGGACAGCCACTCCTTGTACTCGGCCGAGTTCTGCCACTGCGGATCGGTCGGGTCCTTCAGGTAGAAGGCCGAGATCACGCCGACGCCGTTCTCCGCGCCCGCCGTCGTCATCACCGCGCCCGCGGCGTTGGACACCGAGTTCAGGTAGTGCACCGGCTTCCAGCCGATCTCGGCCGCCTTCTTGATCGCCTGCGCCGCGAACTTCGGCGTGGTGATGTTGAAGAACGTGTCGGCGCCCGAGCCCTTGAGCTCGACCATCTGCGAGTCGACGGTCGGGTCGGTCACCTCGTAGGTCACTTGCTTGACGACCATCGCCTTGGCCTTGTCGCCCAGCCCGTCGAGGAAGCCCTTCAGGTAGTCGCGACCGTAGTCGTCGTTCTGCATCAGGATGCCGATCTTGGCGTTCGGCTTGGTCTCGAGGATGTGCGCCGCGTAGATCTTGCCCTCGGCCTGGTAGTTGGGCTGCCAGCCCATCGTCCACGGGAAGTTCTTCGGGTCGCCCCACAGCGTGGCGCCGGTCGCGACGAACAGCTGCGGCACCTTCTTCTGGTTCATGTACTTGTGGATCGCCGTGTTCGGCGGGGTGCCCAGCGTGTTGAACAGCAGGAGGACCTCCTCCTGCTCGACGAGCTTGCGGGTCTGCTCGACGGTGCGCGCCGGGTTGTAGCCGTCGTCGAGCGTGATGAACTTGACCTGCCGGCCGTTGATCCCGCCCTCGGCGTTGACCTTCTTGAAGTAGGCGTCGATCGCCTTGCCGATCGTGCCGTACGCCGACGCGGGGCCCGAGTACGGGCTGATGCCGCCGATCTTTATCTCCTTGTCGCTCGCGCCCTCGTCGTACTTCTTCTGGGCGGCGGCCGGCACGCCGATCAGCGCCGCGCTCACGCCGGCGAGTGCCAGGGTCAGGAACTTGCGTTTCATCAGAGCTTTCCTCCAACAGGGTGGGTCGATGCCGGCGCCGCCGCGGATGCGGACGGTCCGGAGGGGTTGGCAGCAGGCGCCGAGCCCTTGAAGCGGGCCAGGACGCGGTCGATCAGGCCGGCGGCGCCGGTCGGCATCAGGTACATCAGCAGGATCAGGAACACGCCGTAGATCGCCCAGGGCGCGGACTTGGAGATGTCCTCGGCCCAGTGCGGCACGAACTGGATGAAGAACGCCCCGAAGATCGCGCCATGGATCGTCGCGAGACCGCCGACGACGACGCCGACGAGCAGCGTGATCGACAGGAACACCGTGAAGCTGTCGGGCGACACGAAGGCGACCGTGACCGCGCCGAGCGCACCGGCCACGCCGGTGAACGCGGCCGACACGCCGAAGGTCAGCGACTTGAAGACCGGCAGGTTGATGCCCATCGCCGCGGCGGCGATCGGATGGTCGCGGATGGCGATCAGCGCGCGGCCGACCCGGCCGCGCAGCAGCCGCCAGGCGACCAGGAACATCAGCAGCAGCGTCGCGAGGATCACGAAGTACAGCCAGCGGTCCTGCGACAGCGGCTGGCCGAACATCGAGAACTCGAAGGGCGGCTCGGGCTTGTTCAGCACGATGCCCATCACGCCGCCGGTCCAGCCCTCGATCGCCTTGTACTTGAGCAGCTGCGGTATCGCGAGCGCGAGCGCGAAGGTCGCGAGCGCGAGGTAGTGCCCGCCCAGCCTCAAGGCCGGGAAGCCCATCAGATAGCCGAACACGAAGCAGACGAGCGCGGCCACCGGCAGGGTCAGCCAGAACGGCCAGCCGCCGTAGGCCATCAGCATCGCCGCGACATACGCGCCGATCGCGTAGAACGCGCCGTGCCCGAGCGAGATCTGACCGTTGTAGCCCGTCAGGATGTTCAGGCCCAGGATGGCGATCGCGTAGACCATCACCATGTTGAGCTGGAACACCCGGAAGTTCTTGACCAGGAACGGCAGCACCACCAGGCCGACGAGCAGCAGCAGCCCGCCGACGAGGATCCACGTGCGCTTGGACGAGTTCATACGCGGGTCACCACGGCCTTGCCGAACAGGCCGTTCGGCTTGAGGGTCAGCGTGACGACGATCAGCACCAGCGCCACGGACAGCTTGAGCTCGGTGCCGATCACGTAGGCACCCAGGATGTTCTCGAGCACGCCGACGATGAAGCCGCCGATCACCGCGCCCCAGGGGTTGTCGATACCGCCCAGCAGCGCCGCGGCGAAGCCGTAGAGCAGGATGCCCGAGAACATGTTCGGCTCGAGGAACACGATCGGCGCGATCATCATGCCGGCCACCGCGCCGATCGCCGCCGCCAGCCCCCAGCCGATGCCCAGCATCCAGGACACTCGGATGCCGACGAGCCGGGCCGACTCGGGGTTCTGCGCGGCCGCGCGCATCGCCAGGCCCACCGGCGTGAAGCGCAGGAACGAGAACAGCACCGCGAGCACGCAGAGCATCACGACGATGGTGCCGATCTCGTGGGCGCTGAAGTACTTGCTCTCGATGAACGAGCCCTTCGGGAACGGTGTCGGGAAGGGCTTGATGGTGTGGTCGAACACCCAGCCCGCGACCGAGTTGAAGATCACCAGCAGGCCGATGAACACGATCACGTTCGTGAGCACCGGCGCCTTCTCGACCGGCTTCAAGATCGTGCGCTGGATCACCAGCCCGCCCACGAACGAGATGCCAATGGTGAGGAAGAAGGCGACCCAGTACGGCATGCCGACCTGGATCAGCCACCATGCGATGAACGTGCTGAACATCGCCATCTCGCCCTGGGCGAAATTGATGTGGTGGGTCGACTGGTAGATCATCACCAGCGCGAGCGCCACCGACGCGTAGATGCCGCCCGTGGCGATGCCGGCGAAGACCTGGTGGAGGAAGGCTTCCATGCGTGTCGGTCTCAGTAGCCGAGGTAGACCCGGCGGATCGTCTCGTCGTTCTTGATCTGCGCGCTCGGACCGCTGACCGCGATCCGACCCGTCTCGAGCAGGTAGGCATGGTGGGCGACGTCGAGCGCGATGTTCGCGTTCTGCTCGACCAGCAGCATGCTGACCTTCTCCTCCTCGTTGATCCTGCGCATGATCCGGAAGATCTCGGCGACGATCAGCGGGGCCAGCCCGAACGAAGGCTCGTCGAGCAGCAGCAGTCGCGGGCGCAGCATCAGCGCGCGGCTGATCGCGAGCATCTGCTGCTCGCCGCCCGACAGCGTGCCGGCCTGCTGGTGGCGGCGCTCCTTGAGCCTCGGGAATCGCGTGTAGGCCTTCTCGATGTCCTGGGCGATCCCGGCGCGATCCTTTCGGACATACGCACCGAGCTTCAGGTTGTCCTCGACCGACAGCGCGGTGAAGGTGCCGCGCCCGTCGGGCACCTGGGCCACGCCCAGCCGCACCACGCTCTCGGTCGACTTGCCGACCAGCTGCTGGCCGTCGAACTGCACGCTGCCGCCGGTCTTCACCGCCTGGCAGATCGCGCGCAGTGTCGTCGTCTTGCCGGCGCCGTTGGCGCCGAGGATGGCGGTGATCTCGCCCTGGGCCAGCCGGAAGTCGATGTCGAACAGGACCTGGGTGGCGCCGTACGAGGCGGTGAGCCCCTTCACTTCGAGCAGATCAGGCATCGGCCGGGGCTCCGAGGTACGCGGCGATCACGTCGGGGTGGCGCTGGATCTCGGCGGGCGTGCCCTCGGCGATCCGGCGGCCGAAGTTCAGCGCGACGACCTTGTCGGACACGCTCATCACCAGGCTCATGTGGTGCTCGACCAGCAGCACCGTGATGCCGAGCCGATCGCGGATGTCCTTGATCAGGTCGCCGAGCGAGGACAGCTCCTCGTGGTTCAGGCCGGCCGCCGGCTCGTCGAGCAGCAGCAGCTTGGGGTCGGCGGCGAGCGCGCGGCCGAGCTCGACGCGCTTCTTGATGCCGAACGGCAGGTCGGCGACCAGCCGGTCCTTGTGCTGGGTCAGCTTGAGGTAGTCCATGATCGACGCGGCGCGCGTGCGCAGCGTCGCTTCCTCGGCCTCGACCGAGCCCAGCCCGAGCGCGCTCACCGCGAAGCCGGACCTCGAGCGGCTGTGCGCGCCGATCATGATGTTGCTCTCGACCGAGAGCGTCTGGAACATCGCGAGGTTCTGGAAGGTGCGGCCGATGCCGAGCTTCGCGATGTCGTGCACCGGCGTGCGCGTGACCGACTGGCCCTCGAAGAGGATGTCCCCCTCCTGGTACTGGTACAGCCGGCTCAGGCAGTTGAACAGCGTCGTCTTGCCGGCGCCATTCGGGCCGATCAGTCCGCACACGCCGCCCTTGGGCACATCGAACGTCACCGCGTCCAGCGCGACGATGCCGCCGAACTTCACGGTCACGCCGCGCACGCTCAACAGAGCGTCGTCTCCGCCACGGGTCATGTGTCTCCGTCCACGTCCGGGCTCGCCTTGATGTGGCGTGCTCCGAGGAAGGGCTAGCTTATAAGCTGCAACGGCCCCGCATGGCAAGTGGACCCTTGGATCGTCGGGGCATGTCGCCGTGGATGCGGTGTCAGTCGGTGCGCATCCGCTGCATTCGGAACGGTCGCGGATCTGCGGCATCATCGGACGATGCGAGCACCCCGCGACCGCACATGAACCCTCACTGGCGCCTCGGCGTCGATCTCGGCGGCACCAAGATCGAGATCGCCGCACTCGATCGCGACGGCACGACCCGGCTGCGTCGGCGCATGCCCACGCCGCGCGACGACTATCCGGCGACCGTCGCCGCGATCGCCGCGCTGGTCGACGCGGCCGAACGCGAGCTCGGCGGGCAGGGCACGGTGGGCATCGGCATTCCCGGAACGATCTCGGCGCTCACTGGCCGCGTGAAGAACGCGAACTCGATGTGGCTCAACCACCGGCCGCTGCGGGAGGACCTGCAGGCAGCGCTCGGGCGCGAGGTGCGCATCCAGAACGACGCCAACTGCCTCGCGGTGTCCGAGGCCGCGGACGGGGCGGGGGCCGGCGCCGACGTGGTGTTCGCCGCGATCCTCGGCACCGGCGTGGGCGCAGGCATCGCGGTGCACGGGCGCCCGCTCTCGGGCGCGAACGGCATCGCCGGCGAATGGGGACACGTGCCACTGCCGGCGCCCCGCGACGACGAGCGTCCCGGGCCCCGCTGCTGGTGCGGACGCACGGGCTGCATCGAGACCTGGCTGTCGGGACCGGCACTGGCTGAGGACCACCTGCGCACGAGCGGCGAGCCGCTCGATGCGGCGGCGCTCGCCGCGCGGGCCGCCGCGGGCGAGCCGGCCGCGCTCGCGAGCCTCGAGCGCTGGCTCGGACGGCTCGCCCGCGGGCTCGCGATGGTGATCGACGTGCTCGACCCCGACGTCGTCGTGCTCGGCGGCGGCCTGTCGAACATCGAGGCCGTGTATGCGTCGCTGCCGGTGCGGCTGCAGCCGCTCGTGTTCTCGGACGATCTGCGCACGCGCATCGTGCGCAGCGCGCATGGCGATTCGTCCGGGGTGCGCGGCGCGGCCTGGCTCTGGGGCGAGGTGCCGTCGGGCTGAGCGTTGGCGCGCAGGCCGGCCGCGGTACTGCCGAGGTACTGCCACGGCCACGGCCATGGCCACGGCCCGCACCCTGCCCGCGGGCAGCGCCTAGCGCGGCACCCAGCGATCGGCCGGACCGAGCAGGGTGTCCGGGCCGCCGCCGTCGAGCCAGGCCTGCGCGACGGCGTCGCCCGCGAGCGTGGCCTGCCAGAACGCGAGCGTCACCGCGCGCACGACGCGCTGCATGCCGCGGTCGTCGGCGCGGCCCTCGGCAGGTAGGCGGGGCGGGCCGCCGTCTAAGCCCATGTGGTCCGCACCGTCGAGCCAGAGCAGGCGGCGTCCCGGCCCGGGCAGCGCCTCGTGGACCGCACGCCGCGAGGCTGCGGTCGCGCCGGTGCCGACGACGTCGCCATCGAGGCTGCCGGTGACCGACAGGAAGGGCACGGCCACGGTCGCGAACGACGCACGGGCCGCAGGCGAGCCATCGCGCATCGAGGGGCTGAAGGCGATCGCCGCGACCACGCGCGGATCGCGGCCCCAGGCGGCGGCGGCGGCCTCGGCGAGCCGAGGCAGCGACTGGCCGGCGAGCGCCTGGGTGGTCAGCGCGCCGAACGAGTGACCGGACATGCCGACGCGGGCAGCGTCGATGCAGCCCAGCCCGGGGGGCGAGACGACGCGCGAGTCGACGCGCGAAGCGGCGAGCGCCGCGAGCGCATCGAGCGCGAACGGCACGTCGCGCACCCGTGCCACGTACTGCGCCGGGGACATGCCCGGGCGCAGCGCCTCGAGGGTGAAGCCCCCGGGCTGCCCGCGCCACAGCGATGCATCGCTGCCCGGATGCTGCAGGTGGGCGACGACGAAGCCGTGGCTCGCCCAGTGGGCGCCCCAGGCCGCGCCACCGGCGCGCGAGCCGCCCAGCCCGTGCGAGAACACGACGAGCGGCCGCGGCAGGGCCGCGGTGCAGGGCTGGGGCACGCGCAGCCGCAGCGGCAGCGTGCGCCCGCGCACCGGGTCGGGCAGATCGAGATCGAGCGTCTCGACGGTGTGCACGCCGGGCTGCGCCAGCCGCTCGGCGAGGCCGGCGTCGGCCCATGCGGGCCGCGCGAGCGCGCATCCGACGGCGAGCGCCGAGAGGACGCCGCAGGCCACCCGGCGCCGCCGCGCCGCCCCCGAGGGCCGCGGGCGCGGCACAGGCAGCGGCGCCGCCACGGCTAGTGGTTGTCGCGCGGCAGGCCCCGCGTGGTCGAGATCCGCTGGTACTTGATCGCGAAGTCCAGGCAGGCCCCGCTCGAGAGCTGTCCGACGTGACGCCGCTGCAGCTCCTGCCAAGGCGTCTGGCTCTGCAGGTCGGGGGCCTTCCAGGCGGCGCGGCGCTCGGCGAGCTCGGCGTCGGAGATCATGATGTTCGCCGTGCGCCGGCCGAGGTCGACGCGCACCCGGTCACCGGTGCGCAGCAGCGCGAGGCCGCCGCCCACCGCGGACTCGGGCGAGGCGTTCAGGATCGAGGGGCTCGCCGAAGTGCCGGACTGACGCCCGTCACCCACGCAGGGCAGCATCGTGATGCCCTGCTTCACCAGCGCGTCCGGCGGCAGCATGTTCACCACCTCGGCCGCGCCCGGATAGCCGATCGGGCCGGTGCCGCGGATGAACAGCATGCAGTTCGCATCGATGTTCAGCGACGCATCGTTGATCCGCTCGTGATAGTCCTCCGGCCCCTCGAAGACGATCGCCCGCCCCTCGAAGGCGTTCGGATCCTTCGGATCCTCGAGGTAGCGCTTGCGGAACTCCGGCGAGATCACCGAGGTCTTCATCACCGCTGCATCGAAGAGGTTGCCGGAGAGCACCGCGAAGCCGGCCTCCTTCTGCATCGGCGCGTCGTAGGCCTTGATCACCCGGCGATCGGTGACCGGCGTGTTCCCGTAGGCCTCGCCCACCGTCTTGCCCGAGACCGTCATCGCGTCGGCGTGCAGCTTGCCGGCCTGCAGCAGCTCGTTCATCACGCCGGGCACGCCGCCCGCGCGGTGGAACTCCTCGCCGAGGTACTCGCCCGCCGGCATCAGGTTGGTCAGCAGCGGGATCGCGTAGCCGATGCGGTCCCAGTCACGGATGTCGAGCTCCACGCCCATGTGGCGCGCGATCGCGGTCACGTGCGGCGGGCAGTTGGTCGACGCGCCGAGCGCGCTCGAGGCGACGATCGCGTTCTCGAAGGCCTTGCGCGTCATCACCTTCGACGGGCGCAGGTCCTCGCGGATCATCTCGACGATGCGCCGCCCGGTCCAGTAGGCCATCTCGTACCGGTCGCGGTGCGGGCCGGGGATCGCGGCGCAGCCGGGCAGCGACATGCCGAGGGCCTCGGCGACGCTGTTCATCGACAGCGCGGTGCCCATCGTGTTGCAGTGGCCCGCCGACGGCGCGCCCGAGGCGACCATCTTCAGGAAACCGTCGTAGTCGATCCGGCCGGCGGCCAGCTCCTGGCGCGCGAACCAGACGATCGTGCCCGAGCCGGACAGGCCGCCGTTGTGGTACCCGTTGATCATCGGGCCGCCGGACAGGACGATCGACGGGATGTCGACCGTCGCCGCGCCCATCAGCATCGCCGGCGTCGTCTTGTCGCAGCCGGTGGTAAGCACCACCCCGTCCATCGGATAGCCGTACAGGATCTCGACCAGCGACAGGTAGGTGAGGTTGCGGTCGAGCGCGGCGGTCGGCCGCTTGCCGGTCTCCTGGATCGGGTGGACCGGGAACTCCATCGGGATGCCGCCAGCGTCGCGGATGCCGTCGCGCACGCGGTGCGCGAGCTCGATGTGGTGGCGGTTGCACGGCGACAGGTCGCTGCCGGTCTGGGCGAGGCCGACGATCGGCTTGCCGCTGTTCTTCAGCTCGTCGAGCGACAGGCCGAAGTTCATGTAGCGCTCGAGGTAGAGCGCGGTCATCCCCATGTTGTCGGGATTGTTGAACCACGCGCGCGAGCGCAATCCCTTCGGTGCAGTGGTGCCGCCCATGTCGTCTCTCGTCTCCTCGTGCCTGGAGCGCCGAGTGTAGCAAGGCCCCCCGGGACGCCACGCGCCGACGTTCCATCGGCCGGCAGCGGCCGTCCGCGGGGTCGCGCTGGTGCGGCGCCCGGGGCGGCCGATGATGCTCCGAACTTCCCCCGACTCCGCCCGATGACGCGCCGCTCCGATCCTGCCGCCCTCGCCTGCTCCGGCGCCCCCGCCGATCCGGGCGGGGACGGCGCGCCGCTGCATGCGGGCTGCGCGGAACTGCCCGAGCGCCTGGCGCGCAGCGAGGCCCGGCTCGAGGCGCTGATGCGGCTGTCCTCCGACTGGTTCTGGGCGCTGGACCTGTCGCTGCGCTTCGTGCGCTGCACCGGCGGCGGCCCGTCGGCCGACGACCTGGGCCGGCTGCTGCTCGGGCGCGCGCCCTGGGAGCTGCCCGCCACCACACCGCTCTCCGGTGAGTGGGACGACCTGCACTCGCTGCTCGAATCCCACCGCCCGTTCGCCGACTTCGTCTGCGTCACCCGCGCGCTGGGCGGCAACATCGAGCGGCGGATCGCGTTCAGCGGGGAGCCGACGCCCGCACCCGGGGGCCGCCGCATCGGCTGGCACGGCGTGGCGCGCGACGTCAGCCAGGCGCACCGCGCGCAGGAGCGCCTGCGCCAGCTCGCGCACCGCGACCGGCTGACCGGGCTGCTGAACCGCGGCGCGACCGAGACCGCGCTCCAGCAGCTGCTCGAGGACGCCGCGATGTACGAGGCCAAGCGCGCTCGCCGCGCGGCGCGCCCCCCCGGCATGAGCGACGCCCGGAGCCCCACCCTCGCGTGGCGGGCGGCCGACGCCGCCGCCGCCGTTCGTACGTCGGGCGGCACCGTCCGTCTCCGGGCCGACGCGATCGCGTACCCATCCGCATCCGGCGGCCGCACACTCGAACACGTGATCCCACGCCCTTCATGCAGAGGCCTCCGATGAGCGCCGTCGGAGCCCCCGCCGACACCGTCGTGCTGTCCGGACTGGCCCGTGCCCTCGTGCAGCATCAGCTGCTGAGGCCGGAGCAGGCCATGGCGCTGCACCGCAAGATCGAGGGCACGTCGACGAAGTTCGTCGACGAGCTCGTCGCCGGCGGCCAGCTGCCCTCGATCAAGCTGGCACGGTTCGCGTCCGACACCTTCGGCCTGCCGCTGATGGATCTCGCGGCGCTCGATCTCACGTCGATCCCGACCGAGCTGATCGACCGCAAGCTGCTGGTCGAGAGCCGGATCCTGCCGCTGGTCAAGCGCGGCAACCGCCTGACCGTGCTGCTGTCCGATCCGACCGACCTGCAGGCGATCGACCGGGTCAAGTTCCAGGCTCAGGCGACTGTCGACCCGATCGTCGTCGAGCACGACAAGCTGCTCAAGGTGATCGACACGCTCGGCGCCTCGGCCACCGAGCAGGTCACCGCGCTCGCCGAGGGAGACTTCTCGGACATCGAGCTCGAGGACGGCGGCGCGGAGCCTGCGCAGGCCGAGGACACCTCCGAGGTCGATGACGCGCCGATCGTGCGCTACCTGCAGAAGGTGCTGCTCGACGCGATCAACGGCGGCGCCTCCGACATCCACTTCGAGCCGTACGAGAAGTACTACCGGATCCGCTACCGGATCGACGGCGAGCTGCGCGAGATCTCGCAGCCGCCGCTGGCGATCAAGGAGAAGCTCGCCTCGCGGATCAAGGTGATCTCGAAGCTCGACATCTCCGAGAAGCGCATTCCGCAGGACGGGCGGATGAAGCTGGTGATGTCCGCGACGCGGGCGATCGACTTCCGGGTCTCCACGCTGCCCACGCTGTTCGGCGAGAAGATCGTGATGCGGATCCTGGATCCGTCGTCGGCAAAGCTCGGCATCGACGCATTGGGCTACGACCCAGACCAGAAGGAGGCGCTGCTGTCCGCGGTGAGCCGCCCCTACGGCATGGTGCTGGTCACCGGCCCGACCGGCTCGGGCAAGACGGTGTCGCTCTACACCTGCCTGAACATCCTGAACAAGCCGGGCACCAACATCTCGACCGCGGAGGACCCGGCCGAGATCAACCTGCCCGGCGTGAACCAGGTCAACGTGAACGACAAGGCGGGCCTGTCGTTCTCGGCCGCGCTGAAGTCCTTCCTGCGCCAGGATCCGGACGTGATCATGGTCGGCGAGATCCGCGACCTCGAAACCGCGGACATCGCGATCAAGGCCGCGCAGACCGGTCACATGGTGCTGTCGACGCTGCACACCAACGACGCGCCGACCACGCTGACGCGGATGATGAACATGGGCATCGCGCCGTTCAACATCGCCTCGTCGGTGATCCTGATCACCGCGCAGCGCCTGGCGCGTCGGCTGTGCACCTGCAAGCAGCCCGCCGAGATCGACGAGGCGGCGCTGCTCGCCGCCGGCTTCAAGGAATCCGATCTCGACGGCAGCTGGACGCCCTACCGGCCGGTCGGCTGCGAGCGCTGCAGCGGCGGCGGCTACAAGGGTCGGGTCGGTATCTACCAGGTGATGCCGATCACCGAAGAGATCCAGCGCCTCATCCTCGCCGGCGGCAACGCGATGGACATCGCCGCGCAGGCCAAGCGCGAGGGCGTGTCCGACCTGCGCAACTCGGGCCTGAAGAAGGTCCGGCAGGGCCATACCTCGATCGAGGAAGTCCTCGGCGTGACCAACGAATGAAACGGAGCTAGAGATGGCCACCCCCGCGCTCAGGACCACGAACCGCCCCACGCCCGTCAAGGAAGTGACCTTCCAATGGGAAGGGCGCGACCGGGCCGGCAAGACCATCCGCGGCGAGATGCGCGCCGGCGGCGAGGCGGTGGTGACCACGACGCTGCGCCGCCAGGGCATCGCCGTCGTCAAGGTGCGCCAGCAGCGCTACAAGCGCGGCAAGGCGATCACCGACCGCGACATCACCATGTTCACGCGCCAGCTCGCGACCATGATGAAGGCGGGCGTGCCGCTGCTGCAGGCCTTCGACATCGTCGCCAAGGGCACCGACAACCAGTCGGTCGCCAAGCTCTTCACCGACATCAAGGGCGACGTCGAGACCGGCACATCGCTGTCGCAGGCGTTCCGCAAGTACCCGCGCTACTTCGACCAGCTCTTCTGCAACCTGGTCGATGCGGGCGAGCAGGCCGGTATCCTGGACGACCTGCTCGATCGCCTGGCGATATACAAGGAAAAGATGCAGGCGATCAAGGGCAAGATCAAGTCCGCGCTCTTCTACCCGATCGCCGTGCTCGGCGTCGCTGCCATCGTCGTCGTCGTGATCATGCTGTTCGTGATCCCGGCCTTCAAGGAGGTGTTCTCGAACTTCGGCGCCGACCTGCCCACGCCGACGCTGGTCGTCATCGGGATGTCGGACTTCTTCGTGGCCCGGTGGTACATCATCTTCGGCGTCCTCTTCGGCATCTTCTACTTCATCAAGCAGGCCTGGACGCGATCTCCCGCGGTCCAGATGGCGATGGACCGGCTCCTGCTCAAGCTGCCGATCTTCGGCGAAGTGCTGCGCAAGGCGACGATCGCGCGGTGGCTGCGCACGCTGTCCACCATGTTCGCGGCCGGCGTGCCGCTGGTCGAGGCGCTGGACTCGGTGGGCGGCGCCTCCGGCAACATCGTGTACCTGCAGGCGACCAAGAAGATCCAGCAGGAGGTGTCCACCGGCACCGGCCTGACGGTGTCGATGCAGAACGCGAAGGTCTTCCCGAACATGGTGCTGCAGATGGCCGCCATCGGCGAGGAGTCGGGCGCACTCGACTCCATGCTGGGCAAGTCGGCCGACATCTACGAGCGCGAGGTCGATGACGCGGTCGAGGGGCTGTCCTCGCTGATGGAACCGCTGATCATGGTCGTGCTGGGCACCGTGATCGGCGGACTGGTCGTCGCGATGTACCTGCCGATCTTCAAGATGGGCCAGGTGGTCTGACCACAGTGGCAGATCGACGCCGTCCTCGACGGTCGGCGCCGCGCCTCAGCGCCGCGCCCGCAGCCGCTCGACGAACTGCCTGACCCCGGGGTCGCCGGGGCTCAGCGCCTGCAGCGTGTCGCCCCACTTCATCGCCTCGTCCCAGCGCCCGTCCTGGGCGTGCAGGACGGCCAGCGCGTAGGCCGACTGCGGATCGGCGGGGTCGAGCCGCTGCGCTTGCAGCAGCGAGGCCTCGGCGGCCTTGCGCTGCCCCCCGTGCTGCAGCGCCAGCCCGAGGTTGTAGTGGACCTTGGCCCGCTCGGGCAGCAGGCGCGCGGCCTTCTGCAGCGCACGGGTCGCCTCGGGCATGCGCTGCGCCTCGGCGAGCAGCAGGCCGAGCGAGTACTGCAGCTCGCCCAGCTCGGGCATCCGGGCCAGCCCCTCGACCAGCACCCGCTCGGCGTCCGCGTTGCGGCCGGCCGCGTTGTACATCCGCGAGAGGTTCGCGCGCGCCGGCGTGAAGTCGGGGTCGATGCGCAGCGCGGCGAGGTAGTGGCGCTCGGCTTCGTCGAGCCGCCCGCCGTTCTGGTGGACGACGGCCAGGTTCAGCCGCGCGCCCGGCATGTCGAGCGACACCGACTGCGCGGCGACGTATTCGGCGAGCGAGGTCTCGAAGGCGGGGCGCAGCGCCGCGTCGAGCCGTTCGCGCGGCAGCGATGACAGCGCCCGTGCGGCGGCGATCCGCACGGCGCGGACCGGGTCGCCGAGCAGCGGCCCGAGGCCGTTGACGCGCGCAGCCGGCGGCAGCGCCTCGAGGCTGTCGGCGGCCGCGGCCCGCACCTCGGGGTCCGGATCGCGGGTCGCCTCGACGCGGATCGCGTCGCCGGTGCGGGGTTCGCTGCGCAGCAGGTCGAGCGCGGTGGCGCGCACGAGCCCGGGCTGCGCGCGGTCGGCCGCGATGCGTGCGACCGCCTCCAAGGATCCCGGCCGCCCGGCCCGTGCGGCCGAGAAGGCCTCGCCCCAGT
The DNA here is from genome assembly GCA_026399835.1 of Burkholderiales bacterium. Taxonomy (GTDB): domain Bacteria; phylum Pseudomonadota; class Gammaproteobacteria; order Burkholderiales; family Burkholderiaceae_E; genus UBA4615. The sequence continues at coordinate 48,818 of JAPLQE010000047.1, read as the reverse complement.
GCGGCTCCTGGCGACGGTTCGGCCCGTACCACGCGGCGACACGCTCGGCCGCCCACTGCGCGGACCGGTCCGTGTGGCACTGGTTGCAGGCGTTCGGCGTGCCGAGCCTGACCGACAGGTCGGGGCGCGGCACGCGCAGGCTGTGGTCGGGCCGCGCCTGGATCTGCATGTAGACCTTGGGCGGCATGTGGCAGGCCGCGCACTGCGCGCCGCTCGAGCCAGCGGCATGGAAGTGGTGGGCGGGGCTGTCGTAGCCGCCGGCCGCCTTCGGGAACGCGGCGTTCACGACGGGCGCGTGGCACTGCGTGCAGACCGCGTTGCCCTCGGCCTTCGTGCGGCCGGTGTGCGCGTCATGGCAGTTCGTGCAGCCCACGCCCGCCTGGTACATCCGGCTCTGGCGGTACGACCCGTCGACGAAGACCTCGTCGTTCTGCTGGCCGTCGACGTGGTAGAGGGGCGGAGCGAGCAGCGCCGGCAGGTAGTGGTCGAGCCGCGGCGCACCGGGCACCGGCGTCGCGGTCAGCTCGGCCCGGCGCGAGTGGCAGGCCGCGCAGACCTCGACCTGGCCACGGCCGCCGGCGGCCGCGAAGTCGACCGCGAGGCCGAGCCGCTCGCCGGGCGTGGCCGGCACGGGCTTGCCCTCGGCCTTCGCACGCGCCCAGCCGACATGCCGGCTGCCCGGGCCGTGGCACGACTGGCACGAGACGTTCGGCTCCTTCCACGTCGAGGCGAAGGTGTCGGTCTTCTCGTCGTAGCGCTTCTCGAAGCCGGTCACGTGGCAGGACAGGCACATCGTGTTGGCGGTCTGGTAGCGGCCGGTCCAGTGGAGCACGTCGCCGGCCGGCGCACGCTCGTCGGGCAGCAGGTGGAACCAGCGGCGCTTCGGCACGTCCCAGGCGACCTGCAGCGGCTGCAGCCGGCCGCCGGGCATCGGCACGAGGTACTGCTGCAGCGGCGCGTAGCCGAAGGTGTACGCGACGTCGAACTCGCCCGGCTTGCCGTCGGGGCCGTCGGTGCGCACGACGAAGCGATCGTCGCGCTTGCCGAACCGGGTGGCGACGCCGCGGTGGCGGAACGTGCTGCCGTCGAAGTCGCCGCGCACGTTCGCGGCATCCGCGGGCGCCATCGCGTTCGCATGGTGCGAGCCGCGCCAGGCGCGTGCCGCGTCCTGGTGGCAGCCGACGCAGCTCGCGTTGTCGACGTAATCGGCCGGCGTGCGCGGCGCGGCGGCGGTCGGTCCGGCGGCGGGCGCGGCGGCGGTCGGTGCTGCGGCGGGCGCCGCGTCGGCCACCACGGGCACGGGCGGCGCGGCGCGCAGCACCCAGGCGGCGATACCGGCCGCCAGCAGCACGGCGAGCGCGGCACCGAGCGCGAGCGCGCGCGGTCGGCGCGACGCCGGACCCGCGGCAACAGCCGGGGCGGCCGCCGCTGCAGGGGCGGCGACCGAGGCGGGCGGCGGGGCGGCAGGACGCCGTGATCGGGCGGGCGGCTTCTTCGGCACGGGTGGGTCGGACAGGGGGTGGGCGAGCCGAGGCGGAGTGTGGACCATCCCGACGGATGCGGCCAGCCCGCGAAGCCCGGCTCTCCGCGGTTGCCCCGAGGGGCAGCGCCCCTGCCCCAAAAGCAGGTCGCGCCCTCGGCCGCGCTTCGATACCCTCGCGGCACGAGGACATGATGGACACCGACGCGCCTCTCATCGTGGTGGTCGACGACGACGCGAGCATGAGCCAGGCGCTGCACCGGCTCCTGACCGCGGCGGGCTTTCGTGCGCGCGTGTTCGGCAGCGTCGAGGCCCTGGCCGCGGACGACGGCGACCGGACGGCGGACTGCCTGGTGCTCGACCTGCACCTGGGCGGTCAGGGCGGCGCGAGCTGGTATGCGTCGCTGCCCGCGTCCCGGCCGCCGGCGGTGTTCATCAGCGCGCGCCAAGACCCGGTCTCGCGGCGCAGCGCGATGCAGGCCGGCGGGCATGCGTTCATCGCCAAGCCGTTCGACGGCGCCTTCTTCCTCGACTCGATCGCCCGCGCGATGGACGGCAGCGACCGCCGCATCGCGGCACCCTGATCACACGACCCCACGCCTCCAGGAGGACTTCCCCATCATGATTCGATTCAGGCAACTCGCCGGGCTGATCGTCGCAACCGCGACGGCGCTCACGCTCGGCCTCGCGAGCACGACCGCGACCGCCCAGGCACCGGGGGCGCGCAAGCCCAACGTGCTGGTGATCTGGGGCGACGACATCGGCCAGTTCAACATCAGCGCCTACAACAACGGGATGATGGGCTACCGCACGCCCAACATCGACCGCATCGGCCGCGAGGGCGCGCTGTTCACCGACTGGTACGGCCAGCAGAGCTGCACCGCCGGCCGTGCCGCCTTCGTCACCGGGCAGTCGCCGATCCGCACCGGCCTCACCAAGGTCGGCCTGCCGGGCGCACCCGAGGGCATGAAGAAGGAAGACCCGACGATCGCGACGCTGCTGCGCGCGCAGGGCTACATGACCGGTCAGTTCGGCAAGAACCACCTCGGCGACCGCGACGACATGCTGCCGACGGCGCACGGCTTCGACGAGTTCTTCGGCAACCTGTACCACCTCAACGCCGAGGAAGAGCCGGAGAACCCCGACTATCCGAAGGGCGAGGCGTTCAAGAAGCAGTTCGGCCCGCGTGGCGTGATCCACAGCTTCGCAGGCGGCACCATCACCGACACCGGCCCGCTCACGCGCAAGCGGATGGAGACCATCGACGAAGAGGTCACCACCAAGGCCCTCGACTTCATGGAGCGCGCGAAGAAGGCCGACAAGCCGTTCTTCATGTGGTGGAACTCCACCCGCATGCACATCTTCACGCACCTGAAGCCAGCGTCGGTCGGCAAGACCGGCCTGGGCATCTATGCCGACGGCATGGTCGAGCACGACGGCCACGTCGGTCAGGTGATGGCCAAGCTCAAGGATCTCGGCCTCGAGGACAACACCATCGTGATGTACTCGACCGACAACGGCGCCGAGACCTTCACCTGGCCCGACGGCGGCACGACGATGTTCCGCGGCGAGAAGAACACCCAGTGGGAGGGCGGCTACCGCGTGCCGACGATGATCAGGTGGCCGGGCGTGATCAAGCCCGGCACCGTCATCAACGACATCGCCGCACACGAGGACATCCTGCCGACGATGCTCGCGGCCGCCGGCGACCGGACCGTGGTCGATGACCTGAAGAAGGGCCGCCGCGTCGGCTCGATGAACTACAAGGTGCACCTCGACGGCTACGACCTCGGCCCGGCGTTCAGGGGCGAGAGCGCATGGCCGCGCCGCGAGTTCATCTACTGGACCGACGACGGCAGCGTCGCCGCGCTGCGCTACGACAACTGGAAGGTCACCTTCCTCAAGCAGGAGTCCGAGGGCCTGAAGGTCTGGCAGCAGCCGTTCACGCAGCTGCGCGCGCCGACGCTGACCAACCTGCGGATGGATCCGTTCGAGCGCGCCGAAGCCGAGCACGCGATCGGCTATCAGCGCTGGTACCTCGAGCGCATGTTCGCGATCGCGCCGGCCGGCGCGTACGTCGGGCGCTGGCTGCAGAGCTTCAGGGAGTTCCCGCCGCGCCAGAAGCCGGGCAGCTTCAACCTCGACCGCGTGATGGAGTCCGTCATGCAGGGCGGCGGCGCCAGCGGGCGCTGAGCCGACGTATCCCGCAGGCCTGCCCGCGGGGGCCGCCGTCCACCACCGGACGGCGGCCCTCGTGCCGTAGAGGCCCCCACTGCGCCCCTCGCCGCGCCATCCGGAACCGACCATGACCTCCTCGCACCGCCGCCGCGTCGTCGCCCTGATCGCGGCCTCAGCCCTGCCCGGCCTTGCGCAGGCGCAGTCCGCGCCCACCGCCGAGCCGCTGCCGTCCTGGCAGGACGGCCCCGCACGGGCCCGGATCCTCGCCTTCGTCAAGGCGGTCACCGAGCCGGGCGGCCGCGACTTCGTGCCGGTGCCCGAGCGGATCGCGGTGTTCGACAACGACGGCACGCTGTGGGCCGAGCAGCCGCTCTACGTGCAGGGCCTGTTCATCGCCGACCGCATCCGCGCGATGAGCGCGACGCGGCCCGAGTGGAAGACCAAGGAGCCGTACGCCTCGCTGCTGCGCGGCGACATGAAGGCGCTCGCCGCCGGCGGCGAGCAGGAGATCGCCCAGCTCGCGATGGCGACGCATGCGGGCATGAGCTCGGACGCCTTCACGAAGCTCGTCGAGGACTGGCTGCTCACGGCCCGCCATCCGAAGACGGGGCGGCCGTACACCGAGATGGTCTACCAGCCGATGCTCGAGCTGCTCGCGTACCTGCGCGAGAACGGCTTCAAGACCTTCATCGTCTCCGGCGGCGGCACCGAGTTCATGCGGCCGTGGACCGAGCGCATCTACGGCATCCCGCCCGAGCAGGTGATCGGCAGCACCATCCGCACGAAGTTCGAGCTGCGCGACGGGCAGCCGGTGCTGGTGCGCCTGCCGGAGATCGATTTCGTGGACGACAAGGCCGGCAAGCCGGTCGGCATCCTGCGCCACATCGGGCGCCGGCCGATCGCCGCGTTCGGCAACTCCGACGGCGACCTGCAGATGCTGCAGTGGACCGCAGCCGGACCCGGCGCGCGCCTGGCCGCGATCGTGCGGCATACCGACGCGGTGCGCGAGTGGGAATACGACCGGGCCTCGAAGGTCGGGCGTCTGGACAAGGCGCTCGGCGAGGCCGCCGCGCGCGGCTGGACGATCATCGACATGAAGCGCGACTGGCGCCGGGTCTTCGCGTTCGACGCGCGCTGACCCGCTGACCCGCTGACCCGCTGACCCGCTGACCCGCTGACCGCTGACCCGCTGACGTGCCTGCGGGCCGAGGGATCGGCCCGCATCGCCCCGCCACCGGCCGGCGGCGGGGTGCGAATCGATCCGGACACCCTGCGTGGTCCCTGGCCCGCGCGGGCGGGTCGGTGACCCATCGGGTCGGGCGGGCGCCGAACGTTCCGCTACCATGGCCGACCCGTCCAACCAGGCTCGATTCGTGACACGCCGCCCCGGTTCGGTCCTCGCGCCATCCGCCGCCGGCCTGCTCGCCGCAGGCGTGCTCGCCGCCGGCCTGCTCGGCGGCGATACGCCTGCCATGGCGGCCCCGGCCGCTCCCTGGCGGGTGGCGGTCCTGATGGGCAGCGACGCCGGCCTGCCGGCGATGCACGAGGTCGACCGGTCGTTCCGCAGGACGCTGCAGGCCGCGGCACCCGCCGGCGCCACCTTCTTCACCGACACGCTCGACACCTACCGCTTCGACTACGGCGATCTCGCCCCCGAGTTCCTGGCGCTGCAGCGCAAGAAGTACGCCGGGCGGCCGGTCGACCTGGTGGTCGGCGTCGGCGAGCGCGCCATCGACGCGGTGCGCGAACAGCGCGACGCACTCTGGCCCGGCGTCCCGCTGATCCTGGCCGGCCTGGACGAGCCGATGGTGGAGCGCGCCCGCGTGCCGGTCGGCGCGCTGCAGTCGTTCTGGCAGCTCGACATCGCCGGCACGCTCGCGCTGATCGAGCGGCTGCAGCCGGCAGCCACCCGCCTGATCGTGGTGAGCGGCAATGCCGAGGGCGACCTCGCCCTCGGGGCGCGCGTGGGCGCACTCGCCACGACGCGCGGGCGCTGGCGCATCGAGCCCTGGGCAGGGCTGCCGATCACGGCGCTGCGCGAGCGGCTCGAGCGGCTCGGGCCCGAGACGGCGGTGTTCTTCACGCATGTGAGTCGCGACGCGAACGGTCCCACGCCGTTTCCGGCCGAGGTGCTGACTCAGCTCGCAGCAACCTCGGGCGCGCCGATCTACGGCCTGTTCGGCAGCTTCGTGGGGCGGGGCCTCGCGGCGGGCAGCGTGGTCGATTTCGAGGCCGCCGGCCGCCTTACCGCGACGCTCGCGATCGCCCTGCTCGAGGGCAGGCCGCCGCCCGCGGTGGCGCCCGACGCGACCACGCGCTGCACGGCGGACCTGGGCCTGTTCGCCCGCCACGGCCTCGACTCGGCCGCGCTGCCGGCGGGCTGCACGACCGTCAACCCGCCGCGCAACCTGTGGACCGAGTACCGCGCCTTCGTGCTGGTCAGCAGCGCCGTGGTCGCCGCGCAGGCCCTGACCATCGGCGGCCTGCTGGTGCAGCGCCGCCGGCGCCGGCAGGCCGAGGCCGAGGCCGGCCAGCGCCGGCTCGAGCTGGCCCGCGCGATGCGCTTCGCGGCGATGGGCGAGCTGACCGCATCGATCGCCCACGAGATCAACCAGCCGCTCGGCGCGATCCTCAGCAACGCCGATGCCGCCGACCTGATGCTGCGCAACGGCGGCACCCCGAACGACGCGCTGCGCGCCTCGCTACACGAGATCCTGGCCGACATCCGCCGCGACGACCTGCGTGCGCACGAGGTGATCCGCAGGCTGCGCGCGCTGCTCGAGCACCACGAGGTCACCCATGTGCCGCTCGGGCTGCATCCTGCGCTGCGCGAGGCACTCGGGCTGCTCGAGCCCGAGGCGCGCCGACGCGGGATCGTGCTCGAGGCCATGCTCGACGCCACCGACGACCGCATCGTCGGCGACCCGGTGCAGCTGCAGCAGGTGCTGCTCAACCTGGCGATCAATGCGATGGACGCGATGGATGCGGGCGACAGGGCGCACGCCGGGCCGCGCCGCGTGTCGATCGCGACCGCGGATCGCGACGGCGAGCTGCAGCTCACGGTCGCCGACACCGGTTCGGGCATCCCCGCCGGCCACCACGAGTCGGTGTTCGAGTCGTTCTTCACCACCAAGCCGCGCGGCATGGGCCTGGGCCTGGGGATCGTCCGGGCGATCGTCGAGTCGCACGGCGGACGCGTCACGCTCGAGCCGCGCGACGGCGGCGGCACGCTCGCGCGGGTCCGGCTGCTGCGCGCGCGCCCGGACGCGGGCGCGCCGCGCGACGACCTCCGGCGCAACGCGCCGCGACCGGCGGCGGCGCTGGCGGGCCGATGAGCGCCGCGCACCAGGCGATCGTCGTGCACGTCGTCGACGACGACGAGGCGATGCGCGTCGCGCTCACCCGGCTGCTCGGCGCGGCCGGCTACGCGACCCGCGCCTACGGCTCGGCCGGCGAGTTCCTGATCGCGGCCGGCAGCGAGCCCGAGGGCTGTCTGCTGCTCGACCTGCACATGCCCGGCCCGGACGGCCTCGCGCTGCACGAGGCGCTGCGCCAGCGCGGCTGGGCGGTGCCGACGGTGTTCCTGACCGGGCGCGGCGACATCCCGACCAGCGTGCGGGCACTCAAGGCCGGCGCCAGCGACTTCCTGACCAAGCCGGTCCGCAGCGAGGTGCTGCTCGAGGCGGTCCGCAGCGCGATCGAGGCCGACGCGCCGCGGCGCGCCGGCCGCGAGCGCCGCCGCGCGGCGCGGGCCCGCTTCGCGTCGCTCGACGAGCGCGAGCGCACGGTGCTGCGCCGCGTGCTGCAGGGCGCGCTCACCAAGCAGATCGCCTGGGAGCTCGGCGTCAGCGAGCGCACGGTGAAGGCCGATCGCGCCTGCGTGATGCGAAAGATGGGCGCGACGACCCTGCCCGAGCTGGTGCGCCTGGCCGAAGGCCTGGATGGCGAGCCCGGGTCCGACGCCTGAACGGTCGGTCGCCGGTCCGGACTGGCCGGACGACGCGCGGACAGGACGTCGCGCCGGACGGCATGCAAGACCGTCGATCCGGTCGGCTACCATCGACGACACCATGCCCAGCGCTTCCTTCGCCCTGCTCGCCGAGCTCCCGGCGCCCGCCATCGTCGCGCTCGCGTCGGTGTTCGGCCTGCTCGTCGGCAGCTTCCTGAACGTCGTGATCCACCGGCTGCCGAAGATGATGGAGGCCGACTGGGCCGCCCAGGCCGCGGAGCTGCGCGGCGAGGCCGCGGCCGAGTCCCCCCGCTACAACCTCGTCGTGCCGCGCTCGGCCTGCCCGCACTGCGGCACGCAGATCACCGCGCTGCAGAACGTGCCGGTGATCTCCTGGCTGCTGCTGCGCGGCAAGTGCGGCCACTGCGCGGCGCCCATCCCCGCCCGCTATCCGTTCGTGGAGCTGCTCACCGGCGTCCTCGCCGGCTGCGCGATCGCCGTCCACGGCCCGAACGCCGCGGGCCTGGGTGCGATGCTGCTCACCTTCTTCCTGGTCGCGCTCGCCTTCATCGACCTCGACACGCAGCTGCTGCCCGACGACCTCACGCTGCCGCTGCTCTGGCTGGGCCTGGCGTTCAACCTCGGCGGCACCTTCGTGGCGATCGGCGACGCGGTGCTCGGTGCGATGGTCGGCTATGGCATCCTCTGGAGCATCTTCTGGGCGTTCAAGCTCGCCACCGGCAAGGAAGGGATGGGCTACGGGGACTTCAAGCTGCTGGCTGCGCTCGGCGCGTGGTTCGGCTGGACCGCCATCCCCTCGATCATCCTGCTCGCCTCGGCGGTGGGCGCCACCGTAGGCATCTCGATGATCCTGTTCGCACGGCACAAGCGCGAGGTACCGATCCCGTTCGGGCCGTACCTCGCGGGCGCGGGACTGCTCGCGCTCTACTTCGCGCAGCCGCTCGGCGCGCTGTTCGGCCTTGCCTGAGGCCGGCACGCGCGGCGTGCCGGTGATCGGCCTCACGGGCGGCATCGGCAGCGGCAAGAGCACCGTCGCCGACCGGCTGGTCGCGCGCGGGGCCGCGCTCGTCGACACCGACGCCATCGCCCATGCGCTGACCGGCCCCGGCGGCGACGCGATCGAGCCGATCCGCGCCGCGTTCGGCGACACGGTCGTGGCGGCAGACGGCCGCATGGACCGCGCCGCAATGCGCGCGATCGCCTTCTCCGACCCCGGCGCGCGCAAGCGCCTCGAGGGCATCCTGCATCCGATGATCCGCGCGCGGACCCAGTCGGGCATCGCGGCCGCGGTGCGCGACGGCGCGCCCTACGTGATCGTGGCCGTGCCGCTGCTGGTCGAGTCGGGCGACTGGCGCGGCCGTTACGACCGCGTCCTCGTCGTCGACTGTCCGCCCGAGGTCCAGGTCGAGCGGGTAATGGCGCGCAGCGCGCTGCCGCGCGAGCAGGTCGACGCCATCCTCGCCGCGCAGGCCACCCGAGCGCAGCGGCTGGCGGCCGCCGACGACGTGATCGACAACGGCGGTCCGCCTGCGGCGCTCGATGCGCAGGTCGCACGGCTCCACGAGGCGTACGCTGGTTTGTCAAGGGCAGTCGAATGATTCAAAATGGGTCGACCATTTCGACGGACCGCCCACGGACCGCCCCCGCGTTGACCCTCTACGAATACCCGCTCAACGAACGGATCCGGACCCTGCTGCGGCTCGAGGACCTGTTCACGCGATTCGACCACTTCGCGGAGCAGCCAGGTGCGCTCGAGCACCATGTCGCGCTGACCACGCTGTTCGAGATCCTCGAGGTGGCCTCGCGTGCGGACCTGAAGTCCGACCTGCTGCAGGAGCTCGAGCGCCAGCGCCAGACCCTGCTCGCGTTCCGCGACAACCCGAACGTCGCACTCGAGGCGCTCGAGCGGGTGCTGGCCGACATCGACGGGGCGTCGCAGCTGCTCAACAGCGCGACCGGCAAGACCGGGCAGCACCTGCGCGACAACGAATGGCTGATGAGCATCCGCAGCCGCGCGATCATCGCGGGTGGCACCTGCGAGTTCGACCTGCCTTCGTACCATGCGTGGCTGAACCGCTCGTCCGACGCGCGCCTGCGCGACATCGCGATGTGGTCGGCGCCGTTCCGGGCGCTGCGCGACGCGCTGGTGATCGTGCTGCAGCTGCTGCGCGAGTCCGCGCAGCGCGCGGTCGTCTCGACCCACCAGGGCAGCTACCAGCAGACGCTCGGCGGCAAGGTGTACCAGATGCTGCAGATCCGCGTCGATCCCGCCAGCGGCGCGATCCCCGAGATCTCGGCGAACAAGTACATGCTGTGGATCCGCTTCACGTCCCAGGACGGCGACCTGCGTCCCAAGCCCTTCGAGGGCAACGTCGAGTTCGAGCTGGCGCTCTGCAACCTGTAGCCGCCGCGGCCCTCGGCCGCGCGGCGACGTGCCCCACCCGCCCCCCTGCCCCCACCCGATGACCGCGATCGTCGACTGCCCCGTGTGCGCCCGCAAGACCGAGTTCTCGCCGGCCAACCGCTGGCGCCCGTTCTGCTCGGAGCGCTGCAAGATGATCGACCTCGGCCAGTGGGCCAGCGGCGGCTACGTGATCCCGGGCGACCCGCCCGACCCCGAGCAGCCGTCGGACGCGCCCGCGGCGCCGCCCCGCGACCGGAACTGAGCCGCGCTCAGCGCCAGGCGGCGCGCATCGACGCCACGCCGTGGGCCCCCGCCGCCTCGGCCGCCGCGACGTCGCCCGCCCCGAGCCCGCCGAGCGCATAGACCGGCAGCGGCGTGGCCGCGATCTCGCGCGCCAGTCCGTCGAAGCCCAGCGTCGGCGCGCCCGGATGGCTGGCGGTCGGGGACACCGGGCCGAGCACCGCGAAGTCGCAGCCGAGCGCGTCGGCGCGCGCGAGCTCGGCGCCGGCATGGCAGGACGCGCCCACCCAGCGCACGCGCGGCCTCGATGCGGCCGCGGCCAGGTCACGCGCGGTGAGGTGCACGCCATCGACCGCGCGGGCGAGCGACAGCGGATGCCGGCTGCTGACGACGACCCGCAGCGGCCTGGACTCGCGCCAGGCCCGCAGTCTCGCGAAGAGCCGCAGCAGGTCCCGCTCGGGCAGCGCGGGCTCGCGCAGCTGCAGCAGCAGCGGCGCCGTCGAGCCGGTGTCGGCGAGCGCATCGAGCACGCTGCCGAGCGCGCGTTCGAACGCCTCGACGCCGAGCTCCGCGGCACACGAGATGCGGTAGAGCGGGGGCAGCCGCAGCCAGCCGATCGGCGCGATCGAGGCAGGCAGCAGCGGTGCGAGATCGATCGCATCCAGCGGGCGCCAGGCGAGCGCCTGGCCCTCGCGCGAGCGCGGCTCGCCGCGCCAGCCGCGCACGCGCCGGAACCACAGCCGCACGGTGGCATGCGGATAGGCGTGACCGCGGACGACCCAGGGCGTGGACCGGACCTCGTCGAGCCCGAGCTCCTCGTGCAGCTCGCGCGCGAGCGCATCGGCGACCGATTCGCCGGACTCGAGCTTGCCGCCGGGAAACTCCCACCAGCCTGCGTAGGGCTTGCCCGGCGGGCGCTGGCCGAGCAGCACCGCGCCGTCGTCGCGCAGCACGACACCGACCGCGACATCGACGACGGGCACCGGTTCGGCCATGGACACGGCAGAGCCGGGCCGGCGGCGGGCGCTCAGCGCGCGCGGGCGCGCGCGGCCCTGGCCGGTGGGGCCGCGGCGCCGGACGGCGGGACGGGCTTCGCGGTCTTCGCGGGCTTCGCGGTCTTCGCGGCCTTCGCGGCCTTCGCGGCCTTCGCGGCATTGACGGCATTGACGGCATTGACGGCCCTGACGGCCCTGACGGCCTTCGCGGGTCGGGCCGCCCTCGCACGCGGCGCCGATTCGCCCTTGCCGCCTGCCCAGTCGCGCGCGAACTGCCAGGCGACCCGGCCCGAGCGCGAGCCGCGCTCGAGCGCCCAGCGCAGCGCATCGCCGCGCGCGGCCTCGATCTGCGCGTCGCTGCAGCCGAAGTGCCCGAGCCAGTGCGCGACCACCGCGAGGTAGTCGTCCTGGCGGAACGGATAGAAGGCCACCCACAGCCCGAAGCGCTCGGACAGCGAGATCTTCTCCTCGGAGGTCTCGCCCGGATGGATCTCGCCGTCTTCGGTGTGCTTGGCCGCGAGGTTCTCGCTCATCTTCTCCGGCATCAGGTGCCGGCGGTTGCTGGTCGCGTAGATCAGCACGTTGTCGGAGGCCGCGGAGATCGAGCCGTCGAGCGCGGTCTTGAGCGCCTTGTAGCCGGCCTCGCCCTCCTCGAACGACAGGTCGTCGCAGTAGACGACGAACTTCTCGGGCCGCTCGGCCACCAGGTCGACGATGTCGGGCAGGTCGACGAGGTCGGCCTTGTCGACCTCGATCAGCCGCAGCCCCTCGTGCGCGTGCGCGTTCAGGCAGGCCTTGATCAGCGATGACTTGCCGGTGCCGCGCGAGCCGGTCAGCAGCACGTTGTTCGCCGGCAGGCCCTGGACGAAGCGGCGCGTGTTGCGCTCGATCAGCCGCTTGGGCTCGTCGATGTTTTGCAGGTCGTCGAGCGAGATCGACGAGCGGTGGCGCACCGGCTGCAGCCACGACTGCCAGCCGAACGCGGTCGGACGGCGGCGCCAGCGGAACGCGATCGAGGCGTCCCAGTCGGGCTCGGCGGCGCGGGGCAGCAGGCCCTCCACGCGGGCGAGCAGGGTCTCGGCGCGCTCGGCGAGGCGCTGGATGGCTTTGGTGTCGAAGAGCATCGGGCGGGTCAGGAACGGTAGTCGGCGTTGATCGACACGTAGTCGTGCGACAGGTCGCAGGTCCAGACGGTGGTGGCCGCCTCGCCGCGCGCGAGCGACACCCGCACGGTGATCTCGGCCTGCTTCATCACCCGCTGGCCGTCCTCCTCGCGGTAGTCCGGATGCCGACCGCCGCGGGTGGCCACGTGCACGTCGTCGAGCCAGAGGTCGATGCGCGAGGGATCGAGGTCCTCGATGCCCGCGTAGCCGATCGCGCACAGGATGCGCCCGAGGTTCGGGTCTGACGCGAAGAACGCGGTCTTGACCAGCGGCGAGTGCGCGATCGCGTAGGCGACGGCGGCGGCCTCGTCGGGCGTTCCGGCGCGCTCGACCGCGACGGTGATGAACTTGGTCGCGCCTTCGCCGTCGCGCACGATGGCCTGCGCGAGCTCGCGCGCGACCGCCACGATCGCGGCCTTGAGCGGCGCGGCCGACGGGTCCGCCTCGTCGGCGACCGCGACCTCGCCGGCCCCGGTGGCGATCAGCACGAACGAGTCGTTGGTCGAGGTGTCGCCGTCGATGGTGATCCGGTTGAAGCTCGCATCGGCGGCCTCGCGCACCCACTTCGCGAGCAGCGGCTGCGGCACGCGCGCGTCGGTCGCGACGAAGCCGAGCATGGTCGCCATGTTCGGGCGGATCATGCCCGCGCCCTTCGAGATGCCGGTGACCGTCGCGCTGCGTCCGCCGATCGTCACGCGCCGCGACGCGGCCTTGGGCAGGGTGTCGGTGGTCATGATCGCCTCGGCGGCGACGCCCCACTGGTCGGCGCGCAGGTCGTCACGGGCGGCGGGCAGCCCGGCGACCAGGCGGTCGACCGGCAGCGGCTCGAGGATCACGCCGGTGGAGAACGGCAGCACCTGCGCGGGCTCGCAGCCGAGCAGCGCCGCGACCGCGGCGCAGGTCTGGCGCGCGGCGGCCAGCCCCGGCTCGCCGGTGCCCGCGTTCGCGTTGCCGGTGTTGACGACGAAGGCGCGGATCCCGGCACCCGCCGCGAGGTGCTCGCGGCAGACCGTCACCGGCGCGGCGCAGAAGCGGTTGCGCGTGAAGACGCCGGCCGCGGTCGCGCCGGGGGCGATGCGTGCGAGCAGCACGTCGCGCCGGTTCGGCTTGCGGATCGCCGCGCGTGCGGTGCCCAGCTCCAGGCCGGCGACCGGGTACAGGCGAGCGGGATCCAGGGGGGCGAGGTTGACGGGCATCGCGGGCTCGGGCGGGCGCGCGCGGAGGGCGCGCGGGAGCCGGGATTGTACTGCCCGCCGCGCGGCCCCCGGCCGCGCGGATCGCGGGCTCAGTCCAGGAACGCGCGGATCGCGGCGATCGTCTCGGGGGCCGCGCTGACATGCGGGCAGTGCCCGGTCGCGCTCATCTCGAGCAGCGTGTCGGCCGGCATGCGCGCATGCATCCACCGGCCGACCTCGAGCGGCGCGACCGCGTCGTCGCGGCACTGCAGGGTCAGCGAAGGGACCCGCAGGCGCGGCACGGCATCGCCGTGGTCGGACAGACACGCGGGCGGCGTGCCGGAACCGACCGGACACGGTCCCGAAACATGCCGTCCGGCAGTCCGCCCTGCCAGCCATGGCTTCACACGACGGTTCTGCGGCGATCCCCAATGGCTCCGCGCGTCGCGGCCCGGACACACTGTTGTCGACCCCCAGGCCCCTACGCCCTCTACGCCCCCTCTACGCCCCCTCTACGCCCCCTCTACGCCCACTCTACGCCCCCTCTACGCCCTCTCTACGCCCTCCTCTTCCGCCCCATGGACCTGCGCCGACCGGCCGCCTCCGCCTCCCGATCCGTCGTGGCCCTTCCCGCGCCGGGCGGGCCGTACGCGGCCCAGTCCGCACCAGGCGAGGCGTGGGCGATGAGGCTCGCCGCCGACGCGGCCCGCCGCGAGCTGTACGAGTCGCTGCCCGACGGCGTGCTGGTGGTGAGCGACGACGGCGTGATCGTGTTCGCCAACGGATCGGCCGCGTCGATGCTCGGCGCGGCCGACGCGCAGCGCCTGGTCGGCATCACGGTCGATGCGCTGCTGCCGCCCTCGCGCGCGACCGATCCGTCCCCGCGCCGCGCGTTCGCGGGCTTCAGCGGCCGCCCGGAGACGCGCGAGGTCGAATGCATGCGCCTCGACGGCGTGGGCTGCGTGCTCGAGGCGTCGGTCTCGCTCACCGAGTTCGACGGCCGCTCCGTGCACCAGGCCCTGCTGCGCGACGCGACCGGCAGGCGCCTGCGGCAGACGCTCGCCGCACGCACCCGCGACGTGCTCGAGACGATGGCCGACGGCGCGCCGCTCGCCGCGGTGCTGCGCCGGATCTGCGTGTCGATCGAGCGGATGCTGGGCGGCAGCGCACGCTGCGGGATCACGCTGCTCGACCCCGAGCGCCGGCGCCTGCAGTCGACCGTGTCCGGCACGCTGCCGCAGGCCTACTGCGACGCGGTGCACGGGCTGGAGGTCGGCCATGCGAGCGGGCCCTGCGGCGCGGCGGTCTTCCTGGACAGGCGAATGATCGTCGAGGACATCGATGTCGATCCGCTGTGCGGGGGTTGGCGCGAGCACGCGGCGCCGCACGGGCTGCGCGCCTGCTGGGCCACGCCGCTGCGCGATGCCGACGGGCGCGCCGCCGGCTCCTTCGCGGTCTTCCACGACACGCCGCAGCGGCCGGGCGAGGTCGAGCTCGACCTGGTCGATGCCTTCGTGCGGCTCGCCGAGGAAGCGCTTCGGCGCACCGCGCTGCGCGAGCGCATGCAGCGCGACCGGCTGCGGCACGAGTCGGTGCTGCAGGCGGTGGGCGCCGCGGTGCTGGTCTTCCGGGGCGACTGGCGGCTCTCGGGCTGGAATGCGGGCGCCAAGCGCCTGCTCGGCCTGGACGACGCCGAGCTCGCCGGCCTCGACGCGCAGCGGCTGATGCGCGGCGCGGTCACCGAGGACGGCGAGCTGCTGCGCAGCGACGACTCGCCGATCGACCGCTGCGTGAGCACCCGGGCGCCACAGCGCGACCGCGTGATCGGGCTGAGCGGCACCGGCGGCCGGCGCCGATGGGTCAGCGTCAACGTGCAGCCCGTGCCCGCGTCGCTTGACGAGACCGACGACGACAGCGTCGTCTGCAGCTTCGCCGACATCACCGACATCAAGGCCGCGCAGGATCGGCTCGAGCAGCTCGCCCGCACCGACGTCCTCACCGGCCTGCCGAACCGCCTGTGCCTGCAGGCCGAGACCGCGCGCCGGCTCGCGGCCGCCGCCCGCGACGGCCGCGGGCTGGGCATGCTGATGCTGGACCTCGACGGCTTCAAGCACGTCAACGACACGCTCGGGCACGCCGCGGGCGACGCGCTGCTGATCGACATCGCGCAGCGCATCGGCGACGCGATCGAAGGCGGCGACCTGCTCGCGCGGCTCGGCGGCGACGAGTTCGTCGTGCTGAGCCGCGACAGCACCGACACCGAGGCGCTGGGCGCGCTCGCGCGGCGCGTCGCCGCGGCGCTCGTCGCCCCGGTCACCGTGGGCGGCATCGAGGTCTTCGTCAGCGCCGCGGTCGGCGGGGCCCTGTACCCGCTCAACGCGAGCACGCCCGAGGCACTGTTCCGATGCGCCGACGCGGCGATGTACCGCTCCAAGCGGATGGGACGCGGGCAGGTCGCGATGTTCGGCCCGGAGCTCGCCGCGCCGCGCAGCAGTCGCATCAACCGGATCACCGTCGAGTCCGATCTGCGCCATGCGCTCGAGCGCGGCGAGTTCGAGCTGCACTACCAGCCGCGCTGGCGGGCGGTCGACGGCACGATGGCTGGCGTCGAGGCGCTGATCCGCTGGCGCCATCGCGAGCGCGGGCTGGTGTCGCCGGGCGAGTTCGTGCCCCTGGCCGAGGAGACCGGCCTGATCGTGCCGATCGGACGCTGGGTGCTGGACGAGGCCTGCCGCCAGACCGCCGCCTGGCGCGCCGCGGGCGTCGCCGTGCCCTCGGTCGCGGTCAACGTGTCGGCCGCGCAGTTCTCGCCCGAGCTGTTCGAGTCGACCGTGCCCGGGGCACTGCGGCGGCACGGCATCGCCGCCTCGGACATCGAACTCGAGATCACCGAGACGGTGATGATGCGCCAGCTCGAGGATGCCGAGGCCGATGCGATCCAGACCCTGCGCGCGCGCGGCCTGCGGCTGCTGCTCGACGACTTCGGAACCGGCTTCTCGTCGCTGTCGTACCTGCAGCGCTTCCCGCTCGACGGGCTCAAGATCGACCGCAGCTTCGTCGCGCGTCTGCCCCATGCACGGGACTCGCGCGCGATCGTCGAGGCCATCGTCGGCCTGTCGCGCGAACTGTCGATCGTCAGCATCGCCGAGGGCGTCGAGACCGAGGAGCAGGCGGCCTGGCTTCGCCGGGCCGGATGCAAGGAGCTGCAGGGCTTCCTCTTCGCTCGGCCGATGCCGGCGGCGCAGATCGAGGCCCTGCTCGCGGCCGACGGCCCGCGCGTCGCGGCCGGGGCCAGCCCGCTCACCGTCTGAGCCCTGCACCCGCAGCGCCCCCGGACAGCCGATGCAGAAGCGGTCGGCGGGCCGGGGCCCGACGCCAACAGCATCACGTCCGGCGGGGTCCGGCCTCGCTACACTGGACCCGATGGCGACCTTCGCGACACACCTCTTCTGGGCCTACGGCGGGCTGAGCGGGCTCGAGACGCTGTCCGTGCGCAGCTTCGTCGCGCACGGCTATCAGCCGATCGTCTGGACCTACGGCGACCTGCCGAACCTGCCGGCCGGCGCCACCGCCCGCGATGCCCGCGAGGTGCTCCCGGAGTCGGCGGTGTTCGTCAACAAGGCGGGCTCGTACGCGAGCTTCGCAGACCTCTTCCGCTACGAGCTGCTGCAGCGCTTCGGCGGGCTGTGGTCCGACACCGACGTGATCGCGATCGCCGGACCGGCCGCGCTGCCCGACGCGCCCTTCCTCGTCACAGAGCGCTGGAAGGACGGCCATCGCGCGATCGCCGCCGCCAAGTCGCTCGCCCGCAAGGCGCTCGGCATCCAGCGCGCGCCGCGCATCAACAACAACGTGATCTTCGTGCCGCAGCCGCAGGAGGGCGACCTGGTCGATCTCGCGCTCGCCTATGCGAGGCGCTTCCCGAAGGATCGGGTCGTGTGGTCGGAGCTCGGACCCGAGCTGCTGACGGCGATCGTACGGATCCATGCGACCCACGGCTTCCTGCTGCAGCCGCCGGCCTTCGCGAACCCGATCCCGCACTGGGAATGCCCCGCGCGGCTGCTCGCGCCGAATGCGGCGGTGCCCGAGGGCACCGCATTCCTGCACTGCTACAACGAGACCTGGCGCGAGGCGAAGATCGACAAGAACGCGCCCTTCCCGAAGGGCAGCCTGATGGCCGACCTGGCCGAGCGCTACCTGTAGGCGCGAAACCGGGCGGCTACTTCAGCTGCCCGTGGCACTGCTTGAACTTGCGGCCGCTGCCGCAGGGGCACGGGTCGTTGCGGCCGACCTTGGTGCCGAAGCGCCGGTACGGCGCATCCTTGTCGTCGTCGGGCAGCGCAGGCGCCTCCTGCACCGCGAGCGCCACCGACTCGGCGTCGGCGTCCGGCGCGGCCGCGAACTCGGCGTGCGTGTACGA
Organism: Burkholderiales bacterium; assembly: GCA_026399835.1. Classification (GTDB taxonomy): domain Bacteria; phylum Pseudomonadota; class Gammaproteobacteria; order Burkholderiales; family Burkholderiaceae_E; genus UBA4615. The sequence goes on along the minus strand of JAPLQE010000047.1, from coordinate 30,793 downwards.
GGCCTGCGTGTACGACGCCTCGGCCTGCTGCTCGAGCTGCTGCTCGACCTGCTGCGCCTCCTCGGCCGACTGGATCCGGACGTTCATCAGGATCCTGACGACCTCGTTGCGGATGCCCTGCAGCATCGACTCGAACAGCTCGAAGGCCTCGCGCTTGTACTCCTGCTTCGGGTTCTTCTGCGCGTAGCCGCGCAGGTGGATGCCCTGGCGCAGGTGGTCGAGCGCCGACAGGTGCTCGCGCCAGCGCTGGTCGATCGACTGCAGCATGATCGAGCGCTCGAAGCCGGCGAAGCCCTCGCGGCCGACGGCCTCGACCTTCTCGGCGTAGCGCGCGTCGGCGGCCTTCAGCACCGCAGCCAGCAGGTCCGCATCGCTCGCCTCGCCCTCGAGCATCGCGGCGAGCGGCACCTCGAGGCTCCAGTCGTCCTGCAGCGCCTTCTCGAGGCCGGGGATGTCCCACTGCTCGGCGACGCTCTCCTCCGGCACGTGCTGCCGGAAGAGCTCGGTGAACACGCCATGACGCAGCCCCCCGAGCAGCTCTTCGGTGTCGGTGGTCTCGAGCAGGTCGTTGCGCTGCTGGTAGATGACCTTGCGCTGGTCGTTGGAGACGTCGTCGTACTCGAGCAGCTGCTTGCGGATGTCGAAGTTGCGCGCCTCGACCTTGCGCTGCGCGCTCTCGATCGAGCGCGTCACCATGCCCGCCTCGATCGCCTCGCCCTCGGGCAGCTTCAGGCGATCCATGATCGACTTCAGCCGGTCGCCCGCGAAGATCTTCAGCAGCGGGTCGTCCATCGACAGGTAGAACCGCGACGAGCCCGGGTCGCCCTGCCGGCCCGAGCGGCCGCGCAGCTGGTTGTCGATCCGGCGCGACTCGTGGCGCTCGGTGCCGATGATGTGCAGGCCACCGGCCGCCACCACCTGGTCGTGCAGCGCCTGCCAGCCCGAGCGCAGCGTCTCGGCCTGCGCCTGCTTGGCGGCGTCGTCGAGGTCGTCGCGCGCCATCAGCTGGTCGATCTGCTTGCCGGCGTTGCCGCCGAGCACGATGTCGGTGCCGCGGCCGGCCATGTTGGTCGCGATCGTGATCGTGTGCGGCCGACCGGCCTCGGCGACGATCTGCGCCTCCTGCGCGTGCTGCTTGGCGTTCAGCACGTTGTGCGGCAGCTTCGCCGCCTTGATCATCCCCGAGAGCAGCTCGGAGTTCTCGATGGAGGTCGTGCCGACCAGCACCGGCTGGCCACGCTGGTGACAGTCCTGGATGTCCGCCAGGATCGCGTCGAACTTCTCCTTGGACGTCCGGAAGACCTGGTCCTGCCGGTCCTTGCGGACCATCGGGCGGTGCGTCGGGATCAGCACCGTCTCGAGGCTGTAGATCTCCTGGAACTCGTAGGCCTCGGTGTCGGCCGTGCCCGTCATGCCGGCGAGCTTGCCGTACATGCGGAAGTAGTTCTGGAAGGTGATCGATGCGAGGGTCTGGTTCTCGGACTGGATCCGCGCCCCCTCCTTCGCCTCGACCGCCTGGTGCAGGCCGTCCGACCAGCGCCGTCCGGGCATCAGCCGTCCGGTGAACTCGTCGACGATGATCACCTCGCCGTCCTGGACCACGTACTGCTGGTCGCGGAAGAAGAGCGTGTGCGCGCGCAGCGCCACCGTCAGGTGGTGCATCGACAGGATGTTGGCCGCGTCGTAGAGGCTGGCGCCCTCGGGCAGGATGCCGAGCTTCGTGAGGATCTGCTCGGCCTTCTCGTGCCCGGCCTCGGACAGGTGGACCTGGTGGCCCTTGCGGTCGACCCAGTAGTCGCCCGGCGGATCCGGCTCGTTGGTCTTGGGCTCCGTCTCCATCGCCGTCAGCAGCGGCGGGACCTGGTTCATCCGGACGTAGAGCGCGGTGTGGTCCTCGGCCTGGCCCGAGATGATCAGCGGCGTGCGGGCCTCGTCGATCAGGATCGAGTCCACCTCGTCGACGATGGCGTACGACAGGCCGCGCTGCACGCGGTCGCGGGCGTCGTAGACCATGTTGTCGCGCAGGTAGTCGAAGCCGAACTCGTTGTTCGTGCCGTAGGTCAGGTCGGCCGCGTACGCGTCCTTCTTGAGCGCGTGCGCCATCTGCGACAGGTTCACGCCGACCGTCAGGCCGAGGAAGTTGTAGAGCTTCCCCATCCACTCGGCGTCGCGCTGCGCGAGGTAGTCGTTGACCGTGACGACGTGCACGCCCTGACCGGAGAGCGCGTTGAGGTACGCCGGCAGCGTTGCCATCAGCGTCTTGCCCTCGCCGGTGCGCATCTCGGCGATCTTGCCGTCGTGCAGCGACATACCGCCGATCAGCTGCACGTCGAAATGCCGCATGCCGAGCACGCGCTTCGAGGCCTCGCGGCACACCGCGAAGGCCTCGGGCAGCACCGCATCGAGCGTCTCGCCGGCGGCCACGCGGGCGCGCAGCTCGGCCGTCCTGCCGGTCAGCTGCTCGTCGGTCAGCGCCGAGACATTGGGCTCGAGCGCGTTGATCCGCTCGACGACCTTGCGGTAGTCCTTCAGCAGGCGCTCGTTTCGGCTGCCGAAGATTCGGGTCAGCAGTTTCTGGATCATGGGGGCGTTGCCTCCGCGCCCGGGCGCGATTCAGCCGGGCCACGGTTTCGGACTCGTGGGCAATTGTCGAGTCTAGCATGGGGTCCGCGGGGCCTCGCCGGCCGCAGGCGGCCTCCCGTGGGGTGGCGATCGGCTAAAGTGGCCGACCGGATCGCCCCACCGATGAAACCCTTTCCACGTACCCGCAACGCCTCCTCGTGGCTGCGCAACGAACCGGTGTTCGCCGCGCTCGGCGAGCAGGCCGCGAGGCTGACGGCGCTGCAGGCGGACCTCGAGCAGGCGATGCCCGGGCTCGGCCTCGTCGTGGTCGCGCTCGAGCGGGACACGCTGGTCGTCGGCGCGGCCCATGCGGCGGTCGCGGCGAAGGTCCGGCAGATCGGGCCCACGGTGCTCGCCGGCCTGGCGCGGCGCGGCTGGAAGATCGAGAAGATTCGCTTCAAGCCGCAGTGGCGCCCGGTCGCGGTGGTGGCGCCGCGCCGCCCCAAGGAGGCGCCGAGCGCCCAGGCGATCGCCGCCATCGACGCGCTGTCCGATCGCATCGAGGACCCCCGGCTGCGGGCGGCGCTGCGCCGACTGGCCTCGAGGCATCCGCCACCCGACCCGGCCTGAGCCGCGGCGAGCGGCTCCTGCGGTGAGTCCGAGCGACTTCAAGTGAGCGCTGGCTCTCAGCAAGATGCGTCGGGGGCCTGCGGTGGCTTCAGGCCGAGGGCATGCGCTTGCGCAGGGCGCAGGCCTCGACGAAGCCGCGCAAGGTGTCCAGCGGCAGCGGCTCGGTGTAACGGACCGTTCCGGCAGGCAGTCCGCCGCGCGCCTCCAGGTCCTCGTCGCCGAGGGCGCTCGACACGACGATCGCCATCGTCCGGTACTCCGGCACCGCCCGCAGCCGCCGCAGGAACTCGAAGCCGTCCATCGGCGCGGTGCGCAGCCCGCTCACCAGCACGTCCGGCCGGTGCCGCTCGATCAGCACCAGGGCGTCGAACGCGTCCCCCGCCCAGAGCGCGCGCACCGGCTCGGCCCAGCCGGCGATCGCTGCCGCGATCCGGCGACGCATCGGGTCGCGGTCCTCGACGATCAGCACCGTGACCGTACCGGCCCTGACCCCGCGCGCGGTGCCGCCGGCGGCGCGCGCCTCGCGCAGCGCGTCGATCGAGGCCCGGGCGATCCGCCGGTGACCGCCGCGCGTCTTCCAGGCCTGCAGGTCGCCGCGCTCGACCATCACCTGCACGGTGGTCGGCGAGACGTCGAGCAGCCGCGCGGCCTCCGACGTGGTGCAGACCCCGAGCGCGGCGCCGGCAGACGGATCGGTATCGAGGTGCAAGACACCGAGCGCCTCGGTCGTCGGATCGGGACGCTCGGGCGGACTCATGGCGACTCAGGCCGCCAGGCGTTCTAGGAGCAGGACACCGAAGAACACCAGCCCGGTGGCCAGGCCGATCCAGAGGAGCCGGTACGCGCGGGTCAGCCACTTCCGGTCGCGGGTCACCAGCCAGGCCACTGCGGAGCCGGCCACGCCCAGGCCGATCAGCAGGGCGACGATGCGCAGGAACAGCACGGCGTGCGGCCGATCAGGCCGCGACCCAGTCGCGAGCGAACATCCGGGGCGCCTCGCGTCGCTGCGGGAAGGTGGCGAGGTCCCAGGCCTCGCGATCGGCCAGCAGCGCGCGCAGCAGCGCGTTGTTCATCGCGTGGCCCGACTTGTGCGCGGTGTAGGCCGCGAGCAGCGGATGCCCCACCAGGTACAGGTCGCCGATCGCGTCGAGGATCTTGTGCTTGACGAACTCGTCCTGCGAACGCAGGCCGTCGGCATTGAGCACGCGGTACTCATCCATCACGATCGCGTTGCCGAGGCTGCCGCCCTGGGCGAGCCCGCGCGAGCGCAGGGCCTCGACGTCCTGCATGAAGCCGAAGGTGCGGGCCCGCGAGATCTCGCTGACGTACGAGTCGCTCGCGAAGTCCACCTCGACCTCCTGGAGCGTCGCATCGATCGCGGGGTGCCCGAAGTCGATCGAGAAGCGCAGCTTGTAGCCGAAGAACGGCTCGAGCCGCGCCCACTTGTCGCCCTCGCGGACCTCGATCGGACGCTTGACCCGGATGAAGCGCTTCGGCGCCGCCTGCTCGACGATCCCCGCCGACTGCAGCAGGAAGACGAACGAGCCGGCCGAGCCGTCGAGGATCGGGATCTCGGCGGCGGTGACATCGACGTGGAGGTTGTCGATCCCCAGACCGGCCAGCGCCGACATCAGGTGCTCGACGGTCGCGACCCGCACCTCGGGGTCGGACTCGGCGGTCAGCGTCGAGGCCATCCTCGTGTCGTTGACCCGCGCGGCATCGGCGCGGATGTCGACCGGCACCGGCAGGTCGACGCGGCGGAAGACGATGCCGGTGTCGGGCGCGGCCGGGCGCAGGACGAGCTCCACGCCCTGGCCCGAATGCAGGCCGACGCCGGTGGTCCGCACCAGCGTCTTGACCGTTCGCTGCCTCAGCACCGCTGCGCGCTCCGCGTCGCGTCGATCAGAGCTGGCCCAGCATCGTCGCTGCGTCGCTGACCTCGAACTTGCCCGGGGCCTCGCGATTGAGCTGCTTGACCACGCCGTCGACGACCAGCATCGAATAGCGGTCGGAGCGCACGCCCATGCCGCGGGCGGTCAGGTCGAGCATCAGGCCGGTGGCCCGGGCGAACTCGGCGCTGCCGTCGGCCATCATCCGGACCTTGCCGCCGGACTTCTGGTCACGGCCCCAGGCGCCCATCACGAACGCGTCGTTGACCGACACGCACCAGATCTCGTCGACGCCCTTCGCCTTGAGCGCGTCGAAGTGCTGCAGGTAGCTCGGTACGTGCTTGGCCGAGCAGGTCGGCGTGAAGGCGCCGGGCAGGCCGAAGATCGCGACGGTCTTGCCCTTGACCAGGTCGGACACCTTGAAGGCGTTGGGCCCGAGGGCGCAGCCGTTGCCCTCGACCTCGACGAACTCGGTCAGGGTGGACTCGGGCAGGCGGTCTCCGATGGCGATGGTCATGCTCGCGACTCCTCTTGGATGGTCTGGTTCGGGACGGAGCGCGAGGCTCCGCAGCAGCGCGGATTGTAGCCCGCCGCGGCGACCGGACCCGGGGAGACCCGGACCCGCTCGTCGCGTCGCGCAATGCCCCTGACGTCGCCATGGACGGCGCGGCGTCGGGGACGCCGATCCGCGGGAGGCCCCCCGCGGATCGGTCGTTCATCGTCAGCCCCGTTCAGTCCGCGCAAGCGGCCTGAATGGCGGAGCCGCCCACCGTTCAGTCAGCGCAAGCCGACTGAATGGCGGAGCCGCCCACCATTCAGTCGGCTTGCTTGCGCAGGAACGCCGGAATGTCGAGGCGGTCGACGCCCTTCTCTTCGAGCGCCGCGACCTGCGCCGACGCGCTGCCGCGCGCGTTGCGCCACACCGCCGGCGTGTCGAGCTTGCCGTACGACGCGGGCTCGTGCGACACCGCGTCGCTCGTGCCGGTCGCGCGGTAGGTCTGCGGCACCAGCTGCGGCTTGCGGGCCGTCTTGCCGATGCCGGTGGCCACGACGGTCACGCGCAGCGCATCGGTCATGTTCTCGTCGTAGACCGTGCCGTGGATGATGGTCGCATCGTCGGCGCAGAACTGCTTGATCGTGTTGATCACCTCGTTCGTCTCGCGCAGCTTGAGCGAGCGCGACGAGGTGATGTTGACGATCACGCCGCGCGCGCCCTGCAGGTCGACGCCGTCGAGCAGCGGCGAGGCCACGGCCTGCTCGGCGGCGAGGCGGGCGCGGTCCAGGCCCGAGGCCTCGCCGATGCCCATCATCGCCTTGCCCTGCTCGCCCATGATCGTCTGCACGTCGGCGAAGTCGACGTTCACCAGACCGGGGACGTTGATGATCTCGGCGATGCCGGCGACCGCGTTGTGCAGCACATCGTCGGCACGGCGGAACGCGTCCTCGAGGCTCGCGTCCTCGTCCATCACGTCGAACAGCTTCTGGTTCAGCACGACGATCAGCGAGTCGACGTGCTCGACCAGCTGCTCGATGCCGTCGTCGGCGATCCGCATCTTGCGGTTGCCCTCGAAGTCGAACGGCTTGGTGACGACGCCGACCGTGAGGATCCCCATCTCCTTGGCCACCGCGGCGACGACGGGCGAGGCGCCGGTGCCGGTGCCCTTGCCCATGCCGGCGGTGATGAAGACCATGTTGGCGCCGGCGAGCGCCGCCTTGACCTGCTCGCGCTCGGCCTCGCAGGCCGAGCGACCGGCGGTGGGGTTGGCGCCCGCGCCCAGGCCGGCGTCGCCGAGCTGGATGATGGCGGGCGCGAGCGAACGCTTGAGCGCCTGGCGGTCGGTGTTCACGGCGATGAACTCGACGCCCTGCACACCACGGCTGATCATGTGGTTGACGGCATTGCCGCCCGCCCCCCCGACACCGACGACCTTGATGACGGCACCGTCGGACTCGGACTCGATCATTTCGAAATTGGACATCTAGTGGGCCTCCAACGAGTTGTTTCTGCTGCGCTTGTTTGACGGAATGACTGCTGCTGCTGACGACTGACGACTCTCGAAACCTGCCTGGGGCTCCCCGGGATCAGAAGTTCCCCAGGAACCATTCCTTCATGCGGCGCAGGGTCTCCTTGAACGAGCCCGACTGCTCCGCGACCTTGCGACCGCGCAGGCGCTGCATCCGGGCCTCCTCGAGGAGCCCCAGCGCCGTCGCGAACCGCGGCGTCCTGACCACGTCGGCCAGTCCGCCCGCGTACTCCGGCACGCCGATGCGCACCGGCTTCAGGAAGATGTCCTCGCCGAGCTCGGCCATGCCGGGGAGCATGCTGGTGCCCCCGGTGATGACCACGCCCGAAGAGAGCAGCTCCTCGTAACCCGACTCGCGGATCACCTGCTGGACCAGCGAGAACAGCTCCTCGACGCGCGGCTCGATGACCGCGGCGAGCGCCTGGCGCGACAGCGAGCGCGGGCCGCGATCGCCGATGCCCGGCACCTCGATCTTGTCGGCCGGATTGGCCAGCACCTGCTTGGCGATGCCGTGGCGCAGCTTGATCTCCTCGGCGTCGGGCGTGGGCGTGCGCAGCGCCATCGCGACGTCGTTGGTGATCTGGTCGCCGGCGATCGGGATCACCGCCGTGTGGCGGATCGAGCCGCCGGTGAAGATCGCGATGTCGGTGGTGCCGCCGCCGATGTCGACGAGCGCCACGCCGAGCTCCTTCTCGTCCTGCGTGAGGACGGCGGTGCTCGAGGCGAGCGGCTGCAGGATCAGGTCCTGGACCTCGAGCCCGCAGCGGCGCACGCACTTGATGATGTTCTGCGCGGCCGACACCGCGCCGGTCACGATGTGGACCTTGACGTCGAGGCGCACGCCGCTCATGCCGATCGGCTCGCGGATATCCTCCTGGCCGTCGATGATGAACTCCTGCGGCAGCACGTGCAGGATCTGCTGGTCGGTCGGGATGTTCACCGCCTTGGCGGTCTCGATCACCCGCGCCACGTCGGCATCGGTGACCTCCTTGTCCTTGATCGCGACCATGCCGATCGAGTTGAACGAGCGGATGTGGCTGCCCGCGATCCCGGTGTAGACCGTGCGGATCTTGCAGTCGGCCATCAGCTCGGCCTCCTCGAGCGCGCGCTGGATCGAGGCGACCGTGGTCTCGATGTTGACCACCACGCCCTTCTTCAGTCCCTTCGACTCGTGCTGGCCGAGGCCCACGATCTCGTAGCGTCCGTCCGGGTGCATCTCGGCGACGACGGCGACCACCTTGGAGGTGCCGATGTCGAGTCCGACGATGAGGTCCTTGCTGTCTCTGGTCATTGCGAACGCTTCGAGGGTGTGGACCGGTCCTGCGTGGGGACCGGCCTGCTGGGCGAGGCGGGCTTCGCCGTCGCGCGAGCGCCGCCGCGCTCGGCGGGCGCCTTGTCGAGCGCGCCGGGGGCGCGCATCGCGAATCCGTTCTGGTAACGCAGGTCGACCGAGGCGATCTCGCGGTTCAGCCGGGTCTGCACGGTCGGGGCCGCCGCGACCCAGCGCGCCACGCGCTCGTCGATCGGCATGCCCTGCTCGCGGCCGAGCAGCAGCACCGTCCCGTTGTCGAGCCGCGCCGACCAGGCCCAGCGCGAGGACAGCGTCATCGCCTCGGGCGCGACCGACAGCGGCGCGAGCTGCTCCCGAAGCGAGTGCCAGCGGCGCGTGACCTCGGCCTCGCTGCCGGGCGGGCCGGAGAACTCGAGCAGCGCGCCTTCGGCTTCGGCTTCCGCGGCGTTCGCGGCGAACAGCTCGCCCTGGCGGTTGACCAGGCGGCCGTCGTGCCAGATCGCCAGCGGCTGGTGCTCCTCGATGCCCACGCGCAGCGTGTTCGGCCAGATGCGCCGCACCTGCGCGCGGCGCACCCAGGGCACCTGCTCGAACGACTCGCGCACCGCGCCGAGATCGACCGTGAAGAAGTTGCCGTGCAGGCGCGAGGCGCCGGCCGACTTGAGCAGCGCACGGTTCACATGCTGCAGCGGCTGGGCCGACACCGAGGGCTCCACCACCACCGCCTGCAGCGCGAACGCCGGGCGCTGCACGACCCAGGCGACGGCGGCCACCGCGAGCGCGACACCCGCTGCGGCCATCAGGCCGTTGGCGGTGGCGTTCAGCAGCCGGACGTCGTGCCAGGGATTCACTTCGCGGCCCCTCCCGCCTTCAGGCGCGCGGTCTCGAGGATCCGCACGCACAGGTCCTCGTACGAGATGCCTTCGGCCTTCGCGGCCATCGGCACCAGCGAATGGCCGGTCATGCCCGGCGAGGTATTGATCTCGAGCAGGAAGGGCTCGTCGTCGGCCCGGCGCAGCATCACGTCGGCACGCGCCCAGCCCTCGCAGCCGAGCGCGTGGAACGAGCGCAGCGCGATGTCGCGGATCCGCGCGGACAGCGCCTCGGGCAGGTCCGCAGGGCAGACGTAGCGGGTGTCGTCGCGGAAGTACTTGTTCTGGTAGTCGTAGTTGCCGGCGGGCGCGACGATCTCGATCACGGGCAGCGCGCGGGCCTGGGCACCGCTGCCGATGATGGCGATCGTCAGCTCGCGGCCGTCGACGAACTGCTCGCACAGCACGTCGTCGTCGTGGCGGCGCGCGATCTCGTAGGCCGCGGCGCACTGGTCCTCGGAGACCACCTTGGTGAAGCCGATCGTCGAGCCCTCGCGCGAGGGCTTGACCGCGAGCGGCAGCCCGTAGCGGCGGGTCGCCTCGAGGACGTCGGCACCCGAGCGCGCCAGCGCGAAGCCCGGCGTGGGCAGCCCGTGCGTCGTCCAGATCCGCTTGGTGTAGGCCTTGTCCATCGCGATCGCCGAAGCCATCACGCCGGAGCCGGTGTACGGGATGCCGAGCAGCTCGAGCGCGCCCTGCACCGTGCCGTCCTCGCCGAAGCGGCCGTGCAGCGCGATGAAGACACGGGCGAAGCCCTCGCGCGCGAGCTCGTCCATCGGCCGCTCGGCCGGGTCGAACGCATGCGCGTCGACGCCGCGGGCGCGCAGCGCGGCGAGCACGCCGGCGCCGGACATCAGCGACACCTCGCGCTCGGCGGAGCGCCCGCCGGTGAGCACCGCGACCTTGCCGAACTCAGCCAATGGCGATCTCCTGGGTGCGCGCCGCGACGGCACCGATCGAGCCCGCGCCCATGGTGACGACCACATCGCCGTCACGGACCGTGTCGAGGATGGTTTCGGGCAGCGTGCCGACGTCCTCGACGAACATCGGCTCGACCTTGCCGGCGACCCGCACGGCGCGGGCCAGCGTGCGTCCGTCGGCGGCCACGATCGGCGACTCGCCGGCGGCGTAGACCTCGGCCAGCAGCAGCGCGTCGGCCGAGGACAGCACCTTGACGAAGTCCTCGAACAGGTCGCGGGTGCGCGTGTAGCGGTGGGGCTGGAAGGCGAGCAGCAGCCGCCGTCCGGGGAAGGCGCCGCGCGCCGCGGCGATGGTCGCGGCCATCTCGACCGGATGGTGGCCGTAGTCGTCGACCAGCGTGAAGCTGCCGCCGCCCCGCGCGGCGGGCACCGGCAGCTCGCCCCAGCGCTGGAAGCGGCGGCCGACGCCGCGGAAGTCGGCCAGCGCCTGCACGATCGCCGCGTCGGGCACGCCGAGCTCGTCGGCCACCGCGATCGCCGCGAGCGCATTCAGCACGTTGTGCAGGCCCGGCAGGTTGACCGTCACCTCGAGCGGCGCGCGCGTGGTGCCGTTGACCCGGGCGAGGGTGAAGTGCATGCGGCCGCCTTCGGGTCTCGGGTCGACCGCGCGGAACTGCGCCTCGGGCGAGAAGCCGTAGGTGATCACCGGCTTGGAGACGAAGGGCATGATCTCGCGCACGTGCACGTCGTCGACGCAGAGCACCGCCGCGCCGTAGAAGGGCAGCCGCTGGGTGAACTCGACGAAGGCCTGGCGCAGCCGCGCGAAGTCGTGGCCGTAGGTCTCCATGTGGTCGGCGTCGATGTTCGTGATCACCGCGATCATCGGCACGAGGTTCAGGAACGAGGCATCCGACTCGTCGGCCTCGACGACGATGTAGTCGCCGCTGCCCAGCCGGGCGTTGGCGCCCGCGCTGTTCAGGCGCCCGCCGATCACGAAGGTCGGGTCGAGGCCGCCGGCCGCCAGGATCGAGGCGACCAGACTGGTGGTCGTGGTCTTGCCGTGGGTGCCGGCGATCGCGATGCCCTGCTTGAGCTTCATCAGCTCGGCGAGCATCAGCGCACGCGGCACCACCGGGATGCGGCGCGCGCGCGCCGCGGTGACCTCGGGGTTGTCGCCGCGGACCGCAGTCGAGGTGACAATGCAGTCGGCGGTGGCGACGTTGGCCGAATCGTGGCCGCGGACGACGGTGGCGCCGAGCTCCGCCAGCCGCCGGGTGGCCGCGTTGTCGGCGGTGTCCGAGCCGCTGATCCGGTACCCGAGGTTCAGCAGCACCTCGGCGATGCCGCTCATGCCCGAGCCGCCGATGCCGACGAAGTGGATGTGCTTGACCTTGTGCTTCATGCGGGGACCTTGCGCGCGATCGCCTCGCAGACGTCGGCGACCTGCGTGGCGGCATCGGGCCTGGCGAGGGCGCGCGCGCGGCACGCGATCCCGAGCAGGCGGGTGCGATCGAGGCCGGCGATCATCGCGGCCAGCCGCGGCGCGTCCAGCTCGGACTGCTGCACCAGCAGCGCGGCGCCGTGCTTGGCGAGGAAGCCGGCATTGGTGGTCTGGTGGTCGTCGACGGCATGCGGGAACGGCACCATCAGGCTGGCGACGCCCGCGGCGGCGACCTCGGAGACGGTCATCGCGCCGGCTCGGCAGACCACCAGGTCGGCCACCGCATAGGCGGCGGCCATGTCGTCGATGAACTCGACCGCGCAGGCTTCGACGCCGGCGGCCTGGTAGGCGGCCTGCAGTGCGGCGAGGTGATTGCGTCCGCTCTGGTGGACGACGGTGGGGCGCTGCGCCGCCGGCAGCAGCGCGAGCGCCTGCGGCACGACGGTGTTGAGCGCCTGTGCGCCGAGGCTGCCGCCGACCACCAGCAGCCGCAGCGGGCCGGTGCGCTCGCCGTAGCGCAGCTCGGGCGCGGGCAGCGCGGCGACGTCGCCCCGCACCGGGTTGCCGCACCAGGCCGCACCGGCGATCGCATCCGGGAAGGCGACCAGCACGCGGTCGGCGACCCGCGCCAGCACCTTGTTGGTCAGCCCGGCGATCGAGTTCTGCTCGTGCACCACCAGCGGCGTGCGGGTCAGCGCGGCCATCATCCCGGCCGGGAAGGCGACGTAGCCGCCCATGCCGAGCACGACCGCGGGCCGGACCTCGCGCAGCACGCGCAGGCTCTGGGCGAAGGCGCGCAGCAGGTTGAACGGCAGCATCAGCTTGGTGGCGAGCCCCTTGCCGCGCAGCCCGCCGAATCGCACCCACTGCATCGGGATGCCATGGCGCGGGACGAGGGTCGCCTCCATGCCGCCGGGGTTGCCGAGCCACACCACGTTCCAGGCACGCTCGCGCATCACGGCGGCGACGGCGAGGCCGGGGAACACGTGGCCGCCGGTGCCGCCGGCCATCACGAGCAAAGTACGGCTCATACCTTGCCCCCCCGCATCATCTTCCGGCTCTCCCAGTCGACGCGCAGCACGATCGCGAGCGCCACGCAGTTCACCAGGATGGCCGAGCCGCCGTAGCTCATCAGCGGCAGCGTCAGGCCCTTGGTCGGCAGCAGTCCGAGGTTCACGCCCATGTTGATGAACGCCTGCACGCCGAGCCACAGGCCGACGCCCTGCGCGACCAGCCCTGCGAAGTGCCGGTCCAGCGCGATCGCCTGGCGGCCGATCTCGAAGCAGCGCCGCACGATCCAGAAGAACAGCACGATCACCGTCAGCACGCCGACGAAGCCGAGCTCCTCGCCGATCACCGCGAGCAGGAAGTCGGTGTGCGCTTCGGGCAGGTAGTGCCACTTCTCGACGCTGCCGCCGAGCCCGACGCCGAACCACTCGCCGCGGCCGAAGGCGATCAGCGAGTGCGACAGCTGGTAGCCCTTGCCGAGCGCGTTCTTCTCGTCGAAGGGATCGAGGTACGCGAAGATCCGCTCGCGCCGCCACGGCGAGGCCCAGATGATCGAGACGAACAGCAGCGCCATCGTCGCCGACAGGCCGGCGAACAGCTTGACGCTCACCCCGCCCAGGAACAGCAGCCCCATCGCGACCACCGCGATCACCATGAACGCGCCGAGGTCGGGCTCGAGCAGCAGCAGGCCGCCGACCAGGCCGACGGCGAACGCCATCGGCGCGAACCCCTTGGAGAACTGGTGCATGCGGTCCTGCTTGCGGACCGCGAAGTCGGCCGCGTACAGGATCACGAACAGCTTCATCAGCTCGGACGGCTGGAGGTTGATCATGCCGAGCGAGATCCAGCGGCGCGCACCGAGCACCACCTTGCCGATGCCGGGGATCAGCACCGCGACCAGCAGCAGCAGCCCGAGCACGAACAGCCACGGCGCGGCCTTCTGCCAGCGCTGGATCGGGATCGCGAACGCGAAGGTCGCGGCCGCCAGGCCGATCATCAGCACGAAGGCATGACGGGTCAGGTGGTGCGTGGTGCGCAGCGTCGCGAAGCGCGCCGAGTCGGGCAGCGCGATCGACGCCGAGTAGACCATCACCACGCCGAACAGCAGCAGCACCACCGCCGACCAGAGCAGCGCGAGGTCGAACTCGCGCACGGCGGCCGGCGCGACGCCGCGCGCACCGAGGCGGCCACGGGGCAGGCGCAGGCTCAGCACGGCTGCCCGTCCTCTTCGGCGACGCGCTGCACGGCCTCGACGAAGACCTGGGCACGGTGGCCGTAGTTGCGGAACATGTCGAAGCTCGCGCAGGCCGGCGACAGCAGCACCGCCTGGCCGGGCGCGACGGCACGGGCCGCGGCCGCGACCGCGGCCTCGAGCGTCGGGCAGTCGAGCAGCGGCACGCCGGTGTCGGCGAGCGCGGCGCGCAGCACCGGCGCATCGCGCCCGATCAGCATCACCGCCGCCGCGTGCGCGGCCACCGCGGGCGCGAGCGGTGCGAAGTCCTGACCCTTGCCGTCGCCGCCGGCGATCAGCACGCAGCGCTTGCCCAGCCCGGTCAGCGCGGCCACGGTGGCGCCGACGTTGGTGCCCTTGCTGTCGTCGTACCACTCGATGTCGCGGATCACCGAGACGAGCTGGCAGCGGTGGGGCTCGCCCTCGTAGCCGCGCAGCCCGTGCAGCATCGCGGCCATCGGCACGCCCACGGCGCGCGCCAGCGCGAGCGCGGCCAGCGCATTGGCATGGTTGTGCGCGCCCCGGATGCGCAGCGCGTCGGCGGGCATCAGCCGGTTCACGCGGATCGCGGCGGCGTCGCGGCGGCGCCGTCCCGTCGGCAGCGCATCCTCGTCGGCGACGGCCTCGGCAAGCCAGGTCAGCCCGCCGTCGCGCACGATGCCGTAGCCGGGCGCTGCGTTCGGTGCATCCAGACCGAAGGAGACGGTCCGGCGCGCGGCCTCGATCGCCGCCCGGGCCTCGGCGGCGGCGCGCGCGGCACGCGCGGCGGCGCGGCGGGCGGCGAGCCGCTCGGCCTTCGAGCCGCCGACGACGGCCTCGTCGGTCTCGGGCGGCGCGTCCGCGCTGGCCTCGGGCGGCAGCGTCGCACCCGGCACGGTCAGCGGGTCGTCGCGGTTGAACACGCAGACCGTGCCCGGCGCGTAGATGCGTTGCTTGGCCTCGAGGTAGTCGGCCATCGAGCCGTGCCAGTCGAGGTGGTCCTGCGTGATGTTGAGCACCGTCGCGCAGTCCGGCGCGAAGCTCTGGGCCAGGCGCAGCTGGTAGCTCGCCAGCTCGAGGACCCAGACCTGGGGGAGGTCGTCGTGCTCGATCGCCTCGCGCAGCGCCTCGAGCGCGGCCGGGCTGATGTTGCCGCAGACCGCGACCCGCAGGCCGGCCTGCCGGCACAGGTGGCCGACGAGACGCGTCGTCGTGGTCTTGCCGTTGGTGCCGGTGATGGCGACGACGCGGCCCTCGTGACCGGCGGCACGCAGCCGCGCGAACTCGCGGGCGAAGAACTCGAGCTCGCCCCAGACCGGCAGGCCCGCGTCGAGGGCGGCGGCGTGCAGGGCTGCGGCCTCGCCCTGGATCGGCGAGAGCCCCTGGCTCCAGCCGACGAGCTCGATGCCGTCGAGCAGCGACGCGTCCAGGGCACCGCCCACGAAGCGCACCTGCGGACAGGCGGCACGCAGCGCGGCGAGCTGCGGCGGGGCCTCGCGGCTGTCGGCCACGGTGACCTCGGCGCCGCGGAACGCCGCCCAGCGCGCGATCGCAAGGCCCGACTCGCCGAGCCCGGCGACCAGGATGCGCCGGCCGGCGAGCTCGGCGCGCACCGTCGCCCGCTCGAGTGCCTCGGCACGCTCGCGGGCGAGCTCCGCCTCGCGCTCGGCGGCGCGGACGAGGCGCTCGGCTTCGAGCGCGGCTTCGTCGGCGGCGGGGTCGGTGGCGACCGGATCGATGGGCTCGACCGGCTCGACCGGCTCGATGGGCTCGATGGGCTCGATGGGCTCGATGGGCTCGTTCACCATGCTCACCGCAGCTTCAGCGACGACAGGCCGAACAGCACCAGCATCATCGTCACGATCCAGAAGCGGACGACGACCTGGGACTCCTTGACGCCGCCCACCTCGAAGTGGTGGTGCAGGGGCGCCATCCTGAAGATGCGTCGCCCCACGCCATAGCGCTTCTTCGTGTACTTGAACCAGGCGACCTGCATCATCACCGAGACGGTCTCGGCGACGAACACGCCCCCCATGATGAACAGCACGATCTCCTGGCGCACGATCACGGCGACCGTGCCGAGCGCGCCGCCGAGCGCGAGCGCGCCGACATCGCCCATGAAGACCTGCGCCGGATACGCGTTGAACCACAGGAACGCGAGCCCGGCGCCGGCGATCGCGCCGCAGAACACCACCAGCTCGCCGGCCCCCGGGACGTACGGGATCAGCAGGTACTTCGAGAACACCGCATTGCCGGCGACGTAGGCGAAGATCCCGAGCGCGCCGCCCACCAGCACCGAGGGCAGGATCGCGAGGCCGTCCGCGCCGTCGGTGAGGTTCACCGCGTTGCTGGTGCCCACGATCACCAGGTAGGTCAGGCCGATGAAGCCGAACACGCCGAGCGGATACGACACCGTCTTGAAGAACGGCACGATCAGGTCCGCCCGCGGCGGCAGGCTCATCTCGAAGCCCGACGCGAACCAGCCGATGACCAGCTGGATCGCCTCGTCGTTCGAGGCGGCCGGCACCGCGAACGCGAGGTAGACCGCAGCGATCCCGCCGATCAGCGACTGCCAGAAGAACTTGTCCCGCGCCGACATGCCCTTCGGGTTCTTGTGCACCACCTTGCGGTAGTCGTCGATCCAGCCGATCGCACCGAACCCCAGCGTCACGATCAGCACTGCCCACACGAAGCGGTTCGCCAGGTCGGCCCACAGCACGGTGGCCGCGCCGATGCCGATCAGGATCAGCGCGCCGCCCATGGTCGGGGTGCCCGACTTGGTCAGGTGCGTCTGCGGTCCGTCGGTGCGCACCGCCTGGCCGATCTTGAGCTGCGCGAGCTTGCGGATCAGCCACGGACCGGCGAGCAGGCCGATCAGCAGCGCGGTCAGCGTCGCGAGCACGGCGCGCAGCGTGATGTAGTTGAAGACCGTGAAGAACCGGTAGTCCTTCGAGAGCCACTGGGCGAGCTCGAGCAGCATCAGTGGTGCCCTCCGCCGCCTGCGGCCGCTCCGGCGAGCGCCTGCACCACCCGTTCCATCCGCATCGACCTCGATCCCTTCACCAGCACGGTCGAGCCGGCCAGCGCGAGCTCGCGCGCACGGCCGCACACCGCCTCGATCTCGCCGAAGTGCTCGGCCCCCTCCCCGAAGGCCTCGACGCTCGCGCGCGTGGCGGCGCCGAAGGCGAGCAGCCGCTCCAGCCCGCGCGAGCGCGCGTACGCGCCGACCTCGGCGTGGAACTGCGGGCCCTGTTCGCCGACCTCCGCCATGTCGCCGAGCACCATCAGCCGCGGGCCGGCGAAGGCCGCCAGCACGTCGACCGCGGCACGCACCGAGTCCGGATTCGCGTTGTAGCTGTCGTCGATCAGCGCCGCGCCGCTCTCGGCCCGCAGCCTGCGCAGCCGGCCGGCCGCGGGCCGGAAGGCCGCGAGGCCCGCGGCGATGACGGCCGGCGGCACGCCGATCGCATGGCAGCAGGCGGCAGCGGCCAGCGCGTTGCGCACGTTGTGCGCACCGTCGATCGCGATCGAGACCGCGAGCGGCGAGCCGTCGATCGTCATCTCGAAGCCGTCGGTGCGCGCATCGGGCGCGGCGTGCACCGCGCAGCGCGCATCGGTGCCGAAGTCGATCGTGCGGCGGCCGGCCGCGAGCGCGTGCCAGATCGGCGCGTGCGGATCGTCGCCCGGGAAGACCGCGACCCCGTCGGCGGGCAGCGCCGCGATCGCCGCGCCGTTCTCGTGCGCCGTCGCCTCGACCGTGCCGAGGAACTCCTGATGCTCGCGCTGCGCGTTGTTCACCAGCGCGACGCCGGCCTGCGCGATCGACGCGAGCCAGGCGATCTCGCCCGGCTGGTTCATCCCGAGCTCGATCACCGCGGCGCGGTGCCGGGCCTCGAGCCGCAGCACGGTCAGCGGCACGCCGACATCGTTGTTCAGGTTGCCGCGCGTCGAGAGCCGTGCGTCCTCGCCGACATGCGCCGCGAGGATCGCGGCGACCATCTCCTTGACGGTCGTCTTGCCGTTGCTGCCCGCCACCGCGATCACCGGCAGCGCGAAGCGGCGGCGCCATCCGGCGGCGATCTCGCCGAGCGCGCGGCGCGTGTCGGCGACCCACAGCGCGGGCGCGCGGCAGCCCTCGGTCCAGCGCTCGACCAGCAGCGCCGAGGCACCCGCGACCAGCGCCTGGCCGACGAAGTCGTGCGCATCGAAGCGCTCGCCGCGCAGCGCGACGAACAGCTCGCCCGGACGCACCGCGCGGGTGTCGGTCGACACGCCGGTCAGCACGAGCGGCGGCTCGCCCGGATCGGCGGCGACGAGGCGCCCGCCCGACAGGTAGCCGAAGGCCTGGCGCAGCTCAAGCACCGGCGACCCCCGTGCGTGCGCGACGCGCCAGCGCGCGCTCGGCGTGCTCGGCATCGAGGAACGGATGGCGCACGCCGGCGATCTCCTGGTACGGCTCGTGGCCCTTGCCGGCGATCAGCACGACGTCGGCAGGCGCGGCGCGCGCCACGGCCTCGGCGATGGCCCGCGCGCGGTCGGCCTCGCGCAGCGCGCACGGTGCCGACAGGCCGGCCTGCACCGCGTCGAGGATCGCCT
Organism: Burkholderiales bacterium; assembly: GCA_026399835.1. GTDB lineage: Bacteria > Pseudomonadota > Gammaproteobacteria > Burkholderiales > Burkholderiaceae_E > UBA4615. Next base: position 12,350 of record JAPLQE010000047.1, on the reverse strand, counting down.
CGGGCGACTCGCCGCGCGGGTTGTCGCTGGTCAGCACGATGCGCTCGGCGCCGCGCTCGGCGGCGGCCGCCATCAGCGGGCGCTTGCCGGGGTCGCGGTCGCCGCCGGCGCCGAACACGCACCAGAGCGCGCCGCCGCGGGCCGCCGCCACCGGCCGCAGGGCGGCCAGCGCGTTGTCCAGCGCGTCGGGGGTGTGCGCGTAGTCGACCACCGCCAGCGGCACGCCGTCGCCGGCGCCCACGGCCTGCAGCCGCCCCGGCACCGGGCGCAGCGCCGCGAGCCGCACGAGCACGTCGTCGAAGCGCATGCCGAGCGCGAGCCACGCGCCGGCCACCGCGAGCAGGTTCGCCGCGTTGAAGCGCCCGAGCAGCGGGGTGTCGAGCGTGGTCCGCCCCCAGTCGCCGTCGATGCCGATCCGGGTGCCGGCGCCGGTGGGCACCACCTCGGTCGCCACCAGCACGCGGTCGACCTCGCCAGCCGCCGGGTGGCAGGCGGGGCTGCCGCCGCCGTCGCTGCCCGCCACCGGCGCCTCGATCCGGTAGCCGATCCGCTGTACGCCGGGCGCGACCCCGGCCAGCATCGCCGCATGCGCGGCGTCGTCGAGGTTCACGACCGCCGCGCGCAGCCCCGGCCAGCCGAAGAGCATCGCCTTGGCCTCGCCGTAGGCCTGCATCGTGCCGTGGTAGTCGAGGTGGTCGCGGGTCAGGTTGGTGAAGACCGCGACCGCCATGCGCGTGCCGTCGAGCCGGTGCTGGTGCAGGCCGATCGACGAGGCCTCGATCGCGACCGCGTCGACGCCAGCCTGCGCGAAGCGCGCGAACAGCGCCTGCAGCGCGAGCGCATCGGGCGTGGTGAGGCCGGTGTCGTCGAGCGTGCATCGGCCGTCGTCGCCGAGCACGCCGGCGCCGATCGTGCCGACCACGGCGGCCCGCCGGCCCGCCGCCTGCAGCCCCTGCGCGATCCACTGGCTGCAGCTGGTCTTGCCGTTGGTGCCGGTGACCGCGACGACGTCCATCCGCGCGGTGGGCGCGCCGAGGAAGGCGTCGGCGATCGGCCCGGCGAGGCGCTTGAGGCTGTCGATGGTACGCACCGGCACGCCGTGCACCGGCAGCTCGGCGCCGCCCGCCTCGGCGACGACCGCCGCCGCGCCGAGCGCGACCGCCTGCGCCACGTGGCGGCGCCCGTCCGCGCGCTCGCCCGGATAGGCGAAGAACGCGTCGCCCCGCGAGACACGGCGGCTGTCGGCGACCAGCGCCGCCCCCGGCGGCAGGACGCCGCGCAGCCAGCGCGCGAGCTCGACGGCCTGCTCCGGCGCTGCGGTCACAGGCTCTCCCGGACCGGCTCGGCCGGCTGGATCAGCGTGGTGAAGGGCGCGTCCGGCGCCACCCGCAGCGCGCGCAGCGTCTCGCCGGTGATCCGCGCGAAGATGGGCGCCGCGACCAGACCGCCGTAGTACTTGCCCGCGGTCGGCTCGTCGACCATCACCGCGACCACAACGCGCGGATTCGAGACCGGCGCGAACCCGACGAAGGAGGCGATGTACTTGTTCTGGTAGGCACCGTTCTCCTGCTTGTGCGCGGTGCCGGTCTTGCCGCCGACCCGGTAGCCCTGGATCTGCGCGAGCGGCGCGGTGCCCTGCGGGCCGGCCGCCATCTCGAGCATCCTGCGCACCTGCTGCGCGACCTCGGGCCGGAACACCGGCACGCCGGCGGCGGGGGCATCGGACTTGAGCATCGTCAGCGGGATCATCTCGCCGTCGCGCGCGAAGACCGTGTAGGCCCGCGCCATCTGCAGCAGCGACACCGAGATGCCGTGCCCGTACGACATCGTCGCCTGCTCGATCGGCTTCCAGGTCTTGTAGGGCCGCACGCGACCGGCGACCGCGCCGGGGAACCCGATCTGCGGCGGCTGCCCGAAGCCGAGCGAGGTGAAGCCTTCCCACATGCGCTGCGGCGGGAGCTGCAGCGCCATCTTCACCGTGCCGACGTTCGACGACTTCTGCAGTACCTGCTCGACGGTGAGCACGCCGTAGCGGTGGGCATCGCCGATGGTCGCGGTGCCGATCGTCATCTTGCCCGGCGAGGTGTCGATCGGCGTGCTCGGCCTGACCTTGCCGGCCTCGAGCGCCATCGCGACCGAGAACGGCTTCATCGTCGAGCCGGGCTCGTAGGTATCGGTGATCGCGCGGTTGCGCAGCTGCCCGCCGGTGAGGGCCGCGCGGTTGTTCGGGTCGTAGGTCGGCAGGTTGGCGAGCGCGAGGATCTCGCCGGTGCGCACGTCGACGACGATCGCCGCGGCCGCCTTGGCGCGGTGCTCGCGCAGCGCATCGCGGATCGCGTTGAAGGCGAGGAACTGGATCCGCGTGTCGATCGACAGCGCGAGGTCGTCGCCGTCCTGCGGTTCCGTCCCCGAGCCGACCTGCTCGATCACGCGACCGAGGTTGTCCTTGATCACGCGGCGGCTGCCCGGACGGCCGGCGAGACGCTGCTGCTGCGACAGCTCGAAGCCCTCCTGGCCGACGTCCTCGACGTTGGTGAAGCCCACCAGATGCGCGACCGTCTCGCCCTCGGGATAGTGCCGCTTGTTCTCGGGGCGCAGGTGCACGCCGGGGATCTTCAGGCCCTCGACCCGCTTCGCGACGTCGGCGTCGACCTGCCGCTTCAGGTAGACGTAGTTCTTGCCCTCGACGAGCTTGCGCTCGAGCTCCTTCGGGTCGAGGCCGAGCAGCTTCGCGAGCTGCGCCTTCTGCGCGGCCGTGGCGACGACGTCGTCCGGGTCGGCCCAGATCGCCTTGGCAGGCAGGCTGGAGGCGAGCACGACACCGCCGCGGTCGACGATCTTGCCGCGGTCGGCCGGGATCTCGAGCGTGCGCTCGTAGCGCACCGCACCCTGCTTCTGCAGGTAGTCGTTGCTCAGCGCCTGCAGCCAGAACGCGCGCATCGCCAGCGCGACGAAGGCCATCGCGACCATGCCGAGCATGAAGCGCGAGCGCCAGGCCGGCAGCTTCGTGCTCAGCAGCGCGTTGCGCCCGAGCTTGACCGGACGGCCCATCAGCGCACCTCCCGCACCGCTGCGACCGGGGGATGCGCCGCGGCCGCGGCCGGCGGCGGCACCGACGGGGACCCGCCGCCGGAGGCCGACGGCGCGCCCGAGGGCGCGTTCACGTACAGGGTGCGCTCGGGCGTGACCGGCTGCATCTTCAGGTCACGGCGGGCGACCGCGTCGATGCGCGAATGCTTGGCGAGCTGCGTCTGCTCGAGCTGCAGCTGGTTCCATTCGACCTCGTGCTTGCGCGCCATCGACTGCGAGCGCTCGAGCTCGATGAACACCTTGCGCGCCCGGTGCTGCGAGGTGACGAGCAGCAGCGCGCAGGTCATCAGGATCGCGATCAGCACTGCATTGACCTTGGCCATCGCGATCAGATCCTTTGCGCCACGCGCAGCACCGCCGAGCGCGAACGCGGATTGCCGGACACCTCGGCCTCGTCGGGCAGCAGGCGGCCGATGCTCTCCAGCCGCGGCGGCGTGTCGTGCACGGGCACGCCGGTGACCGGGTCGCGACGGGCCATGCGGCCCGCCTCGCGCGCGATGAACTGCTTGACCATCCGATCTTCGAGTGAGTGGAAGGAGAGGACGACCATGCGTCCGCCGACGTTCAGCCGGCCGACGATGCGGTCGAGGACGAGCGCGAGCTCCTCAAGCTCTTGATTGACGAGAAGCCGTAGAGCCTGAAAGGTGCGTGTGGCCGGATCCTTCCCCACTTCCGGCCTCTTCTGCCGGCCGCGGACGACGCCCGCCACGAGAGCGGCAAGCTCCCCGGTGGTACGGAACGCGGTGTCGCCGGCATCCCGGCAGCGAGCAGCAATCGCCTTTGCAACCGGAACAGCAAACCGTTCTTCTCCATAGTCTCTCAATGCCTCCGCGATATCCTGTTCAGACGCCTGAACCAGCCATTGCCTCGCCGACATGCCCTGCGTCGGATCCATCCGCATGTCGAGCGGCCCGTCGGCCCTGAAGCTGAAGCCCCGGGACGCATCGTCGAGCTGGGGTGACGAGACGCCGAGGTCGAGCAGCACGCCGTCGACCCCGCCGATGCCCCACGCGTCGAGCACCGCCCCGAACTCCGAGAAGCGTGCGTGCTCGATCGAGAAGCGCCCATCCACCCACCCCCTGCCGACCGCGACCGCCTCGGGATCCCGATCGATCGCCAGCAACCGCCCCGACGGCCCCAGCTCGGCCAGGATCAGGGCGGAATGACCGCCCCGGCCGAACGTGCCGTCCACATAGACGCCGTCGGGCCGGATCGCCAGCCCGTCGACGCATGCCTGCGCCATCACCGACCGGTGAACCCGGGGAACCGCCGGCTCGATCAAGGGCGCCGCCTAGATCGAAAGACCGGACAGGGCCTCGGGGATACCGCCAGCGATCGCCTCGTTTTCCTTCGCCGTCAGCCTGGGCTCGTCCCACAACTCGAAGTGGGAGCCCATGCCGAGCAGCACGATGTCCTTCTCGAAACCCGCCGCCTGGCGCAGTTCGGGCGAGATCAGCACGCGACCGGTGCCGTCGAGTTCGACGTCGGTCGCATTGCCGAGGAAGAACCGCTTCCACGCGCTCGCGCTGATCGGCAGCGCCGAGATGCGTTCGCGGACCGCCTCCCAGACGGGTCGGGGGTAGAGGAGCAGGCAGCCGTCGGGGTGCCGGGTCAGCGTGAGCCGACCTTCGCACTGACTCATCAGCGCGTCGCGATGCCGCGTCGGGACCGACATGCGGCCCTTCGCGTCCAGCGCCAGCGCGGATCGCCCTTGGAACATTCCCCACCTTGTCCGAAGCGTCGTATGACGGGTCGATCAGCACCTAAACCGCACTGATCTCCCACTCTCAACCACTTTTCTGCACCTTTTCCCACTGTACGTAAAAGCGGAATGTCGGTCAAGTTGACAGCGGTTTTTCTCAATCGGGACAAGCACTTAGCCGCGCTTCCTGAGAACTGGATCGATATCCAGTATCGGGCGCTAAAGCGAGCCGAATCAGTCCCTTAACGGAAACTGCTCAGGTCACGCATGAGGAGTGGAGCGGGTCTGTAGGCCGGATTCTGTGCGCCGGTCTCCCGGCGGACGGTCATTCGTCTAGGCCCCCGGTTGCCCGGGGGCTCGAGCCACCAACCCGCACGCTCGGAGGGGCGTCCTCCACGGTCTGCACCGAACGCGTGCCTATTTGGTGTTGCTCCGGGTGGGGTTTGGCGTGCCGCCCCTGTCGCCAGGGACGCGGTGGGCTCTTACCCCACCGTTTCACCCTTGCCTGCGACCGCTTGCGCGGCCCCATCGGCGGTCTGTTCTCTGTGCCACTGTCCGTCGCCTTGGGCGCGCCTTTCGGACACGCTCGCTGCGCCTGGCCGTTAGCCAGCACCCTGCCCTCTGGAGTCCGGACCTTCCTCCCGGGCATCGCTGCCCCGGCGACCGTCCGACCCGCTCCAGGGCGGATTCTATCCGCTCGCGGGGTGCGGACTGCCGGCGGGCGGCGGCGCCTCGCCCGCCGCGGGCACCGCGCCTAATCTCCGGAAGACGTTCGCGGCAGGTGCCGCGCCCCCGACGGAGTTCCCGCATGCCCCATCCGACCCGCCTCGTCCTCGGTCCGCTCCTCGGCGCGGCACTGCTCGCCGCGCTCGCCGCGCTCGCCGCGCCCGCGGCCGCCTCGGCCCCGGCCGCGCTGCCGGCGCTCGACCTCGGCGCGCCGTCCGTGCAGTCGCAGCGCGGGCAGCGGCTGAAGGTGGCGGTGCCCTTCGGTTCCGCCCCCGGCGAACCGGTGTCCGCGACCCGTTTCGAGGTGGTGTCGGTGCAGGCGCCGGCGGGCTTCACGGCACCGGCCGCCGCAGGCTTCACGATCTCCAAGCCGGCGAGCCGCAACCTGGTCTTCCTGCAGTCGCGCGAGTCGATCGAGGCGCCCGAGCTGACCCTGACCGTGCGCGTCGCGGACCAGCCCGAGGGCACGCAGACCTGGACGATCGGCGTGCCGCCCGCGCGGGCCTCGATGCCGATGGCCCTGGCCGACGCGGCGCCGCGCGCCGAGCGGCCCGCCCGCCGCGGAACCGCGCGCAAGGCGCCCGCCGCGCGCTAGCCTCGTCGGCCATCCGTCGCCCGCTCCGGGCGCACACCGCAGGCCGCTGGGCGCATCGAGGTGCTCGGGTCGCCGATCGCCAGGTCGTGGTTTCGGAAGGGCGAGGCCGAGCCGCGCGCTTGACGCGGCGCAAGGCGGCACGACCCAGCGCGGCGCATGATCCCATGATGTCTGAACGAACCATCATGGGAGGACGCGGGATGACGACGCTTCATGACGCGGTGTGCTTGGTGACGGGCGGTGCATCGGGCATCGGCCGCGCGATCGCGCTGGCCTGGGCGCGCGAAGGCGCGAAGGTCGTCGTGTCCGACCTCGCGGCAGCCACTGCCGGCGGCGAGGACACGGTGGCACAGGTGCGCGCGGCGGGCGCCGAGGCGGTGTTCGTCGCGGCGGACGTCTCGCGCGACGCCGACTGCGCGGCGCTGGTCGCGAGGACGCTCGAGCGCTTCGGACGGCTCGACGCGGCCTGCAACAACGCGGGCGTGGGGGGCACGATCGCGCCGACCGCCGACTACGCGCTCGACGAGTGGCACCGGGTGCTGTCGGTGAACCTCACCGGCGTGTTCCTGTGCATGAAGCACGAGATCCCTGCGCTGCTGGCGAGCGGCGGAGGCGCGATCGTCAATGTCGCGTCGATCCTCGGCGCGGTCGGGTTCGCGGGTGCGCCCGCCTATACCGCGGCCAAGCACGGCGTGCTCGGGCTGACAAAGGTGGCGGCGCTCGACTACGCGGCGCGCGGCGTGCGCGTCAACGCGATCGGACCGGCGTTCATCCACACGCCGATGATCGCGGGCCTGGAGGGCGACCCGGCGACGCTGCAGGCGCTGGAGGCGATGCATCCGGCGGGCCGGCTCGGGCGTCCCGAGGAAGTCGCCGAGCTGGTGGCCTGGCTGAGCTCGGCACGCGCCTCGTTCGTCAACGGCGCGTACTGGCCGGTCGACGGCGGCTTCCTGGCGCGCTGAGCGCACAGGGACGGCTCGTACGCCCCTGCGCGGCAGAGATCGTCACGAACGTGACGATCCACGCGCTCAATTCGCCGCGCCCCGCACGGCCTGCGGGTTGTCCTCAACGTAGGCGCGGACGATCGACGCGAAGTCGGCGTCGGCGGTGAAGCCCATCGCGCTCGCGCGTGCGGTGTCGAAGCGCGCCGCCCAGGTGCGCACCAGGCGCATCACGTTCTCGTCGAGCTCGGGCTTGACGCGCGCGGCGACCGCGTCGCCGGCGACCGCCCGCAGCGCGGCGAGCTCCTCGTGCATGGAGACGGTCAGCCCCGGCAGGTTCAGGCTGCGATGCCAGCCCCAGTCCTGCGGCGCGAGTTCGAGCGCACGCAGCAGCATGCCGACCACGGTGCGCGGCGAGGCGACCCACATCTCGGTCTCGGGCGGCACCGGCAGCGGTGCGTCGATGCCCGACAGCGGCTCCCGGATGATTCCGGACGCGAAGCCGGAGGCGGCGCCGTTGGGGCGGCCCGGCCGCACGACGACGGTCGGCACGCGGACCGCGCGGCCGTCGATGAAGCCCTTGCGGGTGTAGTCCTGCACGAGCAGCTCGCCGACCAGCTTCTGGATGCCGTAGGAGCCCTGCGGGGTCGGCGTGGTGGCGTCGGTGACCACCGGCGGCAGCGCGCCGCCGAACACCGCGATCGAACTCGAGAACAGCAGCCGAGGCGCGGTGCCGAGCGCGCGGCAGGCCTCGAGCAGATGACGGGTGCCGTCGAGATTGACCCGCATGCCGAGGTCGAAGTCCGCCTCGGCGGTGCCGCTCACCACGGCCGCCAGGTGCACCACCGCGCCGGTGTCCTTCGAGACCAGCGCGCGCACCTGGGCCGGATCGGAGATGTCGCCGGCCACGTTCTTCACGCGCGGATCGCGGATCGCGCCCTCGCCGACGTCGAAGCAGACGATGCGCGACACCGGCTCGTCGCGCGCGCCCTGCGCATCGGCCAGTCGCAGCGTGCCCTTCGCGAGCACGCGTGCGATCAGCTGCTGTCCGAGGAACCCGGCGCCGCCGGTGACGAGGATCTCCATGATGTCTCTCCGTGTGTGTCGTGTGATGGGTGCGCGGCCGGAGCCGCGCCACGCTCAGCGGACGGCCGCGAGCGCCCTGTCGAAGAAGTCGTCGGTGCCGAAGTTGCCCGACTTGAGCGCGAGGCCGACGGGCATGTCGGTGCCCGCGAGCGCCGGCACGCCCGGATCGATCTCGGGCCCGATCGCCAGCAGCCGCACACCCAGGGCCTGCACGACCGCGCCCGAGGTCTCGCCCCCGGCGATGACCTGACGGCGCACGCCGCGTGCGTACAGCGCCGCCGACAGCTCGCCGAAGCAGTGCTCGATCGCCGAGGACGCGCGCTGCGTGCCGTGCTTGGCCTGCGAGGCGCGAACCGCCTCCGGATCGGCCGAGCTGTAGACGAGGGGCGCCGCGCCCGCGGGCTGCGCCAGCACCCAGTCGGCGAGCGAGGCCGCGGTCAGCCGTCCGTCGATCACCTCGTCGACCTCGACGCGGCGCGACGGCGCGTGCGCGGCGTAGCGCTCGACCTGCCGACGGGTCGCGGCCGAGCAGCTGCCCGAGATCACCACCGCCGGGCCGCCGATTGCGTCGAGGGCGCCGGCGTGCGGCCGCAGCAGGCCGGCGCGGCGGAAGTTGCCCGGCAGCCCGAGCGCGATGCCCGAACCGCCGGTGATCAGCGCGGCGTCGGCGCAGGCCTCGCCGAGCGTGCGCAGGTCGGCATCGGTGATCGCGTCGGCGACCGCGAGCCGCACGCCGCCGGCGGCGAGCGCCGCGAGGGCCTCGCGGCTGGCGGCCGCGCCGCGGGCGACCGTCGGATGCGCGAGCAGCCCGACCGTGTACGGCGTCTGGCGCTGCAGCCAGCGCGCGAGGTCGGGGTCGGTCATCGGCGTGAGCGGGTGGTGCTGCATGCCGCTCTCGCTCAGCAGCCGGTCGCCGACGAACAGGTGGCCCATGTAGATCGTGCGCCGGTTCGTCGGGAACGCCGGGCAGGCGATCGCGATCGGCGCATCGAGCGCGTCGAGCAGCGCCTGCGCGACCGGGCCGATGTTGCCCGAGGGCTTGGAATCGAAGGTCGAGCAGTACTTGAACAGGATCTGGCGCGCCCCGTGGGCGCGCAGCCAGCGCAGGGCGTCGAGGCTCTGCGCGACCGCGTCGGCGGGGTCGATGCTGCGGGACTTGAGCGCGACCACCACCGCATCGGCATCCGGCGCGGCGCCACCGGTCGGCACGCCGATGGCCTGCACGGTGCGCATGCCGCCGGCGGTCAGGGTGTTCGCGAGATCGGAGGCGCCGGTGAAGTCGTCGGCGATGCAGCCCAGCAGCATGGCGAAGGGGTCTCCTGGTTCGGATGTGCAGCGGCCGGCGGGCGACGTGCCTGCGAGGGGTCGGCTCAGCCCGGCGCCCTGTGCCGGCGACCGGGCCGGAACACGGCCGCGTCATTGTAGAACGCGGGGTCCCGGTTCGCGTCGCACCAGCCCGGCAGGCCCATCACCGGCAGCGGGCAGAGCGCGCGCGATGACAGGCGCCCCGGCTCGAGCGAGGCGGCCAGCACGCGATCGACCTCGGCCGGCGGCGCGCCGGCGTCGAGCCGCAGCGGCCAGGCGTGCGCGGTGATGGCCTTGAACGGCGCGTCGAGCTTCTCGAGCAGCGCATGCCCGAAGACGTGCACGCGCACCGAGCGCTCGACGCGGCTGCGGCCGGCGACGAAGAGGGCCGTCCAGTCGAAGGCGCGCAGGGCGTCTTCGAGCGAGGCATCGAGCCCGACCCACACGGCGGCGTTCTCGTCGAAGAGCGTGGCGGCGTCGCGCAGCGGGCCGCGGGAGGCCGGTGCGGCAGGGCGCCCTGCGACCGGCGTGCCAGCGCCCGAAGGGGCCGTCGCGTCAGCGGCCTCGGCCAGTGCCGCGGCGTGCAGCGCATTGAGCCGGGCCTTCGCGCGGGGCCAGGCGAGCCAGGCGAGCGCGTTGCACAGGTCGTGCCGCGCGCCAGCGGGATCGGTGCGCGTCGCGACCTCGCCGGCCTCGAAGATCCGCGCCTCGTAGGCCGGGCGCAGCGAGCCCGCCTGCGCAGCGCCCGTGCCGGCGTCGGGCACGAAGCGCAACGGCCTGCCGGACTCGGTGCGCAGCTCGGCCTCCCGCGCCCAGGCGTCGAGCCGCGCGACGCGCGCCGCGGCCGACAGCGGCGCCAGCTCGGCGAGCCGCGCCTCGTGCGGCGCGAGCCAGGGCCGGGTCATGAGGGTCGCGGCGCCGCCGCGATGGGGGATCGCGGCACTGCCGATCGCGGCACCGCCGCGAGGGACAGCCGCCACGCCGCCGCGATGGCGCTCAGGACGCGGCGAGCCGCCACGCGAGCGACTCGCCGGCGGCCAGCGGCACGATGGCCTCGTCGCCGAACGGCAGCGCCTCGGGCACCGTCCAGGACTCGCGCCGCAGCACGACGCGCGCCGTGTTGCGCGGCAGCCGGTAGAAGTCCGGCCCGTGCAGGCTCGCGAAACCCTCGAGGCGATCGAGCGCGCCGACCGACTCGAACGCGGCCGCGTACAGCTCGAGCGCATGCGGCGCCGTGTAGCAGCCGGCACAGCCGCAGGCGTTCTCCTTCAGGTGCTTCGAGTGGGGCGCGCTGTCGGTGCCCAGGAAGAAGCGCGGGCTGCCGGAGGTGGCGGCCTCGAGCAGCGCACGCCGGTGCGTCTCGCGCTTGAGGATCGGCAGGCAGTACCAGTGCGGCCGCATGCCGCCCTTGAAGAGCGCATTGCGCTCGTACAGCAGGTGGTGCGGCGTGATCGTCGCGGCGATCGCCCCGGGCGCGGTCGCGACGTACTGCGCCGCCTCCCGCGTGGTGATGTGCTCGAACACCACGCGCAGCGCCGGGAAGTCGCGGCGCAGGGGCTCGAGCACCTGGTCGATGAAGACCCGCTCGCGGTCGAACACGTCGACCGAGGCGTCGGTCACCTCGCCGTGGATCAGCAGCGGCAGCTCGGCCGCCTGCATCGCCTCGATCGCGCCGCGCACGGCCGCCATCGAGGTGACGCCGGCATCGGAGTTGGTGGTGGCGCCGGCGGGATAGAGCTTGACCGCGTGGACCACGCCCGAGTCCTTCGCGCGGCGGATCTCGTCCGCCGGCGTGCGGTCGGTCAGGTACAGCGTCATCAGCGGCTCGAAGCCGGCGCAGGCCGGCTCGTCACCCGCGGTCGCGCGCAGCGCCGCGAGGATCCGGTCGCGGTAGTCGATGGCCTGCCCGACGGTGGTCACCGGCGGCTTGAGGTTGGGCATCACGATGGCCCGGGCGAACTGCCGGGCGGTCGCGGCGACCACGGCGCGCAGCGCCTCGCCGTCGCGCAGGTGCAGGTGCCAGTCGTCGGGGCGGATGAGCGTCAGGGTGTCCATCGGGCGCGGGGGGGCGGAGGCGGGCGAAGGCCCGGATTGTCCCACGACGGGCCGCCCCCACGGAGCGTCACGGGCGTGCGGCTCGGCATCGGTCCGCGCCGCGGACGGCCGGCTCGCGCCGCGCCGGCGGCGATTCGTCGCACGCCGCTCGCGGGCCGGCCCGCGCGACCCGAGGATCCGGCCATCGCCTCCCGCATCACGGGACACCGCCATGACCCCGCTGCAAGCCCGCCTCCTCGAACCCGCGATCGCCGTCCACGTCGTCGCGGCCCTCCTCGCCCTGGCCCTGGGCGCCTTCGTGATCGCCGGCCGCAAGGGGACACCGGCCCACCGGATGGCGGGCCGGCTCTGGGTCGCCGCGATGGTCGCGGCCGCGCTCGGCTCGTTCTTCATCGAGGCGCAGCGCTTTCCGGTGCACACGCCGCTCGGCAGCTTCGGACCGATCCACCTGCTGTCGGCGTTCACGCTGTGGAACCTGTGGCGCGCGATCGCCGCGATCCGGCGGGGCGCGGTGACCGCGCACCGGCGTGCGATGGGCGGCGCGTTCGCCGGCCTGGTGATCGCCGGCATGTTCACGCTGGTGCCGGGCCGCACGCTCGGCGCGTGGCTGCTCGCGGTGGCCGGATGAGCGCCGCGGGCGCCGCCGGCGGGCCAGATGGCATGCGGGCCATAATCGGGGCCGGAGCCCCCCTCTCGATGATCCGACGCATCGTCCTGATCCTGCTCGCCACGGTCGCGCTGAACACCGCGATCGCGGCGATGCTCTTTGCCAACAAGGCCGAGGGCCACCTCTGGTGGCCGAGCTTCGTCCAGTCCCAGGCGCTCGGGCTGACCATCGCGGCGCTGTGCT